>NZ_QCWA01000013.1:0-172524 GCF_003058245.1 Pseudomonas sp. GV047 | reverse complement strand
CCCGAACTCAGCAGTGAAACGATGCATCGCCGATGGTAGTGTGGGGTTTCCCCATGTGAGAGTAGGTCATCGTCAAGATTAAATTCCGAAACCCCATTTGCGAAAGCAGATGGGGTTTTGTTTTGGGCGCTCGGAAAGTGCGAAGAGGCGCCTCGGCAGGGTCTTCAGTGCTAAAGTCCATGCCCATTAAAGGAAACAGGATCTCCGCTCGAAGTGCTAGCAGTACTTTGGGTAGGTCCAGGGGTAACCAAGGGTCGCTTTAGTGTCCTCGCAAGGCCTGTGAGTGGGCCTGCTGGACTTTATGATGGGGGTTGAGGGGGAGTCGCACTATCTCGCTCTCTGGGGCTGTCGCGGCCTCAGGGCGCTTTTCTGCAGACGAAAAAAAAGACCTTGAAATTCAAGGTCTTTCTTTAAGATGGTGCCCCGAGGGAGACTCGAACTCCCACTCCTTTCGAAAACGGATTTTGAATCCGCCGCGTCTACCAATTCCGCCATCAGGGCTCAATGGCGGCGAAGTATAGAGATGAGATTACCGTTGGTCAATCACGTTTCATGGTCTATTTTCACTATTTCCGCTAGACTTCCCGGCCCTGCTAGACGAACCCCATCATGCGCGTTGCTGACTTTACTTTTGAACTCCCGGATTCGCTGATTGCTCGCCACCCTTTGGCCGAGCGTCGCGCCAGTCGACTGCTGACCCTGGACGGGGCCAGCGGCACCCTCGCACACCGTCAATTCACTGATTTGCTTGAGCATTTGCGTCCGGGCGATCTGATGGTGTTCAACAATACCCGGGTCATCCCGGCACGGCTGTTTGGCCAGAAAGCATCCGGCGGCAAGCTGGAAATTCTGGTGGAACGGGTGTTGGACAGCCATCGTGTGCTGGCCCATGTACGCTCCAGCAAGTCGCCGAAACCGGGTTCGAGCATCCTCATCGAGGGTGGCGGTGAAGCCGAGATGGTGGCGCGTCATGATGCGCTGTTCGAACTCCGGTTCGCAGAAGAGGTTTTGCCGTTGCTGGAGCGTGTCGGCCATATGCCGTTGCCTCCTTATATCGACCGCCCGGACGAAGACTCGGACCGTGAGCGCTATCAAACGGTCTATTCCCAGCGCCTCGGTGCGGTTGCCGCGCCGACTGCCGGGCTGCATTTTGACCAGCTGCTGCTGGATGCGATTGCCGCCAAGGGCGTCGAGACCGCCTATGTGACCCTGCACGTGGGGGCCGGCACGTTTCAGCCGGTGCGTGTGGATAACATCGAAGACCACCATATGCACAGCGAATGGCTGGAAGTCAGCCAGGACGTCGTGGACGCAGTTAGCGCCTGCAAGGCGCGCGGCGGGCGGGTGGTTGCGGTGGGCACCACCAGCGTGCGCTCCCTTGAGAGCGCGGCGCGTGATGGCGTGCTCAAACCGTTCAGTGGCGACACCGATATCTTTATTTACCCAGGCCGGCCGTTCCATGTGGTCGACTGCCTGGTGACCAACTTCCATTTGCCGGAATCCACGCTGTTGATGCTGGTGTCGGCCTTCGCGGGTTATCCCGAAACAATGGCGGCGTATAAAGCAGCCATCGACAATGGATACCGTTTTTTCAGCTACGGTGATGCGATGTTTATCACCCGTAATCCGGCGCCGCGCGGCCCAGAGGAACAACTATGAGTCGTATGTCGTTTGAATTGCTCGCCACCGACGGCAAGGCCCGTCGCGGCCGCCTGACGTTTCCGCGCGGTACGGTAGAGACCCCGGCATTCATGCCCGTGGGCACCTACGGCACCGTCAAAGGCATGCTGCCGCGTGACATCGTCGCCACCGGCGCCGAGATCATCCTCGGCAACACCTTCCACCTGTGGCTGCGTCCAGGCACTGAAGTGATCAAGAAGCATGGCGACCTGCATGACTTCATGAAGTGGCAGGGCCCGATCCTCACGGACTCGGGTGGCTTCCAGGTGTTCAGCCTGGGTGCCATGCGCAAGATCAAGGAGGAGGGCGTGACCTTCGCCTCTCCGGTGGACGGTTCCAAGGTATTCATGGGGCCGGAAGAGTCCATGCAGGTGCAACGCGACCTGGGCTCGGACATCGTGATGATTTTCGACGAGTGCACGCCGTACCCGGCCGATGAAGACGTCGCGCGGATTTCCATGGAGCTGTCCCTGCGTTGGGCCCAGCGTTCGAAGAATGCCCATGGCGACAACACCGCGGCGCTGTTCGGTATCGTCCAGGGCGGCATGCATGAAAGCTTGCGCAAGCGCTCGCTGGAAGGCCTCGACAAGATCGGTTTTGACGGCCTGGCCATCGGCGGTCTGTCGGTGGGCGAACCGAAGCACGAGATGATCAAGGTACTGGACTACCTGCCAGGCCTGATGCCCGCTGACAAACCTCGTTACCTTATGGGCGTTGGCAAACCCGAAGATCTCGTAGAGGGTGTGCGCCGCGGTGTGGACATGTTCGATTGCGTGATGCCAACCCGTAATGCCCGCAATGGGCATCTGTTCATCGATACAGGCGTGCTCAAGATCCGTAACGCGTTCCATCGCCATGATGATTCGCCGCTGGATCCCACCTGTGATTGCTACACCTGCCAGAACTTCTCCCGTGCTTATCTGCACCATCTGGACAAATGCGGGGAAATGCTGGGTAGCATGTTGAATACCATCCACAATTTGCGTCACTACCAAGTCCTGATGGCTGGTTTGCGCGAGGCTATTCAACAGGGTACATTGGCCGCCTTCGTCGATGCCTTCTATGCCAAGCGCGGGCTCCCTGTGCCGCCCTTGGACTGAGTTTTCCGACCCTAAGATTCACTATTTGCAACTGGAGTGCTAAATGAGCTTTTTTATCTCTAACGCCATGGCTGACGCCGCTGCGCCTGCTGCTGCCGGCCCTATGGGCGGTGGTTTCGAGTGGATTTTCCTGGTCGGCTTCCTGGTCATCTTCTACCTGATGATCTGGCGTCCACAGGCCAAGCGTGCCAAAGAGCAGAAGAACCTGCTGGGCAGCCTGCAGAAAGGCGACGAAGTCGTGACCACCGGCGGTATCGCGGGCAAGATCACCAAGGTTTCCGATGCTTTCGTGGTTCTGGAAGTCTCCGACACCGTGGAAATGAAGTTCCAGAAGGGCGCCATCGCCGCCACGCTGCCAAAAGGCACGCTCAAAGCGATCTAAGTTCCAACCTTTACCAATCGACGGGGCGCGCAAGGCGCCCCGCGTTATAAGCGGGCGGCGTGATGCTGAACAAATACCCTCTGTGGAAATACGTACTGATCCTGGCGGTGCTGGCGATCGGTTTTATTTATTCCGCTCCCAATCTTTACCCTGATGACCCGGCGATCCAGATCACTGGCGCCAGCACTTCGCTGCAGGTCAACCAGGCTGACCTGGAACGCGCGAGCAAGGCACTGGCCGACGCGGGTATCCAGGTTAAAGCGGCAACATTGGCAGCTGGTGCGAAGGGCGGGTTGTTGCGCCTGACCAAGCAAGAAGACCAATTGCCGGCAAAAGATGTCGTACGCAAGGCCATGGGTGACGACTACGTCGTTGCGCTGAACCTGGCACAGACCACCCCGCAGTGGTTGCGCAGCATTGGCGCGCACCCGATGAAGCTGGGTCTGGACTTGTCCGGTGGTGTGCACTTCCTGCTGGAAGTCGACATGGACAAAGCCCTCGACGCACGCCTGAAGGTCTATGAAGGCGACGTGAAGAGCCTGCTGCGCAAAGAGAAGCTGCGTTATCGCAGCCTGCCGCAGCTCAACGGTGCCATCCAGCTGGGCTTCTCTGACGAAGCTTCCCGTGAACAGGCCCGTGCGCTGATCCGCAAGAACTTCAATGATTTCGACATCGTACCGGCCGACCTGAATGGTCAGGCGGTACTGCGTCTGGCGATGAGCCCGGCCAAGATCGCGGAAATCCGCGAATACTCCATCAAGCAGAACTTGACCACGGTACGTAACCGCGTCAACGAGCTGGGTGTGGCCGAGCCGATTGTTCAGCGTCAGGGCGCCAACCGCATCGTGGTTGAGCTGCCGGGCGTGCAGGACACCGCTGAAGCCAAGCGTATCCTGGGTAAAACCGCCAACCTGGAGTTCCGTCTTGCGGCTGAGCCGGGTGCTTCCCGCGCAACTTCCGAAGAGTTCGAGTTCCGTGAAGGCAACCGTCCTCCGGCGCTGATCGAGCGTGGCTTGATCATCACCGGTGACCAGGTGACCGACGCCAAGGCCGGTTTCGGCGAGCACGGTACCCCTGAAGTGAACATCCGCCTGGATGGCCACGGCGGCGAACTGATGAGCCGCGCCACGCGCAGCAACGTGGGTCGCAGCATGGCGGTGATCTTCATCGAGCAGCGCCCGGTGACCACCTACACCAAGCAAATGGTCAACGGCGTCGAGAAAGACGTACCGGTGCAGACCTTCAAGGAAGAGAAGAAGATCATCAGCCTGGCGACCATCCAGTCGCCGCTGGGTGCTCAATTCCGCATCACCGGCCTGAACGGCCAGGGCGAATCCTCGGAGCTGGCCCTGTTGCTGCGTGCCGGCGGCCTGGCTGCGCCGATGTATTTCGCTGAAGAACGTACCATCGGCCCGAGCCTGGGTGCCGACAACATCACCAAGGGTATCGACGCGGCCTTGTGGGGCATGCTGTTCGTGTCGCTGTTCATCATCGCCATCTACCGCTTCTTCGGCATCATTGCCACCGTGGCCCTGGCGGGCAACATGGTGATGCTGCTGGCCCTGATGTCGCTGCTGGGCGCCACGCTGACCCTGCCAGGTATCGCCGGTATCGTACTCACCATGGGTATGGCGGTAGACGCCAACGTGCTGATCTTCTCGCGGATTCGTGAAGAGATCGCCGCCGGCATGACCGTACAGCGTGCAATCAACGAAGGCTTCGGCCGGGCATTTACCGCGATTCTCGACTCCAACCTGACCACATTGCTGGTCGGCGGGATCCTCTTTGCCATGGGCACCGGCCCGGTCAAGGGTTTTGCGGTAACCATGTCCCTCGGTATCTTTACCTCGATGTTCACGGCCATCATGGTGACCCGCGCAATGGTCAACCTGATCTTTGGCGGGCGTGACTTCAAGAAGTTGTGGATTTAAGGGGCTGCCATGTTACGTACAATCAACTTCATGGGCGTTCGCAACATTGCGTTCGGCGTCACCGTGCTCCTTACCGTTCTGGCGTTGTTCAGCTGGTTCCATAAGGGCCTGAACTACGGTCTGGACTTCACCGGCGGTACGCTCATCGAGCTGACCTACGAGAAGCCTGCCGACGTCACCCTGGTGCGCAGTGAGCTGGTCAAGGCCGGCTATCACGAAGCCATCGTGCAGAGCTTCGGTGCGACCACCGACCTGCTGGTGCGCATGCCTGGCGAAGACCCGCAACTGGGTCACCAGGTAGCCGAGGCCTTGCAGAAGGTGGGTGGCGACAACCCGGCGTCGGTCAAGCGCGTCGAGTTCGTGGGCCCGCAAGTGGGTGAAGAACTGCGCGACCAGGGCGGCCTCGGCATGCTGATGGCGCTGGTCGGCATCATGATCTACCTGGCTTTCCGCTTTCAGTGGAAGTTCGGTGTCGGCGCCATTGTGTCGCTGATCCACGACGTGATCGTGACCGTGGGTATCCTGGCGTACTTCCAGATCACCTTCGACCTGACCGTGCTGGCGGCCGTACTGGCGATCATTGGTTACTCCCTCAATGACACCATTGTGGTATTCGACCGGGTTCGTGAGAACTTCCGCGTACTGCGCAAGGCATCGCTGATCGAGAACATCAACATCTCCACCACCCAGACCCTGCTGCGGACCATGGCGACGTCGATCTCCACCTTGCTGGCGATCGCGGCACTGATGATCTTCGGCGGCGACAACCTGTGGGGCTTCTCCCTGGCTCTGTTCATCGGCGTCCTGGCGGGCACCTACTCGTCGATCTACATCGCCAACGTGGTGCTGATCTGGCTGAACCTCAACAGCGAAGACCTGATCCCTCCTGCCGCCACTGGCAAAGAGGTCGACGATCGTCCTTGATGGGCGCTTGTTGATCTGCTGTTACAAAAAGGGCACGAGTATTGAACTCGTGCCTTTTTTTTTGCTCCAAGGCTGGGTATAGCGCGGATCTTTCGGTCCGTTTGTGATGGTCAGGAGGTTCAACGTGAACAAGTCGTTACTGGTTGGTGCGGTATTGGGTGCTGTCGGTGTAACTGCCGGGGGTGCTGTTGCCACCTACAGCCTGGTAAAAAGCGGCCCTGAGTATGCGCAAGTGCTGGCGGTGCAGCCGGTGAAAACCCAGATTAAAACACCTCGTGAAGTCTGCAAGGACGTCGCAGTGACCCGGCAGAAGCCGGTGCAGGATCAACATCAGATCGTCGGTACCGTGGTAGGTGCACTGGCCGGTGGCCTGTTGGGTAACCAGGTCGGTGGCGGTAACGGCAAAAAGCTGGCCACTGTGGCCGGTGCGGTCGGTGGTGGTTACGCCGGTAACAAGGTTCAGGAAGGCATGCAGAACCGCGATACCTATACCACCACCCAGACTCGCTGTAACACCGTCAACGACATCAGTGACAAGGTCGTCGGCTATGACGTGCGTTACACCTTGGATGGCAAGGAAGGTTCGGTGCGCATGGATCGTGATCCGGGCGGCCAGATTCCAGTCGACAAGGAAGGGCGTCTCGTCCTGGGCCAGAACCAGCAGTAAGTCTTCTCTTGTATTTGATTTGTGGTGTTGTTGGTATTTAAGCTCACATCAAGCAAATCCCTGGCATAAAAAAAGCACCCCGCAGGGTGCTTTTTTTTTGCTCGCTCGCTTAGCGCTTCAGCGAAGCCGGCAGGTGCGGCTGGATCGCCGTCAGTACGGCCTTGAAGCATTTGGTGTTGCCGGCAACGACGTGGCCTTTTTCCAGGAAGTCATGGCCGCCAGTGAAGTCGCTCACCAGGCCGCCGGCCTCTTGGATCAGCAGGGCGCCTGCAGCCATGTCCCACTCGGACAGGCCCGACTCCCAGAACGCATCAAAACGACCGGCAGCCACATAGGCCAGGTCCAGGCTGGCCGCGCCAGCGCGACGGATGCCGGCAGTCTGGCCAACCAGGGCGCGGAACATGCCCAGGTAGTTTTCCAGGTTGTCCATCTGGTCGTCACGGAACGGGAAGCCGGTACCCAGCAGGGCGCCGTCCAGGCTGGTGCGACCGCTGACGCGCAGGCGACGACCGTTCAGTTGGGCGCCACGGCCACGGCTGGCGGTGAATTCTTCCTGGCGAACAGGATCGAGTACTACAGCGTGTTCCAGGCGGCCACGGTATTTGCAGGCAATGCTGACGGCAAAGTGCGGGATGCCGCGCAGGAAGTTGGTGGTGCCATCCAGTGGGTCGATGATCCACAGGTAGTCTTCGCCTTCGCCGCTGCCTTTGTGCAGGCCGGTTTCCTCGCCGAGGATGCCGTGGGTAGGGTAGGCCTTGCGCAGCGCGTCGATGATCTTCTGTTCGGCGGCGCGATCCACCTCGGACACATAATCCTTGGCGTCTTTTTCGTCGACCTTGATGGTATCCAGGCGCTCGATGGAGCGGAAGATCAATTCACTGGCGCTGCGGGCGGCGCGCAGCGCGATATTCAGCATGGGCTGCATGGATGTGTCACCTAAGGTTGTTAAAGAAAGCCGAGCATTCTAGCAGAAACTTTCTTCAGGTGAAGGACGACGTTAGCTTTCATGGCATAACCTTAGGCTGTTCTGTAAGATTTGCTCCCCTTTCCCGTGTCCGAGAGCGCCTACCTTGCTGCAAAACATTCGTGTCGTCTTGGTCAATACCAGTCATCCCGGCAATATCGGCGGGGTGGCGCGAGCCATGAAAAACATGGGGCTGACGCGCCTGGTGCTGGTCGAGCCGCGCGTGTTCCCGCACCACGAGGCCGATGCCCGCGCATCCGGCGCCAATGACATCCTGGAAAAAGCCCAGGTGGTCGCCACTCTGGAAGACGCCTTGGTCGGCTGCAACCTGGTGCTTGGCACCAGTGCCCGTGACCGCCGCATCCCCTGGCCGCTGCTGGATCCGCGTGAGTGCGGTACCAAGGTGGTGGAAGAGGCGGCCGGCGGTGCTGAAATCGCCCTGGTATTCGGCCGTGAAGACTCCGGCCTCACCAATGAAGAGCTGCAACGATGTCATTATCACGTGCACATTCCATCAGACCCTGGGTTCAGTTCGCTGAACCTCGGAGCAGCGGTGCAGGTGTTGAGTTACGAAGTGCGCATGGCCTGGCTGGCCGCTGAAGGCCAGCCGAGCAAGGTAGAGAAGGATGAAGTGGCGTCGACCAAGAGTGGCGAACTGGCCACCATGGACGAGCTGGAGCGGTTCTATGAGCACCTGGAGCAAACCCTGGTGGCCATCGAATTCCTCGATCCGGAAAAGCCTCGACACTTGATGGCGCGCCTGCGCCGCCTGTACGGGCGCAGCTCGGTCAGCCGGGCGGAAATGAATATATTGCGTGGCATTCTCACGGAAACCCAGAAAGCGGCCCGTGGCGAGCTTCTTAAGCGGAAGGATTAAAAATGTTCGAGCGTTTGCGAGAAGATATCCAGAGTGTTTTCCATCGTGATCCGGCGGCGCGCAACGCCTTTGAAGTGCTGACCTGCTACCCGGGCATGCACGCGATCTGGATCCATCGCCTGTCCGGCGCTTTGTGGAATATGGGCTGGAAATGGCTGGCGCGGCTGGTGTCGAACTTCGGCCGCTGGTTGACCGGGATCGAGATTCACCCAGGTGCCAAGGTGGGACGTCGCTTCTTTATCGATCACGGTATGGGCATCGTCATTGGTGAGACGGCCGAGATCGGTGATGACGTGACCCTCTACCAGGGCGTGACATTGGGCGGCACCAGTTGGAACAAGGGTAAGCGCCACCCGACGCTGGAGGATGGTGTGGTGGTGGGTGCGGGCGCCAAGGTGCTTGGTCCGTTCACCGTAGGCGCTGGCGCCAAGGTCGGCTCCAACGCCGTGGTGACCAAGGCCGTGCCGGCCGGCGCCACTGTAGTGGGGATTCCGGGGCGGATCATCGTCAAGCCGGACGTGGGCGATGAGCAGGAAGCCAAGCGCAAGGCCATGGCCGAGAAAATCGGTTTCGATGCCTACGGTGTCAGCGAAGACATGCCCGACCCGGTGGCGCGCGCCATCGGTCAGTTGCTTGACCACCTGCAAGCGGTGGACGGCAAGCTGGACGGTATGTGCGGCGCGCTGAAGGAGTTGGGCAGCAGCTACTGTGCGAAAGACCTGCCTGAGCTGCGCGAAGAGGACTTCGCCGAGATCAAGAGTGAGCCCGCCACCAAGGCTGGCTGAGATTTCACATTTGCTGCTAGGCCCGTGTGGGAGGGGGGGGCTTGCCCCGATGGCCATCTGTCAGTCACCCAATATATTGACTGATCCACCGCTATCGGGGGCAAGCCCCCTCCCACATTTGATCTCCATTCGTCTCGATATCGAACCATCGCCCCGCTGCCGCTGTTCGTCCCTGCCCCATCCTGCTATGATTCGCGCGCCCTTTTTACGGGTAATCCTGACTAAAGTACTAGGTCTTATAGTTGACTTAAATACTCGGGAATCGCATACTTGCTCCCATTCTGAAACACCTTGGTACTTGTCCATGAGACTGACTACAAAAGGCCGATACGCGGTGACCGCCATGCTTGACTTGGCCTTGCACGCGCAAACTGGGCCGGTGTCCCTGGCCGATATCTCCGAGCGCCAAGGCATTTCCCTGTCCTACCTTGAGCAGCTGTTCGCCAAGCTGCGCCGCAGCAATCTGGTCTCCAGTGTGCGTGGGCCGGGCGGCGGTTATCAGCTGTCCCGCGACATGCAGGGCATCCAGGTGGCCCAGGTGATCGACGCGGTCAACGAGTCCGTCGACGCGACCAAGTGCCAGGGCCTGGGTGACTGCCACGCCGGCGACACCTGCCTGACGCACCACTTGTGGTGTGACTTGAGCCTGCAGATCCATGAGTTTTTGAGTGGTATCAGCTTGGCTGATCTTGTGACTCGCCGTGAGGTGCAAGAAGTAGCCCAGCGTCAGGACCAGCGCCGTTGCAACACCAAGGCGCCGCGTCTGGACAAGATCGAAGCGTCCGCCGTCGAGTGACAGCCGAAGAGCTAACGGCACGCCAGCCAGCCTGATTTAGGAGAAAGTCCATGAAATTGCCGATTTACCTTGATTATTCAGCGACCACCCCGGTTGATCCGCGTGTCGCGCAAAAGATGAGCGAATGCCTGCTGGTCGACGGAAACTTCGGCAACCCGGCCTCCCGTTCCCACGTTTTCGGCTGGAAAGCCGAGGAAGCGGTCGAGAACGCTCGTCGCCAGGTTGCTGACCTGGTTGGCGCAGACCCGCGTGAAATCGTCTGGACCTCCGGTGCCACCGAGTCCGACAACCTGGCTATCAAGGGCGCGGCGCATTTCTACGCGACCAAAGGCAAGCACCTGATCACCACCAAGATTGAGCACAAGGCTGTCCTCGACACCATGCGCCAACTGGAGCGTGAAGGTTTCGAGGTTACTTACCTCGAGCCAACCACCGACGGTATCGTCACACCGGCGATGATCGAAGCCGCGCTGCGTGAAGACACCATCCTGGTTTCCGTGATCCACGTGAATAACGAAATCGGTACCATCAACGACATCGCGGCCATCGGCGAGCTGACTCGCTCCAAGGGCATCCTGCTGCACGTCGACGCTGCCCAGTCCACCGGCAAGGTCGACATCGACCTGTCCAAGCTGAAAGTCGACCTGATGTCGTTCTCGGCCCACAAGACCTATGGCCCCAAAGGCATCGGCGCCCTGTACGTGAGCCGCAAGCCACGCGTGCGCATCGAAGCCACCATGCACGGCGGCGGTCACGAGCGCGGCATGCGTTCGGGCACCCTGGCGACCCACCAGATCGTCGG
Source organism: Pseudomonas sp. GV047 (assembly GCF_003058245.1). Classification (NCBI taxonomy): domain Bacteria; kingdom Pseudomonadati; phylum Pseudomonadota; class Gammaproteobacteria; order Pseudomonadales; family Pseudomonadaceae; genus Pseudomonas; species Pseudomonas sp. GV047. The sequence goes on along the minus strand of NZ_QCWA01000013.1, from coordinate 161,616 downwards.
CATGGGCGAAGCCTTCCGCGTAGCCAAGGAAGACATGGCTGCCGAAAACGTACGTATCAAGGCCCTGAGCGATCGCTTCTACAAGCAGGTCGAGAACCTTGAAGAGCTGTACATCAACGGCAGCATGACTGCCCGTGTACCGCACAACCTGAATTTGAGCTTCAACTATGTCGAAGGCGAGTCGCTGATCATGGCGCTCAAGGACCTGGCGGTTTCATCCGGTTCGGCCTGCACCTCGGCTTCGCTTGAGCCTTCGTACGTATTGCGCGCCCTGGGCCGCAACGACGAACTGGCACACAGCTCGATCCGCTTTACGTTCGGCCGCTTCACCACCGAAGAGCAAGTCGACTACGCCGCGCAGAAGGTCTGCGAAGCCGTCAACAAGCTGCGTGTCCTGTCGCCGCTGTGGGACATGTACAAAGACGGTGTCGATATTTCCAAGATCGAGTGGGCGGCACACTAACTATAGAAGCCGCCACCCAAGCTCTGTAGGAACGTGGCGGAAAACGCAGGCGTTTCTACAGGGTTCCAGAGCGGCCCTGATGAGTGAGGATTCAGTACCATGGCTTACAGCGAAAAGGTCATCGACCACTACGAAAACCCGCGCAACGTCGGCAAGATGAACGCGGAAGATCCTGATGTCGGCACCGGCATGGTCGGCGCTCCGGCGTGCGGCGATGTGATGCGCCTGCAGATCAAGGTCAACGACGCTGGCGTTATCGAAGACGCCAAGTTCAAGACTTACGGTTGCGGTTCGGCGATCGCCTCCAGCTCCCTGGCGACCGAATGGATGAAAGGCAAGACCCTGGATGAGGCTGTGACTATCAGCAACACCCAGCTGGCCGAAGAACTGGCCCTGCCGCCAGTGAAAATCCACTGCTCCGTGCTCGCTGAAGACGCCATCAAGGCGGCCGTTCGCGACTACAAGCAGAAGAAAGGCTTGATCTAAGCATTTGGCGACGAGTAAGGAGTCAACGATGGCTATCAGCATGACAGAAGCGGCTGCGCGGCACGTGCGACGCTCCCTGGATGGGCGCGGTAAAGGTGAGGGGATTCGTCTGGGTGTTCGCACCACGGGCTGCTCCGGCCTTGCCTATGTGCTGGAGTTCGTCGACGAGGTGGTCGATGAGGACCAGGTGTTCGAAAGTCACGGCGAGAAAGTGATCATCGACCCTAAAAGCCTGACCTACCTGGACGGCACCGAACTCGATTTCGTCAAGGAAGGGTTGAACGAAGGCTTCAAGTTCAACAACCCCAACGTGCGCGGTGAATGTGGCTGCGGCGAAAGCTTCAACATCTGAGGCTATTCGTGGGTACTCCTTGTCATTTCGCTTTATTCGAGCTGCAGCCGAGTTTTAGGCTGGACCTCGAGCAGCTTGCCACGCGCTACCGAGAATTGGCGCGTGGGGTGCATCCGGACCGCTTCGCTGACGCTTCCGAGCGTGAGCAGCGCCTGGCGCTGGAGCAATCGGCCAGCCTCAACGAAGCCTATCAGACGCTCAAGAGCCCTCCTAAACGCGCGCGTTACCTGCTCGCGATGAACGGTGGCGAGTTGCCGCTGGAAGTGACCGTGCACGACCCGGACTTCCTGATGCAGCAGATGCAATGGCGTGAAGAACTCGAAGACCTGCAGGACGAAGCCGATGTGGCGGGTGTCGCGGTCTTCAAGCGTCGTCTGAAAATTGCCCAGGATGAACTCAACGAAAGCTTCGCAGCCTGTTGGGATGATGCAGCGCAACGTGAACAGGCCGAGCGCCTGATGCGGCGCATGCAGTTCCTCGACAAGCTCACCTACGAAGTGCGCCAGCTGGAAGAGCGCCTCGACGATTAACCCAGTGTGCTGCCCGTGATGCGCGCCTGATAGACAGATAAGACCTGATTACCATGGCTCTACTGCAAATCGCCGAACCCGGCCAAAGCCCTCAACCGCACCAGCGTCGCCTGGCGGTGGGGATTGACCTGGGCACCACCAATTCCCTGGTTGCTGCCTTGCGCAGCGGCCTGTCCGAGCCGCTGCCCGATGCCGATGGCCAGGTGATCCTGCCGTCCGCCGTGCGTTATCACGCTGATCGCACCGAAGTCGGTGAGTCAGCCAGGTTGGCGGCGTCTACCGATCCTTTGAACACCGTGCTGTCGGTCAAGCGCTTGATGGGCCGTGGTCTGTCCGACGTCAAGCAATTGGGCGACCAGCTGCCGTACCGCTTTGTCGGTGGCGAATCCCATATGCCGTTCATCGACACCGTCCAGGGCCCGAAAAGCCCGGTGGAAGTGTCGGCGGATATCCTCAAGGTGCTGCGCCAGCGCGCGGAAACCACGTTGGGTGGCGAACTGGTCGGCGCGGTGATCACCGTCCCGGCGTATTTCGATGATGCCCAGCGCCAGGCCACCAAGGACGCGGCGAAACTCGCCGGCCTGAACGTGTTGCGCCTGCTCAACGAGCCTACCGCTGCGGCCGTGGCCTATGGCCTGGACCAGCATGCCGAAGGCCTGGTCGCTATTTACGACCTGGGTGGTGGCACTTTTGATATTTCGATCCTGCGCCTGACTGGCGGCGTGTTCGAAGTACTGGCTACCGGTGGCGACACAGCCCTGGGTGGCGATGACTTCGACCACGCCATCGCGGGTTGGATCATCAGCAGCGCCGGCTTGTCCGCTGACCTGGATCCGGGCGAGCAGCGTAACCTGCTGCAAACGGCCTGTGCCGCTAAAGAGGCGCTGACTGACGCTGCTTCTGTTGACGTTTCCTACGGCAGTTGGTGTGCCAAGCTGACTCGCGAAGCCTTCGATTCGCTGATCGAACCGATGATCGCCCGCAGCCTGAAAGCCTGCCGTCGAGCCGTGCGTGACTCCGGTATCGAGCTGGAAGACGTCGGTGCCGTGGTCATGGTCGGCGGTTCAACCCGTGTGCCGCGGGTTCGCGAAGCCGTTGCCCAAGCCTTTGGTCGCCAGCCGCTGACGGAAATCGACCCGGACCAGGTGGTCGCCATTGGCGCCGCCATCCAGGCCGATACCCTGGCCGGTAACAAGCGTGATGGCGGCGAATTGCTGTTGCTCGACGTCATCCCGCTGTCCCTGGGGCTGGAAACCATGGGTGGCCTGATGGAGAAGGTGATTCCGCGCAACACCACCATTCCCGTCGCGCGCGCCCAGGACTTCACCACCTACAAAGATGGCCAGACGGCCATGATGATTCATGTGCTGCAGGGCGAGCGCGAGCTGATCAGCGACTGCCGCTCCCTGGCGCGCTTTGAATTGCGCGGCATCCCGGCCATGGTCGCGGGTGCGGCGAAGATTCGCGTGACCTTCCAGGTCGACGCCGACGGCCTGCTCAGCGTCGCCGCGCGTGAACTGGCGTCCGGCGTGGAGGCCAGCATCCAGGTCAAGCCGTCCTACGGCCTGACTGACGGTGAAATCGCCAAGATGCTCAAGGATTCGTTCCAATACGCCGGCGACGACAAGGTCGCGCGCGTACTGCGCGAGCAACAAGTGGATGCCCAGCGCCTGCTCGAAGCGGTGCAGGGCGCCCTGGATGCCGACGGCGAGCGCCTGCTGGATGCCGAAGAGCGCATGGTCATCGACCTGCAGATGCAGGAACTGGCCGAACTGATGAAAGGCAACGATGGTTACGCCATCGAGCAACAGACCAAGCGCTTGTCGCAGGTCACTGACGCCTTTGCTGCCCGCCGCATGGATCAGACGGTAAAAGCCGCACTGGCCGGGCGCAACCTGAATGAAATCGAGGAATAATTAATGCCGCAGGTCATTTTTCTGCCACACGCCGAGCATTGCCCGGACGGTATGGTTGTTGAGGCTGAGACCGGCAAGTCCATCCTCGAAGTTGCCCATGACAACCACATCGAGATCGAAAGTGCCTGTGGGGGTGTGTGTGCCTGCACCACCTGCCACTGCATCATTCGCGAAGGCTTCAATAGCCTGGAAGAGGCCGATGAGTTGGAAGAAGATTTTCTTGACCGCGCCTGGGGCCTGGAAGCCACTTCTCGCCTAAGCTGTCAGGCCAGGGTCGGGACTGAAGACATTACCGTCGAAATTCCGAAATATTCGCTCAACCATGCGGCCGAAGCGCCGCACTGATTCAAGGAAGTGTCATGAGTCTTAAATGGGTTGATGTGCAAGAGATCGCTATCCTGTTGGCCGACGGCAACCCGGATATGGATCCCTATTCCCTGAATTTTGTTGCTTTGCGTGACATGGTCATGGCCTTGCCAGGCTTTGATGATGAGCGCGATCGCGGTGGCGAAAAGGTCCTGGAAGCTATCCAGACTGCCTGGAAAGAAGAACAGGACTGACGCCTCCCTTACGCAGTTAGGCAATACCCAAGAACCCGCGTATAATTCGCGGGTTTAATTTTTCGTAAATTACCGTTTCTGGAGTTACACCATGGCTGTTCAACGTACTTTCTCCATCATCAAGCCTGACGCAGTTGCAAAAAACGTCATCGGCGAGATCACCACTCGTTTCGAAAAAGCCGGCCTGAAGGTTGTAGCTTCGAAACTCAAGCAACTGTCCAAGGCTGAAGCTGAAGGCTTCTACGCTGAGCACAGCGCTCGTGGCTTCTTCGGCGACCTGGTTGCCTTCATGATCTCCGGTCCTGTTGTTGTTCAGGTTCTGGAAGGCGAAAACGCCATCGCTCTGAACCGTGAGCTGATGGGCGCTACCAACCCTAAAGAAGCCGCTGCCGGCACCATCCGTGCTGACTTCGCTGACTCCATCGACGCCAACGCTGTACACGGTTCGGACTCCGAAGCCGCTGCTGCTCGCGAAATCTCGTACTTCTTCGCAGCTACCGAAGTAACCACTCGCTAAGCATCGGCTTAAAGAGTGAGGGTGAATCCATGACGACATCGACTGTAAAAACCAACCTGCTGGGTCTGACTCAACAGGAAATGGAAAAATTCTTCGACTCAATCGGGGAGAAGCGTTTCCGTGCCGGTCAGGTAATGAAATGGATTCACCACTTTGGCGTCGACGATTTCGACGCCATGACGAACGTCAGCAAGGCCCTGCGCGACAAGCTCAAGGCTATTGCTGAAGTGCGTGGCCCCGAAGTGGTCAGCGAGGACATCTCCAGCGACGGCACCCGTAAGTGGGTGGTGCGCGTAGCGTCCGGCAGCTGCGTCGAGACCGTGTACATTCCCCAGGGCAAGCGCGGTACCTTGTGCGTTTCGTCCCAGGCAGGCTGTGCCCTGGACTGCAGTTTCTGCTCCACCGGCAAGCAAGGCTTCAATAGCAACCTCACCGCCGCCGAAGTGATCGGCCAGGTGTGGATTGCCAACAAATCCTTTGGCAGCGTCCCGGCGACCGTCGACCGTGCCATCACCAACGTGGTGATGATGGGCATGGGTGAGCCGCTGCTGAACTTCGACAACGTCATCGCAGCCATGCACCTGATGATGGACGACCTGGGCTACGGCATCTCCAAGCGCCGTGTGACCCTGTCGACCTCCGGCGTGGTCCCGATGATCGATGAGCTGGCCAAGCACATCGACGTCTCCCTGGCGTTGTCGCTGCACGCACCCAATGACGCATTGCGTAACCAATTGGTGCCGATCAACAAGAAGTATCCGCTTAAGATGCTGCTCGAATCCTGCCAGCGTTATATGGCGACCTTGGGCGAGAAACGTGTGCTGACCATTGAGTACACCATGCTCAAGGATGTTAACGACAAGGTCGAACACGCGGTCGAGATGATTGAACTGCTCAAGAACACCCCGTGCAAGATCAACCTGATTCCGTTTAACCCGTTTCCACATTCTGGTTACGAGCGGCCAAGCAACAACGCCATTCGCCGTTTCCAGGATCAACTGCACCAGGCCGGCTACAACGTCACCGTGCGCACCACCCGTGGTGAAGACATCGACGCCGCCTGTGGTCAATTGGTCGGGCAGGTGATGGACCGCACCCGCCGCAGCGAGCGCTATATCGCCGTGCGTGAATTGAACGCCGCCGACGATCTGCCGCAAATTGCTGTGAATCGAATCTGAGAGAGGATCTCTATGCCCTTGCGCCTTGCGCTGCTTTTGCTGGTTACCGGCCTCGCCGCCGGTTGTGTTTCATCGGGCCATGACAGCCCTTTGCAAACCGGCAAGGGCCGTGACGAGGCGCGGGTTGCCTATGTGCAACTGGGGTTGGGTTACCTGCGCCAAGGCATGAGCGAGCAGGCCAAGGTGCCGTTGAAAAAAGCCCTTGAACTGGACAGCGACGATGCCGACGCCAACGCTGCGCTGGCCCTGGTGTTTCACGCCCAGGCCGAGCCTGAGCTGGCTGACCGGTACTTCAACAAAGCTCTGGCCGCACGGCCTGCCGATCCGAAACTGCTGAACAATTACGGCAGTTTCCTGTTCAAGCAAAAGCGTTTTGACCAGGCCGCCCTTTATTTCCAGCAAGCCAGTACCGATACCCTCTATCCTGAGCGCGCGCGGGTGTTCGAGAACCTTGGGGTGACCTCGATGCGCCTCGGCCAGCGCGACAGCGCACGCCAGCAGCTGGAAAAAGCCCTGCACTTGAACGGCCATCAGCCACGAGCGTTGCTCGAAATGGCTGAGTTGTCCTACGAAGACAGGCATTATGTGCCGGCACGTGACTATTACGAGCGTTTTAGCCTGCTCAGCGGGCAAAATGCACGTAGTCTATTGCTCGGCGTGCGCCTGGCGACGGTTCATGAAGAACACGACACGGCCGCACGTTTTGGCCAGCAACTCGAACGACTCTATCCCGGTACGCCGGAATATCAGCAATACCTGTCGGAGCAATGATGAAAGCGGCGCACCCGGAAGTTGTAGCAGCTAATCGCGTAAACCCAGGCGACACCTTGCGTCAGGCCCGCGAAAGCAATGGTTGGTCGCTGGCGGAAGTGGCCCTCAAGCTCAATTTGACCACCACCTCCCTGGGCAACCTTGAGGCCGGCGCATTCGACAAGCTGCCTGGGCATACCTTCGCCCGTGGCTATATCCGCGCCTACGCCAAGTTGCTGGGCATCGACCAGGCCGTGTTGGTCCAGGAGTTCGACCAGTTCACCGGCACCGACTCCCAGGGCAGCAACGTGCATGGCCTGGGTCGCATCGAAGAACCGGTGCGGGTTTCCCACACAATCCTGCGTATTGTCAGCCTGTTGTTGCTGATCGCCGTGATCGGCGGCGGTTTCGTCTGGTGGCAAGACCAGACGTCCCAGCGCAGTAAGGACCTGACCAGCAACGCCATGGAGCACGTCGAAGTCGAAAGCGCCGACGGCACCACCCAGATTCATCCGCTGGATGAGCCGGAAGACCAGGCCGTAGCCCAAGGCCAGGCTGCCCCCGAAACCCCGGCCGCCGCTGAACCGTCCGAGCCGGAAAGTGCCCCGACCGCCGCCGTACCGGCCCCAGTGACACCGACCGCGCCAACTCACACGCCCGCGGCTCCGGTTGCCCAGGCTCATACACCGGCTGCTCCGGTCCCGGCGCCAGCGACTACGGCGCCAACCGCTCCGGCAGCCCCTGCGATTTCACCACCCACCACCCCTGCGTTGATCGCCGGTGACGGGCGTGTACAAATTACCTTCGTCGCTGACTGCTGGACGCAAGTCACCGATGGCAACGGCAAAGTGCTGGTCAGTGGTCTCAAGCGTAAGGGCGATACGCTCGACCTGGGCGGCAAGCCTCCTTTGACGCTGCGTCTGGGCTTCGCCCGTGGCGCGCAAGTGGCCTACAACGGCCAGCCTGTAGACGTAGCGCCGTTCACCACTGGCGAGACCGCTCGCCTGAAGTTGGGACAATAGTCATGCACGGCGAATCTCCAATCAAACGTCGCGTATCGCGCAAGATCTGGGTCGGCTCGGTGCCGGTGGGTGGCGACGCCCCCATCGCGGTACAGAGCATGACCAACAGCGACACCAATGACGTTGCCGCTACCGTTGCCCAGATCAATCGCCTGGAAGCGGCCGGGGTAGACATCGTTCGGGTATCCGTCCCGGACATGGACGCTGCCGAGGCTTTCGGTCGCATCAAGCAGCTGGTCAAGGTGCCGCTGGTTGCCGACATTCACTTCGACTACAAGATCGCCCTGCGCGTGGCCGAGTTGGGTGTCGATTGCCTGCGCATCAACCCGGGCAACATCGGTCGTGAAGACCGTGTGCGCGCTGTGGTGGACGCTGCTCGTGATCGCGGGATCCCGATCCGCATCGGCGTCAACGCCGGTTCCCTGGAAAAAGACCTGCAAAAGAAGTACGGCGAGCCGACCCCGGCAGCGCTGGTCGAGTCTGCACTGCGTCATGTTGAACACCTCGAACGCCTGAACTTCCAGGACTTCAAGGTCAGCGTAAAGGCCTCCGACGTGTTCATGGCGGTGGAAGCCTACCGCCTGCTGGCCAAGGAAATCGTGCAGCCGCTGCACCTGGGGATCACCGAAGCCGGCGGTTTGCGCTCAGGCACAGTGAAATCTGCGGTGGGTCTCGGTATGCTGCTCGCCGAAGGGATTGGCGATACTATCCGCATCTCGTTGGCGGCAGACCCGGTAGAGGAAGTGAAAGTCGGCTACGACATTCTCAAATCCCTGCGTTTGCGTTCCCGCGGTATCAACTTCATTGCCTGCCCGAGTTGCTCGCGGCAGAACTTCGACGTGGTAAAAACCATGAACGACCTTGAGTTGCGCCTCGAAGACCTGCTGGTGCCGTTGGATGTTGCAGTGATCGGTTGTGTGGTCAACGGCCCGGGTGAAGCCAAGGAAGCCCATGTGGGCTTGACCGGCGGTACACCGAACCTGATTTACATCGACGGTAAGCCGTCGCAGAAGTTAACGAATGACAATCTGGTGGATGAGCTGGAAAAGCTGATCCGCGAGAAAGCGGCCGAAAAGGTCGCGGCTGACGCAGCGCTGATCGCTCGCGGCTGATTGAACGAATTTAAGGATTTGATGTGAGCAAGTCTCTGCAAGCCATTCGTGGCATGAACGACATCCTGCCGGAGCAAACGCCGCTGTGGCGCTACTTCGAGGGGACTGTCGCGCGCCTGCTGGATAACTACGGTTACAAGCAGATCCGCATGCCGATCGTCGAGTTCACCGAGCTGTTCAAGCGCTCCATCGGTGAAGTGACCGACATCGTCGAAAAAGAGATGTACACCTTTGAAGACCGTAACGGCGACTCCCTGACCTTGCGTCCGGAAGGTACCGCCGCGTGCGTGCGCGCCGTGCTTGAGCATGGCCTCACCGGTGCTGGCCAGCCGCAGAAACTGTGGTACATCGGCCCGATGTTCCGTCACGAACGTCCACAGAAAGGCCGTTATCGCCAGTTTCATCAGATCGGCCTGGAAGTGTTCAACATCGACGGCCCGGACATCGACGCGGAGCTGATCGTGCTGACGTGGCGCCTATGGGGCCTGCTGGGCATCCGCGACGCGGTCAAGCTTGAGCTCAACAGCCTGGGCACCAGTGAATCCCGCGGCCGCTATAAAGTGGCCCTGGTCGAGTACCTGTCCGCCCATCTGGACAAGTTGGATGAAGACAGCCAGCGTCGTCTGAAGACCAACCCGTTGCGCGTCCTCGATACCAAGAACGCCGACACCCAGGCCGTGCTGGTCAATGCGCCGAAAATGGCCGATTACCTGGACGACGAATCCCGCATTCACTTCGAAGGCCTCAAGGCTCGTCTGGACGCGGCCGGCATTCCGTTCGTGATCAACACCAAGCTGGTGCGTGGCCTCGATTACTACAGCAAGACCGTGTTCGAGTGGGTCACCGACAAGCTCGGCGCCCAGGGCACCGTGTGTGCGGGCGGCCGTTACGACGGCCTGGTCGAGCAGATGGGCGGCAAGCCGACCACCGGCGTGGGCTTCGCCATGGGGATCGAGCGGCTGATCCTGCTGCTGGAAACCCTGGAGCAGGTTCCGGAAGAAATCTCCCGTCAGGTGGACGTGTACCTGTGCGCCTTTGGCGAGGCCGCCGAACTGGCCGCCCTGGCCCTGAGCGAAAAAGTACGTGACCAGTTGCCCAACCTGCGCCTTCAGGTCAATGCCGGCGCAGGCAGTTTCAAGAGCCAGTTCAAGAAGGCCGACAAGAGCGGTGCACTGTACGCACTGATCCTTGGCGATGACGAGTTGGCCCAGCAAGTGATAGGTTTCAAACCCCTGCGTGGCCAGGGCGAGCAACAGAACATTGCCTTTGATGCGCTCGCTGCGCACTTGGCCACCTGCGTCGTGCAGGGTTGAAGCTGTCGAACAGCCGAATTTAGCGATTAAGGAGTATTGGGGTGTCGAGTACTGATGATGAGCAGTTGGCCGAGTTCAAGGACTGGTGGCAGCGTAACGGCAAGCCTCTGGTTACTGGCGGTCTGCTGGCTTTAGTGGTGGTGTTCGGCTGGCAAGCCTGGACAAAGTATCAGGCCAACCAGTCCCAGGGCGCCTCGATCGTTTATCAGCAATTGCTGGAAACCACCCTGACGCCGGACGGCAAGCCCGACCCTGCGCAGGTTGCAGACCTGGCAGGCAAGTTGAAGAACGAATTCGGCGGCAGCACCTACGCCCAATACGGCAGCCTGTTCGTCGCGAAAGTCGCGGTCGATACCGGCAAGCTGGATGACGCCGCCGCAGAACTCAAGGCCATCGCCGACAAGCCGACCAACCCGACCCTGGGTGAAATCGCGCGTCAGCGCCTGGCCCAGGTATTGGCGGCACAGAACAAGGCTGACGAAGCACTCAAACTGCTCGACGGCGATGCGGACAAGGCATTTGTAGCCACTCGCGAAGAGCTCAAGGGCGACCTGTTGGTCCAATTGGGTCGTACCGACGAAGCCAATGCTGCGTACAAGAAAGCCAAGGCGGCGCTGTCTGATGAAGCGGCGGTCGGTGGCTTACAAATCAAGCTGGACGACTTGGCCAAAGGGGATGCATGACGTGATCCGTTGGAAACATGCAGCATTGCTGGCTCTGGCCGTTCTGGCCGCGGGTTGCAGCAGCAACAGTAAAAAAGAACTGCCTCCGGCCGAGCTGACCAGCTTCAAGGAAGAAGTCGTCCTGCAAAAGCAATGGAGCCGCTCCATCGGTGATGGCCAGGGCGAGACCTACAACATGCTGGTGCCGGCAATCGACGGTGACAACATTGTGGCCGCTGACGTAACCGGCGTGGTGATCTCCATGGATCGCATGAACGGCGACGTGAAGTGGAAGAAAGACCTCGAATTGCCTGTATCCGGCGCCGTAGGCGTGGGTTACGGCATGGTCATGCTCGGCACGCTCAAGGGCGAAGTCGTGGCGCTGGACTCCAGCACCGGTGAAGAGAAATGGCGCGCTCGCGTGACCAGTGAAGTCCTCGCACCGCCTGCCACCAACGGCGATATCGTCGTGGTGCAAACCCAGGATGACCGTGTGATCGGCCTGGACGCCAGCACCGGCGAACAGCGTTGGTTGTACGACAGCACCCCGGCGGTGCTGACCTTGCGCGGTACCAGTGGTCCGGTTGTGACCAACAATCTGGCCGTTGCAGGCCTGTCGACCGGTAAAGTAGTCGCCCTGGACACCAGGAACGGCGTGCCGGCCTGGGAAACCCGTGTGGCCATCCCCCAAGGTCGTTCCGAGCTGGATCGCGTAGTGGACATCGACGGTGGCTTGCTGCTGTCGGGCGAAACCCTCTACGTCGCCACTTACCAGGGCCGCGTTGCCGCGCTGGACCTGCAGAGCGGCCGGGTCAACTGGCAGCGTGATGCTTCCAGTTATGCGGGTGTCGCCCAAGGGTTTGGCAGCGTCTACGTAAGCCTGGCGTCCGGCACCGTTGAAAGTGTCGACGAGCGTTCCACCACTGCACTGTGGAGCAATGACTCCCTGGCCCGTCGTCAACTGTCGGCTCCGGAAGTGTTCTCCAGCTATGTAGCGGTCGGCGACTTCGAAGGCTACCTGCACCTGCTGAGCCAGGTGGATGGTCGTTTTGTAGGTCGTGAGCGTATCGACAGCGACGGCCTGCGTGCCCGTCCGCTGGTGGTGGGCAACATGCTTTATGTTTACGGCAACAGCGGCAAGCTGGAAGCCCTGACCATCAAGTAAAGGTTTGACTATGCTTGGGGTAAAACCCAGGCGGCCCCGCTTCGGCGGGGCATGCGGCATTTGAATATGCTGCCCCGAGCACCAGCCGCTGCCTTGCAGCGGCTTTTGTATTTTCTGAAATAACGAAGTGGAGAGCCGCATGGTTCCCGTAATCGCCCTGGTGGGCCGACCTAACGTCGGCAAGTCCACCTTGTTCAACCGCCTGACCAGGACTCGTGACGCCATCGTCGGCGACTTGTCCGGTCTGACCCGTGATCGCCAATACGGTGAGGCAAAGTGGCAAGGGCGCTCCTACATTATTGTCGACACCGGTGGTATCTCCGGTGATGAGCATGGCATGGACGAAAAGATGGCCGAGCAGTCCCTGCTGGCCATTGAAGAAGCCGATGTCGTGTTGTTCCTGGTGGACGCCCGCGCGGGCTACACCGCTGCCGACCAGATGATTGGCGAGCACCTGCGCAAGCGCAACAAGCGTTCCTATCTGGTCGCCAACAAGATCGACAACATCGACCCTGAGGCGGCCCGTGCCGAATTCAGTCCGATGGGTCTTGGCGACGCGATCCCGGTCGCCGGTGCCCACGGTCGCGGCATCACCCAGATGCTGGAAATCGCCCTGCGCGACTTCCCCAAGGATGACGCCGAGGAAGAAGAAGGCGAAGAAGAGGTCGTTGCCGAAGGCGAGGAAGCCAAGCGCATTCCGGGTCCAAGCGAAAAAGACGGTATCAAGATCGCGATCATCGGCCGCCCGAACGTGGGCAAGTCGACCCTGGTCAACCGTATGCTCGGTGAAGACCGGGTAATCGTCTACGACCAGCCCGGCACCACCCGCGACAGCATCTACATCCCGTTCGAGCGTAACGACGAGAAGTACACGCTGATCGACACCGCCGGTGTGCGCAAGCGCGGCAAGATCCACGAGGAAGTTGAAAAGTTCTCCGTGGTGAAAACCCTGCAGGCGATCAAAGACGCCAACGTGGTGATCTTCGTCATGGACGCCCGCGAAGGCGTGGTGGACCACGACCTCAACCTGCTGGGCTTTGCCCTCGAAGCCGGTCGGGCGCTGGTTATTGCGATCAACAAGTGGGACGGCATGACGCCGAGCGAGCGCGATTTCGTCAAGATCGAGCTGCAGCGCCGCCTGTTCTTCGTCGAGTTCGCCGATATCCACTTTATCTCGGCCCTGCACGGCACGGGTGTGGGTAATCTCTACGCTTCCGTACAGAACTCGTTCAAGTCCGCCGTTACCCGTTGGCCGACCAACCGTCTGACCCAGATCCTCGAAGACGCCGTTGGCGAGCACGCGCCGCCGATGGTCAACAACCGCCGGATCAAGCTGCGTTACGCCCACTTGGGTGGTGCCAACCCGCCGATTATCGTGATCCACGGTAACCAGATCGAGAAGGTACCCAAGTCCTACGTGCGTTACCTGGAAAACACCTACCGCCGCGTCTTGAAACTGGTCGGTACGCCGATCCGTATCGAGTTCAAGGGGGGCGAGAACCCATACGAAGGCAACAAGAACACATTGACTGACCGTCAGGTGAACAAGAAGCGTCGTTTGATGACTCACCACAAGAAGGCCGACAAGAAGCGTCGCGACAAGAAATAGCAGCCGCTTCACGTTGTAAGTTACAGGCTGCAAGAGAGGGCTCCTTTGGAGCCCTTTTTTGTGCCTGGCGGTTTGTCGCTTGACCTGCTTGCAGCTTGCAGCTTAAAACTTGCAGCTCACCCGAAGGGGGCTCCCATGATCACCAGCAAGCTGCCAAATGTCGGCACGACCATTTTCACCACCATGTCGCAACTCGCTGCCGAAACCGGCGCGCTCAACCTGTCCCAGGGGTTTCCCGACTTCAATGGGCCTCAGGCTTTGCTCGATGCCGTGGGCAAACATGTTGCCAGCGGGCACAACCAATATTCACCGATGACCGGCTTGCCGGCCTTGCGCCAGCAAGTGGCGGCCAAGATCGCCCGCAGCTATGGCGCCACGGTGAATGCCGACAGTGAAGTGACCATCACCCCCGGCGCCACCGCCGCGATCTTCTGCGCGATCCAGGCGGTGATTCGCACTGGCGATGAGGTCATTGTGTTCGACCCCTGCTACGACAGCTATGAGCCCTCGGTCGAACTGGCCGGTGGCCGCTGCGTGCATGTGCAACTGAGCCTGCAAGGCTTTGCATTGGACTTCGAGAAGATCAAGGCCGCGCTGTCGCCACGTACGCGCATGATCATCCTCAATACCCCGCACAACCCAACCGGCGCGCTGATCAGCCGCGCTGAGCTGGACCAGTTGGCCGAACTGATCCGCGACCGCGATATCTACCTGGTCAGTGACGAGGTCTACGAACACCTGGTATTCGACGGCGTGCCCCACGTCAGCGTCCTGGCCCATGAAGAGCTGTACCCGCGGGCGTTCGTGGTCAGCTCCTTCGGCAAAACCTACCACGTCACCGGCTGGAAAACCGGCTACGTGGTCGCGCCACCGGCCCTGACGGCCGAACTGCGCAAAGTGCATCAATACGTCAATTTCTGTGGTGTGACCCCGTTGCAGTTCGCGTTGGCCGATTTCATGGCTGAACACCCGGAGCACGTCGATGAACTGCCGGGGTTCTACCAGGCCAAGCGCGACCTGTTCTGCGACCTGCTGGCACCGTCGCGCTTCAGCTTTACCCGGGTGGCCGGCACCTACTTCCAGTTGGTCGATTACTCACAAATACGTCCGGACCTGGATGACGTCGCCATGTCCCTGTGGATGACCCGCGAGCATGGCGTGGCGACCATCCCGGTCTCGGTGTTCTACCAGAGCCCACCGCAAGGCCAGCGCCTGGTGCGCCTGTGTTTTGCCAAACGCGAGGAGACGCTGCGACAAGCGGCTGAAAAACTATGCGTGATTTGACGGCATTGCCTGACTTGAATATCGCCCTGGTCCAGACCACCCTGGCCTGGCACGACCGCCAGGCCAACCTCGAGCATTTCGAGGGGCTGCTGGAGCAGGCCCGCGGCGCCGACCTGATCGTGCTGCCGGAAATGTTCACCACCGGTTTCTCCATGGCGTCGCAAACCCTCGCCGAGCCGGAAAACGGCCCGACCCATCAGTGGCTCCAGGCCCAGGCTGCGAAGTACAACGCTGTGATCACCGGCAGCGTGATCATCCAGGCCGCTGATGGCAGCCACCGCAACCGCCTGTTGTGGGCGCGGCCGGATGGCGAGGTGTTGCACTACGACAAGCGTCATCTGTTTCGTATGGCCGGTGAACACAATCACTACACCCCCGGCGAGCGCCAGGTGCAGTTCGAATTGAAAGGCTGGCGTGTTCGGCCGCTGATTTGCTACGACCTGCGTTTCCCGGTGTGGAGTCGGGATGCCCAGGACACTGACTTGCTGCTCTACACCGCCAATTGGCCGGGGGCGCGGCGCCAGCATTGGAACCGCTTGTTGCCGGCGCGGGCTATCGAGAACCTGTGCTACGTAGCGGCGGTGAATCGAGTGGGCACCGACGGCAAGGGCTTTGCCTACACCGGTGATAGCCAGGTGCTGGATTTCCAGGGTGAGAGCCTGCTGAGTGCGGGGGAGGCGGACGGGGTGTTCCAGGTGTGCCTGGGCGCGGCTGAACTGGCGGCGTATCGCACCAGGTTTCCGGCGAACCTGGATGCCGATAGCTTTCAGTTTGTCTGACAGGCCGTTATCGGGGGCAACCCAAATCTGAAACTCAATAAAAAAGGCCCCTGGGTGCTCACCCAGGGGCCTTCTGTATGACGGCGAAGGTTACGCCGCTTTCGCTTCCTGCTGGCTCAACGAGCGGTTCAGTGCACTGAACAGTGCCTTGAAGCTCGCTGTGGTGATGTTTTCATCAATACCCACGCCATGCACCGGGCGTTCACCGTTCACACGCAGTTCGATATAGGCCGCGGCCTTGGCGTTGGTGCCTGCGCCGATGGCATGTTCGTTGTAGTCCATGATCTCCACCCCAATTGGCAGGCCGGCCACCAGCGCTTCCAGTGCGCCGTTGCCTTTGCCTTTCCAGTGCAGGTTGGTTTCGCCCTGGCCCTTGCCCGAGACTTCCACTTCGACAAAGCTGTTGCCGTTCTCTTCCTGCAGGCGATGGCTGACCAGCGCATACGGGGTGTTGGCTTGCAGGTATTCACGCTGCAGCAAGGCGTAGATCTGCGGTGCGGTCATCTCCAGGCCCACACGGTCGGTTTCGGCCTGGACCACCTGGCTGAACTCGATCTGCATGCGGCGCGGCAGGCTGATGTCGTATTCCTGCTCCAGCAGGTAGGCGATGCCGCCTTTGCCCGACTGGCTGTTCACGCGGATCACCGCCTCGTAGCTGCGACCGATGTCGGCCGGGTCGATCGGCAAATACGGCACTTCCCACAGCGCATCCTCTTTCTGCTGGGAGAAGCCCTTGCGGATCGCGTCCTGGTGAGAACCGGAGAAGGCGGTATGCACCAGATCGCCGACGTACGGATGACGTGGGTGTACCTGGATCTGGTTGCACTCCTCGACGACTTTACGCACGCCGTCGATGTCGGAGAAGTCCAGCTGCGGGTCGAGGCCTTGGGTGTACATGTTCAACGCCACGGTGACGAGGTCGACGTTACCGGTACGCTCGCCGTTACCGAACAGGCAACCCTCGACACGGTCCGCGCCGGCCATCAGGCCCAGCTCGGTGGCGGCTACGCCGGTGCCACGGTCGTTGTGGGTGTGCAGGCTGATGATCACGCTGTCACGACGATTGATATGGCGACCGAACCACTCGATCTGGTCGGCATAGATGTTCGGCGTGGCGCACTCGACGGTGGCCGGCAGGTTGAGGATCATCTTGTGCTCAGGCGTCGGGTTCCAGACCTCGATCACCGCGTCACAGACTTCCTTGGCGAACTCCAGTTCGGTAGCGCTGAAAGTCTCCGGCGAGTACTCGAAGGTCCACTGGGTTTCCGGCTGCTGGGCGGCGTACTTGACGAACAGCTTGGCCGCGTTGACCGCGATGGCCTTGATGCCGTCCTTGTCCTGGTTGAACACGATGCGGCGGAACGACGGCGACGTGGCGTTGTACAGGTGCACAATGGCCTTTTTGGCGCCGCGCAGGGATTCGAAGGTGCGTGCGATCAAGTCTTCACGGCCCTGGGTCAGCACCTGGATGGTGGTGTCCTCGGGGATGTGGTTGTCTTCGATCAGGGTACGCACGAAGTCGAAGTCGGTTTGCGATGCGGCAGGGAACGACGCCTCGATTTCCTTCACGCCGACCGCGACCAGGGTCTTCCAGAAGCGCAGCTTTTTCACCGCGTCCATCGGCTCGATCAGCGACTGGTTGCCATCACGCAGGTCGGAACTGCACCAGATCGGCGCGGTGGTGATGGTTTTGGAAGGCCAGGTGCGGTCCGGGATATCGATGGTCGGAAACGCGCGGTACTTCGAAGACGGGTCTTTGAGCATGCTCATCGGGAAATCCTTTGTTGTAGGGGCCGAGAAAAGGCGGCCTGCCGTAGAACTGTTTTTAGGGATAAAACGTAAAGACGAGGCAGATCGATTCAGCCTGGCAGTCGTGCGCTGACGAGGCACAGGCTGCGGTGCTGGCGAAGCTGGATGAGGGTGTGAGAGGTTTTCATGGATTTAACCCTAACCGCGGGGGATAGGAGATGGCAAGCGCTCAAGAAAAATTGATATAAAATCTACGATTTCGCATTTTTGTAGGTTTTTATTGTTTGTTTTTTGGTTTTTTGTGGTTTTTGTTTTGCTCATCTTCGTGGGTGCGCAATGGGTGGTTGCCGTACGGCGACGTCAGCGCCGGTACGGCATCCTGGGTTGCCTGCTACGGTAGTCGTAGATCATCAACGTTTTGCTTGAATTCAATATCCGGTTGTAAATCGGCGAAACTTGGGGAGGTAGTGGCTTTCGCGCCTGGGGGGATCGCCAAGCTTTTTGCGCCCTGGGGAGCCTCGATAATCGAGATTCCGACCCCTTTGTTCAACTCGGCAACCCCTGGAACACCGGCGGCCGTATTCATGTGCACGTTGCCAACCAACGCCACCCATTTCTCCCCCGGTGGTGTCTTCCCGATGATTTTTGTCGCGTAGTAATTGAAGTCTGACAAGCGCTCTTGGACGTAGCCTTGGTTACCAGCCCTGGCCGCGAAGTTATCGCTATGGGCTGTGAGGTAAGGATGCTCGAGCCCTATGACCTTAATGCCGTGTTTGTCGGCTTCCTGAATGAGGTCATACGGGGTCGGACTGTTTGGTGCATAGGTTGAGTAATTGTAAGGGCGGGGAAAGGCATATCCCGCATCCTGAGGTTGATAGGCGCCGGCGCCGAACACTGGAGAGCCCTCGAAGTACGGGGCATTTTCGAGATAAATCGTTGTGACTCCGTTTGCTTTTAAGTTCGCCATGTTTTCAATGATGAACTTGTAGCCCCCTGGCTCGTGGTGAAGTTCGCCTATGACCAGGCCATTTACATCGGCTGGCGCCAAGGTCGATTTAATCAGCTGGGCCGACGTCGCATTCTCAGGGATGGCTGGAATGGCAGGCCGTGCCGGCAGTTGCCCCGCACTCATGCGGGCAAAGAAGTCCTGCACGTCACGCCTGAACCAACGCCTCAGTTGCCCGGTGGTGGCCGCGTTCCCGTCGAAGTCTCTGGCCGCTTGGCCACTGAGCACGCGATCCATATATTCGTCGCCCGGTGGTGAAGTTCGTCCTCTGTGCCTTTTGGCGCCGGGCAACTCACTCAGGCGCCATTCCCCTGTCCCGGTTGATTCCATGAACGCCACATTCTTGTAGATGCTGGGGGCATCCGACGGCACTTTGGGGTCGATAATACTGACCCGCCCATGCCTGGCGTTGAACACAGAATAAATCTGGTAGGGGCGGTTGATTCCGGTGCTGTCGGTATAGCGGATGTAACAGTTTTCTCCCACTTGATAAATGCCATTGGCGTTTGGTCGGACGCCTCTAAGCGTGTCTTCAGGGACGGAGTAGGCGCTCAGGTCTCGCGGTGGCGTAACGGAATGCACGACGGGGCTGGGGATTGCCTGGGACGCCCTGATGCCCGCGCTGGTCGAAGGGACGGCAGGCGGGACAGGCGCGCCGGGCGGGGGCGTTCCCTGGGTGAGCAGCGACCTTGCGACGGGAGCGACGGGGACGGGCGTTCCCGCCGCGCGAAACACCGGACGCAAAGGCGTGCTCGGCACATTGGGCAGGCCTGATGCAAGCGCGGTGAAGTCGGCGAAAAGGTTGACCCGGCCGCCGCGTGTGAGCAGCCCACCGGGCAAGTGCCGGGCATTGCTCTGGATGGCTTTCAGTGCCGCTCGGCCGAGCCGACTGCCCACCTTCACCCCGGTAGAAATGCCCCGGCCGATGACCGGTATGAGGTCCAGAAACAGGCTGCCCACCTCCACGCCAAACATGATCTTGTTACGCATCGATTCGGCGTTCACTTCTGCACTGCTGGTTGACTGGAAGTCGGCTTTATCGATTAGCAGGCGCGTCTGTTGAGTGAACAATTCATCGTGGATGTCTGTTTCCATCGGCTTTAGGGTTATGGAATCGGGGAGACGTTTTCTTGCATTGTCCAGAATCTCGGCGGCTGCAAGAAGATCGGTGCCCCCACTGGTGGCGACTCGGCGCGCAGCGTCCACGGATTGCTGAAAATCGTTCTTTTCCGTTGGCGATTTTCTGCTCTGGGTATAGGCCTGCCATTCTTTCTTCTCCAGCAACGTCGTCAATGCGTCCAGGTTGGGCAGTTCCCTGAACGCCAGTCCGTCGGGGGCTCCGGGGCTGTAGAGCACTACAGAAGCGTCCGTTTGATTGCCGATGACCATCACGCCGCGAACCGGTTGGCCCAACTGGAGCAGGGTGTTGGCAACAATCGTTTGTCCATCCACCTCCGCACGCTGGGCCGGGTCCGGATGATCCAGGACCGCGTTGATCCACTGTACGCCCCGCTTCAAGGTCTTGTCGGTGCTGGCATCGGCTTGGAACCCACTGGGGTTGAGTTGTGCCAGGAACGCTTCTTTCTCCATCAAGTCGGCATTGCTGGCCTTCCACGTCTTGTGTAAATCAGCCGCCGGCCCCGATTCGGCATCCGGTGCCATGCGCGTCTCCAGCAGCTTGGTGTATTCGCCACCCACATCCGCAGTGTTGACCAGGCGCTTGAGTTGTTGTGTATCGAGGGTGATCGGCCGCTTCTGATCATCTAGAACCGGTGAGCCCTTGGTGTCTTGCAGCGCCAGGGTCATGGTGGTCTCGGTGTGCTTGTGGCTTTCGCCCATTTCCCATTGGCTTGGGTTTTTCAGGGCCAGGTCGGACAGTGGCAGGTAGGTGGTGGTCGTGGAGGGGGGGTGTGGAATACCGGAGCGACCGAGGTGGAAACGCGTCTTGGTGACTACTTTAACCATCAGTTGATCGGCGTCCACATTGGCCTGGGGGTAAGCCTGTTTCAGCGCTTCATTCATTTGCGACGTGGCAAAGCTGGATAAGGACGGAATGTTTTC
Organism: Pseudomonas sp. GV047; assembly: GCF_003058245.1. Taxonomy (NCBI): domain Bacteria; kingdom Pseudomonadati; phylum Pseudomonadota; class Gammaproteobacteria; order Pseudomonadales; family Pseudomonadaceae; genus Pseudomonas; species Pseudomonas sp. GV047. The sequence continues at coordinate 141,102 of NZ_QCWA01000013.1, read as the reverse complement.
CAGCAGGGATGCGAGTTGTTCAGCGCTCTTTGTCGCTTTCCCTTCCACGTGGCTGTAGAGCAATTCTTGAGCAGGGCTGAGGTTTTTCAACCAGCCCGGCTGGCCTTTCTCGGCCAATTTCTCGTTACGCGCAAGCATGGCGTTGCTGCCGTCGACTTGTGCCGACCAGTCAGCGGCATCATCCAGGGCCGTCATGAGCGTGGGCCCCAGCGTTGGTGCGGGGCTTGATGGCCGCTGCGGGGTGAATGTCCTGGCCATCAACGCATCGACTTCCGCGCCCTGGCGCTGGAGCAGCAAATTTATCCCCTCTGCCTGCACATCCCCGGCCAGGGGCGCCACGCCTAGCATCAAGTCATCCCCCGTAGGCGGCGACGCGCGGTTTTGCAGCGAAAGCGGCAGGCTTTGCCTCAACAGCTCGGCGGCCGGCCCGCCGCTGTCGAGCCGTTGCGCCAGTGCTTCGCGTAACAGTGCCGGGGTTGCGAACTCCTCGAAACCTTCGCTGGGGGTATAGAGCACCACGGGGCCATTCTGGTCGTTGAGCTTAATCTCCCGACCGGTGGCAGGCCAGGTCGGGGTGGACGCTGAAGAGCCATCCTTGCTGGTGATCATGAACGCACCGGCGAAGGCTGCACCCTGTACTGTGCCGTCATCAATGGTGATGGGGTACACACCGGGTCTTGATCCTTCAGGCAGTTTACTTTCCCGTTCCTCTAGAGACGGGTAGCGCAGCGCGTTGTCGATCAACTCTTTACTGGCCGGGCTCAGCGTGCCGTCCATCTTGCGGATGGCTGCCAAGGTCGACAGTTGATGTTTGTGGACCCATAACAGTTGGTCCTGTGGCGAGGGCGAGTTCGCTGAAAGCTGGGGCGTGGTCCAGTATTCCCGAAGCGTCTGAGCGTACTCGGTGGCAATGCTCCTGGCGATGGTGTGCAGCGAGGCGGTGGGCTGGAGGACATTGGCGGCCTGATCGGGCGCAGGCTGGGTCACGAATTCGGTCCTGACCCCCGGTGTCTCGAATAGCTGTTTGCTCGGGTTGGCATAGATTTCCCGAATCGCGCGGCTCAAGGCAGTCATTATTGGCTCGGAGGATTTCAACTGTTCTACGCCGTTGCTTGACGTATAGCTATTGAACGAAACCTTGTCCGGGTCGAGGGGATTCAGTTGAGGAAACGCCTGTGCCAGCCGTGTCTGCAAAAAGCTTTTGAAATCAGGACGCTGGCGTTGTTGTGAGGCCATCTCGTCCATGAGGCCGGAGTACTGTTCATTCAGTAACTGCAGATCGCCGATCTTGAAGTGATTCGAGAGAGGGCTGCGGATGGCAGTGGCGGGATTTATGCCCGACGAGTAAGGGGCGGAGAGGCTGGCGAGTCCCCGTACGGACGAACGAGACCTGGCGGGGGCGGGTTGTGGGCCTGGGCTGTCGTTCTGGGCTGCTGGCGTAGATGATGCGGGACGAGCAGGTGGAATATCGATTTGGGGTGGCGCGGGCCTGAGGTCATAGATATGCATTAAGGAAACTCCACAAGACTTGCTTTATGTGTCCTTGTGAGCGAATTGTCCTCCCTGGGATTCGGTGTGTGGGTGGCAAGTCAAGCGATGAAGGTTCCTTCAAGAATAGGTGGGAATGGCGACGCACTGTGTCGAGTTCGGCGCCATGGTCGTTGAAAGAGGGCGGTCGTCAGTGACCGGTCTACCCGTGGGTTTTGAACGTCCAGACCGGGCTGAATGCGCTGTCGTGTATCAGGGCTGGAAGGCGCCGATAAATATCGCAGGATCGACCCGTGCGTCATTGAGGCTGATATTCCAATGCATATGCGGCCCGGTCGCACGGCCCGTCGAGCCGACCTTGCCCACCACCGTACCGCGCACCAGTTGATCGCCGACTTTTACATCGATCTTCGACATATGGCAGAACATGCTGATAAAGCCCTGGCCGTGGTCGACAAACACGGTATTGCCATTGAAGAAGTAGTTGCCGGTCAGAATCACCTTACCGTTCGCCGGCGTCTTGATCGGTGTACCGGCCGGCACGGCAAAGTCCAGGCCCGAATGAGGATTGCGCTCTTCACCGTTGAAGAAGCGGCGCACGCCAAACTTGCTCGACAGCGGCCCGTTCACCGGTTTGTCCAGCACCAGGTTGCTCGGCAGGTTCGGGCTGAAACTGCGGTAGGCCTTGAGCTGCACGGCCAACTCGCCCTCGATGCGCTTGAGCTGCGCCGGGTCGGGGTTGACCTGGCTTTTGTTCTTCAGGGTGATGCGCTGTTCCGGGTATTTCTTGTAGCCGACGATAAACGGCAGGCTGCGCCCGCCGCTGCTGATGCGCTCGTTGCCCGGCTTGACCGTCAGCGGGATGCCGACAATCGCCAGCCAGTTGTCCTGCTCCTTCACCACCAGCACGGGTTTGCCCTGGTACGTGGCTTTCGGCGCGGCAGCCGAAGGGCCCAGTTCAACCACCGCAACGCCGCCGGGCACCGGCTTGTTCAAGGTACGGCTGATATAGCTGTCGGCATGAGCGTTAACGGCGAGGCATAGCAGCAACAACACACTAAAGAAACGTGGCATCAATCAATCCAATAACGAAAGGGTGACGGGGGTCAGGTGGTTATCTTCCACCCGCACCTGCAATTGGCCTTCACCGAGGCGCGCGGTGAGGCGCTGGCCGGTGTGGGTCTGTGCGGCGTTGCGGATGGCCTGGCCACGCTCGTCGAGCAAAATGCTGTAGCCACGGCCCAAGGTTGCCAGCGGGCTGACCACCTGCAACGTCTGCACCTGGCTTTGCAGTTGCAGGCGACGCGCCTTGAGGCCTTCGCGCATGGCGCGGGGCAGGCGCTCGGCAAGGCTGTCCAGGCGCTGGCGCAGCAGGGCCAACTGGCGCCCCGGATGCTGGCCGGCGAGGCGGGTTTCCAGGCGGATCAGGCGTTCGCGACGGGTATTGAGGTTGCGCTCGAAGGCGCGGCGCAGGCGCATATCCAGGTCGTCCAGGCGCTGGGCCTGCTGGCGCAGACGTTCGCCGGGGGGCCGCAGGCGCCGGGCCATGCCTTCCAGGCGCAGGCGGTCGTGGGTCAGGCGATTGCGCATCAGCATCACCAGGCGGCGGTGCAGGCTTTCGACCTGGCGCACCAGGTTACTGGCGTCGGGGGCCAGCAACTCAGCGGCCGCCGAAGGTGTGGGCGCGCGTACGTCGGCAACGAAATCGCTGATGGACACATCGGTCTCATGGCCGACCGCACTGACGATCGGCGTCACGCACGCGTCCACCGCGCGGGCCACGGCCTCTTCGTTGAAGCACCAGAGGTCTTCCAGCGAGCCGCCGCCACGGGACAGGATCAGCGCGTCAAAGCCACGGGCATCCGCCAGCTTCAGCGCGCGCACAATCTGCGGGATCGCTTCGCGGCCTTGTACGGCGGTGGGGATCAACGTCAATTGCACCTGGGGCGCGCGACGGCGGAACACGCTGATGATGTCGCGGATCACCGCACCGGTGGGCGAACTGATAATGCCGATGCGGCGCGGGTGCGCGGGCAGCGGCACCTTGCGTTCGGCACTGAACAGGCCCTCGGCGCTGAGTTTTTCCTTCAGGGCATCGAAGGCCAGGCGCAGCGCGCCATCCCCGGCGGGTTCGACGGTATCGAGGATCAACTGGTAGTCGCCACGGCCCTCGAACAGCGAGACCTTGCCGCGCACCTTCACCGCCAGGCCATCCTTCAACACCTGGCGGACCCGCGCGGCGTTATTGCGAAACAGCGCACAACGCACCTGGGCGCCACTGTCCTTGAGGGTGAAGTACACATGGCCGGAGGCCGGGCGGGCGAGGTTGGAGATCTCGCCTTCGACCCAGATATTGGTGAACACGTCTTCCAGCAACACCCGCGCGCGGCCGTTGAGCTGGCTGACAGTCAGGACTTCGCGGTCCAGGCCCAAGCGGGCAAAGGGATCTTTAATCATGGGCGGCAGTTTATAGGCATTCGCGCAGGGTTTGACAGAACTGCTCCACCAACGCGCTCGGTGACTGCTGGCAGGCCAGGGCGACGGTGCTCAGGCAGTCCGGGTCGGCCAGGGGCAAAAAGTACACGTTGGCGGGGGCGATGTCCTGCATGGACTTTGGCAGCAAGGCTATACCGAAACCGGCCTGGATCAACTGCAACTGGGTGGTCTTGCGTGACATTACTCGCGCGGCCTTGGGGAAAAATCCCGCACGCATGCACAGTTCGGCCGACAGATAACTCAGGCCGCCACGCTGGGGATGGGGGATCGAGATAAACGCCTGGTCTTTCAGTTGCTCCAGTTCGATGGGCGCCTGGCTGCGTGCCAGCGCATGACTCACAGGCACGGCTAGCAGCAGGGGTTCGCTGTATAAAGGCATGACCCGCACACCTTCGCGCTGGCGCAGCACGGGTAAGCGCAGCACCCCGACCTCCAGGCGACCGTCGGCGATTTCTTCCAACTGCGCTTCGGAGGACAGTTTGCCGATCTCCATCGACACTCCAGGGCAGCGCTCCAGCCAGGTGCCGATGCCTTGCAGTAAAGGCCCGCTCATCGGCACGGTGCTCGAATGACTGAGGCGCAGCGTGCCCAATTCGCCGTTGCCCACTTGGGTCGCCATCTGGCTGGCCTTGAGCAATTCGCTCAGCAGGTTGCGCGCCCGTGGATAGAAGGCTTCACCGGCGGCAGTCAGCCGCGGCTGGCGCGCGGTGCGTTCGAACAGCGGGGTTTGCAGTTGGTTTTCCAGCTCCTTGATCTGCCGGCTCAGGGCCGATTGCGCCACGAACAAACGTTCGGCGGCGGCACTGAAGCTGCCGCTGTCGGCGATTTCGACGAAGTAACGCAGTTGGCGGGTGGAAATCACACGTCATGCCTTTTCGAGATGGGTAGGGGGCTTTGAAGATATTAGTCGCATCCCTCACCGATGGCTAAAGTGATGGTCATCTTCAATAAGGAATTACCCATGAGCCCGGTTGAGCTGATGAGTCAGTGGTCGTTTGGTGGTATGGATTGGCTGGTGATCGGCCTGGGTGTGGTGGTGGCCTATATCGTGTTCGGCATCGCCGGTTTTGGCACGGCGCTGGTGGCGGGGCCGATCCTGCTCGTGTTTATGCCGCTGTCGAAGATCATCCCGCTGTTGGTGCTGCTGGATTTCGTCGCGGCCTTCGGCGGCCTGCTGCAAACGCGGCGTGACGTGAACAAGGCTGAGTTGCTGCGCCTGCTGCCGTGCATGGCCATCGGTTGCACCCTGGGCGTGGTGTTTCTGCTCAACCTGCATTCGGACCTGTTGCTGCTGCTGATGGGGGTGTTTATCAGCGCCTATGCGATCTACAGCCTGGCGGTGAAAACCCGGCCAACGCAGCTGGCCGCTGGCTGGTCGATCCCCATGGGCACCGTAGGCGGGTTGTTCGGTGCGTTGTTCGGCAGTGGTGGCTTTTTATATGCAATCTACCTCAACAGCCGCTTGCCCAAGGACGCGGCGCGCGCCACCCAAAGCGCGTTGATCAGCTGCAGCACGGTGGTGCGCCTGAGCCTGTTCCTGATCGCCGGGGTGTATGCTGATGGGCCGCTGCTGATGCTGGCGCTGTGCCTGCTGCCAGCGATGGCCCTGGGGCTGTGGTGTGGGCGCAGGCTGACCATGCGCATGTCCCGTGAGGCTTTCGTCCGGCTGGTGACGTGGTTGGTGCTGGCCAGTGGCATTGCGTTGATTGGGCGGTACTTGAGCACTTGACCTGATTTCTTCAGGGATTAAGCTGCCGTCCTCCCGGGCCTCATCGCGGGCTTGTCCGCGATGAGGCCAGAAGCCACGCCGCAGGTCTCCCATGAACTCCCAAAGCATCCTTGTCCCGAAAATCTCCACCTTGCCTGTCCACGAACCCCGCGCCCGGGCGATCGTGCGTTGGCTGGTGCGCAAGAACATCATCAAGGAAGAACTGACCACCTGTGGCCGCACCGGCAACCGCATGGCCTATGCCCTGGCCGACGGCGCCCGCGCCGTGGTGCTGCACCCCGAGGCGCTGCCGTTCAACGAGCCGGTCAATGGCCTGGAGATCATCTACAAGCGCTGCATCTATACCCCGGCCAAGGGCTTTCTCGAAGAAGCCGGCTGCCCGGAATGCCTCAAGGAAGTCGGCGAGGCGCTGTTCGAAAGCCTGGAAGACTGGATGCCCGGCCACACCGACAACTTCACCTGCCCGCTGTGTGGGCATGAAGATGACATCAACGGTTTCCTGTTCTTGCAGGAGTGTGGGTTTTCCAACCTGGGATTCATCTTCAACAACTGGGCGGAGGCGGGGTTCAAGCAGAGCTTTATCGACGAATTCGCCGATTGGCTGGACCAAAAGATCAGCTGGGTCAAAGTCGAGCTGTAGTCCTTCTATCACTATTCCCAAATATGTCAGAGTTTTACATTGAGACCTGAGGGGTGTCTGAGTATAATGGCGCGCTTCCATTTTCCCGCTCGGGAGCCCCCGCGATGCTGCGTATCAGCCAAGAAGCTCTGACATTCGACGACATTCTCCTAGTGCCCGGTTATTCCGAGGTGCTTCCTAACGAAGTCAGTCTCAAGACCCGCCTAACCCGTGGCATCGAGCTGAATATTCCCCTGGTTTCCGCTGCCATGGACACCGTCACCGAAGCCCGTTTGGCAATCGCCATGGCTCAGGAAGGCGGCATCGGCATCATCCACAAGAACATGACCATCGAGCAGCAAGCTGCCGAAGTGCGCAAGGTCAAGCGTTACGAAGCCGGTGTGGTGAAGGATCCGATCACCATCGAAGCCGACGCTACCGTGCGTGACCTGTTCGACCTGACTCGCCTGCACAACATCTCCGGCGTTCCGGTACTGCACGATGGCGACCTGGTCGGTATCGTCACCTCCCGTGACGTGCGTTTCGAGAACCGTCTTGAAGTCACCGTCCGCGAAGTGATGACGCCTAAAGAGCGCCTCGTGACTGTCAAGGAAGGCGCCGACAAGAACGACGTGCGCGAACTGCTGCACAAGCACCGTATCGAGCGCGTGCTGATCGTCGACGACAAATTCGCCCTCAAGGGCATGATGACCGTCAACGACATCGAAAAAGCCAAGGCTTACCCGCTGGCCAGCAAGGATGACCAAGGTCGTCTGCGCGTCGGCGCTGCGGTCGGTACCGGCAAAGACACCGGCGACCGCGTGGCGGCCCTGGTGGCTGCCGGTGTTGACGTGGTAGTGGTCGACACCGCCCACGGTCACTCCAAAGGCGTGATCGACCGCGTGCGCTGGGTCAAGCAGAACTTCCCTGACGTGCAGGTGATCGGCGGCAACATTGCCACCGGCGCTGCCGCCAAGGCCCTGGCCGAAGCCGGTGCCGATGCGGTCAAGGTCGGTATCGGTCCTGGCTCGATCTGCACCACGCGTATCGTCGCCGGTGTGGGCGTGCCGCAGATCAGCGCCATCGCCAACGTCGCCGCGGCCCTTGAAGGCACTGGCGTACCGTTGATCGCCGACGGTGGCATCCGTTTCTCCGGTGACCTGTCCAAGGCCATCGTTGCCGGTGCTTCCTGCGTGATGATGGGCTCGATGTTCGCCGGTACCGAAGAAGCGCCGGGCGAGATCGAACTGTTCCAGGGCCGATCCTACAAGGCTTACCGCGGCATGGGTTCGCTGGGCGCCATGTCCCAGGCGCAAGGCTCTTCCGACCGTTACTTCCAGGACTCCTCGGCAGGCGCCGAGAAGCTCGTACCGGAAGGCATCGAAGGCCGTGTGCCGTACAAGGGCACCCTGAGCGCCATCATCCATCAACTGATGGGCGGCCTGCGTTCCTCGATGGGCTACACCGGCAGCGCCGACATCGAAGAAATGCGCACCAAGCCAGAGTTCGTACGGATCACCGGCGCCGGCATGGCTGAATCCCATGTCCACGACGTGCAGATCACCAAGGAAGCGCCAAACTACCGCGTAGGTTGAGGCTTCCAGCAAAACGTTAAGTAACCGGGGCTGTTCTTTCAGCCCCGAGTTGTTTCTGATTCATTAGACGAGACTGACTTCATGGCCCTCGACATTCACGCCCACCGCATCCTGATCCTCGACTTCGGTTCCCAGTACACCCAGCTGATCGCCCGCCGCGTGCGTGAAATCGGCGTGTACTGCGAACTGCACCCGTTCGACATGGATGACGAAGCGATTCGCGAATTCGCACCGAAAGGCGTCATCCTCGCCGGTGGCCCCGAGTCCGTGCACGAAGCCAACAGCCCGCGTTGCCCGCAAGCCGTGTTCGACCTGGGTGTGCCTGTCTTTGGTATCTGCTACGGCATGCAGACCATGGCCGAGCAACTGGGCGGCAAGGTTGAAGGTTCCGAGCTGCGTGAATTCGGTTATGCCCGTGTCGACGTGGTCGGCAAGAGCCGCCTGCTGGACGGCATCGAAGACCACATCGACGCCGACGGCCTGTTCGGCCTCGACGTGTGGATGAGCCACGGTGACAAGGTCACCAGGATGCCGGAAGACTTCCACATCCTGGCCAGCACCCCGAGCTGCCCGATTGCCGGTATGTTCAGCGACGAGCGTCGCTACTACGGCGTGCAGTTCCACCCGGAAGTGACCCACACCAAGCAAGGCGGGCGCATCCTGTCGCGCTTCATCCTCGACATCTGCGAGTGTGAAGCCCTGTGGACCCCGTCGAAAATCGCTGAAGACGCGATCGCCAACGTACGCGCCCAGGTCGGTACCGACAACGTGCTGCTCGGCCTGTCCGGCGGCGTTGACTCCTCCGTGGTCGCTGCGCTGCTGCACAAGGCCATCGGCGACCAACTGACCTGCGTGTTCGTCGACAACGGCCTGCTGCGCCTGCACGAAGGCGAGCAGGTAATGGCCATGTTCGCCGAGAACATGGGCGTCAAGGTGATCCGCGCCAACGCCGAAGAACAGTTCCTGAACAACCTGGCCGGCGAGTCCGACCCGGAGAAGAAGCGCAAGATCATCGGTCGTACCTTCATCGACGTATTCGATGCCCAGTCCAACAAACTGGACAACATCAAGTACCTCGCCCAAGGCACCATCTACCCCGACGTGATCGAGTCGGCCGGCGCCAAGAGCGGCAAGGCCCACGTGATCAAGTCCCACCACAACGTGGGTGGCCTGCCTGAGGAAATGAACCTCAAGCTGGTAGAACCGCTGCGCGAACTGTTCAAGGACGAAGTCCGCCGTCTGGGCCTGGAACTGGGCCTGCCGTACGACATGGTCTACCGCCACCCATTCCCAGGCCCGGGCCTGGGCGTGCGCATCCTCGGTGAAGTGAAGAAGGAATACGCCGACCTGCTGCGTCGTGCCGACCACATCTTCATCGAAGAACTGCGCAAGGCCGACTGGTACCACAAGGTCAGCCAGGCGTTCGTGGTGTTCCAGCCGGTTAAGTCCGTAGGCGTTGTAGGCGATGGCCGTCGTTACGCCTGGGTCGTGGCCCTGCGTGCTGTAGAGACCATCGACTTCATGACTGCCCGTTGGGCGCACCTGCCGTACGAACTGCTGGAAACCGTCAGCGGCCGTATCATCAATGAGATCGAAGGTATTTCGCGCGTTACTTACGACGTGTCGAGCAAGCCGCCGGCGACGATTGAGTGGGAATAAGCAAGGCGAGCCTGAATGGCCTGCGTTGAGTGAGTAAAAAACCTGGCCTCGGCCAGGTTTTTTATTGCCTGTCAGGCAGGAAGCCGACTTTGCAGGCTCATGCCCATATTGGTAAGGGCGCTGGACAGCTGTTCCAGCGTGGGGAACCGTATGTCATGCACGCCTGCCCAGGCCGGGCGGTCGATGTAAAAGCTGCCGTCGGCCAGCCGATTGATGGGTGTCGCAACGATGCCCCTGTCTCTGCTGTGATGCCGCAGGGTGTAGTTGCCCTGGTTTTCGTCGATCAGGTACATGCCCTTGCGAAACAGCAGTCGCTGCTGTTGCTCCAGCGTCCTGTGCACCGGCGGCGCTTCCACTTGTACGCGCAGGTCGGCATTCAAGGTGTCGAAGCTGTCACCGATGCTTTCATGACGGGGGGCGCTGTCGCGATCAATGGCGATACCGGGGTCGATACGCACCTCGTTGCCTTGCCCCGGAAAGACCTCTTCTATACGCAGCCCGATGCCTCCTTCCAGTTCACTGAGACCGGCGAACCCATTGAAGGTGTTGATGTTTCTGGCGCCGGTCAGTACCAGCCATTTACCGCCGCCGTTCAGCGCTATGTCGGCTTGGATAAGGATGTGGGCGAGGTAATTGCTCATCACCTGTTCTGAAAGATCGGCGATAGGGGTGGGGTATTTGTAATGGGCTGCGCAGTCGATAGCCTGCACGCGTATGCCATTGGCCCTGGCGGTCTTGACCAGTTCCAGTTCATTGAACTGCCCGGATGGATCAGTGCCCAGCTTGCCAAGGTAGCTTTCCAGGTCCTCCGGCATCTCGCCGGTCTGGAAGTAGTGGTTCAGATCATCCTGGGCGAAGTCGTTGAGCAGGCGCCGCATATACAGGGTTTTCACGCCCTTGCGCGCGAAGAGCGGCAAGTTGTTGATCACCAGGCGGGTGCTGCTGATACGGTCCAGGGTTTCGCCGATGACGTAGCCCGGGAGATCTTCGGGCAGGCGTTCGAGGACTTCATCGAAGGCCGTTGTCGGTTCAAAGGCGGGGATGTCCGGACGAGGTGGCAGGCGGGTCCAGGACAGTTCCTTGTAGAAGTCTTGTGCTGATTGCAGCAGTTTGCGCTGAGTTTCGCCGAAGTAGTAGGTGAAGCGGTCAATGCGGCCGAAGCGGCGGTGAACGTGGGTTTCAGTGAGGCCCATTGCCCAGCGTTTCACTTCCGGGCGGGTGGATGGCGGGGTATCGAAGGGGCTGGTCACCCTGCGCAGCGAGTGGGGTGGCGTGGTCATCGCTTGTGGCGGTGGCGGGACCTGCGAGGGGGCCGGCCCCCGGGCGCTTTTGCTGGAGTTTCCCCCGCCGCCTTTCAAGCCGTTGCTGTGGGGCACAGGTTCCCATTCGTTGAGTTCGTTCAGGCGCACCGGCAGCGCGCCGGAAAAGCCATGGGGGGTGTTCGGGTCGACAATCGCCCAATGCCCACGGCCGTTGGGGTCGGCTTCGTAGCGCACGTAATAGGCTTGATCGTTCATCAGGATGGCTTGCTGAGGCATGCCGTCGGAGGTCCGCAGGCTATAGACCTGCTGGAATTTTCCGGGGGCGGTATCCAGGTGTTCTCCTTCCAGTATCAGGTTGGCCTGGTAGGTGGCAGGTACCGCAGGCTCAGGCACCGGCGGTGCGCTGGCGGGCGCTGTGGGCGGCGTCAACTCAATGGGCTCCACTGCGAGGGTGTCGGCCGCTTCGGCGATATCGGGCATGACCCCGTCGGCTTTCAACAGTGCCAGGTTAAACAGCGTATCGATGGCACTGAATATCGCGCCCAGCTCCCCGGCGTGGCGTTCGGCCGGGGTCTTGCCGTTGATGGCCTGGTCGATGTTCAGGCCAAGATTTGCCGCACTGGCCCCCACCACCACCAACGCTACCGGCCAGCCGACCACGGCCATCGGGCCGAAGGTTTTGCCAAAGGCGTTCAGGTAGCCGATCCAGAGTTTCTTGCGCAGGTCGCCATTGCTGCGCAGGGAAAAATCCGCGTCATTGCGCATGCGCGTCTGACTCGATTGCGCCAGCCAGGTAAAGGCATCGTCCTCGATGGTCTGGTCGGCTTGATTGATCAGGCGGTGGTCCCAGGTGCCCCAGTCGACAAACAACTGGTCGAGTTGGTGGGACAGGCCCTTGTCCACCCAGTCCGGCGGCAGGGTACCCGCCAGGGCCTGGGCGCTGCGGTAGATCAGCATGGGGGTGAGCAGCATCTGCTTCCAGGTGACAGCGTCGGTGTCGTCCTGTTGGACCTGAGCCGACAGCGGGAAGTGGGCCATGAAGCGGGCGCGGTTATCCGCATGGTTGGTCTGGTTCAGCAGCCAGAAATGCAGGTCGGCGGGGGTCTCGAAACCATAGAAGGCCTGGGACTCGCCTGGCACATAGAGGATTTGCCGGCCATCGCCGTCGATGATGCGCAGGATATCCGTGGCGATATGCCCACCGATATCCAGCGCCGCCACACGCAGTCCGTCGGCGGAAGTGGCCTTGGCTTGCAGGTTGGACAGGCTGGGGGGCCAGGACAGATTGCTGGCGAGGGCTTGAAGCACCGTGTGCAACTGGGGCTCGGTGAGGTGCCCGGCCTGTCGCGCCTGCAGGGCCTGGGCCAGGCAGTTGACTTTGGCCAGGGTACGGAAGTCGTCGAAGTGGGCGCTCCAGAACTTCTCCATGCGGGTGGTATAGCGGTCGCTGAAATCGATGCTCCAGAAGTCGTTGAGCACCGCGCTGGCGGACAGCTGCACTTCGTTGTGTCGATCGAATAACCGTGCTTCGGCACCCTCGCGATAAAAACCACCGTCGCCATCGAGCAAGTCGGCATTGTCCTGGTCGTGCACCTCGAAGCGGTGAATGACCAACTGCGTCAGCGTCATCGACTGCTGGGGTTTTTGGTTGTGGCTCCAGCCGGTAAAGGTCGCAGGGTCACCGATGCCGCTGTCGAAGCGGTGCCAGTAGACATGATCGGGATCCAGGTCTGGCAGGCCATGCTTGGTCAGAATCTCACGCGCAGCCTTGATCGCCATCGTCTGCATATTCGGACAGGCATCCAGCACCACAGGGGCCAGGGCGCGGAGTTTTTGCTGGGCGGCGGGGGAGGTGTCGGTCAGCGGCATGTTGCTCTCCTTGAAGGGGGAGAGCCGAGCATGCCAAGCGCTTCAGAGGGACAGCGGGTAGATAATTAACGCCTGGCGATATCGGAGAAGTAAAACTTATCCAACGTATGCCGCGACTCGGTGTACTCGAACTGCCGCCCGTCCTGCAAAAACGTCTGGTTGCTCACCACGATCACATGGCTCTGCCCTTCGAGGTCCAGGTGTGTCTGGTCGTCCTTGCTGCGGGGCAGGGCTTCGATGGTGCGCTGGGCGTAGCTGATCTGCAGTTGCAGGGTCTGCTCGATGAAGGCGTAGATCGACTGTTCGGCGATCGCCTGGTCCAGGCCGGGGATCAGGTCGGCGACGAAGTGGTTGATGTCGAGGATCACCCGTTTGCCGCCGATGCGCCGTACCCGTTTGATGCGCGTGATGAGGCTGCCGGGTTCGGCCTCGATGTGTTGCAACAGCGGGCCTTCAAGGGGGAGCTGGGTGAATTCGACCACTTCGGTGCGTACGTCATCGCCCAGGTCGGCGTGGGTTTCGTGGAAGCTGACGATGCCGCCGAGTTGGAACTCAATCGGGTTGGGCGAGAGCACGAAGGTGCCCTTGCCGTGGATCTTTTGCGCAAACCCTCGCTCCTGCAACTGCTCGATGGCGCGACGCACGGTGCCTCGGCTGGCCTGGTAGCTGTCCATCAATTCGGTTTCGGAAGGCAGGCGCGTGCCGCGTTGCAGGCGTTCGGTGGTGATGCTGGCAAGCAGATCGGTATAGATCTGGTTGTATTTGCTCATGGGTAGGGCTCTGTGCCGCGTTGGCGTTCAAGGCAGGAACCTTAGAGGCAGAGCGGCGGTTTGTCCATTAGACCCAAGGATTTCTGCGGCTTGCAGCGCAGTGGTGTCCTACAGGGAATAAACAAAATCAAACTCGTACAGACGAGTTGTTGCTTTAACTCGTCTGTACGAGTACTTTTGCCTTCGGCGTGCTGCCAATGACTGCCCCCCAAATAAAAAAATCAAAGTGGAAACCAAGCATGAGCCACGACTATTCCAACATTGCCCGCGAGATCCTCGAGCACCTCGGGGGCAGCGACAACCTTGAGCAAGCTGCCCACTGCGTGACCCGCCTGCGCCTGGCGCTCAAGGACCCGAGCCTGGTCAACAACAGCGCGTTGAACCAGGTCGATCTGGTCAAGGGCTCGTTCTTCACCGGCGGTTTGTTCCAGGTGGTGATCGGCCCCGGCGAAGTGGAAAAGGTCTACGCCGCCCTGCGCGAACAGACCGGCCTCGCTGCCGCCACCATCGCCGATGTGAAGAAGAAGGGCGCCGACAAGACCAACGCCATGCAGCGCCTGGTGCGGGTGTTCTCCGATGTGTTCATGCCGATCCTGCCCGCGTTGATCATCGCCGGCCTGCTGATGGGCGTGAACAACCTGATGGGCGCCAAGGGCATGTTCATCGAGGGCCAGACGCTGCTGGAGGCCTACCCGAACCTGGATGGCCTGTGGAGCCTGATCAACCTGATGGCCAACACCTCGTTCGTGTTCCTGCCGGCGTTGGTGGGCTGGTCGGCGGCCAAGCGCTTTGGCGGCAGTGAAATCCTCGGCATCGTGCTCGGCCTGATGCTGGTGCATCCCGATCTGCTCAATGCCTGGAACTACGGCAAGGCGGTCGCCGGGCTCGACGGCCAGAGCCTGCCGTACTTCGATATTTTCGGTTGGTTCAAGATCGAGAAAGTCGGCTACCAGGGGCAGATCCTGCCGATCCTGATGGCGGCGTATGTCATGAGCGTCATCGAGAAATGGCTGCGCGCTCGCGTACCCAACGCCATTCAATTGCTGGTCGTGCCGATCACCACCATCGTCGTCACCGGCGTGCTCGCGTTGGCGATCATCGGCCCGGTGACCCGTCACCTCGGCATCCTGATCACCGAAGGCGTGGTCACCCTGTTTGACCTGGCGCCGATGGTCGGCGGAGCGATTTTCGGCCTGCTGTACGCGCCGCTGGTGATCACCGGCATGCACCACATGTTCCTCGCCGTGGACCTGCAATTGATCTCCACCCAGGGCGGCACCTTTATCTGGCCGATGATCGTGATGTCCAACCTGGCCCAGGGCAGCGCCGCGCTCGCGGTGTTCTACACCACCCGCAATGCGCGGGATAAAAGCATGGCTTCGACCTCGGCGATTTCCGCCTACTTCGGCATCACGGAACCGGCAATGTTCGGGGTGAACCTGCGCTTCAAGTTTCCGTTTTACGCAGCCCTGGTGGGCTCGGCGCTGGGCAGCATTTTCCTGTCGCTGAACAAGGTGCAGGCCTCGGCCATCGGCGTCGGTGGTTTACCTGGGTTTATCTCGATCGTGCCGCAATCCATCGCGATGTTTGTGATCGGGATGGTCATCGCGATGGTGGTGCCGTTTGTTCTGACCTGTGCGTTGAGCATGAAGATTGTTCGGCCGGGTTATCGCGTCGTCTGATCGACCGCTATCGGGGGCAAGCCCCCTCCCACATTTGACCGCGCTCACAATTCTACTGAAGGAACCCACCATGCAAGACTGGCAACACTCGGTGATCTACCAGATCTACCCCAAGAGCTTCCACAGCCACGCGGGTAACGCCACCGGTGACCTGCTGGGCATCGTGGACAAACTCGACTACCTCCAATGGCTGGGCGTGGATTGCCTGTGGATCACCCCGTTCCTGCGCTCGCCGCAACGGGACAACGGTTACGACATCAGCGACTACTACGCCATCGACCCCAGCTACGGGACCATGGCCGACTGCGACCTGCTGATCAGCGAAGCGGCCAAGCGTGGCATCAAGCTGATGCTCGACATTGTGGTCAACCACACCTCCATCGAGCATGAGTGGTTCCAGCAGGCGCGCAGCAGCCTCGACAATCCCTACCGCGACTTCTACATCTGGCGCGACCAGCCGAACAACTGGGAATCCAAGTTCGGCGGTTCGGCCTGGGAATACGAGGCGCAAACCGGCCAGTACTTCCTGCACCTGTTCGACCACACCCAGGCCGACCTCAATTGGGACAACCCCCAGGTGCGTGCCGAGGTGTTCAAGTTGATGCGCTTCTGGCGTGACAAGGGCGTGGGCGGTTTCCGCCTGGACGTGATCAACCTGATCTCCAAGCCCGCCGATTTCCCCGAAGACAACAGCGACGGCCGCCGCTTCTACACCGACGGCCCGAACGTGCATGAATACCTGCAGGAGATGCACCGCGAAGTATTTGAAGGCCATGACCTGATCAACGTCGGCGAGATGTCGTCCACCAGCCTTGAACATTGCATTCGCTACTCGCGGCCAGAGTCGAAAGAGCTGTCGATGACCTTCAACTTTCATCACCTGAAAGTCGATTACCCGAACCTGCAGAAGTGGGTGAAGGCTGACTTCGACTTCCTGCAACTCAAGCAGATCCTCTCCGACTGGCAACTGGGCATGCAGGCCGGTGGCGGCTGGAACGCGCTGTTCTGGTGTAACCACGATCAACCCCGGGTGGTCTCGCGGTTTGGTGACGACGGCGAGCATCGCGTGGTCTCGGCCAAGATGCTCGCCACCGCGCTGCACTTCCTCCAGGGCACGCCGTTCGTGTACCAGGGCGAAGAACTGGGCATGACCAATCCGGGCTTCGACAGCATCGATCAGTACCGCGATGTGGAGACCCTGAACATCTTCCGCCTCAAGCGCGATGCCGGTGAATCCGAAGCGGCGAGCATGGCGGCGATCATGCAGAAGTCCCGCGACAACGGCCGTACGCCCATGCAGTGGAACGCGCAGCCGAATGCGGGTTTCAGCACCGGCGAGCCCTGGATCGGCCTCCCGGCGAATGCCGCGCAGATCAACGTTGAACACCAGCTCGACGATCCCGACTCCGTGCTGCATCACTACCGCGCGCTGATCGCCCTGCGTCGTCACGAACCGCTGATTCAAGAAGGGGTTTACCGCCAACTGCTGCAAGACCATTTGCAGGTCTGGGCGTACCTGCGCGAAGGCCACGGCGAGCGCCTGCTGGTGCTGAACAACTTCTATGGCCAGCCCTGTGAAATCCAACTGCCTGGCGACGTGATCGACGCGGCGACCGAGCAACGCCTGCTGATCAGCAACTACCCCGACTGCCCGCCACGCACGGCCACGGTGATTTTGCGCCCGTACGAATCCTTTGTGCTGCACCTGAAGGACTGAACCCGGAACTCCCGCAGCTGCTACGGAGAGCGCAGGGTGCTTCAAAAAACATAATAAAAATATCGGAGTGCTTCATGAAAACAACAATAAAGCTGGGCCTCGTTGCATCCTGCCTGAGCCTGCCATTCGGTGCGCAGGCCCTGGAGTTTGCCGGTTACTTGCGCAGCGGCGCGGGGACCTCGACAGGCAGTGGCAAGCAGCAGTGTTTCCAGTTGCCGGGGGCGCAAACCAAATATCGACTGGGCAACGAATGCGAGCAGTACGCCGAGCTGGAACTGCGTCAGGACCTGCTGACCCTCGACGATGGCTCAGTGCTCAGCGTTGACGCCATGGCATCGCTGTACAACCAATACGACCGCGCCCTTAAATTCCAGGGCGAAGACAACGGCTCGGCGCGCATGCCGCAGATGTATGCGCAGTGGTCGAACCTGCCAGCCCTCAATGGCGGTTCGCTGTGGGCCGGTCGGCGTTACTACAAACGCAATGACATCCATATTTCCGACTTCTACTACTGGAACCAGAGCGCCACCGGCGGCGGAATCGAGGACGTGCTGATCGGCGACCTCAAGTACAGCTACGCCATTTCGCGCAAGGACAACCTGTACCAGAAGGAATACGCCACCCGTCACGACTTCAACGTCGCGGGCTTCAAGACCAACCCCGGCGGCGAGCTGGAGCTGGGCTTGAGCCATATCGAAAAGGCCGGTGGGCGTGACACCCACAGCGGCTGGGCACTCACCGCGCAGCATGTGCAAAAACCCTTCCTGGGCGGCAAGAACAAATTCGCTTTGCAGTACGGCGAAGGCCCCGGCACCGGCCTGGGCTACACCGGCAATACCTTCCTGGATAACAGCAACAAAAGTTATCGCGCCGTGGAGTTCTTCGACTGGCAGGTGACCCCGCGTTTTGGAGGGCAGATCGAGGCGGTGTACCAGAAGGATATTCGCCCCGGCAGCCAGGACCAGACCTGGATGTCCATCGGCGTACGCCCCGCGTATGCGATCAGCGAACAATTCAAACTGGTCACCGAGCTTGGGCATGATCAGGTCGATGCCACCGGCGGCACGCGCAAGCTGAGCAAATTTACCTTCGCCCCGACCTGGTCGCCCAACGGCCCGGATTTCTGGGCGCGGCCGGAAGTGCGGTTGTACTACACCTATGCGACCTGGAACGAAGCGGCCAAGCGTGCAGCGAATGAACTGGCGGCGGGTTCGGCGTTGTCCGACACCGGCGCCTATGGCACCGCGCGGCATGGGTCGAACGTGGGCGTGCAGGTTGAATACTGGTGGAAATAAGTCATCCATGGGATAGGCATCCACCCAAGGATCTTTACAGAACAAAACAGCAGGTGACGTCATGACCGCAACTCAACCCCTGGAATTGCTGGCGCCCTTGTCCGGCGTGCTGCTGGCACTGGACAAGGTGCCTGACCCGGTGTTCGCCAGCCGCATGATCGGCGACGGCCTGTGCATCGATCCCACCTCGCAGACCCTGTGTGCGCCCCTGGCCGGGGTGATCAGCAATATCCAGGACAGTGGGCATGCGGTCAGCGTCACCGACGACAACGGCGTGCAGGTGCTGATGCATATCGGCCTGGACACCGTGAGCCTGGCGGGCAAGGGCTTCACCCGCCTGGTCGAGGAAGGCCAGCGGGTGGAGGCCGGGCAAGCCTTGATCGAATTCGATGCCGACTATGTGGCACTCCACGCACGCAGTTTGCTGACCTTGATGCTGGTGGTCAGCGGCGAGCCGTTCACGCCATTGGCAAGCGGCCTGGTGGAATTGGGCCAACCGGTGTTGCAGGTTGCGCCCGGCAACCGGGTAGAGGAGGCCGATGAGGAGGAGGGCGATGCACGCTTCTCAAAACCGTTGACCTTGCCCAACACCAACGGTTTGCACGCGCGCCCGGCCGCCGTATTGGCCCAGGCGGCGAAAGGTTTTAACGCGAGCATTTACCTGCACAAGCAAACCCAGAGTGCCAACGCCAAGTCGCTGGTGGCGATCATGGCGCTGCAAACCGTGCAGGGCGATACCTTGCAAGTGAGTGCGGCCGGTGACGACGCCGAGGCGGCGATCCAGGTGCTGGTCGCGCTGTTGCTTGAAGGCTGCGGCGAGGCCATCGCGGCACCGGCTGCACAGCTTGAAGCGCCCCTGCCGGTATCGTCGGCGACGCTGCTGCGAGGCGTTTGCGCATCGCCGGGATCGGCGTTTGGCCAAGTGGTCCAGGTTGCTGAGCCCGAGCTGAAGGTGATTGAACAGGGCGCTGGCGAGGCGTTCGAGCGCGCCGCTTTGGACCGTGGCTTGCTGGCTGCAACCGAAGCGCTGCAAGCCCTGCAAACCCAGGCGGCGGGCAGTGCCCAGGCGGAGATTTTTCGTGCCCATCAGGAGTTGCTTGAAGACCCGACGCTGCTGGAACAAGCCGATGGCCTGCTGGCCGAAGGCAAGAGCGCCGCGTTTGCCTGGAACAGCGCCACGGTTGCCACTGCCCAGCTGTTCCAGAACCTGGGCAATGCCCTGTTGGCCGAACGTGCGGCGGACCTGGCGGATGTCGGTCAGCGCGTGCTGAAACTGATCCTCGGTATTCAAGACCGCGCCTGGGACCTGCCCGACCGCGCGATCCTGGTCGCCGAGCAACTGACGCCTTCGCAAACCGCCAGCCTCGATCCCAAAAAAGTGCTGGGGTTTGTCACCGTCGGCGGCGGGGCGACCAGCCATGTCGCGATCCTGGCGCGGGCCTTGGGCCTGCCTGCCATATGCGGGGTCGGGCTTGAAGTGCTGGCGCTGGCCAACGGCAAACAGGTCCTGCTCGACGCCGACAAAGGCGAGTTGCACCTGGACCCCAACCTGGCCGAGATCGAACAGCTGGAAGCTGCGCGTAAGCAGCACGTGCTGCGACGTCAGCGTGATGTGGCGCAGGCTTTAGTGCCTGCGATTACCCGCGACGGCCATCACGTCGAGGTGAGCGCCAACGTCGCTTCGTTGCAGGAAGTGGAGCAATCCCTGGCCCTGGGGGGTGAAGGCGTCGGCCTGCTGCGCTCGGAGTTTTTGTACCTGGATCGCAATCGCGCCCCAAGCGTGGATGAGCAGGCCGCCACCTACAGCGCCATCGCCCGAGCCCTGGGTACCGAGCGCAATCTGGTGGTGCGCACCCTGGACGTTGGCGGCGATAAACCCCTGGCGTACGTGCCGATGGACAGTGAAACCAACCCGTTCCTGGGCCTGCGCGGTATACGCCTGTGCCTGGAGCGCCCGGAGCTGTTGCGTGAACAGTTGCGCGCGATCCTCGCCAGTGCCGGGCTGGCACGCCTGCATATCATGTTGCCGATGGTCAGCCTGCTGTCGGAGCTGCATCTGGCGCGCCAGATTATGGAGGAAGAAGCCCGGGCCCTTGGGCTCAGCGCGTTGCCCAAACTGGGCATCATGATTGAGGTGCCGTCGGCGGCCCTGATGGCCGATGTGTTTGCGCCCCATGTGGATTTCTTCTCCATCGGCACCAACGACCTGACCCAATACACCCTGGCCATGGACCGTGATCACCCGCGCCTGGCCAGCCAGGCCGACAGCTTTCACCCGGCGGTATTGCGCCTGATCGCCGCCACCGTCACGGCCGCCCATGCCCATGGCAAGTGGGTGGGCGTATGCGGCGCACTGGCGTCCGAAGCCCTGGCGGTGCCGGTGTTGCTCGGGCTGGGGGTGGATGAGTTGTCGGTCAGTGTGCCGCTGATCCCCACCATCAAGGCCACCGTGCGCGGGCTGGACCTGGCCGGCTGCCAGACCATCGCCCGTCAGGTACTGGGCCTGGAAGAAGCCGTCCAGGTACGCGAGGCCTTGCGCCTGTATCACGCGGCCACCGTTGAAACCTCACCTGTCGTGGAGCACTGAGCATGTTCGAGAAATTGCAGCGGGCGTTCTGGAAAGCCCTGACCCCGGATTTGATTGCCGAGACGGTGGCGGTGCCGACACAGGGGCTGTTGTCGGCCGAGGTGCTGAGTGCGCTGGGCGGTGCGAATAACCTCAGGTCGCAGCAGCGTGTGGCGCTGACGCGGGTGCGGGTGCAATTGCAGGATGCGGGGCGGTTGGATGAGGCGGCGTTGAAAGCGGCGGGTGTGGCGGGCGTGATGGTGTTGGCGGGAGGAGTGGTCCACCTGATCACCGGCCTCTGATCTATGTAGCGATCAAAAGGTGGTGTCTGAAATGTTGCGGTCAGAGTTGCGGAGTGTCTTCCGGCGGCTTGGTTTTATCCACACCCGGCACATGCAGATTACCTTCCACCACCTGGTTACCCTCCAGCTGCGGCTGGGTCACCCAGGTCAGGATGTCGTAGTAGCGCCGGATGTTCGCCACGAAGTGCACCGGCTCGCCGCCCCGGGCGTAGCCGTAGCGGGTCTTGCTGTACCACTGCTTCTGCGACAGGCGCGGCAGCATCTTCTTCACGTCCAGCCACTTGTTCGGGTTCAGGCCTTCCTTCTTCGCCAGGATGCGCGCGTCGTCCAGATGGCCGGTGCCGACGTTATAAGCGGCGAGGGCGAACCAGGTGCGGTCGGGCTCGGCGATCTTGTCGTCCAGCTCGTCCTTGATCTTGGCCAGGTACTTGGCGCCGCCCATGATGCTTTGCCTGGCATCCAGGCGATTGGACACGCCCATGGCCTGGGCGGTGTTCTGGGTCAGCATCATCAGGCCGCGCACGCCGGTCTTTGAGGTGACCGCCGGTTGCCACAGCGATTCCTGATAGCCGATAGCCGCAAGCAGGCGCCAATCGACTTTTTCTTCCTTGGCGTAGGCGCGAAAGTGCTTCTCGTATTTGGGCAACCGCTGCTGCAAATGCTGGGCGAAGGTGTAGGCGCCGACATAGCCGAGTACATCGACGTGCCCGTAATAGCGGTCTTTAAGGCGTTGCAGGGTGCCGTTCTTTTCCACCTTGTCCAGGTAGCTGTTGATTTCGTTGAGCAGGCTGTTGTCGTCGCCGGCGGCCACGGCCCAGCTCTGGTTGCTGGCATTGCCGAGGTCGAACGCCACCCGTACGTTGGGGAAGTACACCTGGTTCATCGCCACTTCGTTGGAGTCCACCAGGGTCAGGTCGATTTGCCCCTCGTCCACCATGCGCAGCAGGTCGACCACCTCGACGGCATCGGATTCTTCGTATTCGATGGCCGGGTTCTGCTTCTTAAGCGCGGCCAGTTGTTCGGCGTGGGTGCTGCCCTTGAGCACCATGATCTTCTTGCCCACCAGGTCCGCCGCGTTCGTCGGGCGTGACTGGCCGTTGCGGTAGATGATCTGCGGGGTGACTTCCAGGTAAGGGTGGGAGAACCGCACCTGTTGCTGGCGCTGCTCACTGCTGACCAGGCCGGCCGCGGCGAGCACCGGGCCGTTGGGTTTGCCCAACTGGCCGAACAGGTCGTCGAGGTTGTCGGCGGTCTCGATTTCCAGCTTCACGCCCAGGTCATCGGCAAAACGCTTGACCAGTTCGTATTCGAAACCGGTTTCACCGTTGCGGTCCTGGAAGTAAGTCGCCGGGCTGTTTCGGGTAATCACCCGCAATACGCCATCCTCCTTGATTCGCTCGAGCGTGCTGGGTTTATCAACACAGGCGCTGAGCATCAGGAAGAGTCCGGTGACGATGAGCCATCTGGCGCATCGCGGGCGCAAAGCAGTTGGGGAGAACATCTGCGCAGTATACGCAAACGGCCCACGGCGCCATATCTCGACAGCGGCGGACTTGTCTGCTAGCGCCGCCAAAACTGTGCTGCAGCCCGCAGAAACGTGGCTTGGCGCCCGATTGTGACGGTTAAAATAACTGCGCGGAATGCCTTGGATAACGCCCCGATAGCGTGCAAACCGTGTTAACTGACGTTCGGCAGCCGCCAGCGGTGCCGTTTCGGGTGCCGTTGGCGATGGTTTACGCTAGAATGCACGGCCTCAAAGCACACCCCTTCCCGAGGCTGTCCCGAAGATGTTGATCCTGCGCGGCGCTCCTGCCCTTTCTGCCTTTCGCCACAGCAAACTCCTTGAACAACTGAGCCAGAAGGTTCCAGCGGTTACAGGCCTGTATGCTGAATTTGCTCACTTCGCCGACGTTACCGGCGTCTTGACCGCCGACGAACAGCAAGTGCTCGCACGCCTTCTGAAGTACGGCCCAAGCGTTCCCGTTCAAGAGCCGACCGGCCGCTTGTTCCTGGTTCTGCCACGGTTCGGCACCATCTCGCCCTGGTCGAGCAAGGCCAGCGATATCGCCCGCAACTGCGGCCTGGAGAAGATCCAGCGCCTGGAGCGTGGTA
Source organism: Pseudomonas sp. GV047 (assembly GCF_003058245.1). Lineage (NCBI taxonomy): Bacteria > Pseudomonadati > Pseudomonadota > Gammaproteobacteria > Pseudomonadales > Pseudomonadaceae > Pseudomonas > Pseudomonas sp. GV047. Next base: position 117,941 of record NZ_QCWA01000013.1, on the reverse strand, counting down.
TCGCGTTCTACGTCGAAGGTGGGGTCAGCGACGCCGAGGCCGAGCTGATCGCCAGCAGCCTGCACGACCGCATGACCCAGATCATCGTCAGCCAACTGGAACAGGCTGCCGGCCTGTTCAGCCACGCCGAACCCAAGCCGCTGACCGCGATTGACGTGCTGGGCGGTGGCCGCGCTGCGCTGGAGAAGGCCAACACCGAGCTGGGCCTGGCCCTGGCCGAAGACGAGATCGACTACCTGGTCAACGCCTTCACCGGCTTGAAGCGCAACCCCCACGACATCGAACTGATGATGTTCGCCCAGGCCAACTCCGAGCACTGCCGTCACAAGATCTTCAACGCCAGTTGGGACATCGACGGCGAGAGCCAGGAAAAAAGCCTGTTCGGCATGATCAAGAACACCTACGTGATGCACAGCGAAGGCGTTCTGTCGGCGTATAAGGACAACGCCTCGGTGATCGTCGGCTCGGTTGCCGGCCGTTTCTTCCCGGACCCTGAAACCCGCCAGTACGGCGCGGTGCAGGAGCCGGTGCACATCCTGATGAAGGTCGAGACCCACAACCACCCGACCGCGATTGCCCCGTTCCCGGGCGCAGCCACCGGTTCCGGCGGCGAGATCCGCGACGAAGGTGCCACCGGCCGTGGCGCCAAGCCAAAGGCCGGCCTGACCGGTTTCACCGTGTCCAACCTGCAGATCCCGGGCTTCGAACAGCCATGGGAAGTGCCGTACGGCAAGCCTGAGCGCATCGTGACGGCGCTGGACATCATGATCGAAGGCCCGCTGGGCGGCGCCGCGTTCAACAACGAATTCGGGCGTCCGGCGCTGACCGGTTATTTCCGTACTTTCGAACAGTCCATCACCACCCCCCGTGGCGATGAAGTGCGCGGCTACCACAAGCCAATCATGCTGGCTGGCGGCATGGGCAACATCCGTGAAGAACACGTCAAGAAAGGCGAGATCCTGGTCGGCTCCAAGCTGATCGTGCTCGGCGGCCCGGCAATGCTGATCGGCCTCGGCGGCGGCGCGGCTTCCTCCATGGCCACCGGCACCAGCTCGGCAGACCTCGACTTCGCTTCCGTACAGCGCGAAAACCCTGAGATGGAACGCCGCTGCCAGGAAGTCATCGACCGTTGCTGGCAGTTGGGTGACAAGAACCCCATCAGCTTTATCCACGACGTCGGCGCCGGCGGTTTGTCCAACGCCTTCCCGGAGCTGGTCAACGATGGCGACCGCGGTGGCCGCTTCGAACTGCGCAACATTCCAAACGACGAGCCGGGCATGGCCCCGCACGAAATCTGGAGCAACGAATCCCAGGAACGTTACGTACTGGCGGTCGGCCCTGAAGACTTCGCGCGCTTCCAGGCCATCTGCGAACGCGAGCGTTGCCCGTTTGCCGTGGTCGGCGAAGCCACTGCCGAGCCGCAACTGACGGTCACCGACAGCCACTTCGGCAACAGCCCGGTGGACATGCCCCTCGAAGTGCTGCTGGGCAAGGCCCCGCGCATGCACCGTTCGGCGGTACGTGAAACCGAGCTGGGCGATGATTTCGACCCAAGCGCCCTGGACCTGGCCGACAGCATCGAACGTGTGCTGCACCACCCGGCCGTGGCGAGCAAAAGCTTCCTGATCACCATCGGCGACCGCACCATCACCGGCCTGGTGGCCCGTGACCAGATGGTCGGCCCATGGCAGGTGCCGGTGGCCGACGTTGCCGTCACCGCCACCAGCTTCGACGTCTACACCGGTGAAGCCATGGCCATGGGCGAGCGTACGCCGCTGGCCCTGCTGGACGCCCCTGCGTCGGGCCGCATGGCCATTGGTGAAACCCTCACCAACATTGCCGCGTCGCGCATCGGCAAGCTGTCCGACATCAAATTGTCGGCCAACTGGATGTCCGCTGCCGGTCACCCCGGTGAAGATGCGCGTCTGTACGACACCGTAAAAGCGGTCGGCATGGAGCTGTGCCCGGAACTGGGCATCACCATTCCGGTGGGCAAGGACTCCATGTCCATGGCCACCCGTTGGAACGATGAAGGCGTGGACAAGAGCGTCACCTCGCCGCTGTCGCTGATCGTCACCGGCTTTGCGCCGGTCACCGACATCCGCCAGACCCTGACCCCGCAACTGCGCATGGACAAGGGCACCACCGACCTGATCCTGATCGACCTCGGCCGTGGCCAGAACCGCATGGGCGCCTCGATCCTCGCGCAAACCCACGGCAAGCTTGGCAAACAGGCGCCGGACGTGGATGACGCCGAAGACCTGAAAGCCTTCTTCGCCGTGATCCAGGGCCTCAACGCCGACGGCCACCTGCTGGCTTACCACGACCGTTCCGACGGTGGCCTGCTGACCAGCGTGGTCGAGATGGCCTTCGCCGGTCACTGCGGCCTGAACATCGTGCTCGACAGCGTTGCCGAGGACGCCTCTGAAATCAACGGCATCCTCTTCAACGAAGAGTTGGGTGCAGTGATCCAGGTTCGCCAGGACGCAACCCCGGACGTACTCGCACAGTTCAGCGCCGCTGGCCTGGACGACTGCGTGGCGGTGATCGGCCAGCCGATCAACAACGGCGAGATCAACATCTCGTTCAACGGCGACACCGTGTTTGCCGGCCAGCGCCGCTTGCTGCAACGCCAGTGGGCCGAGACCAGCTACCAGATCCAACGCCTGCGTGACAACGCCGACTGCGCCGAGCAGGAATTCGACGTGATCCTGGAAGAAGACAACCCGGGCCTGAGCACCAAGCTCAGCTTCGACGTCAACCAGGACATCGCCGCGCCGTACATCAAGAAAGGCATCCGCCCACAGGTTGCCGTGCTGCGTGAGCAGGGCGTCAACGGCCAGGTGGAAATGGCGGCCGCGTTCGACCGCGCCGGCTTCAATGCGATCGACGTGCACATGAGCGACATCCTCGCCGGTCGCGTTGACCTCAATGAGTTCAAGGGCCTGGTGGCCTGCGGTGGTTTCTCCTACGGCGACGTATTGGGTGCAGGCGAAGGCTGGGCCAAGTCGGCCCTGTTCAACAGCCGTGCCCGCGACGCGTTCCAGGGCTTCTTCGAGCGCAACGACAGCTTCACCCTGGGTGTGTGCAACGGTTGCCAGATGATGTCCAACCTCCACGAGCTGATCCCGGGGAGCGAGTTCTGGCCGCACTTCGTGCGTAACCGCTCGGAGCAGTTCGAAGCCCGCGTCGCCATGGTGCAGGTGCAGGAATCCAACTCGATCTTCCTGCAAGGCATGGCCGGTTCGCGCATGCCGATCGCCATCGCCCACGGTGAAGGCCATGCCGAGTTCGAAAGCGAAGAAGCCTTGCTCGAAGCCGATCTGTCCGGCTGCGTGGCCATGCGTTTCGTCGACAACCACGGCAAGGTCACCGAAAGCTACCCGGCCAACCCGAACGGCTCGCCGCGCGGGATCACCGGCCTCACCAGCCGCGACGGTCGCGTGACCATCATGATGCCGCACCCGGAGCGCGTGTTCCGCGCCGTGCAGAACTCGTGGCGCCCGGAAGAGTGGAACGAAGACGGCGCGTGGATGCGCATGTTCCGCAACGCCCGCGTGTGGGTGAACTAAGGCGGTGTACAAGCTTGCCTTCTTTGTGCCCGACAGCCATGTGGAGACGGTGAAAGCCGCCGTCTTCGCCGCTGGCGGCGGGCGCATCGGCGACTACGACAGCTGCGCCTGGCAAGTGCTGGGCCAGGGCCAGTTTCGCGCGTTGGACGGCAGCCAGCCGTTTATCGGGCAGGTTGGCCAGGTTGAGGTGGTTGAAGAATGGAAGGTCGAGCTGGTGGTGACCGATGCGTTGATCAACGCAGTGGTCGCCGCGTTGAAGCTCAGCCACCCCTATGAGACACCGGCTTATGAAGTGTGGTCGTTGGCGGATTTCTGATCCGCCCGCTGTAGAAACAAGAAACCCGCTGGGCCAGTTTGGCCAGCGGGTTTTTTTGTGGGTGCTCATGAACCCGGTGTCAAAGCCTCAATGGCTCAGGGCGCGGGGGTCAACCCGACTTCTGCCTTCAATGCACTGATCAACATGTTTTCGTAGCTGAACCGCTTGCCCTGCATCGGCTCCCAGCGGTCGACATAAAACAGGCCATTGTGGTCGACCTTGATCGGCGTCGACACGATTTCCCCGGTGCGCGAACGATGCAGCAGGATGTTCTGCGAGGGCGACGGGCGTTCGATCAGGAACAGGCCGGGCCGGCTCAGGCGTGTCCTGTCCACCGCTACGAAGGGCGCCGGGGCTTTGGTGCCGGCAACCCCGGCGTCGAGGATCAAGTCGCTGCGCAAGGCCCTGGTGTAAGGGCTGATGCCTTCGGAAACGGTCTCCCAGGCCCCCGCTCGAATGTTCCGGGCCAGGGCCGGGGCGGTGTCCCGCACATGCAGGCTGACCGCGCCCTGGAGTTCCGCGAGGCCAGGCACGCTCAGGTGGGTGTTGGTGTGCGCGCTGCCCACGAAGGCCACCCACTTGTGGGGCCCGTGTGCGGCCTGGTCGGCGTCGATGACCTTGGAGGCGAAGTAACTGAACAGCTGGTTGCGTGAGACATCCGCGTCCCCCAACCCCTTGATGTGGTAACTGGCGGTGCAGTCCAGGGCGCGAATGCGCATGCCGTGCCTTGCCGCGATCTGGATCACTTCGGTATAGGTATCGCTGCCTTTGTAGCCCGGCATATGGCCCCGATCCAGCTGGGTGAGGTAGCGCTTGAGGTTGTCCGGCAGCCGTTGGGTCTGCAGAAAAATATCCAGCTCGTGCTGGTGCAAATCGGTCAGCAGGTGCTCCACGTACAGCGTCTTGAACTCCAGGTCCTTGAGCTTTCCCATGTAATCGCGCAGCAAGCGTTTGCTCGATTGCGCGTTATGCCCTTCACCGATCACCAGCCCCGAAAACTCGCTGTGACGGATTTTCTCCAGCAATGCCTCGGGGGTGTTCGGCAGGCCCAGGACGGATGGCTCGGGCCGGGCTGGCGGCACGTGGCTGGCCAGGTACGTGTCGGCATCCGCACTCAGGCGCGCGCGGGTATCCACAAACGCCCTGAAGGCTTCCTGATGCTCCGGATTCTGCGGGAAGTAGCGCGTGTCCAGGCCATGCCGTGTGCTGGTCTGTCGGACGATGCTATCCCGGAGCGGGACGGCAATGTCGTACTCGCTGTAATGCGCGGCGGCCGCAGGCGCAGTACTGGGCGATGCTGCCGGTTCGGGGGCTTTGTACGGGGTGCGCATGGCCAATCGGTAATCGCCCCTGGCCAGCGCTTCACCCGCCACGGGGGTGTCGATCCACACGCCCACGGGTTGGTCCGTACCCACATCCACCACGCGCAGCGCGACCGCGTCCTGCAGGTCCGCCAGGCCAGGCGTTTGCTCGAAAGTACGCAGCCGGGAATGATCCACCAGGGCCACCCAGCGTTCATCCTGCTCGTCGAGGGCATCGGCCTGAATGGCTTTGTGGGAGTAATAGTTTCTGATGCTGTTGCCGCGTGGCGTCGTCGGTGGGGTGTCGCCCATTTGCAGGGCGTCGTCCAGCAAGTACGAGGTTGAGGCATCCAGGGCCTTGATCTTCACGCCCTTTTCCTGAGCCTTGCGTACCAGGGCGACGTAGGAGTACTCGGCGTTCTCGGCCAAGCCAAAGGCTTTGTCGACGGTCTTCAGGTGCCGCTCGATGTGCTGCCAGGATTTTCCGCTGTTGAGCTTCTCCAGTTTTGGACGAAACACATCACCGGGCAGGTACTCGATATAAAGGTGTTTGAAACCCTTGCTGATCAACGCGTCCATGTGTGTGACCAGCAACTGTTTACTGGCAATGGAGCCGGGTACCGCGCCAATGACCAGGTTCTTGTTACCGCTGAAGGCATCGCTGGCGATCAGTTGTGCAAACGACGTGCTGGCGTCCAGGGCCGGAAGCTCGGCGCGGGCCGGCAACGGGTCAAGGGTCTTGAAAAAGTCCTGGGCGTCGGTGGCCAGGCGTTCGGCCTGTTGCAGGTAAGCGATGCGAAGGGATTTGAGTTCAATGGCGGCGCTTCCCAGGATCACGTCTTGCGAGCCGAAATCCCACTCCGACCGCAGCAGTATCCCGGTGCGCACATCCGGGTCGAGCACCAGTTCCAGTTTGTTGGCGTACTTTGCCGGCATCTCATAAGGCTTGAGCGGCTCCGGTGTGTCGGGCAATTTTTCATACTTGGGCGCGCCACCGGTGACGCCGGTGCGGCGCCAGACGCCTTGTGCATCGGGCGCGGCCACGCGAGTCGTGGAGATCAGTTTGCCGGTAGGCGGATCGAGTCGGTACAACAAATAACGTCCGATCGGGTCCGGGGTGTTCTTCGCCCAAAGCAACTCGCCATCGAACAACACCGCCTGCATGTCTGCCGGCGCCAGTGCCGGGGGTTGCAGGGGATGCACCAGTTTCAGGGCCTCGCTGGCCGCGGTGGCGCTCTGGGCGGCCTCGCGCAGGGCCGGTGTTGCCAGCTGTTTAAGGGAAACCAATGCCGGACGCAGGTCGGTGAATGCCGCGCCGGCGCTGTTCAGTACATAACCGATCAGGTGTGCCACGGCGGCGCTCGTGTCGCCTTGTTGATAGGCGTTCAGGGCCAGCATGCCGTCCTTGAACGCCAGCAGCATGCCCAGGCTCAGGCTGACGATGGGAAACGGTGCGGTAGCAATGGCGGTGACCCATTCCACGCAGGTCCAGAGGATGCCCGTGATCATCTGGGTGCGATTGGCCGTGGTGCCTTCAACGTCGTCGATCCTGCGCTGCAGCTTCATGTCGTACAGCGCCTGGCGCAAATCCAGCAGGGGCGGCTGGGCGCGGGTTGCGTCATAGCGTGCCGGGCTGGTGTCGGTTTTGTTCAGGTCCTCGGGCAACTGCGCCTTGGCGGTCTCCAGAAAGGTGCGCACGTTGGCCTGGGATTGGGCGCCGACCCGCAGGGTGAAATAGGCGACCATGCCGGGCACCTTTTTCAACAGGTAGTTGAACTGCCTGGCCTCGCGAAAGCTGATGCCATCCGGTGCGTTGGGGGTGTAGAGCAGCGTCGGAAAATCAGCATGGCTGAAGAGGAAAGTGCCCATCACCCATTCGCCATTGATCAGCAGGCGATGAATGGCGTAGGTGCCGCGTGTGTCGGTGGCCGTTTCATCCATGCTGGCGATACTGCGTTCCAGCCAGGTCCAATCGACCCCGGCGATGTGGCCCTCGAGCCGGCACTCCAGGGCGGCGTTCTGCATCTGGCGCTGGGTGATGCTCAGCGTTGCATTGCGCCGCAGGTCATAGTCCGCGCTGCCGACATTCAGCAATCGGGTCCGCACCTCGCTGATGTAGCGCGCGCCGACCCAGGTGCCGGTGACCGAGCGGGCGACTTTTTCCGCGGTCAACGCGCTCAGGTCAATCCCCTTGGGGCCTTTGAATTGGGCGGCGCGGGAGAACTTCTCGTCGAGGAACCCCACACCGTCGGCATAACCGTCGCGGTACAGCTGGGTATAGGTCAGGGGCGGCGGGGTCAATGAGCCGAGCAGCGCCGGCGGTGAAAATGCCCAGACGGTGTCGGGGTCGACATCGTTCTGAGGCCGTCCCAGCAGCAGGTTCAGGCGTTTTTTTGCCTGTTCATGCAGGTAGTCGGCGAAGCTGGGAAACTGCGCGTCAGACAGCGGAAAGTCCTGGTAGGTGAGCAACGCGCCTTCGCTGTCCTCGGCCAGTTTCAACAGCTTGCGGCGGTTGTCGGCGTGGGTGGAGCGGTACCAGTTCGGGGTGCTGAACTCGTAATCGTCGACGCGGCTCGCCAGCACATGGGCGGACATGGCCTTGAGGCAGTCGGCATGGCTGCCGACGTTGCCAAAGCTGATCTCTTGGTACTCGCGGTCTTGAACCTTGAAGCTCAAGCCGCTCAACACCCGCTTCATCGCTGCGCGAAAACGCAGGGCGACCCGCTTGATCAGGTAGTCGGTCAGGGTGCCAGGCGGATGTTTTTCACCGTTGTCCAGGCTCCAGCCGAGGATGTGCTGCTGGCACGCAAGCTCAGTGTCGAAGGCCTGGAATTGCTGCTCCCGTGGTGCCTCGGGCGTGCACAGCAGCAGGCGGGTGACCGTGCCGCTGGCGTCGGTTTGGCGCAATACCCATATGTCCTGCAACTGGGCCGCATGCAGTGACAGGGTGGCGGCGCTCAGGCGCGCGTCGGTGCCCTGGCGCAGATTCTGCACCAACTGAAAGTCCTCTTCACTGAGATGACCCTGGAGCATGGCGGTATAGGCCAGCGCGTTGATCCGCTGGTCGAGCATCTGTTCGATCGCGCGGCTGAGCGCAGGCTTGGCATGCATCTGCTGTTGCAACTCACCGAACTCGATACGCGGCTGCAGGGTGGTCAATACCTGTGCCAGCCAGGCGTGGGTCAGGTCCTGATAGGCCGGCGGCAGCGGTGCCTCGTGGTAGGTCAGCGTGGTTTTGTTCAGGAAGTCCGAACCCGGCTCGGCATCACCGGCCTGCAGCCCGCGCAGGGCCAGGTCAACCAGATTGCGGTCGTGTTCGTATTCACCGATGGGGTCGACGTAGCGCCGGGTGTTGACCAGCAGGTGTTCCGGCGCCAGGTCGTGGATGTCCAGCTCATCGCTCAAGCGTTCAAGCAGTCGATAGCGGGCCAGGGCCTCAGGGGTAGCGACCGGGCCCAGCACGTCGAGCAGATCCTGGCGCGCCGCGTTATAGCTCGCCAGGTGAGCGGCGAGCGCGGCCCGCCGCGGTTCGCTGGCGCTGCGATACCAGTCCCGTGCGCTGTGGCGCAGGTGACGCTCCAGCAGGCGTCGGCTGCGCCATTGCAGACGTGCTTCTAAGTCCGGCAAGGCCGCCGCGATGGCCTGGTCCAGGGCGTCGATCAGCACAGCGGCCTCGTGGGCCGGATTGTCTACCAGGCTCAAGGCGCGCTCGATGTCCTCGGTGCGCTTGTCGAGCAGGGCGTTGTAGGTGTGTTCGAACAGCGGTTTGTCGGTGATCGGCGTCAGTTGCAGCGGCCAGATGGCACCGGGCGTCACATCGCGATAACGCACGGGCAACAGTGCCATGAAGTCGCGTCGCTGCCCGGCATCCTCCAGGCCCTGGAGCACGTGCGTATTGAGTTGTGTCAGCGAGCCGAATGCCTCGATCCCGCGCGAAGGCGTGAACAGCATCACTTCCCCTACCGGCACAGCGCTCAGGTCGGTGACCACGGGGCGGGACGTTTCAGTCAGCACAAAGGCGCCGGCCAGCTCCACCGTCAGCTCCTGGTAACGAAAGCTCAGCGCATACAGGCCTGGGCGCAACGTGGCGCCCAGCGGTACACGCGCAAGCATGGCCTGTTGCTGCGGATGCAGCAGGCGGTCCTGGGTACTGACCGCCGTTTCATTGGCCAGGGCGGTGTAGCCGGCTTCAAAGGTCATGAAGGATTTGCGCGGCTTGCCGTCAATTTGCTCGTTGCGATCGAGTGCCAGCAGATAGGTATTCAAGCTGGACTTGAGTGCTTCGACTCGAGTGAGCAGATCGCCCTGGGTGATGTCCTGATAGAGCGCGCGGCTCTTGGCCAGGAACTGCTGGCGGTAACGCTTCAGGATGCCGTTGGTTTTTTCCAGGTAGGCCAGTTCGGTAGACGGTGTGTGTTCGGGCACCAGCGGCTTTTCGATCTGGAGCAGGTGGTGCCCGATCTGATTGAGGTGGCCTTTGATACCTTCAAAGGTCTGGGATGTTGTGCTCACAGGTACGCTCTCCATGCGGGGGTAAGAACCTTGAGCATGCGCAGGCGGGCCATTGGCAGGGAGGTAGATAATTAGTTTTTTGATTGGTGGGAATGAATCTACCCGACTGCGACCTGCATGTTTCCTACAACCCTTTCAGGTTGTCCCTAGGAACTCACCTCACTAACCTTCGCCAGTCGCTGCTTATTCAGCGACCGGGACTGCAAGCCCGCCGAAACCTCACCAGTTAGTCACAAGCGCCTTTATAATTGCGGCGCTTTTTCATGGTCATCCTATGGTGGCTGTGTGCGGGAGACCTTCGGGTCTACCGAGATTTACTGGTGATTCTCGGTCTTGCAGGCCTGCACACAGCTGCCACCCATCAACTGCAAGTGATGCTGGTAGCGCTTACTTCACACCAGAGGTTTACCATGATCAAAGACAGTCCAAATCCCCCATCCGCCTCTCAACCCACCGACCAACTCTTCACCGTACTTCCCCATCTGAACAGCGAAACCTTGCTTGCCAATGCATCCCAGGACCTGGCGTCCGTGCAGGCGCTTGCGGCCCATCTGGCGTTTGGCATCGACGGCTCGCAGCGTGATGCGGTGCTGGGGATTCACCGGATGGTGGAGGGGATCCAGTTGATGGTGGATCGAGTGCTGGATTTATCCGAGGTGCCTGCGCAGCAGTAATTCGGCGCCGATGAGGCCCATTCGCGAGCAAGCCGCTCCCACATTTTGATCGGTGCCCGACTTGGCAATACGATCAAATGTGGGAGCGGGCTTGCTCGCGATTGGCCAGTACGGTCACCGCAGCTCTATACCCCGGCGCCTACCTCACGACCACCAACCAAGCGCTCCAATGCTTCTCCCAACCCCGACGCCTGGTCACCCATCAACAGGTGCCAGACCCCGCTATCCAACTGGCGCACACCCTGGCAACCCAACGCCGTCAGTTGCGCTTCGGACACCACCGAATCATCGCCCAACTCCACTCGCAGCCGGGTCATCGCCACCGCTTCCAGCTGGCGCACATTGCCTCGACCGCCCAGTGCGGCCAGCCATTGTTCGGCTTCCTGCACATTCACCGCAGCCGGCTTATCCACAGGCGCAGGCATTACGGGAGCGAGGGCCGCAAACCCTGGCATCGCCAACCGAATCTCATCGGCAATGCTGTCCGCCAGCGGCCCGACCACCACCTGCAAACTGCCGCCATTGCCGGGGCGAACCACGGCCATGGCGCCCAGGGCTTTCAACTCGGCATCCATGGCCTTGTTGCGGTCGACCATGTCCAACCGCAGGCGCGTGGTGCAGGCGCCCACACTGAGCAAATTGGCCGCACCGCCCAAGGCCCGGATATAAGCCGTGGCGCGCTGGTTATCAGTCATCGCTTCAGCCTGTGCCACCTGGATATCCTCACGGCCCGGGGTCTTCAGGTTGAAGCGGCGGATGCAGTAGCTGAACACGCTGTAGTAGATCGCCGCGTATGCCAGGCCCACCGGGACTACCAGCCAGCCATTGGTGGATTTGCCCCAGCCCAGCACCATGTCGATAAACCCACCGGAGAAGGTAAAGCCCAGGTGGATATTCAGCAGATTGGTCACCGCCATCGACAGGCCGGTGAGCAGTGCATGGATCAGGTACAGGAACGGCGCGAGGAACATGAAGGCGAATTCGATCGGCTCGGTCACCCCGGTGAGGAACGACGTCAGGGCCATCGACAGGAAAATCCCGCCCATCACCTTGCGCCGCTCCGGCAGGGCGTTGCGGTACATCGCCAGGCAGGCGGCGGGCAGGCCGAACAGCATCACCGGGAACATGCCGGTCATGAACTGGCCGCCTTTGGGGTCGCCGGCAAAATAGCGGGTCAGGTCGCCGGTGACGACGGCACCGGTGACGGGGTCGGTGAAGGTACCGAACACAAACCACGCCATATTGTTGAGGATATGGTGCAAACCGGTGACGATCAGCAGGCGGTTGAACACGCCAAATACGAACGCGCCGAAGCTGCCGCTCTCCATCAGCAATACGCCGAAGCTGTTGATACCGTGCTGGATCGGAGGCCAGATCAGGCCAAAGATCACTCCCAATGCAACGGCCGAGAACCCGGTGACAATCGGCACAAACCGCCGCCCGCCGAAGAACGCCAGGTATTCCGGCAGCTTGATGTCCTTGAAGCGGTTATACAGCGCACCGGCCATCAGGCCGCTGGCGATACCGGCGAGCATGCCCATGTTGATGCTGCTGTCCATCACCTTGAGGGTGGAGATCATCACCAGGTAACCAATCGCCCCGGCCAGTCCCGCCGTGCCGTTATTGTCACGGGCAAAGCCCACGGCGATGCCGATGGCGAAGATCAGTGCCAGGTTGGCGAAAATCGCCTGCCCGGCGTCGTGCATCACCGCGATGTTCAACAGGTCGGTGTCACCCAATCGCAGCAGCAGGCCGGCAATCGGCAGGATGGCGATGGGCAGCATCAGCGCGCGGCCCAGGCGTTGCAGGCCTTCGATGAGTAATTGGTGCATGGCGGGTCTCCTTTTTCTTGTTGTTGTCAGCTCAGCGGCCAGTGGTGTTGACAGGCTTGGCGAACCGCCCTGGCGCTGCTCAGGTCAAGCAGGCCAAGGCTCAGTTGCCGGCATTGCGCCGCGTCCAAGTGACGGACGCGGTCCTTGATTTCTGCGATCTGCGGCGGGCTCACCGACAGTTCGCTGACTCCCAGGCCGATCAACACCGGCGTGGCCAACGGGTCGGACGCCAGGGCGCCGCACACGCCGACCCAACGTCCGTGTTTCGCCGCGCCGGCGCAGGTCTGGGCGATCAGCCGCAACAGCGCCGGGTGCAGGGCATCGACACGCGCGGCGAGGCCCGCATGGTCGCGGTCCATGGCCAGGGTGTACTGGGACAGGTCGTTGGTGCCGATGGACAGGAAGTCCGCGTGCTCGGCCAATTGTTCGGCCATCAGCGCCGCAGCGGGCACTTCGATCATCACCCCCAGCTCGGGGCGCTGGCTCAGTTCCAGCTCTGCACACAACTCATCCAGGCGCTGGCGAATCTGCAGCAGTTCGTCGACTTCGCTGACCATCGGCAGCAGGATGCGGCAGCGCGCCAACGGGGAGACTTGCAGCAGCGCCCGCAGTTGCTGGTCGAGCAGTTCTGGACGTACCTGGGCCATGCGGATGCCGCGCAGGCCCAACACCGGGTTGGCTTCGGCGGGCAGCGGCAGGTAGTCGAGCTGCTTGTCGCCACCGACATCGATGGTGCGGATGATCACCGACTTGTCGCCCATGGCGTCCAGCACGGCTTGATAAGCGTGGCATTGTTCCTGTTCATCTGGCGCGGTGCGGCGGTCGACGAAGAGGAACTCGGTCCGCAGCAGGCCGACGCCGTCGGCGCCGTTTTCAAAGGCCACCTGGGCCTCGGCGCTGGAGGCGACATTGGCGGCCACTTCGATGTTCACGCCATCGCGGGTTTGCGCCGGTTGTTGGGCCTGGGCCTGTTGCTGCCGACGACGCAGTGTCTGCGCGTCGCGGATCCGGTGGACTTCGGCATGACGCGCCTCGCTGGGGGCCAGTTCCAGGCGGCCGTTGCCGGCGTCGAGCACCACGCGCTGGCCGTGCGGCACATCGAGTACCTCAGCGCCCAACGCGACGACACATGGCAAGCCTTTGCCCCGCGCCAGGATGGCGACATGGGACGTGGCGCCGCCTTCGGCCATGCAGATCCCGGCAGCCTGTTGCGCACTCAGGTGCAGCAAATCCGAAGGAGTCAGTTCATGGGCGCTGACAATCGCTCCCGCAGGCAATTCGAAATGCCAGGCTTCACCCAACAGTGCGCGCAGGACCCGTTGCTGCAGGTCGCGCAGGTCGTTGGCGCGTTCGGCGAACAGCGGCTTGCCCAGGGCCAGCAATACCGCGCACTGCGCCTGGATCGCATCGCGCCAGGCGTGGGTCGCGGCGCTGCCGTGTTCGATGGCGTCGGCGGCGGCTTCCAGCAGGGCGGGGTCTTCGAGCAGGGCCAGGTGGGCGGCGAAGATCTCTTCTTCTTCGACGGCCTTGCGTTGGCGCGCCTGGTCCAGGGTGCTGCGGATTTCACCGCGCACCTGCTCCAGGGCTGCGTCCAGGCGTTGCAGTTGTTCGTCAGTGACGTGATGGCCGGGGTCCGACGGCAACTCGATACCGGCCAGCCGAAACAACGGCCCGCAGACCAGGCCCGGTGCCGCGCACACGCCCTGCAACACATCAACTTCCGTCGTTGCCCGGCGCGGCATGGCGACGACCGGTGCGTGGTGTTCTGCCTTGACGGCGGCGGACAAGGCCGCGACCAGCGCCTGCAGCGCGGCCTCGGCGTCCTTGCCGCGACAGCTCACGCGCACCTCGTCGCCTTCGCCAATGCCCAGCCCCATCAGGCCGATCAGGCTGTCGCAGGCGGCCGACCTGGCGCCGAAGTGCACCTGCGCCTGGCTGCTGAAACCCTGGGCGGTCTTGCGGATCAACGCCGCCGGCCGCGCGTGCAGGCCGCCACGGTGAGTCACGCGCACGCTGGCGCTGGCTTCGGCGACGGCGTTATCCACCGCCGCTTGCTGCGCTGCGTTCGCACGCGGCACAACCTGCACCAGGGGGTCGCCCAGCCTGACGGTTTTCGCGGCCAGCGGGCGCAGTTCAAAGTGTTCGCCATTGGTGAGGATGATCAGGCTGACCAGGCTTTTGCACTGGCGGGCGATACGGTCCAGGTCAAAGCGCACCAGCGCCTGCCCATTGCTGACCCGGGCGCCGTCCTTGACCAGCAGGGCAAACCCTTCGCCGTTCAATTCGACCGTGTCGATGCCGATGTGCAGCAACACTTCGGCGCCGTTGTCGGCGCGTATCGTCAAGGCGTGGCCGGTGCGGGCGACATGGATGACCACACCATCGCACGGCGCATGCAGGCAATCGTTGAGCGGGTCGATAGCCATGCCGTCGCCCAGGGCGCCGCTGGCGAACACGTCGTCAGGCACGTTGCCCAGGGCCAGTAACGGCCCGCTGAGGGGGGCGTTGAGGGTCAGTTCATTATTGTTGTTGGGCATGGGCACGGTACTCATCAGGAAAGCGCGACTCAGTGAGTGCGGGTAACTTTGCTCAGGTGGCGCGGCTGGTCCGGGTCCATGCCTCGGGCGACGGACAGGCCGGCCGCCATGACATAGAAACTCTGGATCGCCAGGATCGGGTCCAGGCTCGGGTGTTCGGCGCGGCTCAGGGTCAAGTCGCGTTCGGCGATATCGTCCGGTGCTGCGAGCAGCACGCGGGCACCGCGTTGGCGCATATCGGCGGCCAGGCTCAACAGGCCGGCTTGCTCGGCACCCCGTGGTGCGAAGACCAGCAGCGGGTAGTCCGCGCCGATCAAGGCCATCGGCCCGTGGCGCACCTCGGCGCTGCTGAAGGCTTCGGCCTGGATCGCCGAGGTTTCCTTGAGCTTGAGCGCCGCTTCCTGGGCGATGGCAAAACCGGCGCCCCGGCCGATCACCATGAGTTGCTGGCAGCCGCGCAGCGCCTCGATTGCGTGGGTCCAGTCCTGCCTGGCGGCTTCACGCAGGCCTTCGGGCAGGGCCTGGCAGGCTTGCAGCAAGTCGGGCTCCTGGTTCCAGTGGCCGATCAACAGCGCGCTGGCGCTGAGGGTGGCGATAAAGCTCTTGGTCGCGGCCACGCTGAGTTCCGGCCCGGCGCACAGGGGCACATGGAATTCGCAGGCGGCTTCCAGCGGCGAGTCTTCGGCGTTGACCAGCGAGATGCTCAAGGCGCCACGCTTGCGCAACAGGCGCAGGCTGTTGACCAGGTCCGGGCTCTGCCCCGACTGGGAGAAACCGAACGCTACCTGGCCGCTGACTTTCATGGGTGCTTGCAACAAGGTCACCACCGACATCGGCAACGACGCCACCGGGATGCCGACATGCTGCATGGCCAGGTAGGCGAAGTAGCTGGCGGCGTGGTCCGAGCTGCCCCGCGCAATGGTCATCGCCACTTGCGGCGGCTGGCGGCGCAGGCGGCCGGCGACTTCTTCCAGCCGTGGGCCCAGGCGTTGCAGTTGCGCCGCGACGGCGTCACCGGAGGCCAAGGCCTCTTCAAGCATTTTTGAAGACAATGGTTTCTCCTTCGACCATGACGTCGGTGAGGTGCAGGGAGCGGTCCAGGCGCACGCAGTCGGCAAAGCTGCCGGGTTGCAGGCGACCGCGTTGTTCCAGGCCCAGGTAGTCCGCCGGAAATTGCGACAGGCGTTGTGAGGCTTCGCTGATGGGCAGGCCGATCTTCACCAGGTTGCGCAGCGCCTGATCCATGGTCAGGGTGCTGCCGGCCAGGGTGCCGTCGGCCAGGCGCACGCCGCCCAGGCATTTGGTCACGGTGTGGCTGCCCAGCTTGTACTCGCCGTCGGGCATGCCGGCGGCGGCGGTGGAATCGGTGACGCAGTACAGGCACGGGATCGCGCGCAGGGCCACGCGCATGGCGCCGGGGTGCACGTGGAGCAGATCCGGGATCAGCTCGGCGTACTTGGCGTGGGCCAGTGCCGCGCCGACGATGCCGGGTTCGCGGTGATGCAACGGACTCATGGCGTTGTACAAATGGGTGAAGCTGGTGGCGCCGGCGGCGAGGGCGGCGACGCCTTCTTCATAGCTGCCCAGGGTGTGGCCGATCTGCATGCGCACGCCGCGTTCGCTGAGGGCGCGGATCAGGGCGTCGTGGCCGGCGATTTCCGGGGCGATGGTGATCACCCGGATCGGCGCCAGGCGCAGGTAGGCTTCGACTTCGGCCATCAAGGCGGTGTGGGCGAAGTTGGGCTGCGCGCCGAGTTTTCCCGGGTTGATGTAGGGGCCTTCCAGGTGCACGCCGAGTACCCGGGCGCTGCCCGTAGGACGCTGCTCGCAGAAGCGCCCGAGTTGGCCGAGCACGCTGGAGATTTCATCCACCGGCGCGGTCATGGTGGTGGCCAACAGCGACGTCGTACCAAAACGCACATGGGTGCGGGTGATGGTCTCGAAAGCGTCGGCGCCTTCCATGATGTCTTTACCGCCGCCGCCGTGGACGTGCAGGTCGATAAAACCCGGCAGCAGGTAGGGCAAGTCGTTTTCAGCCGGGTCGCAAGGTTCGCCCTCGATGGCGATGACCTTGCCGTGCTGGTGCACCAGGCGGCCGCGCATCCAGCCGTGGGGCGTGAGGATATTGTCTTCGGACATGGGCAGTTCTCTAAGGCCGCAACTCGGCGGCAAAGTCATAACGGCGAAGCTCTGCGACAAAGTCGTAGTAGTCGTTGCGGCAGTAGGTGTCGGTGATTTCGATCGGCGTGTTGTCGGCGGTGTAGCCGACCCGGGTCATCAGCAGCATGGCGGTGCCGGGGGCGATGCCCACCAGCCTGGCGAATTCGTCCGAGGCGTTGATCGCCTGGATGTGTTGCAGGGCGCGAACGATGGGTTTGCCGATGCCTTCCAGGTATTCGTACAGCGAATGGCCGATGGCTTGCGGCTGCGGCAGTACCGAGGCGGGCATGGCGGTCATCTCGATGGCCATCACGGTGTCATCGGCCTTACGCAGGCGTTTGAGACGCGCCACCTTGTCGGTCGGCGACAGGCACAGGCGGATCAGTTCTTCGTGGGTCGGCGGGGTGATCTCGCGCTCGAGCCATTGGGAGCTGGGCACAAAGCCCTTGAGGCGCAACATCTCGCTGAACCCCGACAAGCGCGACAGCGGCTGTTCCAGGCGTGGCGTGATAAAGGTGCCGGAGCCCTGGCTGCGGCGGATCAGGCCTTGGGCGAATAACACTTCCAACGCTTTACGGGCGGTGACCCGCGAAATGCTCAGCTGTTCGCTGAGGGCGCGCTCCGAGGGCAGGGCCTGTTCGGATTTCCACTGGCCGGCATGGATCGCCGCTTCGAGGTTGCGGGCCAATTGCAGGTACAGCGGCGTGGATTGCTTGTCGTCGGGACGCAGCGTCAGGATGGGGTTCATCTATGAAGTTTCCGATGCGGTTATTGGAGTGTTGTCGCCCGGTATTGGCCGGAAGCTAATACCACTTAAATACCATGTCAATGCCGCTAAAACGGTGCAAGTACCGGTTTCAGGGCGCCTTAATGGTGCCTGGTATCAAGTGGTATTAGAGAGGTCTTTATCGCGCGCAGAAATGCGCAGCCCGCGCGGTGAACTGGTATTCACCGGCAGGCGTGGGAGGGGGAGGGAAATATTTTTAATTAAATTACGAACGGTCGAAGATTTACGGGCGGATCTCGATCAGCGTGCCGTCCTTGACCAGGTTCCAGACTTCGCGCATGTCGACGTTGCGCATGCCGATGCAGCCGTCGGTCCAGTCCAGGGTGTGGAACCACTGCTCCGGGTACTCTTCGGTGTCGGGCGTGCCGTGGATCATGATCATGCTGCCGGGCTTCACCCCTTCGCGGCGGGCGCGGGCGGCATCGCTGATATTCGGGTAGGAGATGTGCATGGACAGGTAGTAGCGGTCGCTGGTCTTGCGCCAGTCGATCCAGTACAGGCCTTCCGGCGTGCGGCGGTCGCCCTCGATCAGCTTGTGGCCCTTGGGGTTCTTGCCCAGGGAAATCCGATAGGTCTTGAGGGGCTTGCCGTCGTTGATCAACTGCAATTGGTGGGCGGACTTGAGCACCAGGACTTTTTCGACCGTCTTGCCGCCCAGGGTTTCCACGGTAGAGGCCGGCGAAAGCGTGGCGAACGACAGGCAGATCAGAGCAAGCAACCAACGCATTAAAACGGTATCCCTGTGGCGACGAGCTGCCGAATGGTTATTGGGCGGGCTTGGAAAGAGGTGGCACGGCTTCGCTGCGCACCGGGAACGACTGCTGGCGGCGGTCAGCGAAAAAGTATTCTAGGGTACGCCCGACCGTGCGGAAAGCCAGCTCGGACCAAGGGATGTCCGCCTCGTCGAACAGCTGCACTTCGAGGCTTTCGGGGCCTGCGGCGAAGTCCAGGTCGACCAGTTCGGCGCGGTAGAAGATATGCACCTGGCTGATGTGCGGCACATCGATCAGGGTGTAGAGGCTCAGGTTGCGCACCCGGGCGCAGGCCTCTTCCAGGGTTTCGCGCATGGCGGCCTGTTCCACGGTCTCGCCGTTCTCCATGAAGCCTGCGGGCAGGGTCCAGTAACCCAGGCGCGGCTCGATGGCGCGGCGGCACAGCAGCACTTTATCGCCCCATACCGGCAGGGTGCCGGCGACGATATTGGGGTTCTGATAGTGAATGGTCGAGCAGTGATCACACACGAAACGCAGGCGGGCGTCGCCTTCGGGAATGCGCTGGGTAACCGGTTTACCGCACTGGCTGCAGAAATTCATGCTGGGGTTCCTGGAAAGTGCGTCTATCTTGGCTTGGCTGGCAGGGCCCTGCAAGTTGTCGTTTAGCGACATGCTCCGGGTTTTGGGGTTGGGCGCCCGGCGGCTTTGGTGCATGATGCAAGGTAGCCAACAGACCGAGATGACTCATGCTGGACGAGCTACTTCGCCGGGTAAGCAATCACACCCCCCACACGCTGGAAACCGACGGGCGTTTCCCCGAGGCCGCGGTGCTGGTGCCGATTACCCGCAGTGACGAACCTGAGCTGATCCTGACCCTGCGCGCCAGCGGCCTGTCGACCCATGGTGGCGAAGTGGCCTTTCCCGGCGGGCGCCGCGACCCCGAAGACCCGGACCTGATCTTCACCGCCCTGCGTGAAGCCGAAGAAGAAATCGGCCTGCCCCCCGGCCTGGTGGAGGTCATCGGCCCGCTGAGTCCGTTGATCTCCCTGCACGGCATCCGGGTCACGCCCTATGTGGGGGTGATCCCCGACTATGTCGAATACCTGGCCAACGATGCCGAGATTGCCGCCGTCTTCAGCGTGCCTTTGGATTTTTTCCGACAGGACCCGCGCGAACATACCCACCGCATCGATTACCAGGGCCGCAGTTGGTACGTGCCCAGTTATCGCTTCGGCGAATACAAGATCTGGGGCCTGACGGCAATCATGATCGTCGAGTTGATCAACCTGCTTTATGACGACGCCCAGATCAGCCTGCACCAGCCGCCCAAGAGCTTCATCAATACCTAAGCCGTCGTTTGAACGGCCAGCCGTGAGGGAACAGCATGAAATACCGTCTGGGCGATGCCCGCGTCGAGACCCATCCGCACAGCTGGGTGGCGCCGAATGCCACGCTGGTGGGCAAGGTCAAGCTGGAGGAGGGCGCCAATGTCTGGTTCAACGCGGTGCTGCGTGGCGACAACGAGCTGATCCTGATCGGCAAGAACAGCAACGTGCAGGACGGCAGCGTGATGCACACCGACATGGGCTACCCGCTGACCCTGGGCACCGGCGTGACCATCGGCCATAACGCCATGCTGCATGGCTGCACGGTCGACGATTACAGCCTGATCGGTATCAATGCGGTGATCCTCAACGGCGCCAAGATCGGCAAGCACTGCATCATCGGCGCCAACTCGTTGATCGGTGAAGGCAAGGAAATCCCCGATGGTTCCCTGGTGATGGGCTCGCCGGGCAAAGTGGTGCGTGAATTGACCGACGCACAGAAGCGGATGCTGGAAGCCAGCGCTGCGCACTATGTGCATAACGCCCAGCGTTACGCGCGGGATCTGGCAGAGCAGGAAGAATGAGTGCAGTTGAACGACCTGTCGCATCGCCCTGCGTGAGTATTTGTGCGCTGGATGATGACGATATCTGCACCGGCTGCCAGCGCACCGTGGATGAGATTACGCGTTGGAGCCGCATGGACAACGCCGAGCGCCGGGTGGTGTTGGGTTTGTGTCATGAGCGGGCGGTGGCGGGTGGGTTGGTGTTTATGGCTTCTGGTAAATCCGGCGCCTGATGGATCGCCATCGGGGGCAAGCCCCCTCCCACATTTTGACCGCATTCCTACAGATTAAACGCGGTTAAGTGTGGGAGGGGGCTTGCCCCCGATGAGGTCCGCCCAGACGACATATTTCCAAATGTGAAGTACCCTGTGCCCCTTGTTCACAGGTCCCTCGCCCCATGCTCTTCCTGATCGCCTACATCAGCAGCGTCGTGCTGATCAACTTCGCCTTCTCCACCGCCCCGCACCTGGACGTCATCTGGTCGGCTTGGGGCGGCCTGGTGTTTATCCTGCGCGACATGGTGCAGACCCGCTTCGGCCATGGGGCGATCATCGCCATGCTGGCGGCGCTGGCATTGTCGTATATCACCTCCGATCCCTCCATCGCCCTGGCCAGCGCCACGGCATTCGCGGTGTCCGAGTGCATCGACTGGCTGGTGTTCAGCATCACCAAGCGCCCGCTCCACGACCGCCTGTGGATAAGTTCGGCGCTGAGCATTCCCCTTGATACCTTTATCTTCTTCGGCCTGATCGGTGCGCTCACCCCTGCCGTGGTGGGCACTGCCTTGGCGTCGAAGTTCGCCGGGGTCACGGTGGTGTGGCTGATCATGGCCTGGCGCATCCGCAAGCGGGCCGTCGCCAACTGAGGCCAATTTTTACAGTTCATGTAAAATGCCGGCCTTTCTCCCCATGATCCGCTCCCCTGAGGACCTGAGATGACCCGAATCGGAACTCCATTGTCGCCAACCGCGACCCGCGTTTTGCTGTGTGGCTGCGGTGAGCTGGGCAAGGAAGTGGTGATTGAACTGCAACGCCTGGGCGTTGAAGTGATTGCCGTGGATCGCTACGCCAGCGCGCCGGCCATGCAGGTTGCCCATCGCAGCCATGTGATCAACATGCTCGACGGTGCCGCCCTGCGTGCGGTGATCGAAGCGGAAAAACCGCACTTCATCGTGCCGGAAATCGAAGCCATCGCCACCGCCACCCTGGTGGAGCTGGAGGCCGAAGGCTTCACGGTGATCCCGACCGCCCGCGCCACGTCGCTGACCATGAACCGTGAGGGCATCCGTCGCCTGGCCGCCGAAGAGCTGGACCTGCCGACCTCGCCGTACCACTTCGCCGACACCTTCGAAGACTACAGCAAGGCCGTCCAGGACCTGGGCTTCCCCTGCGTGGTCAAGCCGGTGATGAGCTCGTCGGGCAAGGGCCAGAGCCTGCTGCGCAGCGTCGACGACGTGCAGAAAGCCTGGGACTACGCCCAGGAAGGCGGGCGTGCCGGTAAAGGCCGGGTGATCATCGAAGGCTTTATCGACTTCGACTACGAAATCACCCTGCTGACCGTGCGTCACATCGGCGGCACCACCTTCTGCGCGCCGGTCGGCCACCGTCAGGAGAAGGGCGACTACCAGGAATCCTGGCAGCCGCAAGCCATGAGCCCGGTTGCCCTGGCCGAGTCCGAGCGCGTGGCCAAGGCAGTGACCGAGGCGTTGGGCGGTCGTGGCCTGTTTGGCGTGGAGCTGTTCATCAAAGGCGATCAGGTGTGGTTCAGCGAAGTGTCGCCGCGCCCCCATGACACCGGCCTGGTGACCCTGATTTCCCAGGACCTGTCACAGTTTGCCCTGCATGCGCGCGCCATCCTCGGCCTGCCGATCCCGTTGATCCGTCAGTTCGGGCCTTCGGCTTCGGCGGTGATTCTGGTGGAAGGGCAGTCGACCCAGACCGCATTCGCCAACCTCGGCGCGGCCTTGAGTGAGCCGGACACGGCGTTGCGTCTGTTTGGCAAGCCAGAAGTGAATGGCCAGCGCCGCATGGGCGTGGCGTTGGCGCGGGATGAGTCGATTGAAGCGGCTCGTGCCAAGGCGACCCGTGCTTCCCAAGCGGTTGTGGTAGAGCTCTAAAAGCATCGGGAGCAAGCCCCCTCCCACACTCGAATGTGGGAGGGGGCCTGCCCCGATAGCTGTTTATCCGGCAACCCTGTTCAAATCATTATCCCGCGTCTCTTTCAGGCACAGCACCGCAATCAAGCTGAGCAACGCCGCCGCCGACACATACCCACCGACATAACTCAGCCCACCCATCGCCACCAGCTTGGTTGCGAAGAACGGTGCGGCCGAAGCACCCACGATCCCACCCAGGTTATACGCCGCCGAAGCCCCGGTATAACGCACGCGAGTCGGGAACAATTCCGGCAACAGCGCACCCATCGGCGCGAAGGTCACCCCCATCAGGAACAGCTCCAGGGCCAAAAACAGCGCTACGGCCCAGGTCGAACCGTGGGTCAGCAATGGCTCCATGGTGAAGCCCGACAGAATCGCCAGGACCGCGCCGACGATCAGCACCGGTTTGCGCCCGTAGCGATCACTGGCCAAGGCCGCCAACGGTGTGGCCAGGCCCATGAACAGCACTGCAAAGCACAGCAACCCCAGGAACGTCTCGCGGCTGTAGCCCAGGGTCGAAACGCCGTAGCTCAGGGAAAAGGCCGTGGTGATGTAGAACAGCGCGTAGCACACCACCATCGACGCGGCGCCCAGCAGGACCGGCAACCAATGCTGGCTGAACAGCTCCACCAGCGGCACTTTCACCGGGGCTTCCTTCGCCACGGCATTGGCGAACACCGGGGTTTCATGCAGCTTCAGGCGCGCATACAGGCCGACCATCACCAAGGCTGCGCTGAGGATGAACGGGATGCGCCAGCCCCAACTGCGGAACTGCTCGTCATTCAGGCTCATCGCCAGGATCAGGAACAAGCCGTTGGCCGCCAGGAACCCGATCGATGGGCCCAGTTGCGGGAACATGCCGAACCAGGCGCGCTTGCCTTTCGGTGCGTTCTCGGTGGCCAGCAACGCTGCACCGCCCCATTCCCCGCCTAGCCCCAGGCCTTGGCCGAAGCGCAGCACACACAACAGGATAGGTGCCCAGGCACCGATGCTGTCATAACCGGGCAGCAGGCCGATCAGCGTGGTGCACACGCCCATCAGCAGCAGCGAGGCCACCAGGGTCGACTTGCGGCCGATGCGGTCGCCGAAGTGGCCGAACAGCGCCGAGCCCAGAGGGCGGGCGATAAAGGCGATACCGAAGGTCAGGAACGACGCCAGCATCTGCGCGGTACCGGAAGTCTGCGGAAAGAACACCGGCCCGATCACCAGCGCGGCAGCCGTGGCATAGATATAGAAGTCGTAGAACTCGATGGCGGTGCCGACGATGCTCGCGGTGGCGACACGTGCGGTCGAGTTGGTCGGGGCGGCGGTCGCGGCCTCTTTATAGGTGGTGCTCATGGCGGTATCCCTGACGGTCATTGCGCGTTTGGACGCGGATTATTATTGGGTCGAACACCCTTGGATCAGGGTTGTGCGCGGGGCGGCTCGGGATGGGAGCGAACACCGGTCGGACATGGTAAAGCGGTGCCTGGACACGCTGAGTGCGGGTAGCACGCGGTCGGGCGGGGCTTGGGTAAGCCGCAGGGATTATAGGAAGGGGTTTGGAATTACAACAAGTGACTGGATTGCGGTTTATCAGGAAGTCATGCGGCCACAGGCATGTGGCTGGTATGCCAGATCAGCACCTTGCTGACGCGGTTATCCTCGGTCTCGAGGATTTCCAGGCGGTAGCGGCCGATCTTCAGGCACACCGCGCAATCCGGAATGGTTTCCAGGGCCTCGGTGACCAGGCCGTTGAGGGTCTTGGGGCCGTCGCTGGGCAGGTGCCAGCCCAGGCTCTTGTTCAATTCGCGGATCGACGCGGCGCCGTCGATGATATAGCGGCCATCGGGCTGCGCTTCGATATGCGGGTTGTCCGCACTTTGCTCGTTTTCGAATTCGCCGACGATTTCTTCGAGAATATCTTCCAGGGTGACGATACCCAGGACTTCGCCGTATTCATCCACCACCATGCCCAGGCGCCGCTGCTGCTTGTGGAAGTTCAGCAATTGCAGTTGCAGGGGCGTGCTTTCCGGGACGAAGTAGGGTTCGTAGGAGGCCTCGAGCAAGGCTTCCTTGGTCAGGCTGGCGTCCGGCAGCAGATGCTGGATCAGCCGGGTGTTCAGTACGGCCTCGACCTGGTTGATGTCACTGTGGAACACCGGCAGGCGAGTGCGCGGGGAGGTGCGCAGTTGCTCGATGATTTCTTCGATCGAGTCATCCAGGTTGATACCGTCCACTTCGCTGCGGGGCACCAGGATGTCATTGACGGTGATGTTGTCCAGGGCGTGGATGCCCGGCATGCCAGGGGTACGACTGTCGTCGGCCTCGGGTTGCGGTTCATCGTCGTGGTCGGGCTGTGGCTCGTCGCTGTTTTTCACCACGCCGGGCTTGCGGGCAAACGGGCGCAGCAGCAACAGGCTGATGCCATTGAGCAGCCAGGCGGCGGGATAGAGGATTTTCAATGGCACGCCCAGCAGCGTGTTGCCGAAGCCCAGCACCGCTTGCGGATGCCGGGTTGCCAGGGCGCGGGGCAGGTAGTCGGCCAGGATCAGCAGGACGGCGCAGGAGATCAGCCAGCCGAGCCACGGGCCGTTCTGTGCCCAGGCATAAATCGCCAGCAGGGTGCAGAGGATGACCACGGCCGCACGGCACAGGCTGTTGCACAGGATCAGGCTGTGGCGCGGGAAACTCAGGCGGGCGGCAGCCTTGTCGCCCTGGCGCGTACCGGGGCGCAAGGCCAGCAGGTGTTGTTGTGCGGCTTCGATGGCGGTAAACAGCGCCGCCCATAACACCAGCAAGGCGATTACCGCGAGCATCGGCCCCAGGGGCAAGTTGTCCATTTTGGCTGCCCGTCAGATATGCAGGATGTATTCGCGAACCAGCTTGCTGCCGAAATAGGCCAGCATCAGCAGGCAGAAACCGGCCAGGGTCCAGCGAATCGCCTTGTGCCCGCGCCAGCCAAGGCGGTTGCGGCCCCACAGCAATACGCTGAACACCACCCAGGCCAGGCACGCCAGCAGGGTCTTGTGCACCAGGTGCTGGGCAAACAGGTTTTCGACGAACAGCCAACCGGAAATCAGCGACAGCGACAGCAGCGTCCAGCCGGCCCACAGGAAACCGAACAGCAGGCTTTCCATGGTTTGCAGCGGCGGGAAGTTCTTGATCAGTCCGGAAGGGTGCTTGTGCTTGAGCTGGTGGTCCTGCAACAGCAGGAGCAAGGCCTGGAACACCGCGATGGTGAACATGCCGTAGGCCAGGATCGACAGCAGGATATGAGCGAGGATGCCTGGCTCTTCATCGATCACCTGCACCGTGCCGGTGGGGGCGAACTGCGCGAGCAGCACCGTCAGTACGCCCAATGGGAAGAGCAGGACCAGCAGGTTCTCGACAGGAATCCGATAACAGGCCATCAGCGTCAGCGCAATCACCGCCGCGGCGATCAGGCTGGCGGCGCTGAAGAAGTCCAGGCCCAGGCCAACCGGCGTCATCAGGTGGGTGAACAGGCTCGCGGCATGGGCCAGCAGGGCGAGGACGCCAAGGCCGACCAGCAGGCGTTTGTCCGCCTTGGCGCCTTGGGCCAGACGAGAGCCCTGATAGAGGGTCGCAGCGGCATACAAGATGGCGGCGGCGAGGCTGGGTAGCAAACTGGGTGACAAGGGGAGCATAAATCCTGATAGACAAGCCCGAAAGGCGCTGAGTTTGGCACACACCTGCGCTCCACGAAAGACTCCAGGGCCAGACAGCGGGTGTGCATGGGCGCAGTCTTCGCTATAATCCGCGACCAGCCCACGCCGCAGGCTCGCCGAACGCTGTGTTTAATAGCGATTTACCACAGCCTGGGCCGCCATTACCTCGGTCTACCAATGCATTTCGATGAATAGGGCCTGAAAGGATCGCGCATGTTTGAAAACCTGACTGACCGTCTCTCGCAGACGCTGCGCCATGTAACCGGCAAGGCCAAGCTGACCGAGGACAATATTAAAGACACCCTGCGCGAAGTGCGCATGGCGTTGCTGGAAGCCGACGTCGCCTTGCCTGTGGTCAAGGACTTCGTCAACTCGGTCAAGGAGCGCGCGGTCGGCACTGAAGTGTCCCGCAGCCTGACCCCGGGCCAGGCCTTTGTGAAGATCGTCCAGGCCGAACTCGAAAGCCTGATGGGCGCGGCCAACGAAGATTTGAACCTCAGTGCCGTGCCACCGGCCGTCGTGCTGATGGCCGGTCTGCAAGGTGCGGGCAAGACCACCACCGCCGGCAAGCTGGCGCGCTTCCTTAAAGAGCGCAAGAAGAAGTCCGTGATGGTGGTGTCGGCCGACGTGTACCGTCCGGCGGCCATCAAGCAGCTGGAAATGCTCGCGGGCGAAGTGGGCGTGACCTTCTTCCCGTCCGACCTGAGCCAGAAGCCGGTCGACATCGCCAACGCTGCTATTAAAGAAGCAAGGCTCAAGTTCATCGACGTGGTCATCGTCGATACCGCCGGTCGCCTGCACATCGATGAAGAGATGATGGGCGAGATCAAGGCGCTGCATGCCGCGATCAACCCGGTCGAGACGCTGTTCGTGGTCGATGCCATGACCGGCCAGGATGCGGCCAACACCGCCAAGGCCTTCGGCGACGCGCTGCCGCTGACCGGCGTGATCCTCACCAAGGTCGACGGCGACGCCCGTGGCGGTGCCGCGCTGTCGGTGCGTGCCATCACCGGCAAGCCGATCAAGTTCATCGGTATGGGCGAGAAGAGCGAAGCGCTCGAGCCGTTCCACCCTGAGCGTATCGCCTCGCGTATCCTCGGCATGGGTGACGTGCTCAGCCTGATCGAGCAGGCCGAAGCGACGCTCGACAAGGACAAAGCCGATAAGCTTGCGAAAAAGTTGAAGAAGGGCAAAGGCTTCGACCTCGAAGACTTCCGCGACCAGCTGCAACAAATGAAGAACATGGGCGGCCTCGGCGGCCTGATGGACAAGCTGCCGAACATCGGCGGCGTGAACCTGGCGCAAATGGGCAATGCCCAGGGCGCGGCAGAGAAGCAGTTCAAGCAGATGGAAGCCATCATCAACTCCATGACCCCGGCCGAGCGCCGCGACCCTGAGCTGATCAGCGGTTCGCGCAAGCGTCGGATCGCCATGGGTTCCGGCACCCAGGTGCAGGACATCGGGCGCTTGATCAAGCAGCACAAGCAGATGCAGAAGATGATGAAGAAATTCTCCGCCAAGGGCGGAATGGCCAAGATGATGCGCGGCATGGGCGGTATGTTGCCCGGCGGCGGCATGCCGAAAATGTAAAGTATTCGAGCGGGAGTTCACTCCTGCTCCGACCCACAGGGATGTGGGATCTCCAGCAAACCCGCCGTTGGCGGGGGCTGACCTGCCGTTTTAACCGACGGCTCTCTAGCAGATCTGAATGGCACGCTGATAGGCGCCAGAAAAAGACATTTGCAAAAGTCCGGATATTCCTTAGAATATGCGGCCTTTCGGGCACCTATGCCCGCTGTGCATTTAGATTTGCAGCACCGACTACAGGAACGATGTTCACATGCTAACAATCCGTCTTGCCCTTGGCGGCTCCAAAAAGCGCCCGTTTTACCACTTGACCGTAACTGACAGCCGCAACCCACGTGACGGCTCTCACAAGGAACAAGTAGGTTTCTTCAACCCGATCGCTCGTGGTCAAGAAGTCCGCCTGTCCGTGAACCAAGAGCGCGTAGCCTACTGGCTGAGCGTTGGTGCACAACCGTCTGAGCGTGTTGCCAAGTTGTTGAAGGACTCGGCTAAGGCCGCAGCCTGAGCAATATGAACGCGACGCCAACTGTTGCTGATGATTTGATCGTTATCGGCAAGATTTATTCTGTTCATGGCGTTCGCGGCGAAGTGAAGGTGTATTCCTTTACTGATCCGACTGAAAACCTGTTGCAGTACAAGACCTGGACGCTCAAGCGCGAAGGTAGTGTGAAACAGGTCGAGCTGGTCAGTGGACGCGGGAGCGATAAGTTCCTGGTCGCGAAGCTCAAGGGTCTTGATGATCGTGAAGAAGCTCGTCTTCTGGCCGGTTATGAGATCTGCGTGCCGCGCAACCTGTTCCCTGAATTGACCGACGGCGAGTACTACTGGTACCAGCTGGAAGGTCTGAAGGTTATTGATCAACTCGGGCAATTGTTCGGGAAAATCGATCATCTTCTGGAAACCGGCGCCAATGATGTAATGGTGGTCAAGCCTTGCGCTGGCAGCCTGGATGATCGCGAACGCCTGTTGCCCTATACCGAGCAATGCGTGTTGGCTGTTGACCTGGCGGCGGGCGAGATGAAGGTGGAATGGGACGCGGACTTCTAAGCGTGGCTAATTTGCGCATTGAAGTGATCAGTTTGTTTCCCGAGATGTTCTCCGCCATCAGCGAGTACGGCATCACCAGTCGGGCGGTGAAGCAGGGGCTGTTGCAGCTCACCTGTTGGAACCCGCGAGACTACACGACGGATCGACATCACACTGTGGACGATCGCCCATTTGGCGGTGGCCCGGGCATGGTGATGAAGATCAAGCCCCTGGAAGATGCGTTGGTTCAGGCCAAGGCAGCCGCCGGGGAGAAGGCGAAGGTAATTTACCTGTCCCCTCAAGGCCGTCAGCTGAAGCAGGCTGGGGTCCGCGAACTGGCGAATGAGGAAGCACTGATCCTGATTGCCGGTCGCTATGAAGGCATTGACGAGCGTTTTATTGATGCTCATGTCGATGAAGAGTGGTCGATTGGGGACTATGTCCTGTCTGGCGGCGAGCTGCCGGCGATGGTCCTGATAGATGCGGTTACACGACTGCTGCCTGGAGCTTTAGGGCATGCGGACTCCGCGGAGGAAGATTCCTTCACGGACGGTTTGCTGGATTGCCCGCACTACACCCGACCGGAGGTGTATGCGGATCAGCGTGTTCCCGACGTATTGCTAAGTGGCAATCACGCACACATCCGGCGTTGGCGTTTACAGCAGTCCCTTGGTCGGACCTATGAACGACGCGCCGATCTTCTGGAAAGCCGCTCGCTTTCTGGAGAAGAGAAGAAGCTGCTCGAGGAATACATCCTCGCGCGGGACGATAGTTAACAACGTATCGATGGTAGGTCCATTGACTTACCTTAGGAGCACAGCATGACTAACAAAATCATCCTTGCACTCGAAGCAGAGCAGATGACCAAAGAGATCCCTACCTTTGCCCCGGGCGACACCATTGTCGTTCAGGTGAAAGTGAAGGAAGGCGACCGTTCGCGTCTGCAAGCGTTCGAAGGCGTGGTAATCGCCAAGCGTAACCGTGGTGTGAACAGTGCTTTCACTGTTCGTAAAATCTCCAACGGTGTTGGCGTAGAGCGTACTTTCCAGACCTACAGCCCGCAAATCGACAGCATGGCCGTTAAGCGTCGCGGTGACGTACGTAAAGCCAAGCTGTACTACCTGCGTGACCTGTCCGGTAAAGCAGCTCGCATCAAGGAAAAACTGGCTTAAGTCCAGCTTCCCGATGCAGAAAAAAGCAGCCTACGGGCTGCTTTTTTGTGCCCGCGATTTGAGGTCCGGGATAGGATCTACCTGATTCCGCCACTTTTCTGTTCGAGTCCCTATGCCTGCCATCGACCACCCCCTGATCGACCGTTTCCTCGATGCCCTATGGCTGGAGAAAGGCCTGTCAGATAACACCCGCCAGGCCTACCGCAGCGACCTGGCGCTGTTCAACGGCTGGCTGCAGGAAAAAAACCTGGAACTGATCAATGCCGGTCGCGAGCTGATCCTCGATCATCTGGCCTGGCGCCTGGAACAGAATTACAAGCCCCGTTCCACTGCACGATTTCTCTCCGGTGTGCGTGGGTTTTATCGTTATTTGCTGAGGGAAAAACTGATCGCCCTCGATCCGACCCTGCAAATCGATATGCCGCAACTGGGCAGGCCCTTGCCCAAATCCCTGTCGGAAGCCGACGTCGATGCCTTGCTCGCTGCGCCCGACCTCAGCGAAGCCATCGGCCAGCGTGACCGCGCCATGCTGGAAGTGTTGTATGCCTGTGGCCTGCGGGTCACGGAGCTGATCAGCCTGACCCTGGAGCAAGTCAATCTGCGCCAGGGGGTGCTGCGGGTAATGGGCAAGGGCAGCAAGGAACGGCTGGTGCCGATGGGGGAGGAAGCGATTGTGTGGGTCGAGCGCTACATGCGCGATGCCCGTAGCGAGCTGCTTGGCGGGCGGCCCAGCGATGTGCTGTTTCCCAGCCAGCGTGGCGAACAGATGACCCGCCAGACGTTCTGGCATCGCATCAAACACCAGGCCAGGGTCGCGGGGATCGGCAAGAGCCTGTCGCCCCACACCTTGCGCCATGCATTCGCCACCCATTTGCTCAACCACGGTGCGGATTTGCGCGTGGTGCAAATGCTGCTCGGGCACAGCGACTTATCCACCACCCAGATCTACACCCATGTGGCGCGTGCGCGCTTGCAGGATATGCATGCCAAGCACCACCCGCGAGGCTGAAAAGCGCCAATTTATGCCGCCACGGGCTGCCCTGCGGCCCAACTGTGGTAGGCTTTGCCGGTTAGCAAAGGGGACCGCCCGCACTCGTGTTTCCGTATTGGCGCGCCTGCACCCGTCCCTGCATCTGCCTTCAGGAGTTTCCATGCGCTTGACCCAGATTATTGCCGCCGCAGCCATTGCGTTGGTTTCCACCTTTGCCGTCGCCGATGACGCTGCCGAGCAGACCATCCGCAAGAGCCTGGCCAACCTGCAGCTCGATACCCCAATCGAAAGCATCAGTGCCAGCCCGATGGCCGGCCTGTATGAAGTCAAGCTCAAGGGCAGCCGCGTGCTGTACGCCAGTGCAGACGGTCAGTACATCGTCCAGGGCTACCTGTTCCAGCTCAAGGACGGCAAGCCGGTCAACCTGACCGAGAAAGCCGAGCGCCTGGGCGTGTCCAAGCTGATCAACGGCATCCCGGTGGCTGAAACCGTGGTTTACCCGGCCATCGGCGAGACCAAGACCCATATCACCGTGTTTACCGACACCACGTGCCCGTACTGCCATAAGTTGCATGCCGAAGTGCCTGCGCTGAACAAGCTGGGTGTGGAAGTCCGCTACGTAGCGTTCCCGCGCCAGGGCCTGGGTTCGCCGGGCGACGAGCAGTTGCAGGCCGTATGGTGCTCGGCCGATAAGAAAGCGGCCATGGACAAGATGGTCGATGGCAAGGAAATCAAGGCCGCCAAGTGCGCCAACCCGGTGTCGAAGCAATTTGCCCTGGGCCAGTCCATCGGCGTCAACGGTACACCGGCCATCGTTTTGGCTGACGGCCAGGTGATTCCGGGCTACCAGCCGGCACCACAAGTTGCCAAACTGGCGCTGGGTGCCAAATAAACCAGCATCGTCGAACCTTTGACGATCATGGCCTGTGGATAAGTCGACGGGCCATTAATTGAAAGCCGCAGTTGTGCGGCTGTTTTCCACGGCCGACCTAGCGTCGGCCGTTTCATGGGGAGTTCTTCAGTGAAACCGGTCAAAGTAGGCATCTGTGGGTTAGGGACCGTCGGTGGCGGCACCTTCAACGTACTTCAGCGTAATGCTGAAGAAATTTCCCGCCGTGCAGGGCGCGGGATTGAAGTGGCGCAAATTGCCACGCGTTCGCCAAAGCCTCAGTTCCAAACGACCGGTATTGCGATTACCAACGATGTCTTCGCCGTGGCCACCAACCCTGAAATCGATATCGTCATCGAGCTGGTGGGCGGTTACACCGTGGCTCGTGAGCTGGTGCTCAAGGCGATCGAAAACGGCAAGCACGTGGTCACCGCCAACAAGGCGCTGATCGCTGTACACGGCAACGAGATCTTCGCCAAGGCCCGCGAGAAGGGCGTGATCGTGGCGTTCGAAGCCGCGGTTGCCGGCGGTATCCCGGTGATCAAGGCGATCCGTGAAGGCCTGTCCGCCAACCGCATCAACTGGGTGGCTGGCATCATCAACGGCACCGGTAACTTCATCCTCACCGAAATGCGCGAGAAGGGCCGTACCTTCGAAGACGTACTGGCCGAAGCCCAGGCCCTGGGGTACGCCGAAGCCGACCCGACATTCGACGTGGAAGGCATCGACGCGGCGCACAAGCTGACCATCCTGGCGTCCATCGCCTTTGGTATCCCGCTGCAGTTCGACAAGGCCTACACCGAAGGCATCACCAAGCTGACCACTGCCGACGTGAACTACGCCGAAGCCCTGGGCTACCGCATCAAGCACCTCGGTGTCGCACGCAGCACCCCGGCGGGTATCGAGTTGCGTGTGCACCCGACGCTGATCCCGGCCGACCGCCTGATCGCCAACGTCAATGGCGTGATGAACGCCGTGATGGTCAACGGTGACGCTGCCGGGTCCACCCTGTTCTACGGCGCCGGTGCCGGCATGGAGCCGACCGCTTCGTCGGTGATCGCCGACCTGGTGGACGTGGTTCGCGCCATGACCAGCGACCCGGAAAACCGCGTGCCGCACCTGGCCTTCCAGCCGGATTCGCTGTCGGCCCACCCGATCCTGCCGATCGAGGCCTGCGAAAGCGCCTACTACCTGCGCATCCAGGCCAAGGATCACCCGGGCGTGTTGGCCCAGGTGGCCAGTATCCTGTCGGAGCGCGGTATCAACATCGAGTCGATCATGCAGAAGGAAGTCGAGGAGCAGAACGGCCAGGTGCCGATGATCCTGCTGACCCACCGGGTGCTCGAGCAGCACATCAACGATGCCATCACCGCGCTGGAAGCCTTGCAAGGCGTCGTGGGCCCGGTGGTGCGGATTCGCGTCGAACACCTGAACTAACCGATCTGTTCCAGAGGCCCCGTGTGTGCGGCGGCCTCTGTTCGAGAATGTTTTAGAGGAGCCAGTCATGCGTTACATCAGCACCCGCGGCCAGGCACCGGCCCTGAATTTCGAAGACGTCTTGCTGGCAGGCCTTGCCACCGACGGCGGCCTGTACGTGCCGGAAAACCTGCCACGCTTTACCCAGGAAGAAATCGCTTCGTGGGCCGGCCTGCCGTACCACGAGCTGGCGTTCCGGGTGATGCGCCCATTCGTCACCGGCAGCATCCCCGATGCTGATTTCAAAAAGATTCTGGAAGAGACCTACGGCGTGTTTTCCCACAGCGCCATCGCGCCTCTGCGCCAGCTCAACGGCAACGAATGGGTGCTCGAGCTGTTCCATGGCCCGACCCTGGCGTTCAAGGACTTCGCCCTGCAACTGCTGGGTCGTCTGCTGGACTACGTGCTGGAGAAGCGCGGCGAGCGCGTGGTGATCATCGGCGCCACCTCCGGTGATACCGGTTCGGCCGCCATCGAAGGCTGCAAGCACTGCGAAAACGTCGACATCTTCATCCTGCACCCGCACAAGCGTGTGTCGGAAGTACAGCGCCGCCAGATGACCACCATCTTCGGTGAGAACATCCATAACATCGCCATCGAAGGCAACTTCGATGACTGCCAGGAAATGGTCAAGAACAGCTTCGCCGACCAGGGCTTCCTCAAAGGCACACGCCTGGTGGCGGTGAACTCGATCAACTGGGCGCGGATCATGGCCCAGATCGTCTACTACTTCCACGCCTCGCTGCAGTTGGGCGGCCCGGCGCGCTCGGTATCGTTCTCGGTGCCGACCGGCAATTTCGGCGACATCTTCGCCGGCTACCTGGCCCGTAACATGGGGCTGCCGATCAACCAGTTGATCGTCGCCACCAACCGCAACGACATCCTGCACCGCTTCATGAGCGGCAACCAGTACGTCAAGGAAACCCTGCACGCCACCCTGTCGCCGTCCATGGACATCATGGTGTCGTCGAACTTCGAACGCCTGCTGTTCGACATGCACGGTCGCAACGGCGCAGCCATCGCCGGTTTGATGGACACCTTCAAGAGCGGCGGCGGTTTCAGCGTTGATGAAGAGCGCTGGACCGAAACCCGCAAGCTGTTCGACTCCCTGGCCGTGGATGACGCGCAGACCTGTGAAACCATCGCCGAGGTCTACGCCCAGACCGGCGAGTTGCTCGACCCGCACACCGCCATTGGGGTCAAGGCCGCCCGCGAATGCCGTCGCAGCCTGGATATCCCGATGGTGATCCTCGGCACCGCCCATCCAGTGAAATTCCCGGAAGCGGTGGAGAAGGCGGGTGTCGGCAAGGCGCTGGAACTGCCGGTGCATCTGACCGACCTGTTCGAGCGTGAAGAGCGCTGCACGGTGCTGCCGAATGACTTGAAGGCGATGCAGGCGTTTGTCAGCCAGCATGGCAATCGTGGCAAGCCTTTGTAAGGCAGGTCACCCAGACAAAAACGCCGCTTTCCCTTCCTTGGGTCAGCGGCGTTTTTTGTTTCTGGCAGGCCCGACGGCGTGCCGGTTACAAGAGCAACTTAATCGCTACTCCAGTAATCGAAGCAATCGTTGCGACCACAGCCATTGCTACGCCCATGGGGTACCAGAAAGTTTCACAGTTTATTTCCAGGGATTCCGATCTGAGCTTGTCTTGCTCAGCCTGCATGCGTGATATTTCTGCGTAGATGCGCCTTACATCGGCATGCATTTTCTCCATCGTCGCCAGTCGCTCATCGTTTTCCACCATCGCATTCCTCCTTCGCAATAAGGGCCTTTGGCATACGCTTTACCCACGTGGCACCGTGATCAGCGCTCATCGAGTATAGGATTCACCCATGGCCTGCGCGGCAGGGGGAGCCCAAAACAGCAGCCCATTGCGTAAGCATTTATGTGCCGCCGTTTTTTGCCTGTCATGTTGCAAGCGCATGCTGGAAACGTCATCCCCCGACAACCCCGCATAAACGAAAAAGCGAACTTTCCTACGTCACAACCAGTCACTTAGGATAGATGCAGCTCCCGTTTACAAGAATGTTTGCGAACTATTGAGTGGTGATCGAGATGGAAAGTATCAGCCTATTGCTCGAAGAAGCACTGAGCCCTTATCAGGTGACATTGACCACCGCAGGTGTGCAGGACGAGTGCCTGGTAACCGTAAAGAACCCCGCCGGTGCGATCATGGTCGAGCGTGAAGTCGACCGGGCGCAATTGCTCGATAAGCGCCTATTGGTGGATGTGGTGGATTGCCTGCTGCGTGACCTCAAGATCGCTGAAGGACGCCTGGAACCCTCGGTCATCGCGGCCTTGCGCAATGCCGCCCAGACCCGCAGCGCTGCCGTTGCATGAAGAATTGTTTATAGATGGAAACTTCCCACGTCATGGCCGGTCAGATTTCGTAACAGCAAGAGCAAACATTGTGCTCCGGTGTTTGTGCCTTGTTGTACTGGTCTTTGTAGGCCACGTTTAACCCCGAAGTGTCTCCCCACTCTTCGGGGTTTCTTTTTGCCTGGGATTTGTCACGGCGCTGGCGAGTCCTGGAAAAAGCTCGGGTTGTCTCGCAGGTAGTGTTCACGCATGGCAGGGTCCAGCCAGGCAGCGTAGGACTGCTGTACGTGTTCCAGCGGGAGGCTGAGCAGGACCTGGTTGATCCGTTCCATGGCCTCGCGCCCCTCAGGTGTATCCGAGCAGCCGATATGCGTGCGCTGGTAAGGCGCTGTGCCCTTGATGGGGTAGAAGCTGAGGTCGTCGGCTGCGATCCCCTGTTGCATCGCGTGGTAGCGGATTTCCGGCCAATAGCCCAGCACCGCCTCCAGCCGGCCCAGGCGCTGCATCTGCAGCAAGCTGCCAAGGGCATCGTTGCCGTAGTGCAGTGCGAGTTTGTGTGTGTCGGCCTGTTTCAGTCGCTCATCGATAACGGCGCCGTAGCTGCGTTCCGCGATCGCGCCGACCCTTGCCTCATGGGCGTCGAAGAAGGCCTGCAGGTCGAACTGGCCGTCTACGATAAACGCCGCCAGGGCGCCCTGTTGGCTGCGCCGGATCGTGATGCCATTACTGGCGACCACAAACGCCTGCCTGGAAAATACGATGTACCTGGCCCGCTCGGCCGTCCACAGCAAGGATGGATCGCAGGTGAGCGTGGGCTCGCGCAGCATCTGCATGCCGCGCGCGCGATTGACGTGCATTACCTGATGGCGATACTCCGGCAAGTGTCCGATCAGTATCGGCAGCAACTGGTCCAGGGCACCCTGGCCTTTGCCTGGCCCTTCGAAGATGGTCAGCGGCGGCAAGTCGCGCAATAACCAGATCAACGTGCCCTCTGCACTCGCCGGTACGGACCAGCCGCTGGCCAGCATGGCGGCCAGGTACAGCGCAATGAGCCAGTGTTTGCAGCCGTGGGGCATCAGATTGCACCTTGCTCACGCAGGCGGACAATGGCGGCGGCGTCGTATCCCAGCTCGCCCAGCACCACGCCGTTGTGTTCACCCAGTTGCGGCCCCACCCATTCGCAACTGCCCGGTGTGTCCGACAGCTTGGGCACGATGCCCGGCATCTTGAAGTCCTTGCCGCCGGGAAGCCGGGCCTTGAGGAACATCTCGCGCGCGAGGAATTGCGGGTCGCCCAGCATGTCCTCGGCACTGTAGATACGGCTGGCGGGCACTTCAGCCTTGTTGAGTTGCTCCACCACCTGCTCCAGCGGCAGCGAGTTCACCCAGCGATCAATCACGCCATAGAGTTCATCGCGACGGCTGTCGCGCCCGTCATTGCTGGCCAATTGTGGATCGTTCGCCAGGTCTTCCCGGCCGATGGCGCTCATGAAACGTTTGAAGATGGCATCACCGTTGGCACCGATCTGTACGTGCTTGCCGTCCGCGCTGGTGTGGATCGACGACGGCGTAATGCCGGGCATGATGTTGCCGGTACGTTCGCGAATAAACCCGAATACGTCGAACTCGGGGATCATGCTTTCCATCATGGCGAAGATGGCTTCATACAGCGCCACATCGACCACCTGGCCCACACCGCCGTTAACCTCGCGATGACGCAGCGCCATCAAGGCGCCGATGACCGCCCACAGCGCGGCGATGGAGTCGCCAATGGAGATTCCGGTGCGCACCGGCGGGCGATCTTCGAAACCGGTGATATAGCGCAGCCCACCCATGGACTCACCCACGGCACCAAACCCGGGCTGGTCTTTCATCGGTCCGGTCTGGCCAAAACCCGAGAGGCGCACCATCACCAGTTTCGGGTTCAGCCCATGCAGGGTTTCCCAGCTCAGGCCAAGCTTCTCCAGTACGCCGGGGCGGAAGTTTTCGATCAGGATGTCGGCGTCTGCCAGCAGTTGCTTGAGAATCGCCAGCCCGTCCGGGTGCTTGAGGTTCAACGTCAGGGACTTTTTGTTGCGCGCCTGCACAAACCACCACAACGAGGTGCCTTCGTACAGCTTGCGCCACTTACGCAACGGGTCGCCGCCGTCCGGGGACTCGACCTTGACCACCTCGGCACCGAATTCAGCACAAATGCGTGAGGCGAAGGGGCCGGCGATCAGGGTGCCGAGTTCGATGACTTTCAGGCCGGCAAGCGGTTTGGCATTAAACGACATGGGGATCCTTGTCTGCGCGGAACGGTGGTGTGAAGCCTTTTAACATAGGCGAGCAGCCCAGGGATAAGGATGATGCAGCGCAGGATTCGTTGAATGACCTCGCCATCGGTTAGACTGGCCGCCTTTCCCTGTCTCTAGAAGCCCGTTCATGGCCCAGCCGTCCACGACCTACAAATTCGAACTCAACCTCACCGACCTCGACCGTTCGGTGTACGAGAGCGTCAAGCAGACCATCGCTCGCCACCCCTCGGAAACTGAAGAACGCATGACCGTGCGCCTGCTGGCCTACGCCCTTTTTTACAACGAACAGTTGGCGTTCGGTCGTGGCCTGTCAGATGTAGACGAGCCAGCCCTGTGGGAAAAAAGCCTGGATGATCGGGTTTTGCATTGGATTGAAGTCGGCCAGCCGGATGCCGACCGCCTGACCTGGTGCTCGCGTCGCACTGAGCGTACCAGCCTGCTGGCATACGGCAGCTTGCGCGTTTGGGAAGGCAAAGTGGTGCCGGTGGCGAACACCCTGAAGAATGTCCACATCGCAGCAGTGCCCCAGGAGATTCTGGAGGTCCTGGCCAAGGACATGCCCCGCGTGATCAAGTGGGACGTGATGATCAGTGAAGGCACGATCTTCGTCACCGACGACCGTGGCCAGCACGAAGTGCAACTGCAATGGCTGGTCGGCGAACGCGGTTGAAAATGTGGGAGGGGGCTTGCCCCCTCCCACATTTGATCTGTGTTCCCTTCAGAGTTGTCGTTTAACCGTTGTATTAAAGAGAAGCTCCCGTCACCCATGCGTATCGATCCCCGCCCGTTGCCCGCCGTCCTGCCCTTCCTGGGGGAATTGCCACCGCTGTTGACCCGTCTCTACGCCGCACGTGGCGTGCGGTCCGAGGCCGAGCTGGACAAGAGCCTGGCGCGGTTGATTCCCTATCAGCAGCTCAAGGGTATCGACGCGGCGGTGGACTTGCTGGTGACGGCATTGGAGCAGCGCCAGCGCATCCTCATCGTCGGTGACTTCGACGCCGATGGTGCCACCGCCAGCACCGTAGGCACCCTGGGCCTGCGTTTGCTCGGTGCGGCCCATGTCGATTACCTGGTGCCCAACCGCTTCGAATACGGCTATGGCCTGACCCCGGAAATCGTCGCGGTGGCCCTGCAGCGCGAGCCGCAGTTGCTGATCACCGTGGACAATGGCATCTCCAGTGTCGAAGGCGTGGCGGCGGCAAAAGCGGCGGGGCTGAAGGTGCTGGTGACCGACCACCACTTGCCCGGGGATGAGCTGCCGGCGGCGGATGCCATCGTCAACCCGAACCAGCCGGGCTGTGAGTTCCCGAGCAAGGCCCTGGCCGGCGTGGGCGTGATCTTCTACGTACTGATGGCCCTGCGCGCGCGTTTGCGCAGTTTGGGCTGGTATGAAAACAAGCCTCAACCCAACATTGGCGAGCTGCTCGACCTGGTCGCCCTGGGCAGCGTCGCCGACGTGGTGCCCCTGGACGCCAATAACCGCATCCTCGTGCATCAGGGCCTGGAGCGTATTCGTGCCGGTCGCGCACGGCCGGGGATCAAGGCGATCCTCGAAGTGGCCAAGCGGGATGCGGCGCGCATCACCTCCACCGACCTCGGCTTTATCCTCGGGCCACGCTTGAACGCCGCCGGGCGCCTGGACGATATGAGCCTGGGCATCGAATGCCTGCTCACCACGGATTTCGCCGCGGCACGGGAAATGGCCGCACAACTGGACGGCATGAACCAGGACCGCAAATCCATCGAGCAGGGCATGCAGCGCGAAGCCCTGGCTCAGCTCAAGGACTTGCCGGTGGACTCAATGCCCTACGGCTTGTGCCTGTTTGATCCGGACTGGCACCAAGGTGTGATCGGCATTCTTGCGTCGCGCATGAAGGAGCGCTATTTCCGCCCCACCATTGCCTTCGCCGATGCAGGCGATGGGCTGCTCAAGGGCTCAGGGCGCTCTGTGCAAGGCTTCCACATCCGCGATGCCCTGGCGGTGGTTGCGAGCCAGCATCCCAACCTGATCGCCAAATACGGCGGCCACGCCATGGCGGCGGGGTTGACCTTGCCCGAGGAAAATTTCCCACTGTTTGCCGAGGCCTTTGACGCCGAAGTGCGTCGGCAGCTGCGCGAAGAAGACCTCACCGGGCGCCTGCTGTCCGACGGTACCCTGGCGGTGGAAGAGTTTCACCTGGAGCTGGCGCGCGCACT
Organism: Pseudomonas sp. GV047; assembly: GCF_003058245.1. Classification (NCBI taxonomy): domain Bacteria; kingdom Pseudomonadati; phylum Pseudomonadota; class Gammaproteobacteria; order Pseudomonadales; family Pseudomonadaceae; genus Pseudomonas; species Pseudomonas sp. GV047. Next base: position 77,873 of record NZ_QCWA01000013.1, on the reverse strand, counting down.
GCGCCACGCCGGACCGTGGGGGCAGCACTTTCCCGAACCGTTGTTCCATGGCGTGTTCCAGCTGGTCGAGCAGCGGGTAGTAGGGGAACGGCACCTGAAAGTGGTGCTCAAGAGCGAATGCGGGTCGGTGAAGCTCGATGGCATTGCCTTCGGCGTCGACCGGGAAGTCTGGCCGAACCCGACCGTACGTTGGGTGGAGTTGGCCTACAAACTGGATGTGAACGAGTTTCGTGGCAATGAAACCGTGCAACTGATGATTGCCCACATCGAGCCGCGCTAGATCTTACCGACGCCGCAAAAAACTGTGGGAGGGGCTTGCTCCCGATAGCTGAGTGTCAGTCAACAATGCTGTGACTGACCTACCGCTATCGGGGGCAAGCCCCTCCCACAGTTTGTTTGGCGTACCGCCCGGAATTACTCGGACTTGGCCTGATGCTTCACGATGATGTCTACCAGACGCTTGGCCAGTGCCGGGTAGTTCTCATCGAAGTGATGCCCGCCCGGCAGTTTCACCGCCTCGCCCACGGCGGTCTTGTCGGTGCAGCCACTCTCGTCGACTTCTTCGGCACCGTAGATGCACACCACCTTGTCAGCCGGCAGCTTGGCCATTTCCGGGCCGGTCGCGGCTTCTTTGCCGGCGTTGCCCAGCCAGCCTTCCACTTCGATTTCAAAGCTGCCGGTGCGGGCGAAGGCCAGCAGGATGATGACGTCCACACGCTGTTGTTCGTTTTCCGGCAGGCGGTTGTAGATCGCCGGCAGGACGTCCGCGCCGAAGGAGTAACCGGTCAGCACGAAGCGCTTGGTGCCCCATTTCTGCCGGTAGTGCTGCATCAGCTCGGTGAGGTCCTTGGCGCTTTGTTCCGGGGTCTTGTGCTGCCAGTAGTAGCGCAGGGTGTCGATGCCGACCACCGGGTAGCCGATCTTGGCCATTTCGCCGGCCACGTCGCGGTCGAGGTCACGCCAGCCGCCATCCCCGGAAAGGAACAGCGTCACGGTGTCCTTGGCCTGGCCAGCCGGCACTTCCACCACGGGAATCGCCAGGCCGCCGTTGTCCGAACCCACCAGTTGCTTGCGCAGTTCGTTGTTCAGCACTTGCGGATAGTGAATGTCGTAGTCGCTGATACTGGTGGTGGCGCGCGGGGTGTCACGTACGAAACTGGCGCTTTCATCGTCAGGGTTGTCGTTCCAGGCCACCAACCAATTACCGTGTGCGGCGGTTTTCGGCAGTGGGTCCTTGCACCCTTCCTGCACCAACGCGAAGCCGACGGAGATGGCGTTGGCCTTGTCGTCGCTCTGAGTGGCCAGCCAGCGCCAGGCGAGGGCGGCGCCAGGGCCGATGCCGCTGACCAGGGTCGCGGGGCCCTTGAGCTGGCCCAGGGCGCTTTGCAGCGCTTGTTCCTGCAGCTTGCAGTCATCCTTTGGCAGGATCACCTGGACGATCTGCGCCTTGCCGCCCTGGCTCAGGGTAATCAACTGGCTATCGGTCAGTGTTTCGTCAGCCATCACCGCCACCGCGACGCGGGCTTTCGGGGTGCCGGCCGGGGTCACGCGGGTCATCACCGAGCCGTCGGCCTGGGGCAGTTGCTCCAGGGTCGGCTGCGGGGCAGGGCGGTTCCAGAACCAAAAGCCGCCACCCAGGACCAGGGCGAGCAGCACTACAAAGGCCAATACATACCGCCAGGAGCGTCGAATCATCAGCGTTTCACCAATCCAGTCAAGCCGCCCGCGATCAGGGCGGCGGTATCGGCCAGTGCCACCAGCGGGTCAAGTCCTGCGGGCACGGCCATGTAACGGGGTTCCCAGTCAGGCTGGAACTTGTCTTTGAAGCGGCGCAAGCCTTGGAAGTTATACAGTTGCTCGCCGCGACGGAACACCATCGAGCCCAGGCGCTGGGTCAGTGGCGCGCCGCGTCGCGGTTGCAGGCCCGACAACGGCACCATGCCGAGGCTGAAGCGGGCGTAGCCGTGATTCTTATAGTGTTGAATCAGGCCGACCATCATGAATTCCATGGTCAACTTGGGCGCATCCGGGTGGGCGCGCATCAGGTCGAGGCTGGCCAGGTCGTGGTTGTAGGTCTCGAGCAGGTTGGCGAAGGCCACCGGGCGGCCTTCGAAGCGAATGATCGCGATACGAAAGTGCTTGAGGTAGTCGTCGCTGAAGCGTCCGAGGGAAAAGCCTTTTTCCCGCACATTCTTACCGGTAAGCCAGGCGTCCGAGATGACTTTTAATTCATCCATCGGTGCCGTGCCGGGTTCAAAGATCTCCAGGGACAGGCCGTCCCGGGTGCCACGGTTCCAGGTGTAGCGCAGGTCCTTCATCTCTTTGCCCTTGGCTTCCAGGTCAAAGCGTTTCAGGTCGACGCGCGCCTCTTCGCCCAGCTTGATCGCGGTGAGGCCGATGTCCATGTAATAGGGCAGGTTCTCGGCGCGTACCTGATAGAACACCGGGCGTGCATGATGGATGTCGCACAGATCGCGGAACTGCCAGATCATTTCGGCACGGGGCTGGGTCGGACCGATCGGGTCATACAAGGCCACCAGGCTGCGGCCGCGACGGGCATACATCAGGAACGCTTCGTCATTCGGATGGAACAGCAGCGCCTTGTCGCCGGTCAGCGCCAGGCCGCCGTCGGGTTGCGACGATGCCATCAGGATCTTGCTGGCGCGTTCCAGCTCCTCGGGAGTCGGCAGGTGGATCACCGGGCGTGCGGTGCGCAGCAGCCAGGTCAGCGAGACGATGACCAGCAGCACGGCGGCGCCCAGCAACGAGCGCAGGCCGCGCGGGGCGTTGGCGTCGAGAGTGAACTGCCACCACAGTTGATGGCTGTACGGTACATCTTGATACGCGAACAGCAGCAGCCAGATAGAAGCCCCCAGCACACAGACGCTGGCTACCAGGTACAGCGGTGAGAAAGGCAGCTCGGTCAGGCGGCTGGCGCGATAGAACGAGCGGCGGAAGATCGCCAGCAGTATCGCCGTCATGGTCATCAGGCTGGCTTCTTCCCAATCGAAGCCCTTGAGCAGCGAGAGCAGGGCGCCCACCAGCAGCAGCACCATGGTCAGCATCCACGCAGCCGACAGGCGTCGACGCAGGCCCTGGGCCAGCAACAGGCACAGCACGCCGATCAGGCTGGCACCGAAGTGCGAGGCGTCAATCAGGCGGTGGGGAATCAGGAAGCCGATGTTTTCCAGGCGTGAGTCGATTTCTGGCGTGGCGCCGGAAAACAGCAGGACCACGCCGGACAAAAAAACCAGTACGGCCAGCACCGGCGCCGCCAAACCCGAGGCTACCCGCAGGCTTTGCTGAGTCTGGAACAGGCGCTGGGCCTCGTTGACCAGCAGGAACACACAGGCGATCAGCAGCGGCAGGACCACGTAGATCATTCGGTACAGCAGCAGGGCGGCGGCCAAGGGCGCGGCGCCGAGCTTGTCGGCGAATGCGGCGAGCAGGATGGCTTCGAATACGCCCACGCCCCCTGGCACATGGCTGAGTACACCGGCGGCCAACGCCAGCAGATACACCAGCAGGAACGGGCCGAAAGGCGGTGCTTCCGGCAGCAGCATATAAAGGACGGTAGCGGCGGCGGCAACGTCCAGTGCGGTGATGATCAGTTGCAGGAATGTCAGGCGGCGACCGGGCAGACGCAGGGTTCGACGCCCGGCCTTTACCAGCAGGTTGTCCGGGTAGGGTTGTTCCGGCAGGCGGCGGCGATAGATGCCGATGCACAACATGGCCGACAGTAACAGCACTGCACCGGCAACGCCGCCGAGCACCGTTTGTGGCAAATGCAGGTAGGTCGACGCTGCCGGCAAGTTGCTCAACGTGGCCAATGCAGCCAGCGGGGGCAGGGCGCAGCCCAGTGCCAGGCTGGCGAACACGGTCATGTGGGCGACTTCCGAAGCCCCGATGCCGTGGCGTGCATATAAACGGTAGCGTACCGAGCCGCCCGAGAGCATTGACAGACCAATGGCATTGCCGATCGCAAAGGCAGTAAAGCCGCCAAGGGCCAAGGTCTTGGCAGGCAGGTTCACCCCGGCATAACGTGCGCCTGAAAACTCATAGCCCAGCAGAATGACGAACCCGGCGACGGCGGCGGCGAACGCACCGAGCAACGCGGGTTTGGGCACTTCCAGGATCGAGTCGTGGAGGGCGTAGAGATCCAGCTCCAATAGCAGGTGCCGACAGGCGATCAGGGCGATTGCGAACAGCAACAAGGTCACGGCCAGCCCGATGGGTTGCCGGTATTTGCTCAACAGATCCAGCCAGCGCAAGCGGGTGGGGGCGATAGGTTGTTCTGCTGTGACGGTGTCTTGTGGTTCAGACGAGTTGGCGCGCATCAATCACCTCGTGGATTGTGCGCGACAGGATGGAGGTATCCAGCCAAGTTACCAATCCCTATGGACAAAATAATTACAAATATTAACGCGGATCACCGGGTGCGGCGACTGCGGCCATTGGTCGTAGAGGCGTAAGCATAGCGTGCAATGAGATGGACTCAACAAACCGCGTACGGTTTCATGAAAGATGCCATACCATTGTTTCAGAAGAACTTTTTCATCGGATACAAAAAAGGCCACTCTTTCGAGTAGCCTTTTTTGATGTTTGGTTGCGGGAGCCGGATTTGAACCGACGACCTTCGGGTTATGAGCCCGACGAGCTACCAGACTGCTCCATCCCGCGTCTGTGGGCGGCATTCTACAGCCAGATGGCGAGGTGTCAACCGTTAATGAGCCGATGGGTCAAATAAGTGTGAAATAGCTGACATGTAACCTAAGTTCGCGATTGAAAACGCTTTTTGTAGTGAGCGGGCTTGCCCCGCGCCGGGCTGCGGAGCAGTCCGTGGTGAAGTGCACACTATCTTGTGTGGGGCTGCTTGCCAGTCCAGCGCGGGGCAAGCCCGCTCGCTAAAACAAAAAAGGCCACTCTTTCGAGTAGCCTTTTTTGATGTTTGGTTGCGGGAGCCGGATTTGAACCGACGACCTTCGGGTTATGAGCCCGACGAGCTACCAGACTGCTCCATCCCGCGTCTGTGTGTCGGCATTCTACAGAGGATCGCGAGTGTGTCAACCGTTGAATCGAAGAAAAGCGCTTGTGGTTCAATCGGTTAGCTCTCCATGTAGAGCCGTTTGAGGGGTTCGGGCCAGTGGGGCCAAGGGTTTCAGCTCTATTGGAAGGCTGATTTCGATTGAGAAAATAAATTCATCTGGGAAATTTCCTACCACTCAGGCGGAAGATTCAAACTACTGGTGCTATATACAGGGGTGAATGCGATACTGGCCATCCGTTGGATTACACCCGCCTTTCTACTTATGACGCAGCGCAAAATCATCCACGTTGACTGTGATTGCTTCTACGCCGCCATTGAGATGCGCGATGACCCGAGCCTGGCGCAAAAGCCCCTGGCGGTAGGTGGGTCGGCAGATCGAAGGGGCGTGATCGCTACATGCAACTACGAAGCGCGGGCGTATGGGGTGCGTTCCGCCATGTCGTCGCGGCATGCCCTGAAGCTCTGCCCGGACCTGACCATCGTCAAGCCGCGCATGGATGCCTATAAGGAGGCGTCGAAGGAAATCCAGACGATCTTTCGCGACTACACCGACCTGATCGAGCCCCTGTCGCTGGACGAGGCCTACCTGGATGTCTCCGACAGCCCGCACTTTGGCGGCAGCGCCACACGCATCGCCCAGGACATTCGGCGCCGGGTCTCCAACCAATTGCACATCACTGTGTCCGCCGGCGTGGCGCCGAATAAGTTTTTGGCCAAGATCGCCAGTGATTGGAAAAAGCCCAACGGCCTGTTTGTCATCACCCCGGATCAGGTCGAGGACTTTGTCTCCCAACTGCGGGTAAGCAAGTTGCACGGCGTGGGCAAGGTGACGGCAGACAAGCTGGCGCGCCTGGGCATCGAAGACTGCCTGCAATTGCGCGAATGGAACAAGTTGGCGCTGGTGCGTGAGTTCGGCAGCTTTGGCGAGCGCTTGTGGAGCCTGGCCCGTGGGATAGATGAACGTGTGGTGCAGAACGACAGCCGGCGGCAGTCCATCAGTGTGGAAAATACCTACGATGTGGATTTGCCGGATCTCTCAAGCTGCCTGGCGAAACTTCCAGAGTTGATGGAGACCCTGGCAGGGCGCATGGCGCGTATCGACAGCAGCTACAAGGCGGGCAAGCCGTTCGTTAAGGTGAAGTTCCATGACTTTACCCAGACGACGCTGGAGCAGGCGGGCGCGGCGCGGGATTTGGAGAGTTATCAACAGTTGATGACCCAGGCGTTCAATCGCGGTGGGAAACCGGTGCGGTTGTTGGGGATTGGGGTGCGGCTGCTGGACCTGAGTGGCGGGAACGAACAGTTAGAGTTCTCCTGGTAGAAGCCGGGAAAAAATGTGGGAGGAAGCAAGCCCCCTCCCACATTTGGATCTGCAGCGTTTTCGAAGCCTCAGCGTGCTCCGGGATCCGCCACCAACCGCCCTGCATCCTTGGTCAACGCCTGCAGGAATTCCTGCTGCAGCTCGGGATCATTGCGGGTCAGTTCGATCAGGCTTTGTTCCAGTTCGCTGGCTTCTTCCTCCAGGCCCAGCTCCGACAGGCGCTTGACCCGGTGCACCCACTGGCTGACTTCATCGTCTTCCAGGTCGTCGTAGATCAGGCCGTGGGCTTCCAGCAACTTGCCGCGCAGGGTGCTGCTGATCGCCAGGGTCGAGTCCGAGTGCACGTCGTCCTGGCCATCTTCCACGCTGATCTTCAAGGTCGTGACGCGGTTCAGGTCCTGCTCGGCAAACGGGCTGTCCAACAGGTTCAGGCGCAGCACGCCGTTGCGGTCGGTGGTCAGCTCATGGGTCTGTTTGCCGGCGGTGACCTGGACCGGGCGCTCGCTCCAGGGCAGGCTCGAATACTCCACGCGTTTGTCGCGCTGGACTTCATCGATACCCGCCAGGTTCTGTTGCGCGCGCCCATGGGATTGCACGTTCATGAACGGGTTGAGACCGTCCACGCCGTAGGTCAGCCAGTCGTGGGTCATGCTGGTCGGCAGGTTGCCGAGGGCGAAGATGTTCGCCACGTTGGCGCCCGCACCCGCGACCAAAGCCACTGCACCCAGGGGCATCTCATAGAGTTTGCGCCAGGGCTGGTAAGGCGTGTAGCGATCGTAACGACGGGTAACTTCGAATTCGGTGACCTCAAAGGTCTTTTGCTCGTGAATGCGAACCCGGCGTTGCGGCAGTTCCAGCACTTTGGGTTCGCCTACATCGATCTGCAGGCTGTGGTCGAGCAACTTACGCTCGACCCGCTCCTCGTGCTCACTGCGTTGCGACATCTGATTGGCGCAGCCGCTGACCAGCAGGGCGCCGCACAAGGCGGCGCCCCCCAGGGCTCTGGTGTTTCGCTTGAACATGACTTCTCTTGATCTGGTTTTCAGCGACGAATACGCGCCTGGAGGAAAGACAGCACGTCAGCCACCGGCAAGGGTTGGGCTTCGGCTTCGGTCCGGCTCTTGTATTCCAGATTGCCATCGGCCAGGCCGCGGTCACTGACCACGATCCGGTGCGGGATGCCAATCAGCTCCATGTCGGCGAACTTGATGCCCGGGCTGGTTTTCTTGTCGCGGTCATCCAGCAGCACTTCAAAACCAGCGGCCGTGAGTTCGGCGTACAGTTTGTCGGTGGCTTCGCGTACTTGCTCGGTTTCGTAACGCAGCGGTACCAGGGCCACCTGGAAAGGCGCCAGGGCGTCACTCCAGATAATGCCTTTCTCGTCGTTGTTCTGCTCGATGGCAGCGGCAACCACGCGGGAAACGCCAATGCCGTAGCAGCCCATGTCGAGGGTGATCGGCTTGCCGTTCTCGCCCAGCACTTCGCACTTCATCGCCTTGCTGTACTTGTTGCCCAGCTGGAAGATGTGCCCGACTTCGATGCCGCGCTTGATTTCCAGGGTGCCCTGGCCGTCCGGGCTTGGGTCGCCAGCAACGACGTTGCGCAGGTCGGCCACGGTCGGCACCGGCAGGTCACGCTCCCAGTTCACGCCGAAGTAGTGCTTGTCGTCGATGTTCGCGCCGATACCGAAGTCGCTCATCAGCTCGACCGAACGGTCGATGATGATCGGCAGCGGCAGGTTCAGCGGGCCGAGGGAACCGGCACCGGCGCCAATGGCGTCGCGCAGTTCGGCATCGCTGGCCATGACCAGCGGGCTGGCCACGCCAGGTTGCTGGGCGGCCTTGATTTCGTTGAGTTCGTGGTCGCCACGGATCACCAGGGCGATCAGCTTGCCTTCTTCTTCGGCGTGCACGATCAGGGTCTTGATGGTCTTTTCAATCGGCAGATTGAATTTCTCCACCAGGGCCGCGATGGTCTTGGTCTCTGGCGTATCCACCAGGCGCAGTTCTTCAGCCGGGGCTGGACGGGAGGTTTCCCGTGGCACGGCTTCGGCTTTCTCGATGTTCGCCGCGTAGTCGGAACCGTTGCTGAACGCGATATCGTCTTCGCCGGACTCGGCCAGCACGTGGAATTCGTGGGAGCCGGCACCGCCGATGGAGCCATTGTCCGCTTCAACCGCCCGGAACTTCAGGCCCAGGCGCGTGAACACATTGCAGTAAGCCTGGTGCATGCGGTCATAGGTGACCTGCAGCGATGCCTGGTCGGCGTGGAACGAATAGGCGTCCTTCATGATGAATTCGCGGCCGCGCATCAAACCGAAGCGTGGGCGGATTTCATCGCGGAATTTGGTCTGGATCTGATACAGGTTCAGAGGCAACTGTTTATAGCTGCTCAACTCGTTGCGCATCAGGTCGGTGATCACTTCTTCATGGGTCGGGCCGGCGCAGAAGTCGCGGCCATGACGGTCCTTGAAGCGCAGCAACTCAGGGCCGTACTCTTCCCAGCGCCCGGATTCCTGCCACAGCTCGGCCGGTTGGGTGCTCGGCATCAACACTTCGAGAGAGCCGGCGGCGTTCATTTCTTCGCGAACGATGGCTTCGACCTTGCGCATCACCTTCAAGCCCATGGGCAGCCAGGTGTACAGGCCCGAGGCCAGTTTGCGAATCATGCCGGCGCGCAGCATCAGCTGGTGGCTGATCACGACCGCATCGGAAGGCGTTTCTTTCTGTGTGGCGAGCAAATATTGACTGGTACGCATGGTAGGCCGTTGTCGGTTGCTTGAACTTGAAATGACTTGGGATTGTACGGGCGCAAACTGCCGCCGTACAGGCATCAGAATGCAGGGCTGTCTTTAGGCGCAGAGCTTGCTCGCGATGGGGCGCCGCGGTCTGGCTTTTAAAGGGCCCCCAGAATCAGTCCTCTACCGGCGGATTCAACCGCATCCGCCGATTTTCCTGATACCAGTGCAACGCAATCAGCAGCAGTGTCGGTACGCCCAGCATGCAGGTGATCAGGAAGAAGTTGTGGTACCCGAACTTCTCCACCATCACCCCCGAGTACCCGCCGATCAGGCGCGGCAGCAACAGCATGATCGAACTGAGCAGCGCATATTGGGTGGCGGAAAACTTGAGGTTGGTCAGGCTCGACAGGTAGGCCACGAATGCCGACGTGGCCAGGCCCGAGCTGAAGTTATCCAGGGAGATGGTAAAGATCAGCATCTGCAGGTCGGGGCCCATGTCGGCGAGCATCACGAACAGCAGGTTGGTCCCCGCCGACGCCACGCCGCCTATAAACAGGATCGGCAGGATGCCGAAGCGCACGATCAGCAGGCCGCCCATGCCGGCGCCGAGCAGGGTCATGATCAGGCCGAAGATCTTGCTGACCCCGGCGATCTGGTCCTTGGTAAAACCCTGGTCAATGTAGAACACGTTGGCCATCACGCCCATCACCGTGTCGGACATACGATAGGTGGCGATCAGCCCCAGCAGCAGCAATGCCTGCCAGCGGTAGCGCAGGATAAAGTCGTTGACCGGCGTGAGCACCGGCGCCAGGCCCCGCCGGCCCATTGCCGACAGGCACAGCGTGGTGAGAATGATATAGAGAATGGCGCGCAGGAACGCGCGGTCGTCCATCAGCAAGTCCCACAGGCTGACGCCGTGAAACAGCACGCTGGCGAAGTCGGTGTTGAACAACTGGGTGAACATCGCCGGTACGGATACCAGCAACACGATCAGCACAAACACCGACACCAGTTGATGCACGAAGCTATAGCGCCCGGCCTGCAACTGGGTGCGCAGCGGTACATTCGGTTCGCGCATGAACAGCGTGGTCAGCAGCGCCGGGATCATCAGCACGCCGAACAGCACATAGGTACCGGTCCAGGCCGAGTGCTTATAGTTGAAGCCGGTGGAGCCGAAGCCTTCGGCAAAGAACAGCGCACCGGCCGTGGCCAGCAGGGCGGCGATGCGGTAGCCGGACATATAGCTGGCGGCCAGGGCAGCCTGGCGGCTGTCGTCGGCGATTTCCAGGCGATAGGCGTCGACCGCGATGTCCTGGGTGGCGGAAGCGAAGGCCACCACGACGGCAATAGCGATCAGCCAGGACAGGTGTTTCTGCGGGTCGCAGAACCCCATGCCGATCAATCCGAGGATCACCAGCGACTGTGCAAGCACCAGCCAGGAGCGACGACGTCCGAGTTTACCGAGCAGTGGCAGGCGCCATTGGTCGAGCAGCGGCGACCAGACCCATTTAAAGGCATACGCCAAACCGATCAGGCTCGCATAGCCGATGGTCTCGCGGGCCACACCGGCCTCACGCAGCCACACCGAAAGCGTCGAGAACACCAACATGTAAGGCAAGCCGGCGGCAAAGCCGAGCAACAACAGCACTAACGTCGAGGGGCTGGCATAGGCGGCGAGCGCGGCGCGCCAGGTTTTACGGGGCATGGGCTGGAGTCTGCCTCAGATTCACGGAAACAAAGCGCGCACTCTAACCGCTGTGCTCTACCGGGCGCCAGCCATGGCGCTGAATATCCACGCGATTGTTGCGCACCGTGACCCCCTCATCGCGCAAGCGCGCCCGTTGCTCGTCGCCCGAGGCGCTGCCCACCGGCAGACTTATCCGACCACCGGCACCCAGCACACGATGCCAGGGTAATGTGGTGCCCTCGGGAAGTTGGCTCAAGGTACGACCCACCCAGCGCGCGGCGCGCCCCAGCCCGGCCAGTTGCGCCAGCTCGCCGTAACTCACCACGCAACCGGCGGGGACTTGCGCCAGGGTCAGGTACAGCGCGGTGCGGCGCATTTCGGCGGGGGTTTGCGGGGCATCGGCAGGCTGATTCACTGTGGGCATATCCGTTGGGATCGTCGGTCTTTTGTAAGAAACGTCTGTAAGTATGCTGTTGAGAATTGAACTCAACACAAATCCTTGAGTCAGTCCTAGCTATCTAACACGATAATCGCCCCTTTTCGCCAACCTTGAGCTCCCCATCCGCTTATGTTGTCCAGAACCCTGCTGTGCCTCGCTGTCTTCAGTGCCTCCACGCCCCTGCTGGCCGATACCGTCTGGTTAAAAAACGGTGACCGCCTGACCGGCAAGATCAAGGTCTTCGACGGTGGCAAGCTGCTGATCCAGACCGACTACGCCGGCGCCATTCCGGTGGACTGGAAGCAGGTGAAAACCCTGGAGAGCGACCAGGAGCTGCTGGTCAAGCAGGACGCCTACACCGGCGAGAAGGCCAAGTCCCTGCAGGCGGCGGACGATGGCAAGGTGGTGCTGGCCAATGGCGAGGCGCCCAAGACCGTCGAGCTGGCAAGTATCCAGCAGATCATCAAGCCCAAGCCGGTGATCGAAGACCTGGTGTGGAAGGGCAATGTCGACATGGCGCTGGACTACAAGCGCGCCGAAAAAGACACCAACGACTACGACATCGACTTCAAGACCACCGCGCGCCATGGCCAATGGCGCCATACCGGGCAGGGCGAATACAACCGCGAGTTCCAGGACGACGTCACCACCACCGACAACTGGGCGCTGGAGTATGACCTGGACCGCTTCATCACCGAGCACTGGTTCTGGCAGGGGCGCCTGACCTACAAACGCGACAAGGTTGAAGACCTGGCGCGCCAACGTACCGTCGGTACCGGCCCGGGCTACCAGTTCTGGGACGACGAGCTGGGGGCATTCTCCCTCGGCTCGCTGGTCAACCGCACCGATTACGAGTACGCCGATGGCGGCAAGGACAACTTCTATTCCCTGGCCATGAAGTGGAACTACAACCGCTACCTGGTGGGCAAGACCGTTGAGTTCTTCACCAATGGCGAGGTGGGCAAGCCTATCGACGGCCCGGCCGAGTACTCCCTGGATGCGGAAATGGGCCTGCGCTATAAAGTCACAGAGTGGGCATCGCTCAACCTCAAGGCCGAGCGCGACGTGATCAGCGGCGATTCGGAAAGCAGCCTGAGCAAAACCCGCTATACCGCAGGCTTCGGCGTCGCCTGGTAATCGAGCCCTGGCAACCGGCGCGTAGATTGATTACCTTGTGTTGAGATCCATTCCCATACGCTATGGGCGGCTGAATACCCGAGGAGTCATACGTTGAGCGCGCAGGTTGCCAAGAACGCCCGAGAGCTGTTGCTCAAGGAATACCGTGGGGCTCTCTCCACACTCTCCAAGGCCATGCCCGGCTTTCCGTTCGGCTCGGTCGTGCCGTATTGCCTCGACGAGCAGGGCCGCCCGCTGATCCTGATCAGCCGTATTGCCCAGCACACCCATAACCTGCAAAAAGATCCCAAGTGCTCGCTGCTGGTCGGCGAGCGCGAAGCGGATGACGTGCAGGCCGTGGGGCGCCTGACCTACCTGGCCGAAGCCGAGAAACTCGAGGACCCGGCCGCCATCGAAGCAGCGGCCGAGCGCTATTACCGCTACTTCCCCGATTCGGCCAACTACCACCAGGCCCACGATTTCGATTTCTGGGTGCTCAAGCCGGTGCGCCACCGTTATATCGGCGGGTTTGGCGCGATTCACTGGATCGACCAATTGACCCTGGCCAACCCCTTCGCGGGCAAGGCCGAGCGCAGCATGATCGAGCACATGAACAGCGACCACACCAAGGCCATTGCCCACTACGTCGAGTTGGCCGGCTTGCCTGCTTTCGAACCTGCGCAATTGGCCGGCATCGACAGCGAAGGCCTGCACCTGCGCATCGGCCAGGCTTTGCACTGGCTGCCGTTTGCGGCATCTTGCAACACGCCGACACAAGTACGCGAAGCCCTGGTTTCATTGGCCCACGCTGAGGTCTGGCCGAAAAAAGCCGCCGCTGAAGCTTGAATTCACGAAACGGCGACGTCATCTAAGGTGGACTGGCAAGGCATTCTTGCGTTGAGGAACCTTTTGATGCGCCCTTTTTTATTGCTCTTTCTGCTGTTCCCGGTGTTGGAGCTGTTCGTATTCGTTCAAGTCAGCGGTGCGATCGGGTTTTTCCCGGCCCTGTTGCTGATCATTCTCGGCTCGATGCTCGGCGTCCTGGTGCTGCGTGTCGCCGGCCTGGCCACGGCGCTGCGCGCCCGTGAGAGCCTGAACCGCGGCGAACTGCCGGCCCAGACCATGCTCGAAGGCCTGATGATGGCGTTGGCGGGCGGCCTGTTGATCCTGCCCGGCTTTATCAGCGACGTAGTGGGCCTGGTGATGCTGCTGCCGTTCACCCGCAAATTGCTGGCGGGCAAGATGCGCCAGCGCGCCGAAGAGGCCGCTCTTCGCCAACGTGCGTTCGCCGACGACCTGCAACCCCGTGGCGGCCCGGCTCCGCGCCAACCGTTGGGGCGAGAAGGCGACGTGATCGAAGGCGAGTTCGAACACCGCGACAGCAAATAACCGCTTCACTGGCACGGCACCTTCGGGTGCCGTGCTGCTTTCATAGGCTGGCAGACGCAAAAAAAATCATCGCCGGCCCCTTGTAATAAGCTTATGCGCCCTTATGTAACGGTCACCGCAAGGTTTCTGGTGGCGACACCGGACAGACTTCCGTGTTTCGCCCAGCGAACCGCGACCGGCACTGCCGGAATACAACCCGCCGGTATCGATACCGGCCGATGAAAAACACAATTAGGAGAGATCGACAATGAGCAAGCTTCGTCCTCTGCACGACCGCGTCGTAATCCGTCGCAGCGAAGAAGAAAAGAAAACCGCTGGCGGTATCGTTCTGCCAGGTTCGGCTGCTGAAAAAGCCAACCACGGTGTGATCGTCGCTGCAGGCCCAGGCAAGACTCTGGAAAACGGTGACGTACGTGCGCTGGCCGTTAAAGTCGGTGACAAGGTTGTATTTGGCCCTTACTCCGGCAGCAACACTGTGAAAGTCGACGGCGAAGACCTGCTGGTTATGGCTGAGAACGAGATTCTCGCCGTTCTGGAAGACTGATTTCCCCGCTCATTTTCCCGTTACTACAAAGTATTTAAGGAATATCGATCATGGCTGCTAAAGAAGTTAAATTCGGCGATTCCGCCCGTAAGAAAATGCTCACCGGTGTCAACATCCTGGCTGACGCAGTAAAAGCGACCCTGGGCCCGAAAGGCCGTAACGTGATCATCGAGAAGAGCTTCGGCGCTCCGACCATCACCAAGGACGGCGTTTCCGTCGCCAAAGAAATCGAACTGGAAGACCGTTTCGAAAACATGGGCGCGCAGCTGGTCAAAGACGTTGCCTCCCGTGCCAACGATGACGCAGGCGACGGTACTACCACCGCCACCGTTCTGGCTCAGGCGATCGTCAACGAAGGCTACAAGGCCGTTGCTGCCGGCATGAACCCGATGGACCTCAAGCGCGGCATCGACAAGGCCACCATCGCCATCGTCGCTGAGCTGAAGAACCTGTCCAAGCCTTGCGCCGACACCAAGGCTATCGCCCAGGTAGGCACCATCTCCGCCAACTCCGACAGCTCCATCGGCGACATCATTGCCGAAGCCATGGAAAAAGTCGGTAAAGAAGGCGTGATCACCGTTGAAGAAGGCACTGGCCTGGAAAACGAACTGTCGGTTGTCGAAGGCATGCAGTTCGACCGTGGCTACCTGTCCCCGTACTTCGTCAACAAGCCGGAAACCATGGTTGCCGAGCTGGACAGCCCGCTGATCCTGCTGGTCGACAAGAAGATCTCCAATATCCGCGAAATGCTGCCAGTGCTGGAAGCCGTTGCCAAAGCCGGCCGCCCACTGCTGATCGTTTCCGAAGACGTTGAAGGCGAAGCCCTGGCGACACTGGTTGTGAACAACATGCGTGGCATCGTTAAAGTCGCAGCCGTCAAGGCTCCAGGCTTCGGCGACCGTCGCAAGGCCATGCTGCAGGACATCGCCGTCCTGACCGGCGGTACCGTTATCTCCGAAGAGATCGGCCTGAGCCTGGAAAGCGCCACCCTGGAAAACCTGGGTAGCGCCAAGCGCGTGACCATCTCCAAGGAAAACACCATCATCGTTGACGGTGCTGGCGTTGACGGCGACATCCAATCGCGCATCACTCAGATTCGTGCCCAGGTTGCCGAGACGTCCTCGGACTACGACCGTGAAAAACTGCAAGAGCGCCTGGCCAAACTGTCCGGCGGCGTTGCAGTGATCAAGGTTGGCGCGGGTTCCGAAGTTGAAATGAAAGAGAAGAAAGCCCGCGTTGAAGACGCCCTGCACGCAACCCGCGCAGCCGTCGAAGAAGGCGTGGTACCTGGCGGTGGCGTTGCGCTGATCCGTGCCCTGGAAGCCCTGACCAACCTGACCGGCGACAACGCTGACCAGAACGTCGGTATCGCTGTGCTGCGTCGTGCGGTTGAAGCACCGCTGCGCCAGATCGCTGCCAACTCCGGCGACGAGCCAAGCGTTGTGGTCAACGAAGTCAAGAACGGCAAAGGTAACTACGGTTACAACGCTGCGACTGGCGTCTACGGCGACATGATCGAAATGGGCATCCTGGACCCTACCAAGGTGACTCGTTCCGCGCTGCAGGCCGCAGCCTCCATCGGTGGTCTGATCCTGACCACCGAAGCTGCAATCGCTGACAAGCCGAAGGCTGAAGGCTCGGCTGGCGGCGGTATGCCAGACATGGGCGGCATGGGTGGCATGGGCGGCATGATGTAAGCCAGCCTTACCCCTGTACTGAAAAAGCCCCGCCTGCAGTGATGCAGGCGGGGCTTTTTTGTGGGCGCTGTCTTTGGCTTCAGGTGGGCGTTGCGCGCGTGGAGGGCCGGTACAGCAACAGGCAATACAGCCCCAGGCAGATCAGCCAGCAGAAAATTGCCGTCCACACGTTATGGGAAAAGAAGTGTGCGCCTTGCATCATGCGGCTGACGGAAAACACGCTGCCCAAGCCGACGGCGAAGATGAATGCGTAGCGCGCCACCCGTGGCTGCCGGTCACGCAGTGCAAAAAACAGGGCAAACAAGGCGAACCCGGTGGCGGCATGACCGCCTGGCCAGCAGCGCCCGGGTTTATCGGTGGGCGGGCGAGGGCTCAGCAATTTGCTGTAGGTTTCCTGACCGCCGAATTCCTGGACGCTCCACGGGCACTGGACGCCGGTGATGGTTTTCAGCGGAGCGACAAACGCGGTCGCCAGCCCGAGTGACAGCACCAGGCAGCCCAGTTCACGACGATAGGGTTTGAGCCGTCGGAGAATAAACGTGCCGGCAAATCCCAGGATCGCCAGGACCGAGAACAGGATGACCAACTGTTTGGCACGATCATGCAGGATGTCTTCGAGGAAGAAACTGTAACGTCCGATGAAACCGCCCTCCGCACCGTTGTAGAACAGCTTGGCGAGGTCCATGTCCAGTGAGGTCAGCTCCAGCAGCAGCAATAGGAGCGCAGCGCCGCCGGGGATGCCCAGGCAGAGCCATAGGTTGAGAGGTTTGGAGACGGGGACGGCGGGGGTTGTGCCCATGGTGGACCCTGGTGAAAAACGTCCCGTACTGACCTGTACGGGACGTTTTGGTTAGCGCGTGCTCAGTGCCGGGGCCTCTTCCTTGGGCGCTCTCCAGCTCAGCAACTGTTGTTTGAAGCCATAGCTGGCGGCCTGGTAGTAGGTGATCGCCCGCTGGATCAACGGGTCATCGCTGCCGACCCGCAACTCCTGGCTCTCACCCAGGGCCTGGTCGTGGCGGCGCAGGCCCAGGCGTGGGCTGAGAATGGCCAGGTCCTTGCCGTCGAACAGGCCCAGGTGCTGGTAGTTGCCGACCACCACCCGAGGTGGCAGTGGGTTGTCCTGCAACAGGTTGCGACCAAAGAAGGTGGATTCGTAGCTCAGGTTGAGCAGGCCCAGCAGCGTGGGCGCCAGGTCGATCTGGCTGGCCAGTTGTGCGCTTTCCCGTGCGTCGATCAGCTTGGGCGCATAGATGAACAGCGGAATCTGGTAGTTGGTGATGGGCAGGTCTTCCTTGCCTGCGCTGCCGGCGGTGTGGTCGGCGACGAAGATGAAGATCGTGTTATCGAACCAGGGTTTTTGGCGGGCGGCTTCCAGGAATTGGCCGATGGCGTGGTCGGTGTATTTCACCGCGCCGTCGCGGCCATTCCCGGATTTGATGTCGATACGCCCATCCGGGTAGGTGTAGGGGCGGTGGTTGGAGGTGGTCATCAGTTGCAGCAAAAAGGGCTGCTGCTTGGCGTAGTCGGTGTCGGCCAGTTTCAGGGTTTGGTTGTACAGGTCCTCGTCGGCCATGCCCCAGGCGTTCTTGAACGAGATTTCTGACTCGGGCACGCTGCTCTGGTCCACGACGCGATAACCATTGCCGCTGAAAAACGCGTTCATGTTATCGAAGTACCCGCGCCCGCCGTACACAAACACGCTGTCGTAACCGACGGCCGTGAGCTGTTGCCCCAGGCTGGCGAAGCCGCTTTCACGACCGATGCGCTTGACGATCGAGCGCCCGGGCGTGGGTGGAATCGCCAGGGTGATCGCCTCCAGGCCACGGTCGGTGCGGGTGCCGGTGGCATAGAAATTATTGAAATACAGGCTCTGTTTACGCAGCGCATCCAGGTTAGGCGTGAGGTTGCGCTCGTCGCCGTTGCTGCCCATGTACTTGGCGCTGAAACTTTCGATGGTCACCAGCACGACATTGGGTTTGCGCGGCGTGCCCGGATTGGTGATGGCGCGGCGGATATCCAGCGGGTCCTGGCCGATAAAGCGGGCGTTGGGTTCGCTCAGCTCTGCACGCAGTTGCGTGGCGATAACCTCAGTCGGCAGGGTTTTGTAGAACTGTGGGTAATCCAGTTCGTTGTTACGGAATGCGGCGAAAAACTGATACGGACCATTGCTGGCCAGTTCGTTCTTGTAGGCATTGCCGCCCTGAGCACGCGGGCTGTCCTGGCTGATCAGTTGCAGGCTGAGGCCGGCAACGACCAACAGGGCCAAGGCATTCACTAGCCGGCCACGCATCGGCGGCAGTGGGGCGCTCATCGCTGCATTGAACGGTTTGCGCAAGGCCAGGCTCAAGACAATCGCCAGCATGGCGAGCAGGCTCAGCAGTTTGCCGATCGGGTAGGACTCGAGCAGGTTGTTCAACACCTCGTCGGAGTACACCAGGTAATCGACGGCAATGAAGTTGAAGCGCACGCCGAACTCATCCCAGAACAGCCACTCGGCCACCGAGGTAAACAGCATGGCGAACAGGCTGACGGTGAGCACGGCCTGCAGGAACCAGCGGTGACCGCGACGGCGCCACAGCGCGGGCGGGCACAGCAGCAAATACAGGCCCAGCGGCAGTGCCGCGTAGGCGAGGAAGCCCAGGTCGTATAGCAGGCCCACGCCAAACACCGGCAGCAGGTTGCCGCCGACTTCATCCAAATGGGTGATGAGCAGCACGCTGCGAGTGAGCAGGAAAATAACCAGCCAGGCACCGGTTACCAACAGCAGATAGCGCATTGGCGCCGTCTTGAGAAACCCCATGTCCATGTTCCTTATATCAATGGGTGGCGATCTTCTGCCTGACACTGTAGTCAGTTTGTGAAGCTATAGTGAAAAACTCGTTGGTAGGCCGAATCGGTTGAAAACCTTTATTGGTACGCCTTTCCGCTCTATCCCTGAGCCACACTTGGCCTTAAGCTGCGCGAGCCAACACGGCCGTTACCGCGTACGGAGACACTGCCCATGCGAATTCTATTGGTTGAAGACAACCGCGATATTCTGGCCAACCTGGCCGACTACCTGGGGCTAAAAGGCTACACCGTGGACTGTGCGCAGGACGGTTTGTCGGGCCTGCACCTGGCCGCCACCGAGCATTACGACTTGATCGTGCTCGACATCATGCTGCCTGGCATCGATGGCTACACCTTGTGCAAGCGCCTGCGTGAAGACGCCCGCCGCGACACGCCAGTGATCATGCTCACCGCCCGCGACCAGTTGGATGACCGGCTGCAGGGCTTCAAGTCCGGTGCCGACGATTACTTGCTCAAACCGTTTGCCCTGTCGGAACTGGCCGCGCGCATCGAAGCGGTGCTGCGCCGTGCCCAAGGCGGCGGTCGCCGCGCCCTGCAAGTGGCCGATCTGAATTACGACCTCGATACCCTGGAAGTGACCCGCGAAGGGCGCCTGCTCAAGCTCAACCCGGTCGGCCTCAAGCTGCTCGCGGTCTTGATGCAGAAAAGTCCCCACGTACTGCGTCGGGAAGTGCTGGAAGAGGCCCTGTGGGGCGATGACTGCCCGGACAGCGACAGCCTGCGCAGCCACGTGCACCAATTGCGCCAGGTGATCGATAAGCCGTTCGCCAAGCCGTTGCTGCAAACCGTGCATGGTGTGGGTTACCGCCTGGCCGAGGGCCGTGATGGAGTTTAAGCAAAGCCTTGCCCAGCGGATCATCATCGCCTTTGCCTTGATGAGTGCGTTGGTGGCGGGGGCCTTCGCCATGGGCATCGTCGCCACCGTGCACCTGGTGGAAGAGAAGCTGATCTCGGCAGGCTTGGGCGGTGACCTGCAGCGCCTGCTGCTGATGGACACCGTCGAGGACTGGCGGCACCGGCCCGAGCCCGACCAGCTGTTTTACTTCAGCGGTGGCCCGGGGGATTTTGAATTGCCCAAGGACCTGCGGCATCTGGAACCAGGGTTTCATGAGGTGTTTCGCGAGGCGCTGTCGTACCACGCCATGGTCGAAGTGGTCGACGGTCGGCGCTATGTGCTGCTGCAGGATCAAAGCGATTTCGAAGAGCGCGAGCGCGTGCTGTTTGCCGTGGTGCTGGTGGGCTTCGTGCTCAGCCTGGCGCTGGCGGTATTCCTCGGCTGGGTACTGGCCCGTAAAGTGATGGCGCCGGTGGTGCGCCTGGCCCGCCAGGTGCGGCACCGCGACCAGTTGCTGGGCCTGGCGCCGCCCCTGGCCCCGGACTACGCAGCCGACGAAGTGGGTGAGCTGGCGGTGGCCTTCGACGCCACGCTGGGGCGCCTGCGCCAGGCATTGTCCCGTGAGCAGTTGTTCACCAGCGATGTCAGCCACGAACTGCGCACGCCTTTGATGGTCCTGGCCAGCTCCTGCGAATTGTTGCTGGAAAACCCGGCTATCGATCAGCGTGGGCGTAACCAGGTCGAGCGAATCGCCCGGGCCTGCGAAGAAATGCGCGAACTGGTACAAACCTTCCTGATGCTGGCCCGGGCTCAACATGATGACGGCAGCATGTCACCCAAGGCCAATCTGTCCCAGGTCGCTGATGATCTGCTCGGCATCTGGCGCGAGCCCATCGAGCACAAGGGCCTGGAGTTGATCTACCAGCCGGGCGACCCGCTGGATACGCGCTACAACGCGACCTTCCTGCATGCCGTGATGGGCAACCTGTTGCGCAATGCCCTGCATTACACCGAAAGCGGCTTCATCCGGCTGACCCTGGAGCCGACCGGGTTTGTGGTGGAAGACAGCGGCGTCGGCATTCCCGAAGACAAGCGCGAAGCGATGTTCGAGCCGTTCGTCCGCGGCAGTGAGAAGCGCGGTGAGGGCCTGGGGTTGGGGTTGTCACTGGTCCAGCGCATCTGCGAGAACCAGGGCTGGAGCGTTACCCTCAGCACCATGGAGCCCAATGGCTGTCGCTTTCACGTCCAGTTGAGTCAGGTCAACGCCTGAGCGTTCCCCCTGCCGTTATCCTGCCAGAGATCCCCGTAAATCGGCGAAGATGGCCCCATGATATTGCTTGTGTCTGTAAAGTCTTGAAATGTATGGGATTGGACAGGACAAGTTTTTCACAAGGGGTTGACCTGTTGATCACAGGACGCTGCTTAAGGTTGTAGGCATCAGCAACAGGAGATCCGTTGATGCCTACCCCGATCAAGCTCGAATTTTCCGAAAAGTACGACGACCAGCACGCCCACGAATATTTGCTCAAGCATCAGGACAATCTGGCGCGCCGGTTGTCCCACAAACGCGACGAGCAACTGGCCCGTGGCGCGTTGGCGATGGCCGGCGAGCCAGGCCTGGTGCTGGACCTGCCGTGTGGCGCCGGGCGCTTCTGGCCGCTGCTGGCGGAAAAACCCAACCGTGTGATCATCGGCGCCGACAATTCGGCCTCCATGTTGAAGGTCGCGATGGCCGCCCAGCCCGCAGAAGTGGTGAAACGGGTACGGCCCTTGCAGACATCTGCCTTCGATATCGATTTGCCGGATAACTCGGTCGACAGCATTTTCTGTATGCGCCTGCTCCACCACATCGGTGATCCGGCGCACCGTCAGGCAATTCTGCGGGAGTTTCAGCGGGTTACCCGTGACAGCGTGATCATTTCGCTGTGGGTCGATGGCAATTTCAAAGCCTGGAAACGCAAGCGTCTGGAAGGAAAGCGTCGCAAGACAGGTGAGCAGGAAGGTTACCAGAACAGATTTGTGTTACCGGCTGCTACTGTTGAATCAGAGTTCGAGCAAGCCGGATTCCGTGTTCAGGAATCCCTGGACTTCATACCGCTCTACGCCATGTGGCGGGTGTATGTATTGCGCAAGAGGTAACAGGATGGCAGTTGAGTGCGTAGCAGGCAGTCACGTAGCTCCCGAAGAACGCTTCGATTATTTCTGGCGTCAGCAAGGCGAATGGGTCGAAGAGCCCAATCGCCGGCGTGGCGGTGAAAGTGGTGTACAGCGGGTCATGACCGCTAATGGCCGTTTGCTCTACAGCAAGCGCCAGACGGGCCATATCTACCGCAGTTGGCTGCACCCGTTCGGACGCCCCACGGTGCTGCGCGAGCGGGATGCCCTCAGGGGCCTGCGACTGCTGGATGTTCGCGTGCCCGAAATGGTCTTTTGTGAGGCGCGTCGTGACCCCGAGCACCGCTGGAAGGCGCTGCTGGTGACCGCCGCCCTCGACGGCTTCGACGAAATTGAAAACTGGTACGCCGCCGGTGGTCGCGAACAGTATGGCGAGCAGGTGCACGAGCGCTTGCTCAAGGCGTTGGCCGCTACCCTGGCCCGCATGCACAAGGGACGCTGGCAGCACGGTTGCCTGTACATCAAGCATATTTTCGTGCGGGTGACGGGCGAGGGCGACTCGGCCCAGGTGGAAGTGGCGCTGCTGGACTTCGAGAAATGCCGCCAGCGCTTGACCGCTTATCGGGCAGCCTCCCATGACATGTTGCAGCTGCGTCGCCATTCGTCGTGGAACAGCACCGACTGGGAAAAACTCAGCTACTTTTATGAAGCGGCGTTTGGCAGCGCTATCAAGGGTTTAACCAGATGAAGCTAGAAATAGCACGAGGTCTGTTCCTGGTCGGGGCGATGGGCATTGCCGCCCTGGCCCTGGCCGCATGGGAGCAACCTCGCACACAGGTACTCAGTGCGGTGCAAGGCGGCGGGCAATGCCTGCTGCCCCGGGTCGCCAAGGCGAGTGCGGCGGTCAAGCCTGATCATGAGTTGCTGTTGTTCATGTTTGGGATGTCCCAAGGGATGAGGCCGCAGAGTTGAAACGATTCAAACCCCCGAAGAAGGGCCTTGCGATGCGAGGCCCTTTTTTTTGCCTTTCAAACCTTATCCGCAACGCGGCTGCTACGGGGGCGCGGCGTTGGCTAGGCGGTATCTACGCAGCTCAGATCAGATGCAGGTGGTTATCCCAGAGCCCTGCCGGCAATTCCAACGGTTTGGCGACCAACTGTTTCTGGCGGCAATCGTAGTAGCGGCAACGCCCTTGGCCCGAGGTGACGACAAACCCGTCTGCCACTGCACCGACGCCTGCGCAGTCGGGCAGCGGTCCATCCAGGCGCAGCTCGGCAGTGTCCATGTCCCAGATAAAGAAGCGGTTGCCACGGGGTGCGGTCAACGCCACCAGGCGCAATTCGCTGTGCACGGCGACGCTGGCGGTGTAATGCCCCATGGCCTGCAACTGCTCATCGGCCACCGGGAACGCCATGAACGGCTCGCCCGGGCGCTTGATCGCCAGCAACTCGGAGCGCTCCTGGGACGGTCCCATGAACTGCTGGCCGGTGAGAAGGGTGCCATCGCTGGCGATGCCCATATGGCGCACGCTGTTCATCTGCTGGCCGAGGGTTTCCTTGCTGATCAGCGTGCCGTCACGGTGCATCAGCACCAGGCTCGGTTCCATCGCGTTGAGGTTCATCTCCACGCGGCTTTCGGCTTCGGTGCGAATGCCGCCGTTGGCCACCGCCAGGGTTTCGCCGTCGGGCATCCACGACACCTGGTGCGGGCCGATGCCATGGGTGGAGATCTCGCCGCTGTGCACCAGGCGCTCGCCTTCGAACTTGTACACACCGAGCAGGCCACGGCCGGGATCGGACGTGTCGTTCTCGGTGGCGTACAGCCAATCGCCGCTCTTGTGGATGACCGCATGGCCATAGAAGTGGCGGTTGGCGTTCGAGGTGAGGGTTTGCAACAGCGCGCCATCGCGCAGGTCGATCAGGTAACTCTCGGTGCCCGGGCGGCGGGCAACAAACAGCGCAATCGGCAGCGTCGGGTGGTTGATGATGTCGTGGCAGCGCTGGCCGACCTGGGTGGCGAACACCTGCTTGCCGTCCAGCTGAAAGCCCACGGCATAGTGCTTGCCGTCTGCATCATCGCGGGCCGACAGCAGCAGCGGGCGCTTGCCTTTCCCTTTGAACAGCGTCCAGCCACCCAACGTGAGTGCGCTGAGCAGCACGCTGCCGATCGCCAAAGCCTGTCGCCTGAGCATCATCAGTCACCGTCGTTGGCATTGAAGCCCAGTTGAATCCCCAGCGCCTTGGCCAGCTCGCCTTCGTGCAGGCGGTGGACGACGTTGAGGCTGTCGTAGATGTCGTTGAGCTGCTGGCGCCCGGCGTCATCGTTCAACAGTTCGTTGAGGGTACGCTGGTTGCTGGCGAACAGTTTCAGCGCGGCCGCATAGGCTGCGTCGATCTTGTCGGCCAACGGCTTCTGATCCGCCGGCAGCAAACCACGCAGGCCCTTGTTGTCCACGCCCACCCACACGGTCTGGGCGGCGGCGAGGCTGGCTTCCAGGCTTTGCAGGGACGACTGGCTACGCCATGCATCGGCCTGGAACGGCTGCGGGATGCCCTTGGTCTGGCGGCCCATGGGCGTGCCGAGTTTTTTCTTCAGGGTGTCCAGTGCGGTCACTTGTACGCGCAGCAGATCGGCGATGGCTTCGTGGGAATCAGCGTAGCGCTGGTTCGGGAACTTGCTCATCTGCGCGAGCATGCCGTCGGTGCTGTTCCAACTGGCCAGGATCTCTTCGGCCAGGGCTTTCTGGCGCTCACCGATGGCCACCAGCAGCGGGCAGTAACGGGCTTTCTGCGCCTCGTCGGCGATGTCGGTCCTGGCGTCGTAGAGGATGTATTCGTAGGCCGACAGGCCCTGCACCACCACGCTGGACTTGGCCAGTGCGGCACCGTCGATCTGCGGCTGGGCGGCGACCAGTTGCTCGACCTGGCGGCCCACCAGGTTCTTCTTGTCCGGCCAGAACTGCACCTGCCACGAGCGGTTGCCCTCGGCCAGCGGGCCGATCAGCAGCGGTTGCAACTCGGCCCAGGCTTTTTGCGCGTGGAGGAAGTCGGCGCGGGCAGTGTCCAGGCTTTCCTTGCCCTGGCAGTAGGCGAGGGCGCTGACGGCCAACTGACGGTCGGCTTCGACCCAGCGGCTGTAGGTCGGCAGGATCACCTGCTTGGCGATCGCCGCCGAGGTCACGGCTTGCGGGTCTTGTGGCGAGCAGGCGCCCAGGGCGAGGGCGGCCAGGCTGGTGAACAACAACTTGGGACGGAACATGTCGAGCTCCCTTCTGTAATTGGGGCGAAGCTTATAAAGAATTCAGGAACGCCAGCAACGCAGCGCGCTGCTCGGCATTGAAGGACAACACATGCTGCTGCGCCGCTTGTGCTTCGCCGCCGTGCCACAGCACGGCTTCGAGCAGGTTGCGGGCGCGGCCGTCATGCAGGAACTGGGTATGGCCACTGACGGTCTGCGTCAGGCCGATGCCCCACAACGGCGGCGTGCGCCAGTCGCGGCCACCGGCCTTGAATTCCGTGCGGTTGTCGGCCAGGCCTGGCCCCATGTCGTGCAACAGCAGGTCGCTGTAGGGGCGAATCACCTGGTTGGCCAACTCGGGTTCGGCGGCATTCGCAGCGGTGGTGAACGTCGGTTTATGGCAACCCTGGCAACCGGCCTGGTAGAACAGGTTTTTCCCGGCCAGCACCTGCGGCGTGTCGACGTCGCGGCGCACGGGCACTGCCAGGTTGCGCGTATAGAACAGCACCAGGCGCAGGATGTTGTCGCTGACTTCCGGCTCGCCATCGGGGCCATTGCCGTTGGGTGCCTGTTTGCAGGCGACTTGGGCGTCGGTGCAGTCATCGAAGGGTCTCAGGGAGGTGGTAAGGCCCATATCACCAGAGAACGCGTGAACATTTTGTTGATTGAGATTGGGTTGCCCGGCTTTCCAGCCAAAACGCCCGAGTACGGTTTTTTGCTCGGCGTCATCCCAGACCCGATTCGCGCGGCCGACGAGGGCTTCCTCGTCGGCGGTCTTCGGGTCGGTATTTCGCAGGATGTCCGCGTCGCTGATGGCTTCGAGCAGGCCCAGGCCGATCATCGGTGGGGCGATGCGTGCGGAGAAGCGCGTGTCCGGGTGCATCGGGCCATAGCCGAGCTGGGTGATTTGCAGGTCGGGCTTGCGCAACTCGACGACGGTGCCGTCCTTGAAGGTGACGTTGACCGGCGTGTAGTCGACGCGCACCTTGCCTTCCGGCGGCACGCCGGGCACCGCCATGTCCTGCAGTTGCCCGCCGTAGACGGGCTCGGGTACCACCCCGGCTTGCTCGATGAGCTTGGCGTAGGGCGGCTGGTCCTGGGTAGACAGGGGAATCGACAGGCGCACCAGCATCGACACCGCATTGGCCGCGTCGGGCAGCGGCGGGTGGCCACGGCCGTCCTTGATATGGCAGTTCTGGCAGGCGTTGGTATTGAACAGCGGGCCCAGGCCATCGCGGGCGGTGGTGGTGGACGGCGCGATCACCCAGGGGCTGCGGAAGAAGCTGTTGCCCACGCTGAAATCCAGGCGGCGCGTGGGCGACAGGTTGGCCGAGGGCAGGGAAAACGCATTCTGGTCGCGCTTGTTCACCGTCGTCGCGCCGCCCGCTCGCGCTTCACCCGGCTCGGCCTTGGTGAAGCGTGGGGCGTCGTCGCAGGCGGCCAGGCTCAAGGCCATCAACGCTGCGCACAGGCGAAAAAGCGAACGAAACATCGAGTTTCCCGGACCAAGGCTGAAAATAAGGTCGCAAAGTCTAACAGGGCGGGGCGGATTGAATAAGAGCAATTATCGTTTGGTGGCATCCCGATTCATTCCCGCTAGAATGACCGCACATTTTTTTCTGGAGGTGGCCAATGCAGGCTCTCGACGCTTTGCTCAACCGTGTTTCCGTGCCGCGTTTGCTGGAACCGGCACCGACCCAGGAGCAGCGCGATGTGCTGTTCGCCGCAGCCATGCGTGCGCCCGACCACGGCCAACTGCGCCCTTGGCGTTTCCTCACCGTGGAAGGTGCCGCCCGTGAGCAGATGGGCACGCTGTTGGCCGAAGCCGCTCGCCTGCAGGACGCCGATGCTCCCCAGGCTGTCATCGACAAGGCCCAGAACGGCCCGCTGCGGGCGCCGCTGGTGGTGGTGGTGATTGCCCGCCTGCAGGAACACTTCAAGGTGCCCAAGTCTGAACAACTGTTGGCAGCCGCCTGCGCGGCCCACGGTATTCTGCTGGCGGCCTATGCCCAGGGGATTGGTGCGGTGTGGCGCACGGGTGAACTGTCCTACTCGGCTCATGTCGCCAAAGGCCTGGGGCTGACGGCGGATGAGGAGGTGATTGGCTTCCTTTATTTGGGTACACCGCAGAACCCGCCGCGTACGGCGCCGAAGGAAGATGTGGCGGCGTTTGTGCAGGCCTGGACGGGTCTCTAAGCAGTAGGCGGTCAAAATGTGGGAGGGGGCAAGCCTCCTCCCACATTTGACCGTTGGTGTGTCTTACACCTTGAACTGATCCATGAGTTTCATCTGCTGGCTGGCCAACGCATTGAGCTGGCTGCTGATGGCCGCCGACTCGGTGGCCTGGCCAGTGAGGGTTTCGGTCACGGTGCGGATCGCCGAGACGTTGCGGTTGACCTCTTCGGCCACGGCGCTTTGCTGCTCGGCGGCGCTGGCGATTTGCAGGTTCATGTCGCTGATCACCGTCACGGCATCACTGATCTTGCCCAGGGCCTGCGCGGCTTGATGGATCTGCCCTGCGTTACTCTGGGCCTGGCTCTGGCTCGAGTGCATGGTTGCCACCACGCCACGGGTGCCGCTCTGGATACGTTCGATCACCTGGCGGATTTCCTCCACCGAATCCTGGGTGCGCTTGGCCAGGTTGCGCACTTCGTCGGCCACCACCGCAAACCCCCGGCCGCTTTCCCCGGCGCGTGCGGCTTCGATCGCCGCGTTGAGCGCCAGCAGGTTGGTTTGCTCGGCAATGCTGCGGATCACTTCCAGGACTGAACCGATCTGTTCGCTGTTGACCGCCAGGGCTTCGACTTCGCCCACCGCCTTGCTGACTTCTTCGGCGAGGGTGGTGATGTCGCGGGTGCTCTGCTCGATGATCGACATGCCTTCACGGGCCGAGTGGTCGGCGCCGCGTGCCGCGCTGGCGGCATTGGAGGCGCTGTTGGCGACGTCATGGGCGGTGGCGCTCATTTCGTTGGACGCCGTGGCCACCTGGTCGATTTCGCGGAACTGCACCTGCATGCCTTCGCTGGTCTGGCGTGCGATGGCCGAGGACTGGTCAGCCGTGCCACGGGCTTCGGTGATGCTTTGCTTGATCTGCGCGATGGTTGGTTGCAGTTTGTCGAGGAAGCGGTTGAACCAGTTCACCAACTCGCCCAGTTCATCTTTCTTGGCATAGGCCAGGCGCTGGGTGAGATCGCCGTCGCCGCTGGCGATGTCCTTGAGCATGGCGGCCACGCTGTTGATCGGGCGGGTCACGCCGGTGGCGGTGAGCCAGATCAGCAGCAAGCCGAGCAGGCCGGCGGCGGCGCCGACCAGCAAGGCCTTGAGCGTGCCGCTGGCCTGGGCGTCGTCGAGTACCGCCTGCAGCTTGACGTTATCGGCCAGCATCACGCTTTTGGGCAGTTTGATCACCACGCCCCATGGCTTGGCATCGGCGAGTGGCTTGACCGGGTACACGGCGCGAATGGTGTCGCCCTGTTCACGGATCATGCGGTTGTCACTGGCCAGCAATTGCACGATTTCCTTGCCTTCGGCGCCAAGGGTGTCGATCAGGTTCTTGCCGACCTTGTCCGGTTCGCCGCTGTAGGCGGCAATCAGGCCGGTACTGGAAAGAATCTCCAGGTGCGCCGCGCCGTTGAACAGGTCTTTCTGTGCGGCGTCGGTGGTGGCTTGCAGGGCGGTGAGGGCAATGTCCACACCGATGACGCCGATGAGTTTGCCGTCGACGATCAGCGGCGAAGCGATGGTGGTCATCAGCACCTTTTTGCCCCCCACTGTGTCTTCATACGGGTCCAGCAGGCAGGTAGTGCGGGTGTCCCGTGGGCAGGTGTACCAGATGTTGTAGGGCGTACCGTTGAGGGTGAGGGTGGTCTTGTTCAGGTCCTCTTCGACCATGACGGTGTTCAAGCCTTCGCCGCCGGCACGGCTCCAATAACTGGAGAAGCGCCCTTTTTCGTTGGAGGCGCGCGCTTTGTCATCGACGAATTCGCTGTCCTTGCCATCCAGGCTGTTGGGTTCGAACGACAGCCAGAAACCCAGCACTTTGCTGTTGCGATCGAACGTGGTTTTCAGGCTCTGGTTGATTTCTTCGCGCAGCGCGCCGGCGTCCAGGCCACGCTTGCTGGCCATGGTGCGCAGGTCCTTGACCTGGTCGGCCAGTGCGGTCAGCGCCAGCAGGCTGTCGCCGAAGGTTTTCTGCAGTTGCACTGCCTGTTCGGCCGCCCTGGCTTGCAGCAGTTGTTCCACGCCGTCGGTAAGCATGCGCGAGCTTGAGTCGCTGACCAACTGATCGTTCTGGTTGGTGTTGTAGATGTTGATGCCGACCACCAGCGCAATCACCCCCAACAGGCAGAGCCCGGACAGCAGCACGATTTTCAAGCGGATAGAGAGGGTGTCGAACATAGGTTCACTCACGAATGGGCATGTTGGAGGGCTCGCAGTGCAGGCCAAGTCCATTCAGCGCTATGTCTGAAACATCGGCGTAACAAATTAATTCATGAGAGGCAGGCGATGAGCGGTAGGAGAACGGCTACAGCCGGCGTCACACGGGCTGTGCGAGCCGTTCCGGGCGTGACCAGATCCATAGGTTGCCCAGGCTCATCCCGGCAATCGCCAGGTAGATCGGCCAGCCGTGGTCGAGCATCACCAGCATCAGGATGGCGCACAGCAGCATGCTCACGGTGGCACTGACTTTGGCCCGGCGCGCGATGATCCTGCCGTTGCGCCAGTTGAACAGGATCGGTCCGAACAGGCGGTGGTTTTCCAGCCAGGCACTGAGGCGCGGTGAGCTTTTGGTCGCGGCCCAGGCGGCCAGGAGGATGAACTCGGTGGTGGGCAAACCCGGCACCACAATCGCCACCAGCCCGATGCCCAGGCTGACGTAGGCCAGCAGGCCGAAGAGGATCTGTGCGATTTTCGAGGTGGATTGGGGTTTGCGGGTCATGGTGTGTGCAAAGTAGGGGATAACAAAAGAGTCGGCATTGAAATGCAATCAACTGTGGGAGGGGGCTTGCCCCCGATGGCGGAGGGTCAGGTACCTATTTGTTGACTGATGCACCGCTATCGGGAGCAAGCCCCCTCCCACATTTAAACCGCATTTCAATGTGGGCGATCAGGCCAGTTCAGGGGCGCTAGCGTACGCCTGTTCCAGCAGCACGGTGAAGCGCACAAATGCATCCACCGCGCCTTTTTCCGCTGCGGCTTCTTCCTCGGCGCTCAATTGCAACGCATCCAGGGTGCGAGTGAAGCTTTTCCAGCCTTCGGCGCGACCACCGGCCGGCTCACCCAGGTGGCGGGCACCGAAGGTTTCGCTCAGGCCCAGACCTACGGCGCGCTTGATCAGGAACGCCGCGCCCAGCTTGGAACCTTCGGACACGAACAACCAGCCCAGGGCTTCGGCCTTGCTCGGGTTTTTTAGCGCGCCGGGGAGCGGTGCTGGCACTTCGGTATCCAGGTCAGCCAGGTCCAGCCTGGCGGCTTCGGCGCGGCAGCGTTCGGCCAGGTCAGGCACGATCTTGATCAGTTCGGCATCGTTGTACAGGGCCACCAGTTCCGACTGGAACAGGTACTGCGCCACTACGAAACGCGCGAAGTTGGCCTGGGTTTCAAACGGCGCGTGGGCCTTCACCAACGCGTCCAGCCTGGTGTGTGGCTCGTGGGTAATCTGGTTCAGGCGCTGGGAGCGCAGGCTTGGGCGTTCTGCGGTAGAAGAAGCGGTCATGAAAAAGTCCTTGAGAAGGGGGAGCGCCTTATGGCCCTTAAAGAGAGCTGTTATCAACTAGACGAACAAGAAGACGCGGCACAGTAAAAAATCCTCACCTCGCCGCTGAAATTTCGACGAGGTGAGTCGGGTGTCGTCAGATGTCCCAGATCAGGTTGATCGCAACGTTGCGGCCCGGCTGGGTCAGGCGGTCGAGGTTGGCCGGTCCGGTCACCGCGGCTTCGCCGACACTGTCGTAGCTGCGTACGTCATCCCAGTTCCAGTATTTCTTGTCGGTGAGGTTGTAGAGGCCGCCGTTGATGGTCACGTCCTGGGTGACTTTGTAGAAGGCGGTCAGGTCGACAACCCCGAAGCCCGGGGTCTTGAAGGGGCCGCTGGTGTCGCCGTCCGGCGCGTGGAAGGTACTGCTGTCGACGCGATCCTGTTTTTTCACCAGGGTCCAGCTCAACAGACCACCGTAGTTGTCCTGATCGTAGCCCAGGCCAAATACGCCCTTGAGCGGGTTGACGCTGTTCAGCGGCTCGCCGTTATCGTCGTTACGACCGTAGGCATAGGACACCGAACCCTGGGTGTAGAGGCCCTGCGGGGCGCCGAATGCATCCAGGTTCAGGCGCCCTTTGGCTTCGGCCCCCTTGATGGTGGCGCGCTTGATATTGATGGCCTGGAACTGTTCGACCGTGCCGCCGACGACGGCGTTGTCCTCATCGATAAAGTCGCGGTACTTGTTGTAAAACACGGCGATTTCAAAGGATCCCTCGTCAAACTTGCCGCGAATCCCGGTTTCGATGCCCTTGCTGGTTTCTGGCTTGAGGTCGGGGTTCGGCTCGACGGTGTAGCCCAGGTTGAGGTTTTCAAAGCGGCCGTACAACGCCTTGGCGGATGGCGTACGGAAACCTTCGGCATATTGGCCGAACCAGGTGTATTGATCCGTCAGGGCGTAAGTCAGGCCGAACTTGGGCGTCACACGGTGCCAGGTTTTTTCCTTATCGCTCACCGGGTCCGCGCCAGTCGGGTTGACGGTGTTGAGGAACTCCTGGGTCAGCTTGGGTTTGAGCTGGGTGTAGTCGTAGCGCACGGCGGGCAGGAAGGTCCATTTGTCCCAACTGATCTGGTCCTGTGCGAACAGCGAGTAGGTGTTGATGGTCGGGTCGGGGAAGTCGCTGGACTTTTTCACACTGTCGGAGGCCATCGGGCTGGGGGCGCCGATGGCGGTGCAGCCACTGCCGACGGCCACACAGGTCGCGCCGCCCTCGCGCGAGCCGGTGACTTTCTGCTGCTTGAGGGTAGTGCCGTAGGTCACTTGGTGATCGGTTTCACCGAGGCTGAACGCTTTGTCCAACTGCGCATCGAAAATCCACTGTTTTTCCTGGTACAGCGTGTCGCGGGTGCGCAGGACACGACGACCTGACTGATAGATCTCGGCAGTGGTCTGGTCGGTCTTGGCGATCTGGTAGTTGAGGCTGGTCTTGATCCGGTCGGCAATCGGCGACTCAAGGGCGAAGCTGTTTTCCAGGCCGAAACGTTCGCGGGTAATGGTGTCGTTACCACGGCGATCACGGTAGAGGTTGAAGCCTCGGCCGCCGATGAACGGGCCGCCCACCGCGTTCTTCAGGTTGACGTCGCGATCATCCTTGTACTTCTCATAGGTCAGGCCCAGGCGGTTGTCATCGCCATAGTTCCAGCCGAGCTTGGCCAGGATGTTGGTGGTGCGCGCGTCCTCGGGGTTGGCGCCGGTACGGGCCAGGCCGGTGGCGTTGTTGCCGTCGTAGGATTCGGTCTCATGGCCATTGCGCTGGCTCAGGTGCAGCAAGCCATCGAAGTCCTGCACGCGGCCGGCGACGGTGCCGGAGGTCAGCCAGCTTTCGTCGGCGGAACTGTAGCCGGTCTTCAAGCGTGCGCCGACGTCCTGGCCGGGCTTGATGATGTCGTCCGGGTCGAGGGTGAAGTAACTCACGGCGCCGCCGATGGCGCTGCTGCCGTAGAGGGCCGAGGCCGGGCCGCGCAGGATCTCGACGCGCTTGACGACTTCCGGGTCGACGTAGTTGCGGCGGGTCTTGGCGTAGGGGCCGTTGAAGAAGTTGTCGGGCACTTCCACACCGTCCACCTGGGTAAGGATGCGGTCGCCGTCGATCCCGCGGATGTTGAACCCGGCATTGCCGGCGCGGGTGCCTGCGCCGCCTACCGAGACGCCGGGCTCGTAGCGCACCAGCTCACGGATGTTGTTGACGTTCTGGCGGTCCAGTTCTTCGCGATCATGCACGCTGACGGTGCTCGGTACGCTGTTCACATCCTGCGCGTTACGGGTAGCGCTGATGGTCACCTGTTGCAGGTTGAGGGTGCTGCCCGCCGTGCGCTTTTCCAGGACGATGTTGTTATTGCCCAGCTTGCGGTAGCTCAGGTTGGTCCCCACCAACAGCCGGTCCAGGGCTTTCTCCGGCGACAGGGCGCCGCGCACCCCAGGGGACGACACACCCTGGCCCAGCTCGGCGGGCAGGCCGACTTGCCAGCCGGTCACGCTGGTAAAAGCGTTCAGCGCCGAAACCAGTGGCTGTTGCTCGATGCTGAAGCTGTAGTTGCCGTGGCTGCGGGCGGCAGGTTCGGCGGCAGTGGCGGCCATCACTGGCGAACCGGCCAGCAGGATGGCGGCGGTCAGCAAGGACAGCACGGGGGAGGAGGACCGGCGGTTGAAACGAGAGGACATCGAGAGCGCTCCGGAAGGTACGAATCTTATAGTTGCGAACCGAACCAAATAGGAATCAGTTGCATTGGCTAAGACGAGACGTACCGCCGAAGGCTATCGAGTAAAAATAATTCTCATTTAGTTCAAAATCACCAGCGCGGGGTATTCCGACAACTTCGCTGAGGTGATGTGGGCCAGGGAGCGCACCACATCCAGGGGTTGGTCGAGGCGGTAGTTGCCGGTGACGGCGACGCTGGCGAGCTTGTCGTTGGTGTTGACGATCCAGCCGGGGTAGTAACGACGCAGTTCGGCGAGCACTTCGCTCATCGGGCAGTTTTCGAAAATCAGCCGGCCTTGCACCCAGGCCAGGTCCTTGCTGGCATCCAGCCGGGCCGGTTGGCCAAAGCCCTTGGGCCCGATGCGGATGCTTTCGCCGGCACTCAGGCGCACGCGGGCATCGTCGAAGGTATTGCTCAGGTCGACATCGCCGCGCTGCACCTGCACCTGGGCTTCGCCGTTGAGGTAGCGCACGGCGAAGGCGGTATCACGCACGCTGGCTCGCACGGGGCCGGCGTCGATTTCCAGGGGCAGGCCATGGCCGGGCATGATTTCGAAAAAGGCTTCGCCCTGGTACAGGCGAACGATCCGCTGGTGGTCCTTGATGCTGCTGGAAAACGCCGAATTGGTGTTCAGCAACACTTTCGAGCCATCGTCCAATTGCAGGCGCTGGCGTTCGCCCACCACCGTGAGATGGTCGGCTTGCAGGCGTACCGGCAGGTTGCTGAAGCTGAACAGGCCGATCAACAGCACGGCGGCGGTGGCCAGCGGTTTCCAGTGCGGCTTGATCCGGCGCCAGCCCCTGGGCTTGCGCGGCGCGGCCAGGGCGACGGCGGCGCTGTGCACCGGCGCGCCACCCCAGGCGGCCTGGGCCTTGCCGAAGGCGTGGACGTGGGCGGGGTCTTGGGCCAGCCAGGCTTCAAACTCGGCCTGCTGCCCGGGCGCTGGGCACTGCAAGGCGATCAGCCAATCGAGGGCCTGGTCCATAGCCGTATCTTGCAACACCTCATGAGCCAGCTCATGGGGGCGCAGTTTATTCGGGTCCGTCACGGTGTTCCTCGGGTCTTCGCCACGTTCTATTCATCTTTCCTACAGCTTGGGTCGACAATTCTGTCGGCTGAAGCTTAAGGCCGATCCAGTCTTTCGGCCACACCTACACAAATGGCCATGATCAATTTCAGTTCCTTTTGCACGGTGCTCAAGGACACGTCCAACTGATCGGCGATCTCCTGGTAGCTGCAACCGTGCAGGCGGCTGAGGATGAAAATCTGCTGCTGGCGCGCGCTCAACTGGCCGAGGCTGATGCTCAGGTGTTCAAGCAATTGCTCGGCCTGGGTTGCGTCTTCGGGGGTGCTGATGGGGGCGGCGACGCTTTGCAGGATCTCCAGCGGTACATCTTCCTGCAGGGTGCGCGCCTGAACCCTGCGCGAACGCAAATGATCCAGCGCCAGGTTACGCGCGGTCTGGTAGACGAAGGGTTCGAGGTGATCGATCGGCCGCTCGCTGAGGGCCCGGGTGACGCGCAGGTAGGTTTCCTGCAACAGGTCCTCGGCGGTGCTGTGGTTATTCACCATCCGCTGCAAGGTGCGTAGCAGAATCACCCGTTGGGTGAGAAAGACTTGGTTGAAGCGAGATTGGCTCACAGTGATACCAGACCGATTTGCAGTTAATGATAATGCTTATCATCAACTCAAATGGCAAGTGGCTATTCCTCTGTGTCTACATAGAACAATGTGGGAAGGGCGGTGCGACGATTCGACTTGCCCCTCCCACAGGACCGCATTACTCGGCGTTGCACAACGCCAGGCAGTTATCCAGCATGCGGTTCGAGAAGCCCCACTCGTTGTCATACCAGGCCAGCACTTTCAGCAGCTTGCCGCTGACCTTGGTGTGGTTGGCATCGAAGATCGACGACAGCGGGTTATGGTTGAAGTCACTGGAGACCAGCGGCAGGGTGTTATAGCCGAGGATCTTCGAGTGTTGGCTGGCTTCCTTGAGCAGTGCGTTGACTTCGTCGGCAGTGGCGTCTTTCTTCAACTGCACGGTGAGGTCCACCAGCGACACGTTGATCACCGGTACACGCACGGCCATGCCGGTCAGCTTGCCTGCCAGCTCCGGCAGCACCAGGCCCACCGCTTCGGCGGCGCCGGTCTTGCTTGGGATCATGTTCTGGGTGGCCGAACGCGCGCGGTACGGGTCGGTGTGGTAGACGTCCGTCAGGTTCTGGTCGTTGGTATAGGCATGAATCGTGGTCATCAAGCCGCTTTCGATACCCAATTCGCGATGCAGCACCTGGGCGACCGGCGCCAGGCAGTTGGTGGTGCACGAGGCGTTGGAGATGATCTGGTGGGATTGACGCAGGATGTCGTGGTTCACGCCGTAGACCACGGTCGCGTCCGCGCCTTTGGCCGGGGCGGAGATGATCACCTTGCGTGCGCCGGCGGTAATATGGGCGGCAGCCTTGTCACGGTCGGTGAACAGACCGGTGCATTCGAACACCACGTCGACCTTGTGCGCCGCCCACGGCAGGTCGGCCGGGTTGCGAATGGCACTGACGGCAATCCGGTCACCATTGACGGTCAGGCTTTCCTGATCGTGGGCGACCTCTGCATCGAAAGTGCCGTGCACGGTGTCGTATTTGAGCAGGTGGGCGTTGATCGAGCTGTCGCCCAAATCATTGATGGCGACGATCTGCAAATCCTGGCGATAGCCTTGGGTATACAGTGCGCGCAGGACATTACGGCCGATACGGCCAAAACCATTGATTGCGATACGAAGAGTCATTGGAAAGTGCCTGTCGTCGATTTGTTGTAAGAATTACAAGATTATTCGCATAAAAATAGAAAACAAGCCTTTTTAGTGGCAATATTTTGTTCAATCTACAACGAGTGACCTGAATCAACTGGTCCGATGATCCAAACGACTCTCTGCCATCCCATGAGCTGCGGGCGTTTGATCAGCATAGACACTCAGGTCGCCACATCCGTTAGCCTGGAGTTCTACACATGCATCCCCGCGTCCTTGAGGTCACCGAACGGCTTATCGCCCGCAGCCGCGCCACTCGTGAGGCTTACCTTGCGCTCATTCGCGGCGCAGCCAGCGACGGTCCGATGCGCGGCAAGCTGCAATGCGCCAACTTCGCCCATGGCGTGGCCGGTTGCGGCACCGAAGATAAAAATAGCCTGCGCATGATGAACGCCGCCAACGTGGCAATTGTTTCGTCATATAACGACATGCTCTCGGCGCACCAGCCGTACGAACATTTCCCGGAACAAATCAAGAAAGCCCTGCGCGAAGTCGGCTCGGTCGGCCAGTTCGCTGGCGGCACCCCGGCCATGTGCGACGGCGTGACCCAGGGCGAGCCCGGCATGGAGCTGAGCCTGCTCAGCCGTGAAGTCATCGCCATGTCCACGGCGGTAGCGCTGTCCCACAACATGTTCGACGCCGCGCTGATGCTGGGCATCTGCGACAAGATCGTGCCCGGCCTGATGATGGGCGCGCTGCGCTACGGCCACCTGCCGATGATCTTCGTACCGGGCGGGCCGATGCCTTCGGGCATCTCCAACAAGCAGAAGGCCGATGTGCGCCAGCGCTACGCCGAAGGCAAGGCCACTCGCGAAGAGCTGCTGGAATCGGAGATGAAGTCCTACCACAGCCCCGGCACCTGCACCTTCTACGGCACCGCCAACACCAATCAACTGCTGATGGAAGTGATGGGCCTGCATTTGCCGGGTGCCTCGTTCGTCAACCCGTACACGCCGCTGCGTGACGCCCTGACCCGCGAAGCCGCGCACCAGGTCACGCGCTTGACCAAGGCCAACGGCAACTTCACGCCGATCGGCGAGATCGTCGATGAGAAATCCATCGTCAACGCCATCGTTGCGCTCAACGCGACGGGCGGCTCCACCAACCACACCCTGCACATGCCGGCCATCGCCATGTCGGCGGGCATCATCCTCACCTGGGACGACATGGCCGACCTCTCCGAGGTGGTGCCGACCTTGTCCCACGTGTATCCAAACGGCAAGGCCGACATCAACCACTTCCAGGCAGCGGGCGGCATGTCGTTCCTGATCCGCGAGCTGCTTGAAGCCGGCCTGCTTCACGACGACGTCAACACCGTGGCGGGCAAGGGCCTGAGCCGTTATGTCCAGGAACCATTCCTGGTCGACGGCGAGCTGGTGTGGCGCGACGGCCCGATCGAAAGCCTCGACGAAACCATCCTGCGCCCTGTGGCGCGTGCGTTCTCGCCGGAAGGCGGCCTGCGTGTGATGGAAGGCAACCTCGGCCGCGGTGTCATGAAAGTCTCTGCCGTAGCGCCTGAGCATCAGATCGTCGAAGCGCCGGCGGTGGTGTTCCAGGA
Organism: Pseudomonas sp. GV047; assembly: GCF_003058245.1. Taxonomy (NCBI): domain Bacteria; kingdom Pseudomonadati; phylum Pseudomonadota; class Gammaproteobacteria; order Pseudomonadales; family Pseudomonadaceae; genus Pseudomonas; species Pseudomonas sp. GV047. Next base: position 40,040 of record NZ_QCWA01000013.1, on the reverse strand, counting down.
CCAGCAGGACCTGGCCGATGCGTTCAAGGCCGGCCAGCTGGAAAAGGATTTTGTCGCCGTGATGCGCTTCCAGGGCCCGCGCTCCAACGGCATGCCGGAACTGCACAAGATGACGCCGTTCCTCGGCGTGCTGCAGGACCGTGGCTTCAAAGTCGCACTGGTGACAGACGGGCGTATGTCCGGCGCGTCGGGTAAGATCCCCGCCGCGATTCACGTCAACCCCGAAGCCCAGAGCGGCGGGCCACTGGCACGGGTCAAAGATGGCGATATCATTCGCGTGGATGGCGTGAAGGGCACCTTGGAGCTTAAGGTGGACGCCGAAGAATTTGCAGCGCGCACGCCTGCCACGGGCCTGTTGGGCAATAACGTGGGGGCCGGTCGCGAGCTGTTTGCATTTATGCGCTTGGCCGCAAGCTCCGCAGAGCAGGGCGCCAGCGCCTTTACCTGTGCCTTGGAGACGCTTAAGTGAAGCTAGCGCTGGTCGGTGACATCGGGGGTACCAACGCCCGTTTTGCGTTGTGGCGAGATCAGGCACTGCATTCGATCCGGGTGCATGCCACGGCTGATCACCAAAGCCCTGAGGACGCGATCAAGGTCTACCTCAAGGAAGAAGGCCTGCAAATCGGCGACATCGGTGCGGTGTGCCTGTCGGTCGCCGGGCCGGTGAGCGGGGATGAATTCAAATTCACCAACAATCACTGGCGCTTGAGCAAGACTGCGTTTTGCCAGGCCTTGCAGGTGGATGAGCTGTTGCTGGTCAATGACTTCTCGGCCATGGCCCTGGGCATGACTCGCCTCAAGCCCGACGAATTCCGCGTGGTCTGCGAAGGCACGCCGGAACCGTTGCGCCCGGCGGTGGTGATCGGTCCGGGCACCGGCCTGGGCGTCGGTACCCTGCTGGATCTCGGCGCAGGCCGCTTTGCGGCGTTGCCGGGGGAGGGTGGCCATGTCGACCTGCCCCTGAGCAGCCCACGGGAAACCCAGCTGTGGCAGCATATCTACAGCGAGATCGGCCACGTCAGCGCCGAAACCGCCTTGAGCGGTGGCGGTCTGCCGCGTCTGTACCGGGCGATTTGCGCGGTCGATGGCCACACACCCGTGCTCGACACCCCCGAAGCCATCACGGCGGCGGGCCTGGCGGGCGACCCGGTGGCCATGGAAGTGTTGGATCAATTCAGCATCTGGCTGGGCCGGGTGGCCGGCAACAATGTGCTGACCACCGGTGGACGCGGTGGTGTGTATATCGTGGGTGGGGTGATTCCGCGGTTTGCCGACTTCTTCATCCACAGCGGTTTTGCCAGGAGCTTCAGTGACAAAGGCTGCATGAGCGACTACTTCAAGGGCATCCCGGTGTGGCTGGTGACCGCGCCGTATTCCGGGTTGACCGGGGCGGGCGTCGCATTGGAGCAGGCGTTTGCCTGACCCGCACCCCCTATAACAACAAGGAGGACCCCGTGAGCGTAATCAGTAAATCGATTCTCCTCGTCGACGACGACCAGGAAATCCGCGAATTGCTGCAGACCTACCTCAGTCGCGCCGGTTTCCAGGTGCGTGGCGTGCCGGATGGCGCGGGGTTCCGCCAGGCGATGAACGAGGCGCCGTGCGATCTGGTCATCCTCGATGTGATGCTGCCGGACGAAGACGGTTTCAGCCTTTGCCGCTGGATTCGCCAGCACCCGCGCCAGGCGCAGGTGCCGATCATCATGCTCACCGCCAGTTCCGACGAAGCCGACCGCGTGATCGGCCTGGAACTGGGGGCCGACGACTATATCGGCAAGCCCTTCAGCCCCCGTGAGTTGCAGGCGCGGATCAAGGCCTTGTTGCGCCGCTGCCAGTTCGGCCAGGAGCGCAGCGGCAATGGCGATGTGCTGGTGTTCGATGAGTGGCGCCTGGATATGATCAGTCATCGGCTGTTCCACGTGGATGGCGAAGAGGTGATCCTCTCCGGTGCCGACTTTGCCCTGCTCAAGCTGTTTCTCGATCACCCGCAGCAGATTCTCGACCGCGACACCATCGGCAATGCCACCCGTGGCCGCGACCTGATGCCGCTGGACCGGATCGTCGACATGGCTGTCAGCCGCCTGCGTCAACGCCTACGCGACACCGAAAAACCCCCGAGGCTGATCCGCACCGTGCGCGGCAGCGGCTATCAACTGGCAGCCAGCGTGGTTGCCGGCAATGCCCACTGAGCCGCTGAGCGAACGCCGCCGGCGCTTCCCGGTACCGCGCTCGCTGCTGGGGCGCATGTTGTTGCTGACCTTGCTTGCAGTGCTGTTCGCCCAGGCGCTGTCCAGCGTGATCTGGGTCTCGCAGTTGCGCGCCACCCAGCTAGAAGGCCTGGTCACCAGCGCCCGTAGCCTGGCGCACTCGATGACCGCCAGCGTGAGTTATTTCCGTTCGTTGCCGGTGGCCTATCGGCCGTTGGTCCTTGACCAGCTGCGCAGTATGGGCGGCACTCGTTTTGTCGTGACCCTGAATGATCGGCCCCTCGACATGCAAGTGTTGCCGCAAACCCCGCGTAAACAGGCGGTGCTGGTGGCCGTGGATGAAGTCCTGCGCCAGACCCTGGGCGCCGAAGTGCCTATCTCGGTGGAGTTCGTCAGCGCCGAAGACCTGCGCATCTTCAACGCCGGCTTGAAACTGGATGAGTTGCCGCGCTCCTGGGCCCATTACGCGCTGACCCTGGAACCGGTCAACCCGCCGGTATTGGTGACCCAGATCGAACTCGCCCCCGGCGAATGGCTGTACATCGCTTCGCTGTTGCCCGAGCCCTACACCAGCCTGGAAGAACAGGGCCTGCCGTCCCAGCAGGTGTGGTTCATCGTGCTGACCAGCGGCTTCTTGCTGCTGTTCATCGGCCTGCTGGTGCACTGGCAAAGCCGGCCGCTCAAGCGCCTGGCGCGGGCGGCGCGAGACATGTCCCTGGGGGCCGATGTGGAGCCGGTGGCCGAAGGCGGCGGCAGTGAAGTGGTGGAAGTGGGCCGCGCGTTCAATGCCATGCGCGAACGCATCAGCCGTTACCTCACGGAGCGCAGCCAGTTGTTCAGCGCGATTTCCCACGACCTGCGCACACCGATTACCCGCCTGCGCCTGCGCGTGGAATTGCTCGAAGACGAGAACCTGCAAACCAAGTTCGGCCGTGACCTGGATGAGTTGGAGTTGCTGGTCAAAGGCGCGCTGCAATGTGTGAAAGACACCGATATCCACGAGAACATCCAGCCGGTCGACCTCAACCATGTGCTCGAATGCCTGGTGGAGCCTTATGTGGCCCCCAACGGCAACGGCCGGGTCACCCTGGACGGCGCAGCGGTGGCGGCTTACCCGGGCAAGCCGCTGGCGCTCAAGCGCTGCATCGGCAACCTGATCGACAATGCCTTGAAGTACGGGCAGAACGCCCATTTGCGTATTGAGGACGATGGCGCGGAGTTCATCCTGCACGTCGACGACGAAGGCCCTGGCGTGCCGGAACAGCGTTTGGAACAGGTCTTCGAACCGCATTTTCGCCTGGCCGGCCAGCAGCAGGGCTACGGTTTGGGCTTGGGTATTGCGCGCAATATTGCCCATAGCCATGGCGGTGAAGTGAGTTTGCAGAATTTGCGTGAGGGCGGCTTGCGGGTCACCCTGCAACTGCCCAGGACCCTGGACTGAAAACACCATTGGACAAATAGGGGAGGGGGCAAACCCCTTCCCACATTTTGATCGTCTGTGTGTCAGACGCTTTGGCGCAGTCGTGCCAAATCCCTCAGCGGCGGTGCCCCAAACAACCGGCTGTACTCCCGGCTGAACTGCGACGGGCTTTCATACCCCACCCGATACCCCGCCGCCGACGCTTCCAGCCCTTCGGCAATCATCAGCCGACGTGCCTCCTGCAAGCGCAGCTGCTTTTGGTACTGCAACGGACTCATGGCGGTAATTGCCTTGAAACGGTGATGCAGGGTCGAGACGCTGAGGTTCACTTCCTTGGCCAGGTCATCGATGCGCAGCGGTTGTTCGTAGTTGCCATTGAGCCACTTGATCGCCTGGCTGACGCGATGGCTCTGGCTGTTGGCCACGGCAATTTCATACAGGCGATAACCCTGGGGACCGCGCAGCAGGCGGTAGAGGATTTCACGGTTGATCAGCGGCGCCAGCATGGCAATGTCTTTGGGCGTATCCAGCAGGCGCGCCAGGCGCAGCACGGCGTCGAGCAACTGGGGATCGATGCGGTCCACATACATCCCGCGCGATGTCGGGCGCGTGGGCACGCCCATGGGGCCGGCCTCGGCGATCAAGGCAGTGAGCTGCGCCGGGTCGATATTGATGCGTACTGACAGGTTTGGATCTTCCGGCGTGGCATCGATGATCCGCCCGGCCACGGGCATCGCCACCGAGAACACCAGGTAATTGAGCGGGTCGTAGGCAAAGATTTCGTCGGCCAGGCGCACTTCCTTGCTGCCGTTGGCAAGGATGCACAACGCCGGCTCCACCAGCACCGGCATGAAGTCACGCGGTGTGTTGTGGCGGTTCAGGAACAGTGACGTAATCGCCGTGCCATAGGAGCCGTCTTCCCAGGTATGACGATGCACGATGCTCGCCAGCTCGGCGCGCTGTTTTTCCGTCTCGGCGTCGAGGGGCATGGACTGATGTTCGGGCGACGGCATAAGGCGTCCTCTGCATGCTTTTTTGATGGGCTCAGCTTAGCGGCGGCTTTTCAAGCAGTGTTAGGTCGATTCTGCACAATCCTTGCCTGATCCTGCGAAGCGTCGCGAATCAGGCAAGTTCTCGGGCTGTCATGTCCCTGAAACAAGGCGTTTGCCTGTGGAATCGAGTCGGCGGTCCCTCCGTCCTTCCTACGCTTCTCGCAGGATTGTGCAATAAGCCTGCAGGAATTGACTAACCGCGCCCGCACCCGCGCCGTTATCTTTGATCCTGTGGCAACACGCCTCCACAGTGCTTGCCGAGCATCACTTCTCAACGGGAGAGTCGAACATGTCCACCCCCATTCCCGCGAGCCATATGGCCTTTATCCGCGCCCGCACCGGGTGCAGCACCGAACTGGGTGCACGCTTGAGCAGTTTGATCGAACCGGGCCGCCAGGCTCAGGGTTGCCTGCAATTTTCGTTGCAGCATTCCCAGGTCGATCCCGATGTCTGGTTGATCTCGGGTTTCTGGAGCAGCGAGCAGGCGATGAGCGCCTACTTCAACTCGCCGGCCCTGATGATCTTCACCGAGCTGTTGAACGACATGGTCGTGCGCAGCATGGACTTCCAGACCTTCACCGATGCCTCTGCCGCCAATGCCTACGGCGAGTACCTGCAACTGGCCGGTTAGTGGTTAGAATGGCCCACTTTTCCATTGGCCAGGACCTGCAACATGGCACGTAAACAATTTGCCCACCACGAAGCCGTTTCCGCCGTAGTACCGGGTGAAGGGGGCTACAGCGCCGCCGTCGCCGTCAAGGCACTTGATGGCATGGGCGCCCCGCAGTTTCACAAGATCCTGGATGGACAGACGTTCAAGACCGCCTCCGATGCCGATGATGCAGCCACCGTGCAGCTCGAGCGGTTGATCGGCGTGGATGAAGAGGGTCAACTGACCTGGGCGAGCGCCGCCAGCTGAACAACGCCGACCCTCTAATGTGGGAGGGGGCTTGCTCCCGATAGCAGTGTGTCAGTCAACAACGATGTTGGATGTGCCATTGCCATCGGGGGCAAGCCCCCTCCCACTTTTTTGGTGTATTTCAGTCAGGGTTTGCTGGCGCCTGGGCGATACATCTTGAACAACGCCTCCGGCCCCAGCTGGAAGTAGTCTGCCGGGCCACCGCCACGCAAAATCGGCTCCGCGGCTGCGGTGTCGTACACCCCATCCTTGAGCAGCCACTTGGCAATGTGCACCGCGACCACCTCGCCCAGCACCAGCCAGCTGGGCACCAACTGCTGGTCGGCGCGCTGCAGCTGGATGATCTGCGTCACCTTGCACTCGAACGACACCGGGCTCTCGCCCACTCGCGGCACGCCGACGATTTTCGACGCCACCGGCGTCAGGCCGGACAACTCGAACTCATTCACCTCCGGCGAGACGGCCGCGCAGCTCTGGTTCATCTGCTCGGCCAGCGGGCGGGTGGCCAGGTTCCACACAAACTCGCCGGTCTGTTCGATGTTGTTCAGGCTGTCTTTGCGCCCGACGCTGGAAAACCCAATGATCGGTGGAATGTAGTTGAACGCATTGAAAAAACTGTAGGGCGCCAGGTTCAGGCGCCCGTTACTGTCGTGGGATGAAATCCAGCCAATCGGCCGTGGCCCGACAATGGCATTGAACGGGTCGTGTGGCAGGCCGTGGCCGTTGGCCGGTTCGTAGAAGTGGATATCGTCAGGCATGGCCGGGTTCCTGCTGCGGGGTTCTGGGAGGCCGTCATAGTGCAATCCACGGCGACGAATTTCCATCGGCCTTATGGAATTTTCATTCAGCGGCCACCTATTTTTCACAGCGGCCCGTTCAGTCTGCGCCCAAGGTCGATACCCCCTATAAGACTGAGCCTCGGAGCCTTCTACCGCATGAATAAACTTCCTCAGATCACCCTGGCGTTCTGGGTCATGAAAATCTGCGCAACCACCCTGGGCGAAACCGCCGGGGACTTGTTGTCGATGACCCTGAACGTCGGTTACGCCATCAGCTCGATGATCCTTATCAGCGTGTTCCTGGTCACTCTGGTGACACAACTCTGGTCGAAAACCTACAACCCGGTGCTGTACTGGATCGTGATCCTTTCCACCAGCACCGCCGGCACCACCATGTCGGACTTCATGGACCGCACCCTGGGCCTGGGCTACGCCACCGGGTCGATGATCCTGATCGTGATCCTGATGATCATCTTTGCCTTGTGGCACCTCAGTGGTGACTCGCTGAACGTGAACAAGGTGCAGACTTTCCGAGGCGAGCTGTTCTACTGGATGGCGATCCTGTTCTCCAACACCCTGGGCACTGCGTTGGGCGACTTCCTGGCGGACGATTCGGGGCTCGGCTTTGCCGGTGGCGCCTTGTTGATTGGCTCGACCATTGCCGCGGTGGTGGCGCTCAAGTACTTCACCCAAATCTCGTCGGTGCTGTTGTTCTGGGTGGCGTTTGTACTGACCCGGCCGTTTGGTGCAACCCTGGGCGACTTCCTGACCAAGCCCCATGAAAAGGGCGGATTGGATTTCGGCACCATTGGATCGTCGGCGGTATTGGCGGGGGTGCTGGTGGTGATGATTGTCGGGGCGTCGTATGCACAGCGACGGTATGGCCGGAGCCCGGTAGCAGAGGTGTCCTGATTCAACATGTGGGAGGGGGCAAGCCCGCTCCCACATTTGTTACTGCATCCAACCGTTAGTCCGTGGTGATGCGCGAATGCTTGCGTGTGTCCTTCATGGTCACATAGACCGCCAGCGACACTGCAATACACGCAGTCACATACCAGTAGTAACCGGTTTCCATGCCGATGCTCTTGAACCACAGCGCGATGTATTCAGCGGTACCGCCGAAGATCGACACGGTCAGTGCATAGGGCAGGCCCACGCCCAGGGCGCGGATTTCGGTTGGGAACAGTTCAGCCTTGACCACGGCGTTGATCGAGGTGTAGCCGCTGACGATGATCAGCGCGGCCATGATCAGGAAGAACGCGCCCCACCAGGTCTGGATAGTGTGCAGGGTGGTGAGGATCGGTACGGTGAACAGCGTGCCGAGGATGCCGAAGGCGATCAGGATCGGCCGACGCCCGACTTTATCCGACAGCCCACCGACGATCGGTTGCAGGCACATGAACAGGAACAGCGTTGCCGCCGAGATCGTGGTGGAGTCGGAAATGCTCATGCCGACGGTGTTCACCAGGTACTTCTGCATGTAGGTGGTGTAGGTGTAGAAGGCCAGGGTGCCGCCCATGGTCAGGCCGACCACGGTCATCAGTTCCTTGGGGTGGCGCATCAAGGTGCGCATGGCGCTTTCCTTGGCTTTTTCCTTCTTGGTGAACGACTCGGTTTCTTCCATGCCGCGACGCAGGTATAGCGCGACCACTGCGCACAGGGCGCCGATGGCGAACGGGATACGCCAGCCCCAGTCGTACAGTTGCTCGGTGGTGAGCACTTGTTGCAGCACGATCAGTACTGCCAGGGCGATAAGCTGGCCGGAGATCAGGGTCACGTACTGGAAGCTGGAGAAGAAACCGCGACGTTCCTTGGTGGCCATTTCACTCAGGTAGGTGGCCGAGGTGCCGTATTCGCCACCGACCGACAAGCCTTGCAGCAGGCGGGCGAACACCAGCAGGATCGGTGCGCCGACGCCGATGGTTTCGTAACCGGGGCTCAGGGCGATGATCAACGAGCCGAAGCACATCAGCAGGACCGACGCCATCAGTGCTGCTTTGCGACCCGCACGGTCGGCGTACAGGCCCATCAGCCAGCCACCGATGGGGCGCATCAGGAAGCCCACGGCGAAGATCGCGGCGGTGTTGAGCAATTGGGCGGTGGTGTCGCCTTTCGGGAAAAAGGCTTTGGCGAAGTACAGCGAGAACGCGGCGTAGACATACCAGTCGTACCACTCGACCATGTTGCCGACCGATCCGCTGAAGATCGATTTGATGCGGCTGGTGGTGGTACGTTCCTTGGCCGGCGCGGCCGCCGACCCCAGGGGCAAGGTGTTGGAGTTATCCATTGAAGGATCCTTCATCTAGTTGTTTTTATGGAGCGGCGCGAGCGCAGCCTGGCTGGGGCTATAGCAGGAGCTGTGCCAGGTAGATGAAGGCCCGGTCTAGAAGGGGCTGGGTTTTATTTTGGGCGGAAAGTCGCTGATGTTTTTGAGGGTGATGAGCGGAAATCCGCTCATTCGTCTTTCAGGAACATGTCCCTGGCCAACCCATGGCGCTGCATCTTTTCGTTGAAGGTGCGCCGTGGCAACTGCAACTCCGCCAGCACCGCCTTGATATCGCCTTTATACCGGGTCAATGCAGCCTTCAGGCAATGGGCCTCGAACGCCTCCTGCTGCGCGGCCAGCGATTGCCCGGCTTCGATCCCTTCCGGCTCCGGCTCGCCAAGGCCCAGCACCTGGCGTTCGGCGACGTTGGCCAGCTCACGCACGTTGCCCGGCCAGTCATGGCTGAGCAGGCGGCCCAACTGCGCGCCGCTCAGCGGTTCCGCGCTGCGGCCCAGGCGCTCGGCGGCGCTTTGGGCAAAGTGATCGAACAGCAGCGGGATGTCTTCGCGGCGCTCGCGCAGGGGCGGCAGGCGCAGTTGTGCAACGTTCAGCCGATAGGCCAGGTCTTCGCGAAAGCGCCCGGCGCGGGCTTCTTCCAGCAGGTCCGGCTTGGTCGCGGCAATGATGCGTAAATCCACATGAATGCTTTGATTGGAGCCCAGGCGTTCCAGCTTCTGATCCTGCAACACCCGCAACAGCTTCACTTGCTGGGCCAGGGGCATGCTTTCGATTTCATCGAGGAACAGGGTACCGCCATGGGCGTACTCCAGTTTGCCGATGCGCTTGCCCTGGGCACCGGTGAAGGCGCCGCTTTCGTGGCCGAACAGTTCGGCCTCGAACAGTTGCTCGGGAATCGCCGCGCAATTGAGCGCCACAAACGGTTTTTTCGCACGGGGGCCGAAGTCATGCAGGCAGCGGGCGACCAGCTCCTTGCCGCTGCCGGTCTCGCCACGGATCAGCACGTTGACCGGCAAGGTGGCCAGGTCGAGTACCTGCCGGCGCAGGTTCTGCAAGCCACGGGACACGCCGAGCAGGCTCGACTCCAACTGTGCCCGATGATCGGCCTGTTGGTGCAGGCGGCGGTTTTCGAGGATCAGCCCGCGCTTGTCCAATGCGCGGCGCAGGCTGTTGAGCAAGGCATCGGGGCTGAAGGGTTTTTCCAGGAAGTCGTAGGCGCCGTCGCGCATGGCTTCGACGGCCATCGGTACATCGCCATGTCCGGTCAGCAGGATGACGGGCAGGTCGGCGTCACGGCGCTGCACTTCGGCCAGCAGCTCCAGGCCGCTGAGCCCGGGCATGCGCACGTCGCTCAGGATCACCCCGGGAAAGTCCTTGGGCAGTTGCGCCAGGCAGGCTTCGGCGCGGCTGAACAACTGCACCTCGAACCCCGACAAGCTCAGCCATTGCTCGACGGCCGTACGAATGCTGGCTTCGTCATCGACCACAATCACCGCGTTCAACATAAGTCGGGTGTCTCCAGCGCGATAGGCAAGGTCAGGGTGAATACCGCGCCGTCGCCACGGTTACTGGCGCTCAGGCGCCCGCCCAATTCGTGCACGATAGCGTAGGAAACCGCCAGGCCCAAGCCGAGCCCGTCGCCCACCGGCTTGGTGGTAAAGAACGGGTCGAACACGCTGTTGAGGTGCTCTTCGGCAATCCCGCCGCCGCTGTCGCTGACCGTGAGTTGCCACAGTTGCTGGTCGGCATGCAGGCGGATTTCCAGGCGCTTGCGGGGTTTGTCGGCCATGGCGTCGAGGGCGTTGCGCAGCAGGTTGATCAGCACCTGTTCGAGGCGGATCGCGTCGCCGCGTACCCAGGCGGGGCGGGTCAGGTCCAGCACGGTGCCGATGGCTTCATCACGCAGGCGCGCGTCGAGCAGGTGCAGGGACTGGTCGACCACGGTGGCCAGGTCAAGGCGTTCGCGCAGGCCGCTGGGGCTTTTGCGCGCAAAGGTCTTGAGGTGGCCGGTCAGCGCGGCCATGCGTGTGAGCATATCGTCCAGTGGGGTCAGGGCCTTGTAGGCGTCGTCCACCCGACCGTGGTCCAACAGCAACCGCAGGGTCGCCAACTGCATGCGCTGGGCGGTCAGGGGCTGGTTGATCTCATGGGCGAGGGCGGCGGACATCTGCCCCAGCGCCGCTAATTTCGCCGATTGCACCAGGCCATCCTGGGCCGTGCGCAGGGCCTGGGTGCGCTCTTCCACAAGCTGTTCGAGTTCTTCGCGGCTGCGCTGGCGCAAACGGGCCAGGCGCCAGCGTTGGCTGAGGAACAGCACCAGGAACACCAGCGCCAGCCAGGAGCCGGCGGCGGCAAGGCCGGCGTTGCGCTGGTCTTCAAAGGCGAACTGGGGTTTGCGCAACAGGTGCAGGGTCCAGCCCTCGGCTTTCAGCGGCAGGGACTCCCAGATGTAGTTGGCGTTGCCTTCTGGGCCGTTGACGCGCATCAGGTGGCTGTTTTCGTCGAAGCGTTGCAACGTCTGGGTGTCCAGCGGCTGCAGTTGTTTCTTGTCGTATTGGCGGGTGGCCTTGAGTTCGACCAGGTCGCTGGCCGATAACGGGTGCAGGTTGCGATAACGCCAGCCCGGTTGGTTGGCGATAAACACGATGCCGCGTGCGTCGCTGACCAGCAACAGGTCATCGCCCTGGGCCCATTCGCGCTCCAGCTCAGGGAATTCCAGTTTCACCACCATGGCGCCAAGGAACTGCTCGTGTTCATCCAGCACGGCGCTGGAGAGGAAATACCCCGGGATCCCGGTGGTCACGCCGACCGCGTAAAAGCGCCCGGTGCCCTGGCTCTTGGTCTGGCTGAAATACGGCCGAAACGCGTAGTTGTGCCCGACATAACTGCTCGGCAAGTTCCAGTTGCTGGCGGCCACGGCCAGGCCGGTGCGGTCCATCAACTCCAGGGTGGAGGACTGCGCCGCTCCATTGATGCGTTCGAGCTTGCGGTTGAGCAGGTCCTGGGTGCCGGCGTCCAACGGGCCTTTGAGCGCGTTGATCATCTCCGAGTCCAGCGCCAGCACGGCGGGCAGGGCGCGGTAGCGTTCGATCAGGGTGTGCAGGGAATTGGCGTACAGCGCCAGCTGCTGGTTGGCGCGGGCCGCATCGTCCACCAAAGTCTGGCGTTCGGCATGGCGCGTGGCCAAGGCCGCGGCCAGCAGCGCACCGGCGATGATCAGCAGGGAGTAGAAGGTCAGGCGCAGCGGGCGAGGGATCACGATCATACGGTGATGGGCAGGCACGGTAAGGGGAGTGCACCATAGCATGAGCGGCTTGGGTCTTGTGGTGAGGGGCTGTCGTGGCTGAAGGGAGAGTGGGCTTCTTGTGGTGAGCGGGGCAAGCCCGCTCACCACAATAAACCCGCTTGCCATAGGTGAATCAGCAGGCAATAAAAAAGCGACCGGGCCATGGGCCGCGGTCGCCTCAGTCTTGGGGGAGGGTGCTTACTGCACTTCTACCGCCAGGCTTTCACTGATCTTTTTCTGCCAGATGGCAGGACCGGTGATGTGGACGGATTCGCCCTTGCTGTCCACCGCAACGGTGACCGGCATGTCTTTCACGTCGAACTCGTAGATCGCTTCCATGCCCAGTTCGGCGAAGGCCACTACACGCGACTTCTTGATGGCTTGGGCCACCAGGTAAGCGGCGCCGCCCACGGCCATCAGGTACACGGCCTTGTGGTCCTTGATCGCTTCGATCGCGGTAGGGCCGCGCTCGGATTTACCGATCATGCCCAGCAGGCCGGTTTGCTCGAGGATCTGACGGGTGAACTTGTCCATCCGCGTCGCGGTGGTCGGGCCAGCCGGGCCAACCACTTCTTCGCGCACCGGATCAACCGGGCCGACGTAGTAGATAAAGCGACCCTTGAGGTCCACCGGCAGGCTTTCGCCCTTGTTCAGCATCTCGACCATGCGCTTGTGCGCGGCGTCGCGACCGGTGAGCATCTTGCCGTTGAGCAGCACGGTTTCGCCCGGCTTCCAGCTCTGTACTTCTTCCGGGGTCAGGGTGTCGAGGTTGACACGGCGGGCCGATGGGCCGGCTTCCCAGACGATTTCCGGGTAGGCGTCCAGCGGTGGCGCTTCCAGCGACGCCGGGCCCGAACCGTCGAGCACGAAGTGCGCGTGACGGGTGGCGGCGCAGTTGGGGATCATGCACACCGGCAGCGAAGCGGCGTGGGTCGGGTAGTCCATGATCTTCACGTCGAGCACGGTGGTCAGGCCACCCAGGCCCTGGGCGCCGATGCCCAGTTGGTTGACCTTCTCGAACAACTCCAGGCGCATCTCTTCGATACGGTTCTGCGGGCCGCGCTTTTTCAGCTCGTGGATGTCGATGGATTCCATCAACACTTCCTTGGCCATCACCGCGGCTTTCTCGGCGGTGCCGCCGATGCCGATGCCGAGCATGCCCGGTGGGCACCAGCCGGCGCCCATGGTCGGAACGGTCTTGAGCACCCAGTCGACGATCGAGTCGGACGGGTTGAGCATGGCCATCTTCGACTTGTTCTCGGAACCGCCGCCCTTGGCCGCCACATCCACTTCCACGGTGTTACCCGGAACGATGGAGTAGTGGATCACGGCCGGGGTGTTGTCCTTGGTGTTTTTACGCGCACCGGCCGGGTCGGCCAGGATGGAGGCGCGCAGGACGTTTTCCGGCAGGTTGTAGGCGCGACGCACGCCTTCGTTGATCATGTCGTCCAGGCCCATGGTGGCGCCATCCCAACGTACGTCCATGCCCACGCGCACGAACACGGTGACGATACCGGTGTCCTGGCAGATCGGGCGATGGCCGGTGGCGCACATGCGCGAGTTGATCAGGATCTGCGCGATGGAGTCACGGGCTGCCGGCGATTCTTCGCGCAGGTAGGCCTCGTGCATCGCCTGGATGAAATCAACGGGGTGGTAGTAGGAAATGAATTGCAGGGCGTCGGCAACGCTCTGAATCAGGTCGTCTTGCTTGATCACGGTCATGAGTCGCGCTCCTCTATAAGGGAACATTCAATAAAGGTGGGCTCAGTGGGGTGCATCGGTCGGCTGAGTCCACCTTTCCAAGGCACGCCAAGTGGTGCAGGCGCGACGCTAAAAAGGCGCGGCAGTATAACCCGGCACGGTGGCCGATACACCCGACTATGGTCAAACTGTCGCAGGCATGATTCCCTGTGCGCGCCCCTTGTGATCGAGTCCTGCTATGCCTGAACTGTACGTCGGCGAACACCATTGGTCGGTAGCCACCGGCAGCAACCTGCTGGATGCCTTGAACCAGGCGGGTGTGGCCGTGCCTTACAGTTGCCGTGCCGGCAGCTGCCATGCTTGCCTGGTGCGGTGCCAGGGCGAGGTCGAGGACCGGCAGCCCGCTGCTTTGAGCCCGGCACAACGCCAGGAGGGCTGGCGCCTGGCGTGCCAGTGCCAGGTGATCGGCGATCTGCAGGTCGAGGCGTTCGACCCGCTGCGGGACGGCCTGCCGGCCCAGGTGGTGGGGGCCGATTGGTTGAATACCTCGGTGCTGCGCCTGCGGCTGCAACCGGAGCGTGGACTGCGGTATCGCGCCGGGCAGCACATGGTGTTGTGGGTCGGGCAGGTGGCACGGCCTTATTCCCTGGCCAGCCTGCCTCAGGAGGATGCCTTCCTGGAGTTTCATATCGATTGCCGCCAGCCCGGCGCATTCAGCGATGCCGCGCGCGCGTTGTCGGTGGGTGATCGCCTGCGCCTGGGAGAACTGCGTGGCGGAGCACTGCAATACGATCCCGACTGGCAATCCCGGCCGCTGTGGCTGCTGGCTTCCGGTACCGGTCTGGGGCCGCTGTGGGGTGTGCTGCGCGAGGCGTTGCGCCAGGATCACCAGGGCGCCATCCGTATGATTCACCTGGCCCATGATGCCGACGGTCATTACCTGGCCGAGCCCCTGGCCGAACTGGCTGCGCGTCATCCGAACCTGACGGTGGAGCTGTGGACTGCGGCGCAGTCGGCCCAGGCATTGGCGCAACTGCGGCTTGTTTCCCGGCAAACCCTGGCCTTACTCTGCGGGCATCCTGTCAGCGTCGAGGCCTTCTCCAAGCGCCTGTTCCTGGCGGGGCTGCCGCGCAATCAACTGCTGGCCGATGTGTTCCTGCCCCGTGGTTGAGTGCTGAATTCCACTGCCGTGAGATTCGCCATGACCGACGCCATCCTGCTGCAACGCGAGCGCGGGCTGCTGACCCTGCAGCTCAATCGCCCGGATAAGAAAAACGCCCTGACCCGAGCCATGTACAGCCAATTGGCCGAGGCGTTGGAGCAGGCCGATGCGGACCCGCAGATCAATGCCGTGCTGATCCAGGGCAGCAGCGAGTGTTTTACCGCCGGCAACGATATCGGCGACTTTCTTGAACAGCCGCCCGGCGACCTCGACAGCCCGCCGTTTCACTTTATGAAAAGCCTGCTCAACTGCCGCAAGCCGGTGATCGCAGCCGTAGCGGGTGCGGCGGTGGGGATCGGCACGACCCTGCTGCTGCATTGCGACCTGGTGTACATCAGCCGCGATGCACGGTTACGCATGCCGTTCGTCAATTTGGGGCTGTGCCCGGAGTTTGGGTCGAGCCTGATCCTCCCGCGTTTATTGGGGCACGCGAAGGCGGCTGAACTGCTGTTGCTGGGTGAGGGCTTCAGCGGCGAACAAGCGGCCGCGTGGGGGATTGCTACCGAAGCGTTGGGCAGTGGCGAGGCGGCGTTGGCCAAGGCGCGGGAGATGGCCGAGCGCTTTGAAACCCTGGCGCCGGGAGCGGTGCAGGTCTGCAAGCAGTTGATGAAGAGCGTGGACCGTGAGCAGTTGCGGCAAGTGATCGAGGAAGAGGGGGCGTTGTTTGTGCAGCGCTTGAAGTCGCCGGAAGCGATTGCGGCGCTGTCGGGGTTTATGGACAAGCGTTAACCCGATGTGGGTGCGACGATTCGACATGCTCCCTGCCACACGGAAAGCAAAAAGCCCCGCCATTCACATGGCGGGGCTTTTGGTTTTCAGCCTGTCACTCAGACCATTGGGTCGCCAACGTGCAGGATCTTCATGCCGTTGGTGCCGCCGATGGTGTGGTAGCTGTCGCCTTTGGTCAGGATGACCCAGTCGCCTTTCTCCACTACGCCGCGCTTGATCAGCTCGTCGATGGCCGCCTGGCTGACTTCATGGGGCGGCAACGACGCCGGGTCGAACGGCACGGTGTATACGCCACGGAACATGGCCGCACGGGCCTGGGTTTCGCGGTGCGGGGAGAACGCGTAGATCGGTACCGAAGAACGGATACGCGACATGATCAACGGCGTATAGCCACTTTCGGTCAGGGCAATGATCGCTTTCACGCCCGGGAAGTGGTTGGCGGTGTACATGGCGGCCAGGGCGATGCTCTGGTCGCAGCTTTCGAACACTTTGCCGATGCGGTGGCTGGAGGTCTTGCTGGTCGGGTGCTTTTCGGCACCGACGCAGATACGCGCCATGGCCTGCACGGCTTCCAGTGGGTACGGGCCGGCGGCACTTTCGGCCGAGAGCATCACGGCGTCGGTGTAGTCGAGCACGGCGTTGGCCACGTCGGACACTTCGGCGCGGGTCGGCATCGGGTTCTGGATCATCGACTCCATCATCTGGGTCGCGACGATCACCGCTTTGTTGTGGCGGCGCGCGTGCAGGATGATCTTTTTCTGGATGCCGATCAGCTCGGCGTCGCCGATTTCCACACCCAGATCGCCACGGGCAACCATCACCGCGTCGGACGCCTTGATCAGGCCGTCGAGGGTTTCGTCATCGGCCACGGCTTCGGCGCGTTCGATCTTCGCCACCAGCCAGGCGGTACCGCCGGCTTCGTCGCGCAGTTTACGGGCGTATTCCATGTCGGCAGCGTCGCGCGGGAAGGACACGGCGAGGTAGTCCACTTCCATTTCAGCGGCGAGCTTGATGTCGGCCTTGTCTTTTTCAGTCAGGGCTGGGGCGGTCAAGCCACCGCCGCGACGGTTGATGCCTTTGTGATCGGACAGCGGGCCGCCGATGATCACAGTGCAATTCAATTCAGTCGGGGTCGCGGTGTCGACGCGCATCACCACGCGACCGTCGTCCAGCAGCAGCTCGTCACCGACGCCGCAATCCTTGACCAGGTCCGGGTAGTCGATACCCACGACGTCCTGGGTGCCTTCGGTCAGCGGGTGGCTGGTGGAGAAGGTGAATTTGTCACCGATCTTCAGCTCGATACGCTTGTTGGCGAATTTGGCGATACGGATTTTCGGGCCTTGCAGGTCACCCAGCAGTGCGACGAAGCGGCCATGCTTGGCGGCCAGGTCACGCACCAGCTTGGCGCGAGCCTTGTGCTCGTCCGGGGTGCCGTGGGAGAAGTTCAGACGGGCAACGTCCAAACCAGCCAGAATCAGCTGTTCGAGGACTTCCGGCGAGTTGCTGGCCGGGCCAAGGGTGGCGACGATTTTGGTACGACGGACGGACATGCACAGACTCCTGAGTTCAAGCGCTGAGGAAGGCTACTATGCTCTTTGGTTGTAGTCATTGTTCGTTTGCACTACTTATCGACGATTCGCTTGTTTTCGCGCCGGTTGAATAGATGAACATCCTTGAAGATTTTTGACGAGGGGTCGATACACTGCACAAGACAGGAGAACCTTCATGCGAATTTTGCTCATTGCTGCCCTGGCCGTCAGTGTTGTCGGCTGCACCCGTTGGTCGATGGACCACCATTTGAACAATGCCTACCGTGCGTACAAGGTCGGTGATTGCGAGCGTGTCACTTTGGAACTATCCCAGGTCGACCGCGAGAGCCGTACCCGGCGTTATGTTCAGCCGGAAGTTTCGATGTTGCGCGGGCAATGCCTGGAACGCCAGAAACTGTTCGTCGACGCCGTGCAAACCTATCAATTCATCATTAACCAGTACCCGTCGAGCGAGTACGCCTACCGTGCCCGCGCGAGGCTGGATACCTTGCAGCAACTGGGCCATTACCCCGGTGCGAGCGTGGCACAGCCGCGGCCCGCCTCTTTGTAATGGCATTCGTCATTTAATAACTGGCCCGTTGCCAGTCTTGGGCTATTCTTTCAACGTTCGTTTGTACAAGTTTCTATTCGAACGGATGCAGGGCCCGGATTCGGCAGCTGTCGAGTGACAAAATGTTGTCCGTTGTCACACCGAGATCCAGGGAGAGCGAGCAATTGCGCTCGTTCCGAATCACTGGCACGGCCAGAGTCATGGCCACTGGATGGCGATCTCACCATGTTTACCGACCGACGGATCGAGCGGCATCAACTACCGTATTTCCTGCAAGTGTTTAACCGTGTCACCGACAAACCCATAGGTTTTTTGGGTAACGTCTCTGACGACGGGCTGATGTTGGTCAGCCAGTTACCCATGATGGTCGATGTGGACTTCGAGTTGCGTTTGAAGATACCCGGGGCTGACGACACGTTCCATGTCATTGACATCACGGCGACCTGCCTGTGGAGCCATGAAGATATCAACCCGCAGCACTATGATTCCGGGTTCAGCGTGCTTGAAGCCCCCGAGGAATATGGGCAACTGATCAACGTGCTGTTGCAGTACTTCAGTTTTGATTCCTTGCAGGCTTCGGCCTAGAAGCGGCGCGCTGTCGACGCGGCCGGGGTGCTGCCATCCCTGCCGCAGTCGTGCGCTTTTTTAGAATACTCCGGCTTTCTTCCAACCCAGGTAGCGTGTCACCAGGGCCGCCCCCATTTCTGATGGCAACGTATCCAACGCCGACAGACCGTGGGCGTTCATGCGGTCATGCAATTCATCCCGAGTATTGAGGTAGTCGACAGTACCGCTGTAGGCCAGGGCTTCGGGCAAGGTTTGTACGGGGGATTGGCGCAGTCGATCGAGTACTTCCTCACGCATGCTCGCCACCAGCACCCGATGTTGACGACTGATGCGCTTGACGGCGGAGAGCAGGGCTTCATCATCCTCATCCCGCAGGTTGCTGACAATAATGACCAATGCCCGCCGTTTTTGCCGGGCCAGCAGTTGGCTGGCCGCTGCCTGGTAGTCGGCGGTTCGGCGGCTGGTGTCCAGGTCATAGACCGTATTGAGCAACAGGTTCAATTGGCTGCTGCCCTTGACCGGTGCCAGGTAGCGTGGCTGGTCAGTGGCAAAGGTGCACAACCCCACCGCATCGCCCTGGCGCAGGGCCACGTAGCTAAGCAGCAGGCAGGCATTGAGGGCGTGGTCGAAATGGGACAGCTCGTCATCCTGGCTGCGCATGCGTCGGCCGCAATCGAGCATGAACACGATCTGCTGGTCGCGCTCGTCCTGATACTCCCTGGCGATGGGGGTACGTTGCCGCGCGGTCGCTTTCCAATCGATTTGCCGCAGGCTGTCGCCCTCACGAAACTCGCGCAGCTGATGAAACTCCAGTCCCAATCCTCGTCGTTGCCGTTGACGGACCCCCAGTTGGCTCAACCAGTTATCCACACCCAGCAGTTGTGCCCCGTACAGGCGGGCGAAGTCCGGGTAGACGCGGGTGGCATCCTCGGCTTCGATAAAACGCCGTGCAGACCAGAGCCCCAAGGGACTGGGCAGGTGGACTTCGCAGCGACTGAACGCGAAATGCCCACGCCGCAAGGGGCGCAGGCGATAACCCAGCTCACTGCGTTCACCAGGGTGCAGTTCGATGGACTGGGGCAGGTTTTCCACGCTCAGCCCGTCGGGGACGTGATCGAACACCTGCACTGTCAGCGCCTGTGGGTAGTCATGTTCCAGGGACAGGCGGACTTCGCCCCAGCGCCCCAGCGCCAGGCTGCCGGGCATCTGCCGGTGCACGCGTGGTGAGGGTCGGCGGCGCAGTCGCAGCGCGTCGAGCATGGCCAGCAGCAACAGCGCCAGGAGCAAGCCCCATGTTATTGAGTGCAAGGTCTCGGGTACCTTGAGCTGCAAGGCGGCCGCAGCGCCCAGCAGGATGCTCAAGCCCAGCAGTACGCTGAGCCAGGCTAATAACAGACGGGTCGGTTTCATGGACGGGTCATTGCCGGGGTGCCGGAATCTGGTCCAGCAGCTGCTTGAGCACCTGGTCGACCTCCAGCCCGTCTATATCCAGTTCTGGCGCAAGACGTACCCGATGACGCAGTACCGCCAGGGCACAGTCCTTGATGTCATCCGGTGTGACGAACTCGCCTGCACGTAACAAGGCCCGTGCGCGGGCGCCGCGTACCAGGGCGATGGAGGCTCGCGGGCCGGCGCCTATGGCCAGTCCCGGCCAGCTGCGGGTTGCTCGCGCCAGGCGCACGGCATAGTCGAGCACGTGTTCATCCAGGGCCAGTTCACTGGCGACCAGCTGCAGTTGCAGCACGTCCTCGGCCTTCAGCACGGTGCGCAACGGGTGCACGTCCAGCATGTCGGCCCGTGATGAGCGTGTCACTTCGCGCACCATATCCAGTTCCTGCTGCGCATCGGGGTAGTCCATGCGTACCTTGAGCATGAAACGGTCCAGTTCGGCTTCCGGCAGGGGGTAGGTGCCTTCCTGTTCGATGGGATTTTGCGTGGCAAGTACCATGAACGGCTGGCCAATGGGCAGCGCCTCGCCTTCGAGGGTGACTTGCCGTTCCTGCATGGCTTCGAGCAGGGCTGCCTGGGTCTTGGCCGGAGCGCGGTTGATTTCGTCGGCCAGCAACAAGTGGGTGAATACTGGCCCCTTGCGCAGCTTGAACTGTTCGGTGTGCAGGTCGTACACCGCGTGGCCGGTGACATCGCTGGGCATCAGGTCCGGGGTGAACTGGATCCGCGCGAATTCGCCGTCAAAGCAACGGGCCAGGGCACGTACCAGCAAGGTCTTGCCCAGCCCGGGGACACCCTCGAGCAATACGTGGCCGCCGGCGATCAGCGCGGTGAGTACATCATCGATTACCTGATCCTGCCCGATCACTGCCTTGCGCAGTTCAATGCGCAGGGCCTGGGCCTGCTGGCTGGCGCGTTGCAGAGAGTCGCCGGGCAGGGTGGTAGCGCTGGGAAATTCGCTCATAGGGCATTCCTGAGAGTTTGCAGGCACGCCACCTGCCGGCTGAAATCGGCACTGGAAAGCCGTTTCGTCGGGAGTGGGCCGAGGGCCTGGCTGATGACGTGGGAGGGTTGGCGCGTCAGGTGGGCAAGTACTCGCCCCTGTTCCGTGTTGTCGAGATGTTCAAAGCCGGGGTGACGCCGCCGTGCGGCGCGCAGGATGTCGCGCTGCAAGGCCTGCAACAGGGTGCCTTGGCCGCTGCGACGCAGCAGGAAGTCGGCGCTGGCTTTCAGGTGCTCCTGCAATTGCCGGCGTGCCTTGGGGGCGGGCGCCTGGATTGGGCCCTGGCGCATACCTGCCTGCCAGAGTGCCAGGGCAATCAGGGCAATAAGCGCCACCAACGCCTGGGGGAAATAACGCAGCAGCAGGGTGAACAGGTCATCTACATCGCCGTTGAACAACAAGGTTACGGCAGTGCCCTGGGTCAGATGCCACAGCAGCCAGGCATTGTCGTGTTTGCCAATGTCCGGCGTTTTCCACAGCTCGCTGTCGGTGATCACCGTTACGCGGCCTTGCCCGAGGTCGAGTTGCATCAAGTGGCTCGACCGGGCGCTATTGGCTGAAAATTGTGCCAGGTGCTTGGGGTCGATAAGGTTGAAGTCGGTCTCGAAACTGAAATAGACCGGGGCTGTGTCGTTGTCGACATACAGTTTGGTCAGGTCCGGTGCTTTATTTTTGCGGGCTGGGGCCGGGGCATCGGGTTCATCGCTGAGGACTTGGTGGATAGGCAGGCGATCGAGCAGCAGGTCGCCGCTCTTGCCGGTTTCTTCGTCCCACAGGGCCTCGGCGACCACCAGTAGATGGCCGCCGGACCTGGCCCAGTCCAGGAGTTGCCCTGCCTGGCGTGGCGACATGTTGCCGCGTTCGCCCAGCAACAGCAGGCTGTTGCCCTTGGCGGGCAGGCTCGCCAGGCGTTCCAGGCCATTGGCGCGCTCAACGGCCAGGCCTTGCAGGCGCAGAAAGTGTTCGGCTGCCAGGTAAGGATTGGCCAGGGCTTCCGGGGAGGGGCCGCGGTCCACCACTTCTTCATAGGGGATCGCTTTGCTCCATGCGTAAAAACCGCCCGCTCCAAGCAGGCACGCCAACAGCAGCCCCACCCACAGTAATGGCCGGTTCATCGGGCGCCTCCCGCACTGAACAGGGCACGCCAATCGTTGCACAATGTCTGCTGGACTGAGACCGGGGGCAGGTGATGGCCATAGGCGAGGTTTTGCCAGTGCCGCGTCAATTCATCACTGAAGGCCAGCAACTGCGGCTGCTGCAACTGGTGAACCCGTTGCAGGACCTCGCCTTCGGTGTCAGCGCTTCTAAGGGGCAGGTTGAAGTCATGCAGCAACCTGCTCAGCAGGCCACGATACAAAAGGCCGAGGGCCTCCCGTGGCTGGGTAGACCAGAGTTGCTCGGCGGCGCTGGCGATATCCTCGGGCAGGGTCTCGGCGCCCAGTTCCAGGCCGAACAATTGCGCGGGTGGTGGTTTCGCTGCTTTGGGTGTACGTGCCCCGCGCAGGCTGACAAAGGTGCGCAACCAGTCCCGATAACGCCAGGCCACCAGGGCCACGCCACCGATCAGCAGGCTCCATAACAGCACTTCCAGGCCTTGGGCGACAGGCTTGAACGTGTTGCTGTTGAGGTTGTCCAGCAGTGCCTGCAGCCACGCCGGAAGTTTGCCGTCACTGTGTGCCTTGTTTTTAACGACGGACTTTTCTTCGCCAAAGCGATAGCGGGTGACGGTTTCCGGATTTTTGAAGGGCGGCTTGTCCAGCAGCGACTTGATGGACTGGCTTGCGCTCTGGGGGGGCAGTGGCTTGGCGTCATCCGCCATGGCGGGCGGGTTGAATGGCAGCAAGGTCAGCCCGATCACCAGCACTAACAGTGGCGCCACACTGCTCAGACGCTGGCGCAGGCGGCGGAATACCAGCTCCAGGTCCCACGCCTCCAGCAGGGTGCGGCGATTGAGATAAAGGCTGAAACCACAGGCGACATAGATGGGCTCCCAAAACACCAGGATCAAGGCGTAGAAGGCATTGCTCAAGTGTTCCAGCCAGACCCCCTCGGAGCCCGTCGCCAGCGCCAACCGTTGCCAATCCCAATCCAGTTCAAGCTGTTGCGGAATGAATAGATAGAACAGCGCCATGCAGCCGAACCACAAGCCGATTTCCAGGTGCACCCCAACGGTGGTCAACCAGCGCGCTGCACCGGCATTGCGCTGCTGCAGCACGCCCAGGCGTTTCTGGCGCGCCTGGCCGTCCAGGCCTTCGAGCTGGCTGACCGGCATTATAAAACTGCGGCTGAGGCTAAGTCGGCGCCAGGTCAGGCTGGCCAGCAGTTGGTGGTTAAGCAGTCTTGGCCATTGGCGCACGGCCTGCTTAAGGCTGGGTGTTTCGCCGAACAGGGCTTTGGAGAGGATATATAAAGGCAAGCGGTCGAACGCCGGTTTGAGCCACCAGAACAGGAACACGGCTGTGGACGGGTATTTCCATAGCAACGCGGTAAGCAGGGCAAAAACCGGCAGGGTCACCAGCGCCCAACTGCTCATCAACAGCAGGCGATGCTCCCGGGCCATTAATACCCCAAGGTCCATGGCCTCCCATGCGGTACGCGGGCGAATCGCCACGCTGGCATTACTCAGGCGCATGGCGAGTCCGTCCGGCAAGGGTCAGGTAAGCCGCCACCAGTAGCCAAAGTGCAGCACCCACCAGGTATTTGATCCAAGGGGCGATCTGGGTGGTGGAAGACCAGTAGGCCTCGATAAATGCTGCGATCAGCAGGAACACCATGACACCGCACAGCAGTTGCACACTCTTGCGAGCGGCGAGCCGCAGGGATTCGCCACGGGTCAGTTGCCCCGGGGCGATCAACGCCCAGCCCAGTTGCAGGCCCGCGGCACCGGCGAGTGCAATGGCCGTCAACTCAAAGGCCCCATGGCCGATGACAAATGACCAGAAGGTCTGCCCATAGCCGATTTCGGTCAGGTGCCCGGAAATCGCGCCGATGATCAGCCCATTGAATATCAGGAAAAACACACTGCCCAGGCCGAACAGCAAGCCGGCGGCAAATGTCTGAAAGGCGATACCGATGTTGTGCATCACGTAGTAGCCAAACATCATCCAGTCTTCGCTCGAAGCACGTTCGGCAGCGCGCCCCAGCCGGCTGGCCTCGGGGTCATACATGCCCTGCATCTCTGCCACCTGCTGGGGGCTGACAATGCTGTAGATCAGGTCGGGAAACAGGTAGACCAGCAGGGCAATGCCCAGCAGGCTGCCAAAGAACAGCAGGCTGGCAATCAACACGAAACGCCACTGTTCTCGCACCAGACGCGGAAAATCGGCCAGGACGAAACTCAGCACGTTCGCGGCCAATTGGCTGCGGTGGCGATACAGTTGTTGATGGCCGCGCAATGCCAGTTGTTGCAGGGGATCCACCAGGTAACTGCTGTAGCCGCGCTCCTGGGCGAGGGCCAGGAGCTGGCATAGACGCCGGTATTGATGAGGGAAATCGGCCATATCACTGGCCTTGGCCTTGCCGTGTTCCAACTGCTTCAGTTGTTCGGCAAACGCTTGCCATTGGTGTTGGTAACGGCTTTCGAAAAGACTCTGCTTCATGTTGGCCCCAGCAGGCCGCGGGCCACACCGTTGAGTTGCTCCACGGCGCGGGCCGGGGACACCTGCAGCGGCGTCGCAAGGATCGAGGCGAGTTCGTGTACCCGTTCAGGGGACAGTTCGCCCTGGCGTTCGGCGAAGCCAAGAATCGCTCGCTGTTCACTCAGGTCCAGGGCAAACGGCAAGCGCAGGGCTGCAGCTTGGGGCACCTGGGGACGTGCCAGCGGCTGTTCGCGGTAGACCACCAGGGCGCCGGCGGCCAGGTCGCCAAGGCGTTTGAAGTGAGGATGTTGCAGGCAACTGATGGCGCCGAGAAAGTAGCCGAAAGGCAGCATGTCGACAAACCGCAGGAGGTTGCGGATCAGCGACGCCGACCAGCCTATGGGGGTGCCGTCGTCCTGCACGACCCGCAAGCCCATGACCTGTTTGCCCGGTGAGCAGCCCTGGTTGAGCACCTCGAACAGCACCATGTACCACCAACTGACCAGGAACAGCAGAAGCGATCCCAGGCCGATACCGATATTGCCGAGCAACGCCAATGGCACCAGCAGCACGCCCATGATCACTGCGCGTGCGCCGAGGTCGAAGGCAAATGCCAGCGCCCGTGGCACCAGGCCGGCTGGGCGCAGTGGCAGGTCGATGCCCTCCGGGGTCTCGATCTGGTAGAGGGTGTCCAATGGGGCTGATGGCATCGCGATCCTTGGCAGTGCAGAGCGGCTGGAGACACGGATGCTAACAGTGTCCGTGATGGAAGCAACTACTCAAGGTTTTGCTGGATGTTTGTACAGTGGAATTGGTGCTGGCCCCGAACACGGCTGAACGCCTAGACTTTGTCGATCTTCAGCACAGGAATAGCCCGTGACCACCATTTTCTGGTACGACTATGAAACCACCGGCATCAACCCGCGCAGCGATCGCCCACTTCAGGTTGCCGGCATTCGTACGGACCTCGATCTCAACGAGGTCGGCCCGCCGGTCAATCTTTACTGCCTGCCCAGCGACGACATCCTGCCCCATCCCGCCGCCTGTGCCATTACCGGTATAACCCCTGGAATACTGGCGGAAAAAGGCCTGGCCGAGGCCGATTTCATGACCCGTGTACATGCCGAACTGGCGGCCCCGGGGACGTGCGGCGCAGGTTACAACACCTTGCGGTTTGACGACGAAATGACGCGCTACAGCCTGTATCGCAACTTTTTCGACCCCTACGCGCGGGAGTGGCAGGGCGGTAACAGCCGCTGGGACCTGATCGATGTGGTTCGCACTGCCTACGCCCTGCGCCCGGAAGGCATCGAGTGGCCGCAGCAGGATGGGCGCGTGACCCTCAAGCTCGAGCGCCTGACCGCCGCCAACGGGATTGACCATGGCCAGGCCCACGATGCGTTATCCGACGTGCGTGCCACCATCGCCCTGGCGCGCCTGGTGCGCGAGAAGCAGCCCAAGCTGTACGACTGGCTGTTTCAACTGCGCAGCAAGCAACGGGTGATGGACCAGGTGCGCCTGCTGCAACCCATGGTGCATATCTCCGGACGTTTTTCCGCCGAGCGTCATTACCTGGGGGTCGTGCTGCCCCTGGCCTGGCACCCGCGCAACCGCAATGCACTGATTGTCTGCGACCTTGGGCTCGATCCCCAGGGGCTGCTGGACCTGGATGCCGCTGCCTTGCGCCAACGCCTGTATACCCGTCGCGAGGACCTTGCCGAAGGTGAACTGCCGGTGCCGCTCAAGTTGGTGCATATCAACCGTTGCCCCGTGGTCGCGCCCTTGAACGTACTGCGGGCCGAGGACCGTGAACGCCTGCAATTGGATATGGATATTTGCCAGGCGCGAGCCCTGCGGCTAACTGACGCACAGGCACTTTGGCGCGATAAGTTGGCGGTTATTTACGCCGAGGAAGATTTTGCCCCGAGCGCAGACCCGGAACAGCAGCTTTACGAAGGTTTTATCGGGGATCGTGATCGACGGTTATGCGAGCAAGTCCGGGCGGCGGAACCTGCGCAGTTAGCCAGCCAGCAGTGGCCTTTTGATGATCAGCGTTTGCCTGAATTATTGTTTCGTTACCGGGCGCGTAACTTCCCCGATACGCTGAACGGCGAGGAGCTACAACGTTGGAAACTTTTCTGTCAGCAACGTTTGGCAAATCCTGAATTCGGCGCGCCGAATACCCTGGAGGCATTTAATCACGCTCGGCAGGAGTTGGCCGTTAGTGCGACGCCGTTTCAGCAGCAGGTGCTGGAGCAATGGCAGAGATATGCCGACTCTTTAGCCGCTCGTGTGAATCGGTAATAGCGGTTTGTAGAAAAGACGGTCAATAAAAAACGCCAGCAAGCTGGCGTTTTTAATGGGTTGCGTATCAAGCGCAGACCGGGTGAGGCTTAGCCCAGCAGGGTAGCCCAGCCTTCAACCACGTCACCGCCCCACTTGGCTTTCCACTCTTTCAGGGTTTTGTGGTTGCCGCCTTTGGTTTCAATCACTTCACCGTTGTGCGGGTTTTTGTATTGCTTGACCTTGCGCGCACGCTTGGTACCGGTAGTTTTCACGGCGCCACGGGGTGCTTTAACTTTCGACTCTGGATCCAGCAGCGCGATGATGTCACGCAGGGATTTGGAGTATTCACCCATGAGGGTGCGCAGTTTGCCTTCGAATTCCAGCTCGGTTTTCAGTTTGTCATCTTGGGACAGGTTCTTCAAACGAGCTTGCAGCTCTTTGATAGCTTCTTCGGTGGCACGGTATTCGTTGATCAGAGACATGTGGACTACCTTATGTAGAACGCTGATTGACAGGGATAGTGGCCCAATAATAGTCAGGCGGTTTCCCCAAGTAAACATTTAAGCGCGTATTCAGGTGAATTACTTTGAATGTTTGTGAAGACGCTATGCAATCGAGTTAATTAGTAGGGGCTACCCCGAAAATAATCTCCTTGAAATTCGCATAATTGCTGCAGCGTGCGCTGTTCATTCATATAGCAATGGTAAAACCATGCGCTATTAAGGGATGTGGCCAGGGCAACGGATCAGAATAAGGCTCATCGAATACTGCAGTTTTTCTGCACAATCGCTAGAATGGCGGCCTTTGTGAAGTTCTGGAGTTCCCCCCTAATGCGCACTTTTCGGCTGGTGATTGCTTGCCCGGACCGGGTCGGCATCGTTGCCAAAGTCAGTAACTTTCTGGCCTCCCACAACGGCTGGATCACCGAGGCGAGCCATCACTCGGACAACCTCAGCGGTTGGTTCTTCATGCGTCACGAAATCCGTGCCGACACGCTGCCCTTTGGTCTTGAAGCGTTCCGCGAGGCATTTTCGCCCATCGCGGAAGAGTTTTCGATGACTTGGCACATCACCGACACCGAGCAGAAAAAGCGCGTGGTGTTGATGGCCAGCCGCGAATCCCACTGCCTGGCCGATTTGTTGCACCGCTGGCACAGCGACGAGCTGGACTGCGAGATTGCGTGCGTGATCTCCAACCATGACGACCTGCGCAGCATGGTCGAGTGGCATGGCATCCCTTACTACCACGTGCCGGTCAACCCGCAGGACAAGGAGCCGGCGTTCGCCGAGGTCTCTCGCCTGGTCAAGCAGCATGAGGCCGATGTGGTCGTGCTGGCGCGCTACATGCAAATCCTGCCGCCTGAGCTGTGCCGCGAATACGCAGGCAAGGTGATCAACATTCACCACAGCTTCCTGCCGTCGTTCGTGGGGGCCAAGCCTTACCACCAGGCTTCCCTGCGTGGCGTGAAGTTGATTGGCGCAACCTGCCATTACGTCACCGAAGAGCTGGATGCCGGTCCGATCATCGAGCAGGACGTGGTGCGTGTCAGCCACAGTGACAGCATTGAGGACATGGTGCGGTTTGGCCGTGATGTCGAGAAGATGGTGCTGGCCCGTGGCCTGCGCTATCACCTGGAAGACCGCGTGCTGGTGCACGGCAACAAGACGGTCGTATTCTGATTCAAGCGTCTTGGTTGAACAAAGAAGGGCCTGGGCGTTAAATCGCTGCAGGCCCTTTTTCATTCCCCGCACTTTTCAGGACCAGGCCATGACCGACCCACTTGATAAAGCCACGTCCAAGTCGCCTGCGACGTTGGGTGAGGGCTGCCTGAGTCGTTACGACCCGGATGCGCTGGAGCCGGAAGACGGTACGGACTTTCCGGGAGCCGCCGAGCTGTGGGAGCAATTGCAGGAGGCCGATGAATTGCCCGGAGCCCCTGGCCGAGGTGCTTGAGCGACCACCTGTTCAGCCAGCCAGGCAGCCTTGGTCTGCGGTGTTCGCCCTGCGTCGAGTAGGCGTTGTACGGTTTCAAGCCAATAGCCGCGAGAGAATGCGTGGCGCATGTCTACCGGGTGCACGCCCAGGCGAATCACCGGGGCGGCGTGCCAGCGCTGTTCGCGACGATCGCTGATGACTCTGGACACCCCTCGGCGCCATGCACTGCGCGCACTCCAGGTCAGGCCCGGGGCTTCGATCGGCGTGAAATCGGGCAGTCGATACAGATGCTGCGGGCTGCTGGTGTAGCTCAGCGGTAGTTGGCGCAGGGCCTCGCGAGTGCCTTGGCTCATTAACCAGGCGGGTGCGACGAAGCCGTGCAACGGCCAGTCATGACGCCGGAATACTTCAATGCCATCCTGAAGACGATCAAGGGCCTGGGCTTGAGACAGTTGATAGAACTCAGCCTCATGGGTGTAGAGGCGGCGCATGAACCAGTCTTTGGGTGTGCGCGGTGCCGGTTGGTCATCGCAATGGTAGTAACCGTGCAAGGCAAGTTCATCGCCCTTGGTCACGCGGCGATCCAGCAGGCGTTGAAAATCGCCGTGGGCAGTCAAGGCGTCGCGATGATGGAAGTCCGGCACCACCAACCATGTGATTGGCACGGCGCCCAGGGCATCGACGGCTTCGACAAAGGGCCGATAATCGGCCCAGTTGTGCGGCGCCACATCGTGCAGCACCAGTAATACCGAGCGCTCATGCATGGGAAGGCATCGGCTTGTGACTGCCCAGTACCGCGTGGTAGTGGCCGAGCAGGCTGTCGACCACCGTATACCAGGCGTAATGTTGTTCTACATGACGCCGAGCCTGCGCGCCCAGGCGCCTGCTGCCGAGGTTGAACAGCTCGCGCACCGTATCGGCCATCGCCCTTGGGTTGTTTGGTGCGCACAGCAGGCCGCAGCGTTCGTCGACTATCTCCGTGAACGCGCCAGCCGCCACCGCGATTACCGGTATGCCGCAAGCCA
Organism: Pseudomonas sp. GV047; assembly: GCF_003058245.1. Classification (NCBI taxonomy): domain Bacteria; kingdom Pseudomonadati; phylum Pseudomonadota; class Gammaproteobacteria; order Pseudomonadales; family Pseudomonadaceae; genus Pseudomonas; species Pseudomonas sp. GV047. Next base: position 10,498 of record NZ_QCWA01000013.1, on the reverse strand, counting down.
TGGCTTCGAGGATGACCAGGCCAAAGGTTTCCTGGTCGCCGCCATGCAGCAAGGCATCGGCACTGGCCATCAGCCGGGCGACATGCTGTGCCGGGCGAAACCCCTCGATGACGGTGACATTGGCCGGCACGCTGGTCGGCATGCCGGAGCCCACCAGCACCAAGTGATAGCCGTCCCCCAGGCGTTTCATGCAGCGAAGCAGGATCGGCAGGTTTTTTTCCTTGGAGCCGCGCCCGGCAAAGATCAGCAGGCGGGTGTCTTCGCCGATCCCCAGCTCGGCGCGCAGGCCTGGGTCGCGGGCGTCAGGGGTAAAGGTTTGCAGGTCCACGCCCAGTGGTTGGACGAACACATTCTTCACGCCGAGCCCCATGAGCTTGTCGGCCATTACCTGGCTGGGCGCCAGTACTCGGTCGAAACTTCCATAGAGTTTGCTGATATAGGCTTCAACGTTCGGGGCAAGCCAAGACCCCATGCGGTTGCTCACCAGTAGCGGTAAGTCGGAGTGGTAAAAGCCGATCACCGGCACATCCAGCTGGCGCCGGGCATCCAGCGCGGCCCAGGCGGTGAGATAGGGATCACCTACCTCGATCAGATCGGGCTGTAAATCGTGCAGGACATTTCGCCAAGGGGCGAGGCGAAGGGGGAAGCGGTAGCCTTTGCCGAAGGGCAGCGCGGGAGCCGGTACCTTGAAGATGCCATCCTGGTTGCTCCATTGCGCGCCAGGAATCAACAGGCTATGGCGAATGCCGGGCTTAAGCCTCAGGCGTCGGTGCTTGGCGTCCAGGTAAGTGCGCACGCCGCCGCTTGTCGGGGCGTAGAACATGGTTATGTCAGCGATATGCACGATGAACATCCCTCCGATCCATTGCTCTCCTAACGTGGACCTGAGCTAAGGATAGATGTTCGGTTGGCGTTCATCGTGAAAACAGTGCGGGAGCCTGACCGGCTCCTGCGGTAGTTCAGATCCGGAAGCTGCCCACCAGCTGTTTCAACCGTGCCGCCTGCTGTTCCAGGTCGGCGCAGGCGCGCAGCGTCGATTGCAGGTTTTCCACGCCTTCCTGATTGAGGGTGTTGATCTCGGTGATGTCCATGTTGATCGACTCCACGACCGAGGTCTGCTCTTCGGTCGCGGTGGCCACCGACTGGTTCATGCCGTCGATCTCGCCAATGCGCTGGGTCACGCTGTTCAAGCGTTCGCCGGCCAGGTTGGCGATTTCCACGCTGTCATGACTGTGGCGCTGGCTGTCGCTCATGGTGCTGACCGAGTCACGGGCACCGATTTGCAGCTCCTCGATCATCTTTTGTACTTGCTGTGCCGATTCCTGGGTGCGATGGGCCAGGTTGCGCACTTCATCGGCGACCACCGCAAACCCGCGCCCGGCTTCCCCGGCGCGTGCGGCTTCGATAGCGGCATTCAGTGCCAGCAGGTTGGTTTGCTGGGAAATACTGGTGATTACCTCAAGAATCTGGCCGATATTCACCGTCTTGCTGTTAAGTGCTTCGATATTGCTGCTTGAGGCACTGATCATTGCAGACAGCTGAGTCATCGCCTTGATATTGCGTTCGACCACCTGTTGACCGTCTTCGGCCAATTGCCGTGCATCACTGGCCTGGTTGGAGGCCTGTGCGGCGTTACGCGCGATTTCCTGTGCGGCGGCGCCCAGTTCGTTGATCGCGGCGGCAACGCTGTTGGTGCGGTTGGCCTGTTCGTCGGAGTTGACCATCGACGAGTTGGACGCACTGACAACCCGCAGTGCGACTTCATTCACCTGTTGGGTGGCTGAGGACACTTCGCGGATCGATGTATGAATGCGCTCTACGAAGCTGTTGAATGCGTTACCCAGGGTGCCGAACTCATCGTGATTCTGGATGGCCAGGCGGCGAGTCAGGTCACCTTCGCCGTCGGCGATGTCCTGCATCGCGCGAGTCATCACGTGCAGCGGCTGCAGCAGCACGCGTATCAGCATGCCGAGCAGGGCGATGATGATCACCACGGCAATCACGGTGGCGATTACGGCGGAGGTGCGGAATTTGCTGAGCATTGCGTAGGCTTCGTCCTTGTCCACCGATACCCCGAGGTACCAGTTCACCGAGGGCAGCCCCTTGATCCGTGTGAAAGTAACGATGTTGTCCTTGCCGTTGGCTTCGACTTCGCTGAAGTCGCCGCTGATGGTGGGCGTGTGTTTTGGGTAGACATCGGAGAGGGACTTCATCACCAGGCTTTTGTCCGGGTGTACCAGCACCTTGCCGTCGGCACTGACCAGGAACGCATAGCCCATGCCACCGAAGTTCAGTGCACCGATGTTGTCCACCAGGGTCTGCAGGCTCAGGTCGCCGCCGACCACGCCGATGCTCTGGCTGCCCTTGGCGCTGGGGGTGGCGATGGAGATGATCAATTGCCCGGTGGCTGCGTCGATGTAGGGCTCGGTCAGGGTCGAACCGTTGCTGCTCTGGGCACCTTTGTACCAGGGGCGAACGCGTGGATCGAAGCCGTCCGGCATCTTGGTGTCGGGACGGATGGTGAAGGCGCCCTGACTGTCACCCACGTAGGTGGCCATGAACGATGACGTCAGGGTTTTCTGCTCCAGCAGGCTTGCAACCGCAGCGGGTTCAGGGTTGATGGCGATGTTCTGTGCGGCGTTTTCCACCAATGCGATACGTCCGGTCAGCCAGGTCTGGATACTGTTGGCGGTGACGTCGCCCATCTCGTGCAGGTAGCTATTGAGGTCTTCGCGTATCGCGTTACGTTGCAAATAGTCGTTATAAAGGGTGAACAGCGTAAATGCCGCGATGACGATAAGGGAGGCTGCAAGCAGGATTTTATGGCTGAAACGCAGATTTTTATTCATAGCTTGAAGGGTCCGCTAAGGTCTTAATATCCGAAGCGCGTCCTTGTGGAACACGCGGGAGGGTAGCGTCAAAAAAAGTTTGATATTTCCGTTGGTCCCTGTAGGAACTATCTGAGCGTTTTTTAGACTTTGTGGGTCTCACATCTGTCTTATCGACCTGGCGACATTAAAGATTAACCATGGGTGACGAAATGCCTGACTCCACGCAACTCCTTATCGGTGCCGGTCTTGACGGCCAGCCCATTGCCCAGGCCATGCGCCTGGCCAACCGTCACGGTTTGATCGCCGGCGCCACGGGCACAGGCAAGACGGTCACGTTGCAACGTCTGGCAGAAGCGTTCAGTGATGCGGGCGTCGCGGTATTTGCCGCGGATATCAAAGGTGACCTCTGTGGCCTGGGTGCCGCCGCCAACCCTCAGGGCAAAGTCGCAGAGCGCATCGCCGGCATGCCGTTCCTTAATTACACGGCCAAGGCGTATCCCGTCACGCTGTGGGATATCCACGGGCAGTCCGGTCATCCATTGCGCACCACCATCAGCGAAATGGGGCCGTTGTTGCTCGGCAGTTTGCTGGAACTCACGGACAGCCAGCAGTCGGCCCTTTACGCGGCGTTCAAGGTGGCGGATCGCGAAGGCCTGTTGCTGCTGGATCTCAAGGACCTCAAGGCCCTGCTCAACCACCTGCGTTATCACCCGGAGTTGCTCGGCGAGGATGCGGCGCTGATGACCACCGGCTCCAGCCAGGCGCTGTTGCGGCGTCTGGCAGTATTGGAGCAGCAGGGCGCCGAGGCGTTGTTTGGCGAGCCGGCCCTGCAGCTTGAAGACATCTTGCAGCCCACCCGCGAGGGACGCGGGCGTATCCATCTGCTGGACGCCAGCCGCCTGGTGCATGAAGCGCCGAAGGTGTACGCGACCTTCCTGTTGTGGCTGTTGGCGGAATTGTTCGAGCAGCTGCCCGAGCGCGGCGATGCCGACAAACCGTTGCTGGCGCTGTTTTTCGACGAGGCGCATTTGTTGTTTGCCGACACGCCCAAGGCTTTGCAGGAGCGCTTGGAGCAAGTGGTGCGGCTGATCCGTTCCAAGGGCGTGGGGGTGTATTTCGTCACCCAATCGCCGGGCGACCTGCCGGACTCCGTGCTGGCGCAACTGGGTTTGCGCATCCAGCATGGCCTGCGGGCGTTCACCACGAAAGAACAGAAATCCTTGCGAGCGGTCGCAGACGGGTTCCGGCCGAACCCGGCGTTTGATGCGTTATCGGTGTTGACCGAGTTGGGCACGGGTGAGGCATTGGTGGGCACCTTGCAGGAAAAAGGTACGCCTGAAGTGGTCCAGCGCGTACTGGTCGCGCCGCCGCAATCGCGAATCGGGCCGCTCAGCGTCGCTGAACGCGCTGCATTGGTGGCCGGTTCGCCCTTGCAGGGGCGCTATGACAAGCCGATTGATCGCGAGTCGGCCTATGAAGTATTGATGGCGCGCAAGGCGCTTGGACCGACCGAAGAGGCCAGGCAGGCCGACGAGGAGCCCAGCTTCACCGACAAGGCCGGGGCGTTTCTGGGAACCACCGCAGGCAAGGCGCTGAAGTCCGCGATGCAGCAGGCCGCCAATCAGATGGGGCGCCAACTGGTGCGTGGTTTGCTGGGGTCTTTGCTGGGCGGCAGTAAGCGCAAGTAGCGGTTCAGGGCTTGGGCTTGCCATGGGCGGCCAGCCGCTCAAGTGCCGCGCGCAGGCCCGGATCGCTGATGCCGTCGGCCGTGGCCTGAATCGTCTCGGCCGCCGTCTCCGACAAGTCCATCGTGTGGCCCGCCGCGCCTTGCTGCACGGTCGGCGGCTGCACCTTGAACTGGATGCGCGTCAAGCTGGCGAACTCATCGAACGCCATCAATTGACGCTGCAGGCGTTTTTGCTGATAGCGCAGGCGGGTCGCCCAGTGGCCATCTGTGACAATCAGCAGCAGGTTGCCTTCACGCCAGGACGCCACGTGGCAGTGCTCACGGGCCGCCGGTTGCAGTTGGCTTTCGAGCAGGCGTTGCAAATGGCCCAAGCGTTGCGCATGGCCAAAGATGGCTTTCAACGGCTTGGCTTCGCGAAGCAACACGCTGGGCGCGCGGGCTGTAAGAGGGCGAAATGCCATGATTGGACACCTTAAGTAACAGAGCGGCCATCTTAGCAGAAAGCGTCTACGCGGCCCCGGGCAATGCATTGCCGGGGCTTTATCCACAAAATCAATGAGCTCCACGGGTTGAAGTTCGCGCAAAAGCCCTTATTTTAAACAAGCCCTCTCACAGCCCCTTGCCCGCCTCGGGGAACAACGCCACTTTCCTCACCCACGATTCCGGGTAGAATGCGCGTTCGCATGCGGCCGTGAGGGCTGCTCGGGCCACTCACGGTGCGCCCTCCATCCCTATGTGTGGAAGAACCTGCCGATATGTTTGCGCCTTTGTTAAAGAAACTTTTTGGAAGCAAGAATGAGCGCGAAGTCAAACGCATGCTCAAGACGGTGCAGCTGGTCAATGCCTTCGAAGAGCAGATGGTTGCCCTTTCGGACGAGCAATTGCGCGCCAAGACCGAAGAGTTCAAGGCCCGCATAGCCAAAGGTGAAACCCTCGACAAGCTGCTTCCCGAAGCCTTTGCGGTTGCCCGTGAAGCCGGTAAGCGTGTCATGGGCATGCGCCACTTCGACGTGCAGTTGATCGGCGGCATGACCTTGCATGAAGGCATGATTGCCGAAATGCGTACCGGTGAAGGCAAGACCCTGGTAGCAACCCTGGGTGTTTACCTCAACGCACTGTCCGGCAAGGGCGTGCACGTTGTGACGGTGAACGACTACCTGGCTCGTCGGGACGCCAACTGGATGCGCCCGCTGTATGAATTCCTCGGCCTGACCGTCGGCGTGGTAACGCCGTTCCAGCCGCCGGAAGAGAAGCGCGCCGCCTACGCCGCCGACATCACCTACGGTACCAACAACGAATTCGGTTTCGACTACCTGCGCGACAACATGGCGTTCAGCATGGAAGAAAAATTCCAGCGCGAACTCAACTTTGCCGTGATCGACGAAGTCGACTCCATCCTCATCGACGAAGCCCGTACCCCGCTGATCATCTCCGGCCAGGCCGAAGACAGCTCGCGCCTGTACACCGAGATCAACAAGTTGATCCCGCGCCTTGAGCAGCACATCGAGGAAGTGGAAGGCGTGGTGACCAAAGAAGGTCACTTCACCATCGACGAGAAGACCCGCCAGGTCGAACTCAACGAAGCCGGTCACCAGTTCGTCGAAGACATGCTGACCCAGATCGGCCTGCTGGCCGAAGGCGAGAGCCTGTACTCGGCCCACAACCTGGGCCTGCTGACCCACGTGTATGCCGGCCTGCGTGCCCACAAGCTGTTCCATCGCAATGTCGAATACATTGTGCAGGATGGCCAGGTCGTACTGGTCGACGAACACACCGGGCGTACCATGCCGGGCCGTCGTCTGTCCGAAGGCCTGCACCAGGCCATCGAAGCCAAGGAAATGCTCAACATCCAGGCCGAAAGCCAGACGTTGGCGTCCACCACCTTCCAGAACTACTTCCGCCTGTACAACAAGCTGTCCGGCATGACCGGTACCGCCGACACCGAAGCGTTCGAATTCCACCAGATCTATGGCCTGTCGGTGGTGGTCATCCCGCCGAACAAGCCGCTGGCCCGTAAAGACTTCAACGACCTGGTGTTCCTGACCGCCGAAGAGAAATACGCGGCGATCATCAACGACATCAAGGACGGCATGGCCCAGGGCCGTCCGATCCTGGTAGGTACCGCCACCATCGAGACTTCCGAGCACGTGTCCAACCTGCTCAACAAGGAAGGCATCGAGCACAAGGTCCTCAACGCCAAGTTCCACGAAAAAGAAGCCGAGATCATCGCCCAGGCCGGTCGCCCGGGTGCGCTGACCATCGCCACCAACATGGCCGGTCGTGGTACCGACATCCTGCTGGGCGGCAACTGGGAAGTGGAAGTGGCTTCGCTGGACGATCCGACCCCTGAGCAGATCGCCCAGATCAAGGCAGACTGGCAGAAACGCCACCAGGCCGTGCTGGAATCCGGTGGCTTGCAGGTGATCGCATCCGAGCGCCACGAATCCCGTCGTATCGACAACCAGCTGCGCGGTCGTGCCGGCCGCCAGGGTGACGCCGGTTCCAGCCGTTTCTACCTGTCCCTGGAAGACAGCCTGATGCGTATCTTCGCCTCGGATCGGGTGAAGAACTTCATGAAGGCCCTGGGCATGCAGTCCGGTGAAGCGATCGAGCACCGCATGGTGACCAACGCCATCGAGAAGGCCCAGCGCAAGGTAGAAGGCCGTAACTTCGACATTCGTAAGCAACTGCTCGAGTTCGATGACGTCAACAACGAACAGCGTAAAGTGATTTATCACATGCGTAACACGTTGCTGGCCGCCGACAACATTGGCGAAACCATCGCCGATTTCCGTCAGGACGTGCTCAACGCCACTGTCAGCGCACATATCCCGCCACAATCGCTGCCTGAGCAGTGGGATGTCGCTGGCCTGGAAGCGGCGTTGAAGAGCGACTTCGGTGTCGACTTGCCGGTCCAGCAATGGCTCGACGAAGACGACCACCTGTACGAAGAAACCCTGCGCGAGAAGCTCATGACCGAGCTGCTGGCCGCGTACAACGAGAAAGAAGAGCAGGCGAGTGCCGAAGCACTGCGCACCTTCGAGAAGCAAATCGTACTGCGTGTGCTGGACGACCTGTGGAAAGACCACCTGTCGACCATGGACCACCTGCGTCACGGCATCCACCTGCGTGGCTATGCCCAGAAGAACCCGAAGCAGGAGTACAAGCGCGAGTCGTTCACGCTGTTCTCCGAGTTGCTGGATTCGATCAAGCGCGATTCGATTCGCGTGCTGTCCCACGTTCAGGTGCGTCGCGAAGACCCGATCGAGGAAGAAGCGCGCCTGCGCCAGGAGGCCGAGGCACTGGCTGCGCGCATGCAGTTCCAGCACGACGAGGCACCCGGTCTGGAAGCGCCTGAAGTATTGGGTGAAGAGGTCGATGTGGCCCTGGCCCAGACCCCGGTTCGCAACGAGCAGAAGCTGGGCCGCAACGAACTGTGCTGGTGCGGTTCGGGCAAGAAGTACAAACACTGCCACGGCGAAATCAACTAAGATTTTTGCCTGACGCTGCTACACCCCGCGCCGCGACCGGCCCCTGCCGTCGCGGCGTTTTGCCATTAACTTCACCGTCGATCACGACGGCACAGACATCACCTATTTTTAAGGAGCGCATTCATGGCTGTTGGTCTTGGTCCTTTGCCCACATTGCACCCGGTTGCCGGTTTTGAGCTCGGTATCGCTTCGGCCGGCATCAAGCGTCCAGGGCGCAAGGATGTGGTGGTGATGCGCTGTGCCGAAGGCTCGACCGTTGCGGGCGTGTTCACCCTCAACGCCTTCTGCGCCGCGCCGGTGATCCTGGCCAAGCAGCGTGTTGCCGGCTCGATTCGTTACCTGCTGACCAACACCGGCAATGCCAACGCCGGTACCGGTGAGCCTGGGCTGGTCGCCGCCGCACGTACCTGTGCCAAGCTGGCCCAACTGGCCGGCGTGGACGCCAGCCAAGTGCTGCCATACTCCACCGGCGTCATCGGTGAGCCGCTGCCGGTCGAAAAAATCGAAGGCGCCCTGCAAGCCGCGCTGGACGACCTGTCTGTGGATAACTGGGCGGCAGCCGCCACCGGCATCATGACCACCGACACCCTGCCAAAAGGCGCGAGCCGCCAGTTCGTGCACGACGGTGTGACGGTTACCGTGACTGGCATCAGCAAGGGCGCGGGCATGATTCGCCCGAACATGGCCACCATGCTTGGCTATATCGCCACCGACGCCAAGGTTTCCCGCGATGTGTTGCACAGCCTGATCCTGGACGGCGCCAACAAGTCGTTCAACCGCATCACCATTGATGGCGATACGTCCACCAATGACTGCTGCATGCTGATCGCCACCGGCCAGGCCAACCTGCCGGAAATCACCGAAGCCAGCGGCCCGCTGTTCGCGGCGTTGAAGCAGGCGGTGTTCGAGGTGTGCATGGACGTGGCCCAGGCCATCGTGCGTGACGGTGAAGGCGCGACCAAGTTCGTGACCGTTGAAGTCAACGGCGGCGGCAACCACCAGGAATGCCTGGATGTCGGCTACACCGTGGCCCACTCGCCGCTGATCAAGACCGCGCTGTTCGCCTCCGACCCGAACTGGGGCCGTATTCTGGCTGCCGTCGGCCGTGCCGGCGTGCCGGACCTGGACGTGAGCAAGATCGACGTGTTCCTGGGCGACGTATGCATCGCCAGCCGTGGCGCCCGTGCCGAGACCTACACCGAAGCCCAGGGTTCGGCGGTGATGCAGCAGGAAGAAATCACTATCCGCATCGAGCTCGGTCGCGGTGAGTGCAGCGAAACCATCTGGACCACCGACCTGTCCCACGAGTACGTGAAGATCAATGCGGAATACCGCACCTGATAGAAGAGGATAAGCGCGGTGAAACGAGTGCATGTAGCAGCAGCGGTGATCCGCGGTGTCGACGGCAGGATCCTGCTGGCGCGCCGTGCCGATACCCAGCATCAGGGCGGCCTGTGGGAGTTTCCCGGTGGCAAGGTGGAGGCCGATGAGTCGGTCGCCACGGCCCTGTCCCGTGAGTTGCAGGAAGAGCTGGGTATTCAGGTCTCCACGGCGCGACCGCTGATCAAGGTGCAACATGACTACCCGGACAAGCAGGTGTTGCTGGATGTCTGGGAAGTCTCGGCCTTTACCGGCGAGCCCCACGGCGCCGAGGGACAACCGCTGGAATGGGTGACCCCGCGCGATCTGCCCCACTATAAGTTCCCGGCCGCCAATGCGCCAATCGTGGCGGCTGCGCGCTTGCCGGCCGACTACTTGATCACGCCGGGCGAGCTGGAAACGCCCACGCTCCTGCGCGGGATCCAGAAGGCTATCGCCGGTGGCATCAAGCTGATTCAGTTGCGGGCGCCCAACGGTTACGACCCCAAATACCGCGATCTTGCGGTAGATGCGGTGGGCCTGTGCGCCGGTAAGGCGCAGTTGATGCTCAAGGGTCCGTTTGAATGGCTCGGGGACTTCCCGGCGGCCGGCTGGCATATGACTTCGGCCCAACTGCGCAAGTATGCGAGCAAGGGCCGGCCGTTGCCGAAGGACCGCTGGTTGGCGGCGTCATGCCATAACGCGGAAGAACTGGCGTTGGCGGAGTTGATGGACGTGGATTTTGTCACGCTGTCGCCGGTGCAGCCGACCCAGACCCATCCCGATGCGCAGCCGTTGGGCTGGGAACAGGCGGCAGAGTTGATCCGTGGGTTCAGCAAACCGGTGTTTCTGCTGGGTGGGGTAGGGCCTGCTGAGCGGGAGCAGGCGTGGGAAGCCGGCGCTCAAGGTGTCGCAGGGATTCGGGCGTTCTGGCCTGAGGCTTGATGGTGCTCTGAAGGGCCCTATCGGGAGCAAGCCCCCCACATTCGACCGGGTTCCAACTTTGGAATGTGATCAAAATGTGGGAGGGGGCTTGCCCCGGTACAAACCGGGGACATCGTTTACATTTCTAACCGGGGACATGGTTTACAGGCTAATACGCATGATCAGGAGGTAACTGATCATGCCCT
>NZ_QCWA01000012.1:0-224008 GCF_003058245.1 Pseudomonas sp. GV047 | reverse complement strand
AAGCCATGTTCCTTGCCGGCTTTTTCGGCAAAGGCCCATTCGGTCTGGAACCACGGTTCCTCGGCCTGCTTGACCAGGAAACCGATCTTCACTTCTTCAGCGGCCAGCAACAGCCCGCTCAAGCTCATGGCCGAGACCGCCACAGCGGCGCAGCACAGGGAACGGATACCACGACGACGATGATTCATACGGGTGACTCCTTGTTGTTGTTTTTAAGTCTTGGGGTTAACCGGCAAAGCGATGGCAAGGCATGCCGGGTACATCGACTTCGATGGCCAGCACCGCGCCGTCCAGAGGGTGATCCAATGGGCTGGCGGCGCTGGTGATATACAAAGTGGTGAGGTTGGGGCCACCGAATACGCAACTGGTGGGGCGACTCACGGGCAACTCGATAATGCGGTCCACCTCCCCCTCGGGCGTCAGGCGCAGCAGGCAACTGCCGTCCCAACGGGCGTTCCAGATGTAGCCTTGACTGTCCATGGCCGAGCCATCCGGCCCGCCGCGCAAGTGCGGCCCGAACCACGGCGTTGCGGGCTCGAGTTGGCCGTCGGCCTGGATCGAATACTGGTAGAGCGTGGCGTCCAGGCTGTCGCCGAAATGCACCTGGCGGCCGTCCTCGCTCCACAGCAAGGTGTTGGGAATGCCCAGGCCGTGGAGCAACGGCGTGACCTGGGCATCCGCATCGATGCGAAACAGGCCGCCGGAGCGCCGCGTGATCGGCAGGTCTTCGCCGTGTTCGCCGATGTTGTTCTGCATGGTGCCCAGCCACAGGCGGCCCTGGGCATCGCAGCGCGCTTCATTGCCACGGTTGCCCGGTTGTGGGTCGGCCACGCACAGCAGGGTCAGGGCTTCGGTGGCCAGGTCCAGGCGGTAGACACCGCTGCTCAAGGTCACCAGCGCATCACCGCGTTCACACGGGATAAACGCCGAAACGTGCTCGGGCAACTGCCAGATCTGCAGCTGTCCGCCCATCAGGCGCAGGGCCTGTTTGCCGGCGATATTGACCCAGTACAGCGCCTGGGTCGGCACGTCCCAGAACGGGCCTTCCCCCAGTTGCGCACGGTGCTCAGTGACAGCGGTACACGACATGACGCCTCCTGATAAGTGTTTACAGCGAGTCGCGGGATGGCGTGCCATCCACCAGGCGCTGGATGCGCAGGGGGTTGGCGTTTTTCAACGCGTCGGGCAGCAGGCTATCCGGGTAGTTCTGGAAGCACACCGGGCGCAGGAAACGGTCGATGGCCAAGGTGCCGACCGAGGTGCCACGGGCATCCGACGTCGCTGGATAGGGGCCGCCATGCACCATCGAGTCGCAGACTTCAACGCCGGTCGGGTAGCCGTTGAGCAGGATGCGCCCGACTTTCTGTTCCAGCAGCGGCGTGAGTTCGGCGAACTGTTGAAAGTCTGCCGGTTCGCCAATGATCGTCGCCGTGAGCTGGCCGTGCAGGCCGTGCAAGGCAGCGCTGAGCTGGGCTTGATCAGCCACTTCGACAAACACCGTGGTAGGACCGAAGACTTCTTCCTGCAGCACTTCATCGCCCTCGAGCAACAAGCGCACATCGGCCTTGAACAGCTGCGGTTGCGCCTGATTGCCCGCCTGGGTGCTACCGGCCACATGCTGAATGCCAGGGTGCGCCAGGAGTTTTTCCAGGCCTTTGCCGTAGCTGCTCAGGGTGCCGGCATTGAGCATGGTTTGTGCCGGTTGCTCACCGATCAGTTGAGCGACCTGTTGGGTAAACGCGGTGAACTGCGGCGAGGCGATACCGATCACCAGGCCAGGGTTGGTGCAGAACTGGCCGCAGCCTTGCACCACCGACGCGGTCAGATCCCGCGCGACCGCTTCCGCTCGCGCTTGCAGTGCTTGGGGCAGCACGATCACCGGGTTTATGCTCGACATCTCGGCAAACACCGGGATCGGCTGCGGGCGTGCCGCGGCCATATCGCACAAGGCGCGACCGCCCTTGAGCGAGCCGGTAAAGCCCACTGCCTGGATCGCCGGGTGCTTGACCAGCGCCTCGCCGACGCCGCCGCCGAAGATCATGTTGAATACACCCGCCGGCATCTCGGTTGCTTCTGCCGCACGAATGATTGCATTGGCCACCTGTTCAGCCGTGGCCATATGCCCGCTGTGGGCCTTGAATACCACCGGGCAACCGGCCGCCAGTGCCGCTGCGGTATCGCCGCCGGCGGTGGAAAACGCCAGGGGGAAGTTGCTCGCGCCAAACACGGCCACCGGGCCCAGGCCGATGCGGTATTGGCGCAGGTCCGGGCGTGGCAGTGGCTGGCGGTCGGGTAACGCCTTGTCGATGCGTGCGCCGTAGAAATCACCGCGACGCAGCACCATGGCGAACAGGCGCATCTGGCCACTGGTACGCCCACGCTCGCCTTTGATACGTGCGGCGGGCAGCGCGGTTTCGCGGCAGACCAGCTCGATGAAGTGATCGCTCAGGCCATCCAGCTCGTCGGCGATCGCGTCCAGGAACTGCGCACGGCGCGCGGCACTCAACGCACGGTAAGCCGGATACGCCGCAGCGGCGGCCTTGGCAGCGGCGTCGACTTCTTCCGGCGTGGCCTGGTAGAAATCCTGCGGCAAGGTTTCGCCCGTGCTGGCATCGACGCTGTGCAGCTTGACGCTGCCGTTGGCGCTGCGCTGGCCGCCGATGTAGTTGTGGCCGAGGAACTGGGTCATGTTGATCTCCTTAAAGGGGGGTGACTTGGCCGGGTTCAAAGGCCGCCTCGCTGCTGCCGACACCATTGACCAACGGCGCGCCGAACTCGGCCTGGCTGATCTCGAACACATCGCCCGGTTGGGAACGTATACCATCGGCGAATGACAGCGTGGCGGTGCCGAAGAAGTGAATGTGCACATCGCCCGGCTTGAGGAACTGGCGGTATTTGAAGTGGTGGTACTCGAGGTTTTCCAGGCTGTGGCACATATTGGCCTCGCCACTGAGGAATTCGTTCCGCCAGATTTCCTCGCCGTTACGCAGGATGCGGCTGGTGCCGGCCAGGTGCTGGGGCAACTCGCCCACGCGCAGTTCGGGGCCGTAGCTGCAACTGCGCAGCTTGGAATGGGCCAGGTACAGGTAGTTCTTGCGCTCCATGATGTGGTCGGAGAACTCGTTGCCCACTGCAAAACCCAGGCGATAGGGCTGGCTGTCCGGGCCGATCACATACAGGCCGCCGATTTCCGGTTCTTCACCGGCGTCTTCGGCAAACGGTGGCACCGGGAAGGCTTCGCCTGGGCGCACGACGATGCTGCCGTCGCCCTTGTAGAACCATTCCGGTTGCACACCGGCCTGGCCGGCAGCGGGCTTGCCGCCCTCGACGCCCCATTTGAAGATGCGCATGGTGTCGGTCAAGGCGCTCTCATCGCCGGCCTGCTGGTGCATTTTGTCCCGCGCCGAGGCGCTGCCCAGGTGGGTCAGGCCGGTGCCGCTGATGAGCATATGGGCCGGGTCCGGGTGGTCCAGCGGCGGCAAAATCTTCAGGTCGGCCAACAGTGCGGCGTAGTCATGGCTGTCGCCCAGGCCCAGGCTCTCGACCTGCTGCTGCAACTTGACGCCCGCCTCGATGGCGGCCAGCGCCAGTTCGCGCACGCTGCGCGCGGTACGCACTTCGCGCACTGTGGCGCCTTCTACAACGCCGACCCGGCGTTCACCGTTGCTTGACTCGAACTGAACTAAACGCATCAGACTTCTCCCAGATTAAGTACGTGTGGCGCCACGGGCGCTGGCGGCGAATTGATCGGCGGGCAGTACGTGCTTGCGCTCCAGCACGCGGTAGACCACGCCGGTCAGGACCAGCCCGAACACCATGACCGCGGACAGGAAGTACAAGCCCGAGGCGAGGTTGCCGGTGTATTCCTTGAGCGCACCGATCACGAACGGACCGATATAGCCGCCGAGGTTGCCCACCGAGTTGATCAAGGCAATGCCCGCCGCCGCACTGGCGCCGGCAAAGAAGCGCCCCGGCAAGGTCCAGAACACTGCGGTGCAGGAAAACAGCGCAAACGCCGCCAGGCACAGCGCGGCCATTTGCAGCACCGGCACACTCAGCCAGGCACTGCAGAACAGGCCGATGGCGCCGAGCACATACAGCACCGCCAGGTGACCGTAGCGATCATTCAGGCGGTCCGAACTGCGCGGGATGATCAGCAGGCCGATGATGCCGAAGATGTACGGCACGGCGGAGATAAAGCCGGTGACCAGGTCGGTGCCGCCGAACTGTTTGATCAGGGTCGGCAGCCATAGGCCCAGGCCATAGATGCTCAGGGTCACCGGCAGGTAGAACAGCGCCAGCAGCAACACGCGTTTGTCCTTGAGGGCATGCAGCGGGTTGCCGTGGCGGGTCTGGCCGTAGGCTTGCAGGTCTTTGTCCAGCTCACCGGTGAGCCAGGCCTTTTCGTCGTCGCTCATCCATTTGACCTGCCTGGGGCCATCCGGCAGGTAGCGCAGCACCGGCCAGGTCAGCAGGATCGCCGGGGTGCCGATCACGATGAACAGCCACTGCCAGCCATGCAGGCCGAGGATGCCATCCATGCCCAGCAGGCCGCCGGACACCGGGCCGGTGATCATCATCGCAATCGGTTGGGAGAGGATGAACAGCCCGAGGATCTTGCCGCGATGGCGCACCGGGAACCATTGGGTGATGTAGTACAGGACGCCGGGAAAGAATCCGGCTTCGGCCGCGCCGAGCAGGAAGCGCATCACATAGAAGCTGTGCGGCCCTTGCACGAAGGCCATGCCGATGGTGATCGCGCCCCAGGTGATCATGATCCGCGCAAACCAGCGCCGTGCGCCGAAGCGGTCGAGCATCAGGTTGCTGGGGATCTCGAAGAGGAAGTAGCCAATGAAGAACAACCCCGCGCCCAGGCCATAGGCCGCATCGCCGATACCGACGTCGGCGCCCATGTGCAGCTTGGCAAAACCTACGGCGGAACGGTCCACGTAGGCGATCAGGTACAGCAGGATCAGGAAGGGAATCAGTTTCAGCGTGATGCGCCGAATAAGCCGCAGTTCCTGGCTCATGGGGTCGATCTCCGATTGTTGTTTTTATAGAAGCTCGGGGGACGCCTCTCGCGGAAATCCGCCAGGGTCATACCTCAGTTATGCCAGACTATATAGTAGGACTATTTGCAAAACAACTCTTCCAAAGCATCGATTTTGCGCTTATGTTTAAGCACGCATAGAACATATAGTCATACAATAAGAGAATCGATCATGTCTGATAAAAAGCCCGGCCTACGCTCCGCCCAGTGGTTTGGTACCGCCGACAAAAACGGCTTCATGTACCGCAGCTGGATGAAGAACCAGGGCATCGCCGACCATCAGTTCCATGGCAAGCCGATCATCGGCATCTGCAATACCTGGTCGGAGCTGACCCCGTGCAACGCGCATTTCCGCCAGATCGCCGAGCACGTCAAACGTGGCGTGATCGAGGCCGGTGGCTTCCCGGTGGAATTCCCGGTGTTCTCCAACGGCGAATCCAACCTGCGCCCCACCGCCATGCTCACCCGCAACCTGGCGAGCATGGACGTGGAGGAAGCCATTCGCGGCAACCCGATTGACGGTGTGGTGCTGCTGACCGGCTGCGACAAGACCACCCCGGCCCTGCTGATGGGCGCCGCCAGTTGCGACGTGCCGGCCATCGTGGTCACCGGTGGGCCGATGCTCAACGGCAAGCACAAGGGCCAGGACATCGGCTCGGGTACCGTGGTGTGGCAGCTCAGCGAACAGGTCAAGGCCGGCACCATTACCCTGGATGATTTCCTCGCGGCCGAAGGCGGCATGTCGCGTTCGGCGGGCACCTGCAACACCATGGGTACTGCGTCGACCATGGCCTGCATGGCCGAGGCACTGGGCACGTCCCTGCCCCACAACGCGGCGATCCCGGCGGTGGATGCGCGGCGTTATGTGTTGGCCCATATGTCCGGCATGCGTGCGGTGGAGATGGTGCGCGAAGACTTGAAGCTGTCGAAGATCCTCACCAAGGAAGCGTTTGAAAACGCCATCCGCGTGAACGCCGCCATCGGTGGTTCGACCAACGCCGTGATCCATTTGAAAGCCATCGCCGGGCGCATCGGTGTCGAGCTCGACCTGGACGACTGGACCCGCATCGGTCGCGGCATGCCGACCATCGTCGACCTGCAACCGTCCGGGCGCTTCCTGATGGAAGAGTTCTACTATGCCGGTGGCCTGCCCGCCGTGCTGCGTCGTCTTGGTGAAGCCAACCTGATTCCGCACCCGAACGCCTTGACCGTCAACGGCAAGACCCTCGGCGAGAACACCAAGGACTCGCCGATCTACGGCCAGGACGAAGTGATCCGCACCCTCGACAACCCGATCCGCGCCGACGGTGGCATTTGCGTGTTGCGCGGCAACCTGGCGCCACTCGGTGCGGTGCTCAAGCCGTCGGCCGCCAGCGCCGAGCTGATGCAGCATCGCGGGCGTGCGGTGGTGTTCGAGAACTTCGACATGTACAAGGCGCGCATCAACGATCCGGAACTGGATGTGGACGCCAACTCGATCCTGGTCATGAAAAACTGCGGGCCCAAGGGTTACCCAGGCATGGCCGAAGTCGGCAACATGGGCTTGCCGGCCAAGCTGCTGGCCCAGGGCGTGACCGATATGGTGCGGATCTCCGATGCGCGCATGAGCGGCACCGCCTACGGCACCGTGGTCTTGCACGTGGCGCCGGAAGCCGCGGCAGGTGGACCGTTGGCCACGGTGAAGGAAGGTGACTGGATCGAACTCGATTGCGCCAACGGTCGCCTGCACCTGGACATCCCCGACGCAGAGCTGGCGGCGCGCATGGCCGACCTGAAACCGCCGCAGAACCTGATCGTCGGCGGCTACCGCCAGCTGTATATCGACCATGTGCTGCAGGCCGACCAGGGTTGCGACTTTGACTTCCTGGTGGGTTGCCGTGGTGCTGAAGTCCCCCGGCATTCCCACTAATTGGGATGCTATGATGCCGCGAATTTAAGTCGGAGCATCCCTGTCGTTATGGATCACCAGCCGTCCAAGCCGCGCAAGAGCATGCATGCCCAGATCGTTCAGGACTTGGGCATGCACATCGTTTCAGGTCGCTTCAAGCCCGAAGAACGGCTGCCCATGGAGGCCACGCTGTGCGAGGAGTACAAGGTCAGCCGTTCGGTGTTGCGCGAAGCGACCCGGGTGCTCAGCGCCAAGGGCCTGGTGTATTCCAAGCCACGGGTGGGTGCAGTGGTGCGGCCGCGCTTGAAATGGCACCTGCTCGACCCGGACGTATTGTCCTGGTTGATGCAGTCCACGCCCCACAGTGAATTCTTCAATACCCTGGCCGGTGTGCGGCGCATCCTCGAGCCGGAGATCGCCGCCATGGCCGCGACCACCGCCACCGATGAAGACATCGCCACCATCGAAAAAGCCTACCAGGGCATGGAAACCGCGCAGACCCACGAACAGCTGCTGCAGGCCGACCTGGACTTCCACCGCGCCATTGCCGATGCCACCCGTAACGACCTGCTCGCCTATATGTGCAACATGCTGTCGTTGCCGCTGCGCGAGTCGATCAACATCACCAACCGCCGCCCGGACATCCAGGGCCTGAGCCTGCCCCGGCACAAGGCGATCCTCACCGCGATCCAGAACCGCGACGCCCTCGGCGCGCGGCATGCGTCGCTGGTGCAGCTGGATGACACGCGGGTGGCGTTGGATACGGTGATGAATGTGCTGACGCCGCTATAACCCGATTGAGCCTCCACGCTCAACTCGGCGCAAGGGTCAACGCGTCGACATCACGGCCGACTTGACCGGTAGCTCGGAATATTGCGGGTGCTGCTTGACGAAGGTGCGAACGGACTGCTCCTGTCGATCCACCACACAGATGCCAATGCTGGGGTAATCAACGGTGCAGGTCCCCAACGCAAGGAGTCCGCAGTTTTTCACGCCATAGATCGCGGCCGGGCGAGCCGCGAGCGGGCAACCATAGGTCATTTCGCCCACGTAATTGATTTGTCCATTGGTGACGGTAAAGCGCAGCGGCTTCGAGTAGGGCCCCATCACGCCACGACGCGAGCCAAGGTCACTGACTTCATAGGTGCCTCCAGGCAACCATGCCGAGTAGTAGTCCTTGGGGCCCCAGCCATAGTCTTTTCCGGTGTCCACATTGTGAAAGCTCATCCAGGTTCCGTAGGGCCCACCCTCGATCAGTGCGCCCAGGACAAGACCTGCGTTTTCGGCGGAATAGACTTTCGAATCCAATGCCATTTCAGGTGGCAATGCCGAGCAGGCACTCATCAAGGCCACGGTTCCGATCACAAACAACTGACTTATTTTGCGCATTCAATCCTCGGTCCATCGAAAAAAGTTCAACTTTGCCAGTATCATGCGGCACTTCTCAACATCGGTGTTAAGGATGACCTCCCTTCCATGAGTAATTTATTTGCAGGCCGTGCGCTCGGCGCAACATTTTTCGCGTTGATATTGAGCGGCTGCAGCGTGTCGGGTACGTACCCCGATGCCACCGGACCGGATGCTGCCAAGCTACGATTTGTCAGCGACATGAGCAGTGCCACGCTGAGTGTAATAGATGCGCAACATTGCGATGGACAGACCACCGGCATCCTTAACAATCTGTTCCTGGCCAACACCCGCAGGCGGGCGGACATGTCGATGCCGCCGGTCTCCGAAAAAACGCCCTACCTGGAAATCCGCTTGCCCGCCAACAAAGAACTGTTCCTGCACTTGAATACCCAAGGCACAGGTTCGGTGTGCGGCATGGCTTTCACCCTCACTCCGCAAAACGGCGCGGAATACGAGGTGACGTTCACTGGCGCAGGAAGCCAGTGTGTGACGACACTCAAACGTCTGCATTCAGTAAAAGGCCAGGTGGTGCGCTCACCGGTCCCGGTGATCAATAAAGGACTGCCCAGCTGCGTAGGTGCCAATGCGCTGTTCCCCGCGCCGCCGAAAGGCCTCCCCGCCACCCCGGAGCGTGATGCCTTGGCCGAGCAGATTATCGCCCCGAGCATCATCGCGGAAATGAAACCCCAGGCCAGCCCGCTGGACGACAGCGCGCGCGATCACGCAACTGATCTGGTGGTCAACAAGCGCAAGGCCCAGATGAACCTTGATCTGCCGGATGCCTATTGGGCGCAGTATCGTCAGAACGTCGTGAACTACCTGGTCCAGGCTCAGGGCGTAAAGGCCAAGGCACTTGAGCAGTACAAGGTTGAGTACCGTGCGCGCCTCTCACGACTGGACACGCCCACATTAAGAACCCTGGTGCCCGATACCCCGGCCACCGACATCACTCAGGCATTGGCTGTCAACGGTGCGATGCTGCAGTTCTACCGCAGGCTCAATGAAGTGCTGGAAAAGGAAGCAATGGCCGACAACTGGGCACACATGGCCGAATTGGACAAACGTTATAGCGTGTGTGAGCGCTATGCGCAGTGCTGGCAGAATTGATAACAGACGCGGGATAGAAGATTCGACGGCGCCTGGTGAAACGCGCCGCCCCTGCCCTGAAATCAGGTGAAAGAACATGTGGGAGGGGCGGTGCGAGGATCTGACTTGCCCCCCACATTTGACTCCCATCTATCGGGTAGATCTTAGTGCCTTTTCTGCCGGGGCTGTGACGTGGCTTGCAATCACCTGGGCCATTGCAAGCCAATCAGGCGGCGTTACAGGGTATAGGCAATGCCTACCTGCACCGTGCGCGGTTCGCCGGGGTAGGCGTACACATTGCCGAACGCACCTTCTTCATACTCTCGATTAAACAGGTTTTTCACGTCCAGGTTCAGCCGCACCTTGTCGTTGACCTTGTAGTAGCTGAGCAGGTCGACCACGGTGTAGGCGTCCATCGAGAAGGCGTTGTTGGCGGTCTGCCCGGCCCGTTCATCCACATACTTGCTACCCGCGCCGAGGCCCAGGCCCTTGAGGGCGCCGTCCTGGAACTCGTAGACGTTGAGCAGGCTGAAGCTGTTGCGCGGGATGTTCAGCAAGCGCGTGCCGCTGCGCAGGGTGTTGTCCTTGGTCACTTCGGCATCCACGTAGGCGTAGCCACCGATCACACGCCACTCGGGGGTGATATTGCCCGCCACGTTCAGGTCGAAACCAAGGCTGCGCACCTGGCCGGCGGCGACGCTGAAGGTGGAGTCGAGAGGGTCGGTGGTGAGCACGTTTTTCTTCTCGATCTGGTAGATCGCGGCGTCGACACTCAGTTGACGGTCCAGGGCTTCCCACTTGATGCCCATCTCGTAGGATTTGCCTTTCTCCGGCTCAAAACCACCGCCCTGGCGACTGGCGCCGGTGTTGGGCTTGAACGAACGCGCGGCGTCGGCGTAGACCGCGACGGTGTCGGTGAGGTCGTAGATCACGCCCACGCGTGGGGTGACGGCGTTGTCGCTGGATTCCCAGCTTTTACCGCCCGGCACGTAGGTGTGGTAGTCGTGCTCGAAGCGCTCGAAGCGTGCGCCGGCGAGCACTTTAAGGCGCTCGGTCAGGGCCACCTGATCCTGCACGAAGGCCGCGTAGGTCTTGAGGTTTTCCTTGTCGTGGGTCGGCGTACGCGTGAGGTTCGGGCGCGCCTGGCCGTAGACCGGGTTGAAGATATCGATTGCATAAGCACCCACTGCGCCGCTGGAGCGCTGGATGATCGACTTGTAGTCGTAGTCTTCGAATTCGACGCCGGTGAGCAAGGTGTGGTCGAAACCACCGGTGGAGAAATGCCCGGTGAGGTTGAGCTGAGTGTCCTTGTCGGTCCACTCCAGTTTGCGGTAGTTGAAGTTGCGGCCCAGGGTGCGACCGTCGGCGGCCAGGCCGTTGGCTTCAATGGCATTGCCTTGCAAGGTGCCGTCCAGCCATTGGAAACCACCGCCCAGGGTCCAGCTGTCATTGAGCAGGTGCTCGAAACGCAGCTGGGCCATGCTGTTGTCGTTGTGCAGTTTGCCGGCGTCTTTTTCACCCCAGAAAGTGTCACGCGAGGCGGTGCCTTTTTGATTGGGGTAGCGCGTCAGGCCACGGTCCAGCGGGTGGTTGTTGCGCATGAAGTCGCCTTCGAAGATCACCTTGGTGTCATCGCTGGCCTGCCAGGTGATCACCGGGGTCACGCCATAGCGTTCGGTTTCGACATGGTCACGGAAGGTGTCACCGCCCTCGCCCACCACGTTCAGGCGATAGGCCAGGCGACCTTGTTCGTCCAGCGGGCCGGAAGCGTCGAGGGTGGCGCGCTGCATGCCCTGGTCATCCAGTTGGCTGCCGAGGGTCACGGTCGGCTCGGCCAGCGGTTGCTTGGACACCACGTTGAAGGTGCCGCCGGGATCGCCACGGCCATACAGCATGGTTGCCGGGCCGCGCAGCACTTCGAGGCGTTCGATGGTGTTGGCGTCGGGCATGTTCGGGTAGCCGCGGTTGATCGGGAAACCGTTGCGGTAGAACTCGCCGGTGGTGAAGCCACGTACGGTGAAGGTGGTGAGCCCCTGGCCGCCGAAGTTGTTGGCACGACCGACGCCACCGGCGTAGTCCAGGGCATCCTGCAAACGGGTGGCGCCGATGTCTTCGACCACATCCTTGGACACGACGCTGATGGACTGCGGGGTTTCATGAATCGAGGTGTCGGTGCGCGTCGCACTCGCCGAACGTGTGGCGTGGTAGCCCTTGACCGGCCCTTGCGCCGTCTCGTAGTCCGCCTCGCCAGTGACATTGGTGGCTTGCAGCTCAAGACTGGCCTTGTCGGCAGGGACAACCTCGGCCCAGGTAAACGGGGAAAACGCCTGAAGCACGCAGAGGGAAATCAGGGTACGACGCATGGATGTTGAACCTAGTGAATGAGCCAGATGGGGCGGCAAACCTGCCAAAAAACGCGGGAATGGTATATCAATCCATTCGCGTTTGACATCTATTCTCATTCACTATTTTTCAGGTAACAGCTTTGTATCGATCTGTAGGAAATTGGACGCGAGCCAAACGTGGGAGGGGGCTTGCCCCCGATATCGGTGTATCAGTCACAGCAACATCGACTGGTCTACCGCTATCGGGGGCAAGCCCCCTCCCACATTTGGATTTTTATACAACTTTAGAAATGGATCCGATCAGCGATAGCGCTCCAGCCAATGGGCGTAAGGCGCCGGCAAGGTCCAGGAGGATTTTTCCACGCCCAGCTCCTTGGCCGCAAAGTACGCCCAATGCGGGTCAGCCAGGTGCGCACGACCGACCGAGACCAGGTCCAGGTGCCCCGCCTGCAACGCACCTTCCGCCAGTTGCGGCGTGCCAAAGCCCCAGGCTGAGGTCACCGGGATGCCGGCTTCGCGGCGCACGCGCTCGGCGATCGGGCCCATGAAGGCCGGGCCCCACGGGATATTGGTGTCGGGGATGGTGAAACCGACGCTGACGCTCAGCAGGTCCAGGCCGCCGGCCTTGAAGTTGCGGGCCAGTTCGATGGATTCGGTCAGGGTCTGTTCGTCACGGCCGTCGTATTCGATTACACCAAAACGCGCGGTCAGCGGCAGGTTTTCCGGCCAGACCTCGCGCACGGCAGCGAGGGTTTCCAGGAGGAAACGGCTGCGGTTGTCGAAGCTGCCACCGTAGGCGTCGGTGCGCTGGTTGGAATGCTCGGAGAAGAAGCTCTGGCCCAGGTAGCCATGGGCGAAGTGCAGTTCGATCCATTCGAAGCCGGCGTCACGGGCACGGCGGGCGGCGTCGACGAAGTCCTGCTTGACCCGAGCGATGTCGTCCAGGGTCATGGCCCGTGGCACTTGCGGCAGGTTGGCACCGAAGGCGATGGCCGACGGCGCGATGGTTTCCCAACTGCGTACATCGGAGGCAGGCATATGGTCGTCCCCTTCCCACGGGCGGTTGGCGCTGGCTTTGCGACCGGCGTGGCCGATCTGGATGCCGGGCACCGAACCGGCGGCCTTGATGGCCTTGACCATGGGTACGAACGCCTGGGCGTGGGCGTCGCTCCAGAGACCGGCGCAACCTGGGGTGATACGTCCCTCAGGTGCTACAGCGGTGGCCTCGACCACCAGCAAACCGGCGCCGCCCCGGGCCATGCTGGCCAGGTGCACGAGGTGCCAGTCGTTGACGATGCCGTCATCGGCCATGTATTGGCACATCGGCGGGATGGCGATGCGATTGCGCAGGGTGACGTCTTTGAGTGTGAACGGTTCGAACAAAGCGGGCATTGAGAACTCCGGGAGCGAGTGGATGATTCGATAGTTCGATGGTAATCGAACTATGGTATTCGATGATAGCCCCCTGTTATGATTCGTTTCATGCGAGCCTTTAAACACCCCACCCCGGAAGACCTGACCCTCGAGCGCCTGTTGTACGCGCTGAGTGATCCGGTGCGCCTGGAGATTGTCCGCTGCCTGGCCGGCGTGCCCGAGGCCAGCTGCGGCGAACTGGACGGCGGGCGCCCCAAGTCCAGCATGTCCCACCACTTCCGGGTCCTGCGCGATGCCGGCCTGGTCCACACCCGCAGCGTGGGCACCACCCATATGAATTCATTGCGCGGCGAGGTGCTTGAGGAACGGTTTCCGGGATTGTTGCAGAGCATCCTGACGCAACGATAAAAGCCGGATCAGTCCAGCAGCGCGATCAGCCGCGACTCGATCGTCATGTCCCGCACGTCCAGCACCGCCAACGTCACCGGCAACTTGAAGCGCCGCCGCCCTGCACTGCCGGGGTTTACGTACAGTGTTGCGCCCCGCCATTCGATCAGGGGCTTGTGCGAATGGCCGGTGATCACCAGCCGAGTAGACGTGTCGAGTAAGGCGGGTACGTCGGCGATATCATGCACCACCAGCGTCCGCCATCCGTCCACCTCCAGCATCAGATGATCGGGCACCTGCTCCGCCCACGCCGCGTCCTGGTCATTGTTGCCACGCACCACGTGCAGGGGCGCGATCTGTGCCAATTGCTGAAGAATCTCAGGGCTACCGATATCACCGGCATGGATGATCTGCTCGCATCCCTGCAAGGCAGCGACAGCCTCAGGGCGCAGCAGGCCGTGGGTGTCGGAAATCACGCCAACTTTCATAGGGCCTCCGGGGTGGACATCGAACGGTGAAACACCGGCGCGCCATCCAGATATACACGGTCCTTGCCGTTGCCCTTGGAGGCGTAGAGATTGCGGTCGGCACGCTTGAGGACCGCCGACATATCGGCCCCGGTCGTAAAGCGTGTCATGCCCGCACTGCAGGTGTAGTGATGGGGCGGCGCGACACTGCAGCGGATCGCTTGCAGCAGGCGCAGCGCGTAATCGGTGGCGAGATCGGGGTCATCGACCAGCAGCAGCACGCCGAATTCCTCGCCGCCAATCCTGCCGAAACTGTGGCTGCCGGGGGTGGATTTCAGGCACGCGGCCATGGCGCAGAGAATCCGGTCGCCGACATCATGGCCGAACTGGTCATTCTTCAATTTGAAACTGTCGATATCCAACATCATGAAGTAACCGGTATCACCGGCCGCAATCAGTTTGGCGAAGCCCTCCATAAAGGCGCGCCGGTTCAGGATGGAGGTCAAGTAATCCGTCTCGGCCAATTCCCGAAACTCACTCTCGACCAGTAACACGGAGCGCAGGTTTTTCAGGTAGTAGACATTCAAGATAAAGCCGATCGACACCGACGCCGCACAAAAAATAAACACATAGGTGTCGACCCCGTCATAAAGGCTCAGCTGAATGTTGGGCCACGTCAGTAACCAGACCAGGGCGGCGCAGACCAGAAAATCCTGGACCACGATAAACAGGATTGCGCTGCTCATCACCAAGGTCACGGCCAGCGGCAAGGCGAACACCTGCAACGCGGGGCGGGTGTGCACCACATAGGCAAAACCTGCGGACAGCAGCACCATGTAGAACCCGCCCAGCGCCCGCCACAGCACATAATGCGTCACCACCCGGTGAACCCCATACACCACGCACAGCCCCAGCGTGACCAGCACCACCGGCCAACCGAACATCCCCCCACGATCCACCAGCAACACCGCCAG
This sequence comes from Pseudomonas sp. GV047, assembly GCF_003058245.1. NCBI lineage: Bacteria > Pseudomonadati > Pseudomonadota > Gammaproteobacteria > Pseudomonadales > Pseudomonadaceae > Pseudomonas > Pseudomonas sp. GV047. Next base: position 209,027 of record NZ_QCWA01000012.1, on the reverse strand, counting down.
CCAGGCGAAAATCCCGATCAGTTCGGCCTGGGCGATGGCGGGCGACAACAGCCTCTGCATCCGAGGCCTGAGTTTCACATTTGCCGGCATCCCGTCACTCCCTGTGCATGGGTGGCCGTTGTGTCATCGGCATGACTCAGTTGAAGACTGTGCAGGCAGATCGCAAACGAATAGGCCATGAACCGTCTTACCAGCACGACAAAAGGTGGCAGGACCTCAAGTTGCGTCTTGGAATGAATCTTGAAATAGCCCCGCTCGGCCCCCTCTTGCACCAGACGAATGACGTGGGTCTTGGACACCGAAAGTTGCTCAGCGATGGAAAGATAGGACGATGACCTGAAACTTGCGCCCTGGTTATCCCGCGTACACGCATCGTTATAGATCGCCAGCATCAACATATGCCCGGCATCGCGTTTTACCAGCCAATAACAATCCGGTATCAACAGGTCAATGCTCAGGTTACGGCAGAGAAGCACCGAAAACCCTTTGAAATACCGGGCCAGATAGGCGCGATCATCCAACCCGGCCATTGAGGCGCACACCGCGGGTTCGGGGCACATCACGCCCAGCGGCTCGACCATGGACGTGAGCATCGGCCGGATCTCCGCGCAGGCTTGGGACGATGGGCTGAACAGCCGCAGACGGCTGTCGTCCGGATGCCTCGACACCGTCATGAACCCCAGTGCCCTGAACAGCAGGAAGATCGACTCCAGGCTGTTTCGCGAACAGAACCCGCGCGCCACACAAAACGCTTTCACCTCGGACAGCAAGGGGACCGGCTTGGTGAAATACGTGCTCAATAACGTAAAGGACACCATCAAGCGACTGAATTTCAGCGCCGTCTTGTAGAAAAACGGTCTTTTTGAATAGCACTCCAGCAGAGCCGAATAATGGGTACGAATACACCCGTCAAAATCCATATGGCGCTCAAACGCCCGCGCCGACTGTTCAATCGCCAGCTTCAACGAACCACTGCACATGAGAAAGAGCCCTGATCAAACAACTTGGATTCACTGATCTCAATTGCAGCACCGGTAATGGCGTTTTGCCTTGAGCGCAATCTAGCGTGATTAGCTCAGGGGACATCGTCGTTACCAAAATTGTTCCAAAAAACCCAGGCGGCTTAACCGTTTCAGTCGCCGCGGCGAACCTTCCCCGCAAGCCGGCGTCCGAGCTAAGGCACTGTTGCCTACCGTTCGCCGCGAGGTTGTCGTTTGAAAGCCGCCATCATCAAAAAGTACCGCCTGATCATCAAGACCATGGGCTATGTGGGCTGGTCACTGTTCTGGCTGTTGCTGTGGGACGTCGCCGTCACCGTGGACTTCATGCTGTTCCTCACCGCCAAGATCAATTTGCCGCTGATGCCCCTCACCCTGCTGGGCTCGGCACTGATCGTGCTCATCAGCTTTCGTAACAGCAGCGCCTATAACCGCTGGTGGGAGGCCCGCACGCTGTGGGGCGCGATGGTCAACAATTCACGCAGCTTCGCGCGGCAGGTATTGACCCTGCTGGACGACCCCGACGGCGAAGTGAACCCGGTCAAGGCCACCCTGCTGCGCCGCCACGTGGCCTACGTGAATTGCCTGGCTGCGCACCTCAAGGGCGAGCCGTGCCCTGATGAAGTACGCGCCTTTATCCCCGCCGAGGAATTCGCCCGCAACGGCGCCACCAATAATTTCGCCAATGACATCCTCACCGGCTCGGCGGCGTTGCTGGCCAGGGAATACAAGACCGGGCACCTGGACAGCATTCGCCTGGCACGGCTGGAATCGACCCTGGTGGATTTGTCCAATGCCCAGGGCGGCATGGAGCGGATCGCCAACACGCCACTGCCCTACCCCTACGTGTATTTCCCACGCCTGTTTATCTCGCTGTTCTGCCTGATCGTGCCCGTGGGCCTGGTGGAATCCCTGGGCTGGTTCACCCCGCTGGCGTCCACCGTGGTGGGCTTTATGCTGCTGGCCATCGAACGCATCGGCACCGACCTGCAAAGCCCGTTCCGCTCCAGCGAACACCAGATCCAGATGGAAGCCATCTGCGAAACCATCGAGAAAAACCTGCAATCGATGCAGCGTGATGCGCTGGGTGGCGAGCGCATCGGATAAACACGCCCTTCGGCCTAAAGTGCGTGCTCCCGCAGTCGATACAAAGGGAGTACGCATGGGCCACATCCCCTCAAAACAACACATGCGACGCTCGACGCCACTGTTTTCTCCTTGCCAAAAATATAAATACCCGCGGGTGAAGTCATGAATATCAAGCAAAAGTTGACCTGGGCGTTTGCCGCTATCGCGTGCCTGCCAGTCATCCTGGTGGCCGTTATGGTTGTGCTGAACTTGCGCGAGGGGGCCCTGGCCAATTTCCTCGACAGCAGCGGTCGCGAGATCCGTCAGATCGACAACGGCATGAAGCAGTTTTTCGATGGCATCAGCCAGAACGTCGACTTCGTCGCCAAGGACCCGCGCGTTGTCGCGGCCAAGGACCTCAAGAGCTACGCCGGCGCCGACGCCGCGCAAATCCCCCTGACCCAGACCAACAAAGACCTGCTGGCGATTTTCGATCAGTTCGCCAAGAGCCACCCGAGCACCGCCTACTTGTCCTTGGGCCTCGCCGACGGCGGTTATGCCAGCTGGCCTGACGACACCAAACTGAACAACTACGACCCACGCGTACGCCCCTGGTACAAGGCCGCCATCGCCGCCCCAGGCGCCACCGTGCGCACCGGCGCCTATTACTGGGCACCGGACGACGTGGTGCTGATCGGCACCGTGCACACCGTCGCCGACGCCACCGGCAATATCCTTGGCGTGGTCGGCCTGGACGTGTCGCTCAAGCAGCTCACCGAGCTGGTGCGCAACATCAAGCTGGGCGACAGCGGCTACCTGATGCTGGTGGAAGCCAACGGCAACGTGCTGGTGGACCCCAGCGACGCCAAGCATAACTTCAAGCCGATGGCCGACCTGGGCCCCAACTACGCCGAACTGGCCAAGCGCGGCGACGGCGTGACCCAGGTCGACATCAACGGCGTGGCCTACATGGCCAACGTGGTCAGCTCCAAGGATCTGGGCTGGCGCTTTATCGGCCTGATCAAACGCGATGAAGTCATGGCCGGCGCCACCAGCCTCACGTGGTTGATCGCCGCGATTGCCGCCGCCCTGGCCGTGGTGTTCGCGATTGTCGGCGCCAGTTTTGCGAGCATGATCGTGCGCCCGATTCGCGGGGTGGCCGACGGCCTGCAGGAGATTGCCGAAGGCGAAGGCGACCTGACGCGCCAACTCAAGGTGCAAGGCAAGGACGAAACCGCCAGCCTGGCGGGCTGGTTTAACCAGTTCCTGAGCATGATCGCGCAACTGGTGCAGCGCATCGGCAACGCCTCTTCCGACCTGCAAACCGCCGCCGCCGACACCAGCGAAGTCGCCAACAACATGAACCAGGCCGCCGGCCGCCAACGTGAAGCCGTGGAGCTGGTAAGCACCGCGTTCAACGAAATGGTGGCCACCGCCAACGAAGTCGCGCGTTCCTGCAGCGCCGCCGCCGCGAGTGCCGACGAAGGCTACCGCGACGTGCACAATGGCCAGCAGCACATCGGCGAAGCCACCGGCAGCGTGCTCAAGCTCAGCGAAGACCTGCAAAAGTCGACCCAGACCATGCAGTTGCTGGAGCAGGACAGCCAGAACATCAACACCATCCTCGACACCATCCGCTCGATCGCCGAACAGACCAACCTGCTGGCGCTCAACGCCGCGATTGAAGCCGCGCGCGCCGGTGACCAGGGCCGCGGTTTTGCCGTGGTCGCCGACGAAGTCCGCGCCCTGGCACGCCGCACAGCCGACTCCACCGGTGAAATCGACAGCCTGCTGGGCAACCTCGCCCGCCGCACCCAGGAAGTCACCCAGCAGATGCAGGGCAGCCTGCTGGTGTCCCACACCAGCGTGGAACGCATCCAGCAGGCCCGCGACAGCTTCGACAAGATCCAAGGCTCGGTGGACTCGATCCGCGACCAGAACACCCAGATCGCCACCGCGGCCGAAGAACAGCACCAGGTGGCCGAAGAGATCAACCGGCACATCGCGCAGATCCATGCCGATGCGCAACTGGTCGAAGGCTTTGCCCACTCGGCGCAGACCGGATCGGGGCGGTTGACGGATATTTCCGGTCAGCTCAAGGGGTTGGTGGGGCGGTTCAAGTTCTGACCGCTGTCACACCGGGGTCGCCGGCGGGGGCGTGTATTGGCTACTATAGCCACGCACTCCCCGCCTCTTACCCAACCACTGCGGAGCCTTAATGCCCAACCCGAAGGACACGGCCACCGACAGCAGCACCCCGATGATTCCCGAGCAGCGTCGCGAACAGATCCTGCGACAGTTGCGCAAGCATCAGGTGATGAGCGTGCACCAGTTGATGGAGATGTTCGACTGCTCGCACATGACCGTGCGCCGCGATATCGCCCTGCTGGAGCAGGAAGGCCGGGCGTACTCCGTCACCGGTGGGGTCAGGATCGCCAGCCAGATGCACAGCGAACCCAGCCATCAATCCAAAGCCGTGGTGGAGTTGCCGCAAAAGCAGGCCATGGCACGACTGGCCGCACGGTTGCTGCACGCGGACATGACGGTGTACCTGGATGCCGGCACCAGCACCCTGGAGATCGTCCCGTATATCAAGGCGCTGTCGGGGATGACGGTGGTCACCAACGACTTCGGGATCGTGCAGGCCCTGATGGATGCGACGCAGGTCACGGTGATCCACACCGGCGGCCAACTGGACCATGACAACCATTCTTCCGTCGGCGGGCTGGCCGTGGCGACCCTGCGCCAGGTGGTCACGGACATCGCCTTTGTCTCCACCAGCTCCTGGGATCTGCACCGAGGCATCACCACCCCCTCGGCGCTGAAAGTCGAGGTCAAGCAAGTGGCGATGCAATCGGCGTCCCAGGTGGTGTTGGTGGCGAGCAGCTCCAAATACGGCACCTTCAGCATGTACCGCATCGCCGGGCTGGAACCGTTCGACGTGATCATCAGCGACGACGCCCTGGCCCCGGCAGCGGCAGATGGCATCCGCAAGCGCGGGATTGAATTGATGCTGCCGGGTGATCCGTTGCCGGCCTGATCCCCTTCCTTTGTGGGTGATGTCGAGCTTTAGCTAGGCTTCGATAGCGGCGGCAGGGTTGGCAGATGTGTTGGCTGACACACAGCTATCGGGGGCAAGTCGAATCGTCGCACCGCCCCTCCCACATTTGATTGAGGTTGGCAGGTGGGAAGTTGGCCACCGCTGGTCCCCTGTGGGAGATGTCGAGCTTTAGCGAGGCTTCGATGGCGGCGGCATGGTTGGTAGTTGTGTTGGCTGACACACCGCTATCGGGGGCAAGTCGAATCGTCGCACCGCCCCTCCCACATTTGAACCTAACCAACACAGAGGCTCGTCGACTACCGAGCCGCTTTCCAGTCGCGCAACCACTGCAGGCCGGCCGAGGTATCGGCCTTTGGCCGGTATTCGCAGCCGATCCAGCCGTCGTAGCCCAACTGGTCCATCAGTTCGAACAGGAACCCATAGTTCAGCTCGCCCAGGTCTGGCTCGTGACGGTCCGGTACCCCGGCAATCTGGATATGGCCAATGCCATCGAAGTCGCGGCGCAGTTTGGTGGCCAAGTCGCCTTCGACGATCTGGCAGTGGTAGCAGTCGAACTGCACCTTGAGGTTGCGCGCGCCGACCTCCCGGCAGATGGCCTGGGCCTGGGCCTGGCGATTGAGGAAAAACCCCGGCATGTCGCGGGTGTTGATCGGTTCCAGCAACACGGTGACGCCGACCTTGGCCGCCGCCGCGCTGGCGTAGGCGAGGTTTTCCAGGTACACGGCCTGGTGGCGCTGGCGCAGGCTTTCCGAGGGCAGCAGGCCGGCCATGACGTGCACGCGGTCGTTGCCGAGCACGGCGGCGTATTCCAACGCGCGGTCGAAGCCACTGCGAAACTCCGCCTCACGCCCCGGCAGCGTGGCGATGCCGCGCTCCCCCGCCGCCCAATCGCCCGGTGGTGCATTGAACAGGGCCTGGACCAGGCCGTTGTCACTCAGGCGTTGCTTGAGTGCCTCGGCGCTGTAGTCGTAGGGGAACAGGTATTCCACCGCGTCGAAACCATCGGCCTTCGCCGCCGCGAAGCGCTCGAGAAAATCATGTTGCGGGTACAGCATGCTCAGGTTGGCAGCAAAACGAGGCATAAAAGCTCCCAAGAGTCAGACAAAAGGCCAGATCAGCAGGGTAATCAAGAAACCCAAGGTGCCGAGCAAGGTGGTGATCACCGTCCACGTGCGCAGACCGTCGGCCACGTTGAGCCCGGCGAGCTTGGTGAAGATCCAGTAGCCGGCGTCGTTGATATGCGACATCGCCAGCCCGCCACCGCCCATGGCCAGGCACAGCAGCGCCAGGTGGTTGGGCGTAAGGTTGAGGGTCACGATCAGCGGGCTGATGATCCCCGCCGTGGTCACCAGGGCCACGGTGGTCGAACCCTGCACCGCGCGCAGCAGCATGGTCAACAAAAAGCCCAGGGCCAGTACCGGCAGGCCGGTGGTGCGCAGCATGTCGGAGACTACCGCGCCGATGCCGGTGTCCACCAGCACCTTGCCGAACACACCACCGGCGCCGGCGATCAGGATCACCATCGCCACGCCCGGCAACGCCGAGCCGATCACGTCAGAGACCTGGCTGCGGCTCCAGCCACGGCGCGAGCCGAGCAGCCAGGCACACAGCAAGGTGTCGATCAGCAGCGCCACCAGCGGCGCGCCGAGTACGGTCATCACCCCACGCAGGGTCGAGTCGACCGGCAGCAGCGACGTGGCCAGGGTGCCCAGCAAAATCAGCACAATCGGCAGCAGGATCAGGCTGACAATCAGGCCAAAACCGGGCGCAGGCGCCGCCGGCAGCTTGGCGGCGATGGCGCTGGTGGACTCTTCCAGGCCCATAGGGGACTCGGCCACAGCGCTCTGTTGCACCGCCTGGTGATTGCCGTTGGTCCAGGCCCGCAGGTCTTCATTGGTCACGTGAGGGCCATAGACTTCGGCACGGATATCGTCGGTCATCGGATAGAAGCGTCGGGTCATGCGCCCCGCCACGCGGTAACCGATGTAGCACAGCAACGCGGTGATCGGCAGGCCGAACATCAGCACCCGGCCCAGGTCGGCGCCCAGTTGGCTGGCGGCGGCCACGGCGCCTGGATGGGGCGGCAGGAAGGCATGCACGGTGAGCAGCGCCGCACACATCGGCAAGGCGAACACCAGCAGCGGCTTGCGCGCCCGGCGTGCCACGCCATAGGCCAACGGCATCAGGATGATCACCCCGACTTCAAAGAACACCGGCACGCCGATGATGAACCCGGCGATGGTCAGCGCCAGCGGCGTACGGCTGTTGCCGAAGCGCTCGATCAGCGACTTGGCCAGGGCCTCGGCACCGCCGGACAGCTCGATGATCCGCCCGATCATCGCGCCCAGGGCAATGATGATCGCGATATGGCCAAGGGTCTTGCCCATGCCGCCCTCGATCGTCGCCACCAGGTCAGCCGGTTTCACCCCGGCCACCAGCGCCACCACGATACTCACCAGCATCAACGCGACAAACGGCTGGAATTTGTACCTGAGGACCAGAAACAGCAGCAGCGCGATACCCGCGCCAGCGGTCAACATCAAAATCAGTGGGCTCATTCAAGAATGTCCTGTTGTTATTGTTTTTCAGGCAAGCCGGGTCCGTCGAGCGTCAAACCAGGCACTCGGGCAGCACTTGCCGTGTCGTCTTGCGGGTTACCAGTGCGCGCCGAAGGTCTCGCGCAATTCATCCAGTGCCGCCTGATCCAGCGGCGCCGGCCGAGGGTTGCTCATCAACCACAGCCGTGCGGTTTCTTCCAACTCTTCCAGCGCGTAGCTGGCCTTGGCCACCGAGCTTTCCCAGACCACCGGACCGAGGCGTTCAAGCATCACCCCACGCACGCGGTTGGCCAGTTGCGCGACTTGCTCGGCGACGTTGGGCGAACCCGGACGCTGATAGCCGATCAAGGGAATGTGACCGACCTTCATCACCTGGTAAGGCGTGAGCGGCGGCAAGATATCCTCCGCACTCCACACGCCTGCCAGGGTCAGCGCAACCAGGTGGGTGGAGTGGGTGTGCACCACACCGCCCACCGAGGGGTTGCGGTCATACACCTGGCGATGCAGGGCCAAGGTCTTCGAAGGTTTGTCCCCGGACACCCACTCGCCTTTCAGGTTGACCTTGGCAATAGCACCTGGCACGAGGCGCCCGAGGCAGGCATCGGTGGGGGTGATCAGCCAGCCATCGTCGAGGCGCGCACTGATATTGCCGGCGCTGCCGACGGTGTAGCCACGTTGATACAGGCTGTGGCCGACATCGCAGATTTCTTCGCGCAGGGCCTGTTCGTCGATGCCAGTCACTGGGCACCTCCGGCCAACTGCGCGAGGGCTTTGGCGAAGAACTCACGGCCACCGAAGTTGCCGGATTTGAGCGCCAGTGCCAGGGGCTCGGCGGAACTGCTGACGGTGGCCGGCACACCAGGGTCGATCTGCGCACCAATCTGCAATAGGTTGACGCCGAGGGCCTTGACCACCGCGCCAGAGGTTTCGCCGCCGGCGATCACGAAACGCCGCACGCCTTGCTCGCGCAAGCCCGAGGCGATCTCGCCCAAGGCGTTCTCCACCAGGGCGCCAGCGCGTTCGACACCCAGCTGTTGCTGCACCGCCTTGACCTCAGCCGGGGTGCTGGTGGCGTAGATCAATACGGTGTGTGCACTGTCGCGGGCAAACGCCAGGGCCTGCGCCACCACCGGCTCACCGGCAGCCAGGGCCAACGGATCAATGCGCAACGCCGGGCGACCCGCCTCTAACCAGGCCGCAACCTGGCCGAGGGTCGCCACCGAAGCACTGCCGGCGAGCACCACCTCGCCACCGCTGATAGTCGGCAGCGTCGCCGCATCGAAGTCGCGCAGCTTACCGGCACGGCGGAAATTGCCTGGCAAACCCAAGGCCAGGCCCGAGCCACCCGTGAGCAAAGGCAAGTCGGCGCAGGCGCTGCCGAGGGTGTAGAGGTCTTGATCGGACAGCGCATCGGCGATGGCAATGCCCACGCCTTGCTCGCGCAGTTCGGCGATTTTTTTACGGGTCGCCTCGACGCCCGCGGCGATGCTGTCGTACCGCAGCAGCCCGACCGGCAGTTGCGTCTGGCTCTGCAGCACGCGCACCAGATTCGCGTCGCCCATGGGCGTCAGCGGGTGATGTTGCATGCCCGACTCATTGAGCAGCTGGTCCTGCACAAACAGGTGGCCACGGAAAATCGTCCGGCCGTTTTCCGGGAACGCCGGGCAGGCCAGGGTAAAATCACTGCCCAGCGCCTTGAGCAAGGCCTCGCTGACCTGGCCGATATTGCCGGCGGCAGTGGAGTCAAAGGTGGAGCAATACTTGAAAAAAATCTGTTCGCAGCCCTGCTCGCGCAGCCAGTCCAGCGCGGCCAGGGATTCCTCGACAGCCTCTGCGACCGGCGTGGTACGCGACTTGAGGGCGATGACGATGGCGTCCGCATCCAGCCCGTCCGCGACTTCGCGGCTGGGGATGCCAATGCTCTGCACCGTGCGCATACCGCCGCGCACCAGCATGTTGGCCAGGTCGGTGGCGCCGGTGAAATCGTCGGCGATGCAGCCCAGCAACGGGCGCGTGGTGTGATTAGTCATAAAGCGTTCCTTACACCGGCTCGGGCTTGGCGGTCGGCAGGTCGATGCCGGGGAAAATCTTGATCACCGCCGAGTCGTCCTCGCGGCCAAAACCGGCGCTGGAAGCCTGCATGAACATCTGGTGCGCAGTGGCCGACAACGGCAGCGGAAACTTGCTCGCACGCGCGGTATCCAGCACCAGGCCGAGGTCCTTGACGAAAATATCCACCGCCGACAGTGGCGTGTAGTCGGCCTTGAGAATGTGCGGCACGCGGTTTTCGAACATCCAGGAATTGCCGGCGCTGTGGGTGATCACCTCGTACAAGGCATCGGCGTCCACCCCTTCGCGCAGGCCCAGGGCCATGGCTTCGGCGGAGGCGGCGATATGCACGCCGGCGAGCAACTGGTTGATGATCTTGACCTTGGAGCCCAAGCCATGGACGTCGCCCAGGCGATACACCTTGCCGGCCATGCCCGCCAGCACTGCATCGGCCTTGGCATAGGCGGCCTGCGGGCCGGAGGTCATCATGGTCATCTCACCGGCGGCAGCCTTGGCCGCACCGCCGGAAATCGGCGCATCCAGGTACAGCAGGCCGTGTTCGCCCAGGCGCCGGCCGAGGTCCACGGCGTAGGTCGGGGCCACGGTGGCACAGCCGATCACCAGGCTGGCGGGACGCAGCGCCGCCACGGCACCGCCCTCACCGAACAGCACGGTCTCGGTCTGCTCGGCGTTGACCACCACGGTGATGATCACATCACAGGCCTCGGCCATCTGCGCCGGTGACGCGCACGCCACCCCGCCTTCGCTGGCGAACTGCTGGGTCACCGCGTCGCGCACATCACAGGCATGCACATTAAAGCCTGCGCGCAACAGCGAGCGGGCAATGCCCAGCCCCATCGCGCCCAGACCGATCACACCGACATTCTTATTATTCATGGGGTACTCCAGGGGTAAACGGCGGCTGACACCACACCGGCGAGCCGCGTTGGAATTGGGATCGATCATCCACCAATGAACAGATTATGTGAAGTATTTTTTCAATCTAACATTTTTTAACATCGCCCCAAGAAGAGTTTCACCCCCCCTTTATCGCCGTCCCCCACGCAAACTCATTTGCGACCCTTGTGCTTTGCGTATTATGGTATACCATCATACGAAATCCACTCCCCCACACCTGATGGAGCCGCTCATGAGTTTCGAAATCCGCAAGATCGTCAGCTACGTAGAAGAAACCTTTATCGAAGGCGGCAAGGCCTCGGACACCCCGGTGAAGATGGTCGGCCTCGCCGTGGTGCTGAAGAACCCATGGCTGGGTCGTGGCTTCGTCGAAGACTTGAAGCCCGAGATCCGGGCCAATTGCTCCGACCTCGGCGCGCTGATGGTCGAGCGCCTGGTGGGCATCATCGGCGGCGCCGAAAACATCGAGGCGTATGGCAAGGCTGCCGTGGTCGGGGCCGATGGCGAGATCGAACACGCGAGCGCGATCATCCATACCCTGCGCTTCGGCAATCACTACCGTGAAGCGGTCAAGGCCAAGAGCTACCTGAGCTTCACCAACAAGCGCGGCGGGCCGGGCACCTCGATCCAGATCCCGATGATGCACAAGGACGACGAAGGCCTGCGTTCGCACTACATCACCCTGGAAATGCACATCGAGGATTCGCCGCGCGCCGATGAAATCGTCGTGGTATTGGGCTGCGCCGATGGCGGCCGCCTGCACCCTCGTATCGGCAACCGCTATATCGACCTGGAAGAGCTGGCCGCTGAAAAAGCCCAGTAAGCAAGACCGGCCAAAACAAAAAGCATGCAGGAGCGCTCCATGATTCGGCTCACCGCTGAACGCACCCCGGCTGGCACCAGTTATCTGGCGACCGGCCAAGGCCAGCCTGTGGTTTTGATCCACGGCGTGGGCCTGAATAAAGAAATGTGGGGCGGGCAAGTCGTTGGCCTGGCCACGAATTACCGCGTGATCACCTACGACATGCTCGGCCATGGCGCCAGCCCGCGCCCGGCCGCCGGCACGCCGCTGCTGGGGTATGCCGACCAGTTGCTGGAGCTGCTCGACCACCTGCAATTGCCCCAGGCCACGGTGATCGGTTTTTCCATGGGCGGCCTGGTCGCCCGGGCGTTTGCCCTGCACTACCCCGAGCGCCTCACATCCCTGGTAGTGCTCAACAGTGTGTTCAATCGCAGCCCCGAACAGCGTGCCGGCGTGCTCGCACGCACCGCCCAGGCCGCCGAACACGGCCCGGATGCGAATGCCGAAGCTGCGCTGTCGCGCTGGTTCAGCCGTGAATACCAGGCGGCCAACCCGGCGCAGATCGCCGCCCTGCGTGAAACCCTGGCGGGCAATGACCCCCAGGGCTACCTGACCACCTACGAACTGTTTGCGACCCAGGACATGTACCGCGCCGACGACCTCAAGGGCTTGCGCGTACCGACCCTGGTCGCCACCGGCGAACTCGACCCCGGCTCAACCCCGGAAATGGCCCGGCAACTGGCCGATCGTATTCCCGGCGCCACCGTTGCGGTGCTGGCCGAGCAACGGCATATGATGCCGGTAGAATCGCCACGCCTGGTCAACCAGCTGCTGCTGGGCTTCCTCGACACGGTGTACGCCCAAAACAATCCAATCAAGGGGATCGTTGCATGACACTCGCACGCTTCCAGATGTGCATCGGCGGTGAATGGGTCGATGCCCTGTCCGGCAAGACTTTCGACAGCCTCAACCCGGCCCTGGCCGAACCCTGGGCGCAACTGCCCGACGCCGATGAAGCCGATGTGGAGCGCGCCGTGCAGGCCGCCCAAACCGCCTTCGACAGCCCGGCCTGGCGCGGCCTCACCGCCACCGCACGGGGCAAATTGCTGCGCCGCCTGGGTGACCTGATCGCCGAGAACAAGGAGCAACTGGCCCAGCTGGAAAGCCGCGACAACGGCAAGTTGATCCGCGAAACCCGTGGCCAGGTCAGCTACCTGCCGGAGTTCTTCCACTACACCGCCGGCCTGGCCGACAAGCTCGAAGGCGGCACCCTGCCGCTGGACAAGCCGGACCTGTTCGCCTACACCGTGCACGAAGCCATGGGCGTGGTCGCCGCGATCATTCCGTGGAACAGCCCGCTGTACCTGACCGCGATCAAACTTGCGCCGGCCCTGGCGGCGGGCAATACCATCGTGATCAAACCGTCGGAACACGCCTCGGCGACCATCCTCGAACTCGCGCGCCTGGCCCTTGAAGCCGGGATCCCAGCGGGCGTGGTCAACGTGGTCACCGGCTACGGCCCCAGCACCGGCGCCGCCCTCACCCGCCACCCACTGGTGCGCAAGATCGCCTTCACCGGCGGCGCGGTCACGGCCCGCCATGTGGTGCGCAGCAGCGCGGAGAACTTCGCCAGGCTGTCCCTGGAACTGGGCGGCAAGTCACCCAATATCATCTTTGCCGACGCCGACCTCGACAGCGCCATCAATGGTGCGATTGCCGGGATTTATGCGGCGTCCGGGCAGAGCTGCGTGTCCGGTTCACGCCTGCTGGTGCAGGATGAAATCTACGACGAATTCGTCGAGCGCCTGGTGGCACGCGCCCAGCGCATCCGCATCGGCAACCCCCAGGACGACGCCAGCGAAATGGGGCCCATGGCCACCGCGCAGCAACTGGCCGTGGTCGAGGGCTTGGTCGCCGATGCCATCGCCGAAGGCGCGCGCCTGCGCACCGGCGGCAAACGCCCGCAGAACCTCGGTGAGGGCTGGTTCTATGAGCCGACCTTGTTCGAGTGCGACAGCAACTCGATGAAGATCATGCAGGAAGAAGTGTTCGGCCCGGTGGCCTCGGTCATCCGTTTCAAGGACGAAGCCGAAGCGCTGGCCATCGCCAACGACTCGCAGTTCGGCCTCGCCGCCGGCATCTGGACCCGCGATCTCGGCCGCGCCCACCGCCTGGCGCGGGACGTGCGCTCGGGGATCATCTGGGTCAACACCTACCGCGCCGTGTCGGCCATGGCGCCTATCGGCGGCTTCAAGAACAGCGGCTACGGACGCGAAAGCGGCATCGATTCGGTGCTCGCCTACACCGAGCTGAAGACGGTGTGGATCAACCTCTCCCAGGCGCCCATGCCTGATCCTTTTGTGATGCGTTAAGAGACCCCGACCATGATCGAACCCGGCATTTACAAAGACGTCATGAGCTCATTCCCTTCGGGCGTCACGGTGGTCACCACCCTCGACCCGGACGGCGGCATCGTCGGCATTACCGCCAGTGCGTTCAGCGCGCTGTCGATCGACCCGGCGCTGGTGCTGTTCTGCCCCAACTATGGGTCGGACACCTACCCGATCCTGCGCGACAGCAAGCGCTTCGCGATCCACTTGCTGTCCGCCGACCAGACCGCCGAGGCCTATGCTTTCGCCAGCAAAGGCAAGGAAAAGGCCAAGGGTATCGAGTGGCACCTGAGCGAGTTGGGCAACCCGCTGCTGGCCAAGGCCACGGCGATCATCGAGTGCGAACTGTGGCGCGAATACGACGGCGGCGATCACGCGATCATCGTCGGCGCGGTGAAGAACCTGATCCTGCCCAAGGAACCGGTCACGCCGATGATCTACCACAAGGGCAAGCTGGGCCCGCTGCCGGCCCTGGCCTGAGGCGCGCGGGGGCCGTGAGGGTTTGTCGCTTAAGGAACGCAGCATGATAAACTTGGGCACGATTTTCGGCCCTCAATCGGCCCCGGCCGGCCGAGGCCTCCAGTTAACCGCCAAATTCAGAGCAGACCCCATGAAACGCGCGCCCCTCGACGACAGCTTCAAGGTCAATCACAACCCGGTCACCCTGCGCGAAATCGTGCTGGAAAAACTGCGCAGCGCCATCATGAACTTCCAACTGCTGCCCGGTGACCGCCTGGTGGAGCGCGACCTGTGCGACCGCCTCGGCGTCAGCCGCACCTCGGTACGCGAAGCCTTGCGTCACCTGGAGTCCGAAGGCCTGGTGGAATTCGCCGATGCCAAGGGCCCGCAGGTGGCGATCATCACCCTGGCCGACGCCGTCGACATCTATGAACTGCGCTGCGTGCTCGAAGGCTTGATCGTGCAATTGTTCACCCTGCGCGCCAAGGCCAAGGACATCAAGGCCCTGGAAAAAGCCCTGGAAGAAAACCGCAAGGCCCTCAAGGACGGTGAGCTGCAACAGGTCATCGACTCGGTCCAGGGCTTCTACGACGTGCTGCTCGAAGGTTCGGGCAACCATGTGGCGGCCACCCAGTTGCGCCAGCTGCAAGCGCGCATCAGCTACCTGCGCGCCACCTCGGTGTCCCAGGAAAACCGTCGCGGCACCAGTAACCAGGAAATGGAACGCATGGTCCAGGCGATCAAGAGCGGCGACCCGCTGGCGGCCCACCAGGCCTGCGTCGATCACGTGCGTGCGGCCGCCGCCGTGGCCCTGGACTACCTCAAGCGCAAACAGGAAGAAACCGGCAAGATTCCGGAAATCACCCTGCCCATCGCGCTGAAAGAACCGCGCATAGGTCACTGACCTTGGCCAGCCCCAGCTTTTGCCCGACATGCGGCGGCAGTGACCTCGGTCACCAGCTGCCACCGGGCGATACCCATGAGCGCCTGATGTGCCGGGGCTGCGGCTATATCCACTACATCAACCCCAAGATCATCGCCGGCTGCATCATCGAGCAGGACGGCAAATACCTGCTGTGCCAACGGGCGATCCCGCCCCGCCCGGGCACCTGGACCTTGCCTGCCGGCTTTATGGAAGGTGGCGAAACCACCGAGCAGGCGGCGTTGCGTGAAGTCTGGGAAGAAAGCGGCGTACGCGCCGAGATCGTATCGCCCTACTCGATCTTCAGCGTGCCGAAAATCAGCGAGGTGTACATCATCTTCCGCGCCATCGCGCTGGAGATCACCGGCCAGTTCGGCCCGGAAACCCTCGACTACAAGTTCTTCGCGCCCGAGGAGATTCCCTGGGAGAGCATCTACTACCCGGCGATCCGGCAGATTCTCGAACGGTATATCGAGGAACGCCAGGCTGGGGTGTATGGCATTTACATCGGCAATGATGACAGCGGCAAGATTCATTTCATCCGCTGACCGCACGGCCAAACACGGATCAACATGTGGGAGGGGGCTTGCTCCCGATAGCGGTGTATCAGTCAGCATCCTTGTAGCTGACAGATCTCTATCGGGAGCAAGCCCCCTCCCACATTTGGCCCATGTTCGGCCTGATGACCTAGGGCGCCAGCCCTTCCACGATGATGATCTGCGCCAGCCCCACCCCTTCACGGTGCGCCTTCGCCTCCTGATATTCAGCGGACTCATAACACGCCACCGCCTGCTCATAGCTCTCAAACTCAATCACCACATTACGCTGACGTGCCGGCCCGCCTTCCATTGCCTCGCTGCGCCCGCCCCTGGCCAGGAACCGTCCGCCAAACTTTGCAAACGCCGCCGGCGCGCGCTGGGTGTACTGCGTGTATTGCTCGGCATCGGACACATCCACATGGGCAATCCAGTAGGCCTTCATCGTGACATCCTCTTGTTGAGTTTTTGTGGTATACCATAATACATACAACCAACAAATCGAGCACTCTCCATGTCCTTCAACAGCATCGCAGACATCATCGAAGACTACCGCCAAGGCAAGATGGTGCTCCTGGTGGACGACGAAGACCGGGAAAACGAAGGCGACCTGTTGCTGCCTGCGGCCTGCTGCACCGCCGAGACTATCAGTTTCATGGCCCGCGAAGCCCGTGGCCTGATCTGCCTGACCCTTACCGACGAACACTGCCAGCGCCTTGGCCTGGAACAGATGGTGCCGAGCAACGGCAGCGTGTTCAGCACCGCGTTTACCGTGTCCATCGAAGCCGCCAGCGGCGTGACCACCGGCATCTCCGCCGCCGACCGCGCACGCACCGTGGCAGCGGCCGTCGACAGCAATGCCGGGCCGGCCGACATCGTGCAGCCGGGGCATATCTTCCCGTTGCGCGCCAAGGACGGCGGCGTGTTGACCCGCGCCGGCCACACTGAAGCCGGCTGCGACCTGGCGCGCCTGGCCGGGCACACCCCCGCATCGGTGATCGTCGAAGTGATGAACGATGACGGCACCATGGCCCGCCGCCCCGACCTGGAAATCTTCGCGCGCAAGCACGGCATCAAGATCGGCACCATCGCCGACCTGATCCACTACCGCCTCAGCACCGAACGCACCGTGGTGCGCATCGGTGAACGCGACCTGCCCACGGTGCACGGCACGTTCCGCCTGATCACCTTTGAAGACCGCATCGACGGCGGCGTGCACATGGCAATGGTGATGGGCCAGTTGCGCCGCGATACCCCGGCGCTGGGGCGCGTGCATGTGATCGACCCGCTGCGCGACCTGGTCGGTGCCGACTACAGCGGCCCGTCCAACTGGACGCTGTGGGCGGCCTTGCAACGTGTCGCCGCTGAAGGCAGCGGCGTGGTGGTGGTGCTGGCCAACCATGAGTCGTCCCAGGCGCTGCTGGAACGCGTGCCGCAACTGACCCAGGCACCGCGCCAGTTCAACCGCTCGCAGTCGCGCATCTATTCCGAAGTGGGCACCGGGGCGCAGATCTTGCAGGACCTCGGCGTCGGCAAGCTGCGTCACCTCGGCCCGCCCCTCAAATACGCCGGGCTGACCGGCTACGACCTGGAGGTGGTCGAGAGCATTCCCTTCACCGAATGACGGATAACCGGTAAGGCAAAATGCTTGCACAAAGTTTGGAATACCATAATATGATATTCCATAGACCGAACGCTTCCGCCAAGTGCGCCCGCCAGGGAGAGCACCAATAACAGCCCTTGGCACGGTCGCCTTTCGGGGTCTCGATTAGAGGCCCCCGATGGACCTACTGCTCCCGATAGGCGGGCATTACCAAGCCCGCTCAATAACAAAACAAATGAGGGCGTGAAAATGGTGTTGAACAAACGTGCAACCGCGGTGCTGTTCGCGGGTTTATTGGCCACGGCCACTCACGCGGCCATGGCGGCCGAAAGCGTCAACTTCGTGAGCTGGGGCGGTAGCACCCAGGATGCGCAGAAGCAGGCCTGGGCCGACCCGTTCAGCAAGGCCAGCGGCATTACCGTGGTCCAGGATGGCCCCACCGACTACGGCAAACTCAAGGCCATGGTCGAAAGCGGCAACGTGCAGTGGGACGTGGTGGATGTCGAGGCCGACTTCGCCTTGCGCGCCGCCGCCGAAGGCCTGCTCGAACCCCTCGACTTCTCGGTGATCCAGCGCGACAAGATCGACCCGCGCTTCGTCTCCGACCATGGCGTGGGCTCGTTCTTCTTCTCTTTCGTGCTCGGCTACAACGAAGGCAAGCTCGGCGCCGGCAAGCCCCAGGACTGGACCGCGCTGTTCGACACCAAGACCTACCCCGGCAAACGCGCCCTCTACAAATGGCCAAGCCCCGGCGTGCTCGAACTGGCGCTGCTGGCCGACGGCGTCCCGGCCGACAAGCTCTACCCCCTGGACCTGGACCGCGCCTTCAAGAAACTCGACACCATCAAGAAAGACATCGTCTGGTGGGGCGGCGGTGCGCAGTCACAACAGTTGCTGGCGTCCGGCGAAGTCAGCATGGGCCAGTTCTGGAACGGTCGCATCCACGCCCTGCAGGAAGACGGCGCGCCCGTGGGCGTGAGCTGGAAGCAGAACCTGGTCATGGCTGACATCCTCGTCGTGCCTAAAGGTTCGAAAAACAAAGCGGCTGCGATGAAGTTCCTGGCCAACGCCAGCAGCGCCAAGGGTCAGGCGGATTTCTCCAACCTGACCGCCTATGCACCGGTGAACATCGACAGCGTGCAGCGCCTGGATTCGGTGCTCGCGCCGAACCTGCCGACCGCCTACGTCAAGGACCAGATCACCCTCGATTTCGCCTACTGGGCCAAGAACGGTCCGGCCATTGCGACACGGTGGAATGAATGGCTAGTCAAATGAAAATGACGGCAACCACACCGACCGGGAGCGCCCTCGGCGCTGCCGGCGCGGTTTCGCCCAAGGCCGGGGCGCCCTCCCTGGCGCAGCGTTGGCGGGGGTCGAGCAACCTGATCCCGGCCCTGCTGTTCCTCGGCCTGTTCTTCCTGGCGCCGCTGATCGGCCTGTTGCTGCGCGGCGTACTGGAACCCACGCCGGGCCTGGGCAATTACGAACAGCTGTTCGCCAACTCGGCCTATGCGCGGGTGCTGCTCAACACCTTTTCGGTGGCGGGCCTGGTGACCCTGTTCAGCCTGCTGCTGGGCTTTCCGCTGGCCTGGGCGATCACCCTGGTGCCGCGCGGCTGGGGACGCTGGATCCTGAATATTGTGCTGCTGTCGATGTGGACCAGCCTGCTCGCCCGCACCTATTCCTGGCTGGTCTTGCTGCAGGCCTCCGGGGTGATCAACAAGGCGCTGATGGCCATGGGCATCATCGATGTGCCCCTGGAGATGGTGCATAACCTCACCGGCGTGGTGATCGGCATGAGCTACATCATGATCCCGTTCATCGTGCTGCCGTTGCAGGCGACCATGCAGGCCATCGACCCGATGATCCTGCAGGCCGGCTCGATCTGCGGCGCGAGCCCGTGGACCAACTTCTTTCGCGTGTTCCTGCCGCTGTGCCGGCCGGGGTTGTTCTCCGGCGGCCTGATGGTGTTCGTGATGTCCCTCGGTTACTACGTCACCCCGGCGCTGCTCGGCGGTGCGCAGAACATGATGCTGCCCGAGTTCATCATCCAGCAGGTGCAATCGTTCCTCAATTGGGGCCTGGCCAGTGCCGGCGCCGCGTTGCTGATCTTCATCACCCTGGTGCTGTTCTACTTCTACCTGAAGCTTCAGCCGGAATCCCCGGTTGGCGCCAGCAACGCGAGGTAAGCCGTCATGCTCCTGACTCCCAATGCCATGAGCCGCAGGATGCGCTTGGGCCTCTACACCACCACCGGGTTGATCGGCCTGTTCCTGCTGCTGCCGATCGTGTTTATCGTGCTGCTGTCGTTCGGCTCGTCGCAATGGCTGGTGTTCCCGCCGCCGGGCTGGACGCTGAAATGGTACGGCCAGTTCTTCTCCAACGCCGACTGGATGAACGCGGCCATGGCCAGCCTCAAGGTGGCCGTGCTGACCACCGTATTCGCCGTCGCCCTCGGCCTGCCCACCGCCTTTGCCCTGGTGCGCGGGCGCTTCCCCGGCCGTGAATTGCTCTACGGCCTGTTCACCCTGCCAATGATCGTGCCGCTGGTGATCATCGCCGTGGCGGTGTACGCGCTGTTCCTGAAGCTTGGCTACACCGGCACGCTGTTCGCCTTTGTGGTCAGCCATGTGATCGTGGCGCTGCCGTTCACCATCATCTCGATCATCAACTCGCTGAAACTGTTCGACCAGTCGATCGAAGACGCGGCGGTGATCTGCGGCGCCTCGCGGTTGCAGGCAGTGTTCAAGGTGACCTTTCCGGCGATTCGTCCGGGGATGGTCGCCGGTGCGCTGTTCGCTTTCCTGGTCTCGTGGGACGAAGTGGTGCTCAGCGTGATGATGGCCAGCCCGACCCTGCAAACCCTTCCCGTAAAAATGTGGACCACCCTGCGCCAGGACCTGACGCCTGTGATCGCCGTCGCGTCGACGCTGCTGATCGGCCTCTCGGTGCTGGTCATGGTGATTGCCGCCGCCGTTCGCCGGCGTACCGAAACCCGCGCTTGAGCGCCGAGGAGAAGAACATGAGTGCAGTGATCAACGATGTCGCGCAGAGCCATGGCCAACCCCTGGTCAGCCTGCGCAACCTGAACAAGCACTACGGCGAATTCGCTGCCGTGGACAACATCTCGCTGGACATCCGGGACGGCGAATTCCTCACCTTCCTCGGCTCCAGCGGCTCGGGCAAAAGCACCACGCTGTCGATGCTTGCCGGCTTCGAAACCCCAAGCAGCGGCGAGATCCTGGTCAGCGGCCAATCGCTGGTCAACGTACCGCCGCACAAGCGCGACATCGGCATGGTGTTCCAGCGTTACTCGCTGTTCCCGCATTTGTCGGTGCGCGACAACATCGCCTTCCCCCTGGCGATTCGCAAACTGGCCAGCGCCGAACGCGACAAGCGCGTCGACGCCATGCTCAAGCTGGTGCAGTTGGAACAGTTCGCCCATCGCCGCCCTTCGCAATTGTCCGGCGGCCAACAGCAACGGGTCGCCATCGCCCGCGCGCTGGTGTACGAACCACGCATCCTGCTGATGGACGAACCCCTCGGCGCACTCGACAAGAAGTTGCGCGAAGACCTGCAGGACGAACTGCGTCAACTGCACCGGCGCCTGGGCATCACCATCGTCTACGTGACCCACGACCAGGAAGAAGCCATGCGCCTGTCCCAGCGCATCGCGATTTTCAGCCACGGCAAGATCGTCGGCCTGGGCAGCGGCTTCGACCTGTACCAGAACCCGCCGAACGCGTTCGTAGCGTCGTTCCTCGGCAACTCCAACTTCCTCAAGCTCAAGGCCCAGGGCAATGCCGTGGCGGCGTTCGAAGGCCAATCCGTGTCGATCCGCCTGACCAGCGGGTTGCACACCGAGCAGGAGGTGCTGCTGATGGTACGCCCGGAAAAAGCCCTGGCGCTGAGTGTCGAACAGGCCGCAGAGCAATCGTTGGCAGCGGGCTGGAATGAAGTGTCGGCGATTGTGGGTGAGGTGCTGTTCCTCGGCGAGAGCCAGACCTGCACAGTGAAAACCCTCGGCGGCACATCGATGACGGTCAAGGCGCTGTCCGCTGCGGGCATGCCCCTCAAGGCCGGCGACCCGGTGCGTGTGCGCTGGGCGACGGCGGATGCGTGCGTGTATACGCAGTGGGCGGAGAGTGATCTGAACAAGGCCGCAGGCGCGCATTGAATTCCATGTGGGAGGGGGCTTGCCCCCGATAGCGTTGTGTCAGTTAAAGATGCATTCACTGACACGCCCTCATCGGGGGCAAGCCCCCCTCCCACATTTGAAGCGCGTTTATCCGTCAACTCTTGCGCTCGAAAATCGCCCCCTCGATCCCCAACACCTCACGGGTATCCGCATAAATCCCCACGCCCTTCTCCCACACGTGCTTGATCGAGCGGTCGGCGCAGCGAATCCGGTAATTGAGCTCGAACGGCTCCTGCCGTGACAACGCATATTGCACCTCGCGCCACACATAATCGGCGTCCTGCGCCAGGATCAGGCTGTTGTAGGTGAACTCATGGTTGTCCACCAGTCGCTCAGCGGGGTAACCGGTCAACTCCAGGCAGCCGGCGCTGACGAATTCCATGGTCCAGTCGCGGTTGTTGCGGCCGCGATAGATCAGGCCCGGCATGCTGTCGAGCAAGCTCATGCTGCTGCGCTGGCTGGCCTGCCAGGCGATTTCGCGGCGCTTGTGGGCAGTAACGTCCCCGGCCACCAGGTAGAAGCCTTGGGGGCCGCGCTTGAGGCTGATCTCGAACCAGCGCAGTTCGCCACTGGGGTGCACAAAGCGCAGCCGCTGGTTGAATGAGGTGTCGGGGCGGCGACGCAGTTCATTCAGGGCCTGGCGCCATAGCGGGCGGTCTTCCTGGTGCACGTAGTCCATCAGGTTGCGCTCCGCGCCCGGCGCGCCCATCAACTCGGCCCAGGCCAGGTTGAAGTGGGCGATCTGACCGTTGTCGCGCAGTTGCAATAAGGCGGCGGGAAAGCAATCCATCAGGTCAATCGGCGGCGGCGCAAACGCTTCGGGGCTGTCCCTCATCTAGTGGCGCTCCTCGTGTTTCATCAAGGCACCGCTGTGCACCCAGGCCGCCAGCTCCAGGCGCGAATGCAGGCCGAGCTTCTGCAACAGGCTGCGCACGTAGATTTTCACCGTGCCGTCGCTGATCCCCAGTTCCCTGCCGATCTGTTTGTTACTCATGCCGGCGGCGATCAGCGCCAGGGTCTGGCCTTCGCGCTCGGTGAGGTTTTCGCTGCCCACAGCTTCACACGCTTGCGTGGGCTCGGCCTGGTCGG
Organism: Pseudomonas sp. GV047; assembly: GCF_003058245.1. Lineage (NCBI taxonomy): Bacteria > Pseudomonadati > Pseudomonadota > Gammaproteobacteria > Pseudomonadales > Pseudomonadaceae > Pseudomonas > Pseudomonas sp. GV047. The sequence goes on along the minus strand of NZ_QCWA01000012.1, from coordinate 186,376 downwards.
CGAGCAAGGCAATCAGGCTCGAGTCCAGTACGATCGCGCCCTTGTGGCAGTTGCGCATATACGCCAGCAACGCATCCGGCTCGGTTTCCTTGAGCACATAACCGCTGGCGCCCAGGCGCAAGGCCGTGAGCAACTCGGCGCGGTCCATGGAGGCGGTGAGCACCACCACCTGGCAATCCAGATGCAACTGGCGCAGTTCATCCAGCACCTGCAAACCGCTGAGGCCAGGCATGTGCAAATCCAGCAGCACCTGTTGCGGCGTCAGGCTCACGGCCAGGTTGATGCCCTCGCGGCCGCTGGCCGCCTGCCCCACCACTTCGAAGTCGCCGCTGGCATCGAACAACTGCGCCAGGCCCTTGCGAAACAACGGGTGATCATCGATCAGTAATAAGGTCGTGCAGCCCATCGAGACTCCCCTGTGGCAGATCGTGGTGGCGGCGCAGGCCAAGGTGCACGCGCACCCCGTGCGGGCGGATCGCTTCTATGCTCAGCCGCGCGCCGATGCTGGCGGCGCGCTCGCGGATAATCGCCAGGCCGAAATGGTTGTGCTCGTCGCAGGCCGGGATCAAGCCGATGCCATCGTCTTCCACCGACACCGAGGCGTCGCCGTCCTGGGTCTGGCGCAGTTCGATGCGCACGTGGCGCGCGTGGGAATGCCGCACCGCATTGGCCAGGGCCTCGCGAATGATCTGCAGGATCTGCAATTCGGTTTCCGGGCTCAGGGCGTCGTCGGCCAGGCGGTTGTCGAGTTCGAAGACGATGATGCAGCGCCGCGAGAACTCCGCGACGGAGTCGGCCAGGGCCTGACGCAGCGAGCGCCCGTCCATGGTCAGGCGCGCACTGGTGATCAGCTCGCGCACCTGGCGTTGCAGTTGGCTCAGGCCGGTGCACAGGTCCTGCAGTGCCGGCTCGCCCAGTTGCGACTGCAAGCCATGGGCCTGGAACGACAGGTAACCCAACTGCTGCGCCACCGAATCGTGCAGTTCACGGGCCAGGGCACCGTGGCGGGAGGTCGCCTGTTTGCGCTGCTGTTCACGGGTTTGACTGCGCAGGCGCACGCTCACACCTACCGCCTGCGCCGCCTCTTCCAGTAGCTGGCGCCAACTGCCACCGGCGCGCCGGGGAGTGTCGAGCAGCAATGCGCCCTTTTCACCCTCGGGCAAGGCGCACACCAGACGGTGCACGCCCCGTTGCCGGCACGGTCCGCAGGCTTGGGGGGCGTCCGTCACGCTGGCGTCGCGCCAGGGGCAACGCGCGACCGCCTGGCAGCCGTCGACCCACCCTCGTCGCGTCGGGCCCAGGTCTTCGCCGCCGAGGATCAGGTTGAGCCTGGCAGGCGGCAGCAGTGCGTCGAAACGGTCCAGGAAACCTGACAAGGCACCGTCAGCGTGCAGGGGCAACCCGGCCAACAACCTGCGCACGCTGCGCGCCTGTTCGGGGCGTACAGGCCCCAACCAGAGCGGCCAGCCTTTTGGTCGTGTCAGCACTCTTCGATAACTCCCCGTCCGGTTGCGCTGCGTGGTCGAAAGGCCCAGCAACTTCCATGCCCCGAATGGTCGGCGCGCAAGGCTTATCTCCAAAGGCATAGCCCTTTTTCCAGATTGAGAAGATTTTCCCCATAGGAAAGTATCTCTCCCAACAGGAAACAAAACTCACCGTGGAGAGCCCCCATGACCCACACCCGCAGCCGCCCCATCGTGGTGATGCAATCAGCCGCCGCCAGCGCAGGGTTCATCAGCGAACTGCACATGCCCGTGCTGTTGAACGGCGAACACCCCGACTTTGCGCGACGCCTGCAACAGGCGCTGGCCAGCGCCACCGTGGGCTGCCGGCTCTACCTGCTGGGCGACGAAGCCTTTATCTGGCGTGTGCACGGCGAGGCCCGCGCCGCTGGCCTGGAAGACGACGAGATCGACATGACCTGCACCACACCCGGCCTGCGCCAGGTGTATTGCGCACACTGCGGCCTGACCCAGGCGGCCGGGCCGGAGCCGCTGTTGAACTGCATCGGCTGCCACGTCGGGCTGGAGGTCCGCACGCATTTTTCCCGGCGCCTGGGGGCGTATCTCGGCGTGTGCATCAACCCCGACCAGCCCTACGCGGGGTTCCAGCCATGAGCGCGGCCCTCAAGGTCCAGGTCAGCGCCGCACGCATGCTCACGCCGGTGGTGCGCGAATTCACCCTGACGCCCGCCACGGGCAGCCTGCCCGGCTTCTCGCCCGGCAGCCATGTGCAGGTGCACCTGCCGCTGGCCGAAGGCACGGTGCGCAACGCCTATTCACTCACCAGCGACCCGGCGCAGCCCCAGCACTACCGCATCGCCGTGCGCCTGCAAGACGCCTCGCGCGGTGGCTCGCAGTACCTGCACAGGCAGGTGCAGGTCGGCGACACCTTGCAGATTTCACCACCGGCCAATCTGTTCGCACCCCATGGCACCGCGCGCCTGCATATCCTCATCGCCGCCGGGATCGGGATCACGCCGTTCATGGCCTATATCGCCGCGATGGAACAACAGCAGGCCGACTTCGAACTGCATTACCTGTTCCGCCGGGGCCTCAGCGACGCCTATCTCGACGAGCTGCAACAGCGTCTCGGCCCGCGCCTGCACACCTACGACCGGCGCCCGGACCTTAACCCAATCCTCGGCAACCGGCCGCTGGGCAGCCACGTCTACACCTGCGGTCCGCAGCCCTTGCTCGAGGCGGTTGAGCAACACGCTGCACGCCTCGGTTGGCCGAGCAGACGTGTGCATTCGGAAGCCTTCAAGGGCGCACAACCCGGCCAGCCATTCGACCTGCAGCTGCTGCGCAGCGGCCGGCGCCTGCGGGTCGAGGCCGAGCAAAGCCTGCTCGAAGCCCTGGAACACGCCGGACTACAGGTGCCCAACCTGTGCCGTGGCGGGGTCTGCGGCCAGTGCATCACACGCCACCAGGGCGGCGCCATCGAACACCGCGACAGCTTCCTCAGCCCGGCCGAGCAGGCCGACTTTCTGATGCCCTGCGTCTCGCGCGGCAGCGGCCCCTGCGTTTCGCTGGACCTATAGGAGTGAGTGCCATGCCCCTGCAAACGAGCCCCGTGCTGAGCTATCGCGACGATTTCAGCTTTCGCAACAGCCCGGCAGCGATCCGGCGTTTCCCCTTTCCCTTTATCGAGGACAGCTACCTGTACTCGGTAAACATCGAACCGGCCATCTCCCGCGACCCCGGCTCGATCTATGAGCACGCCTTCGACATCGACGAGCACTACCGCTCGGAAATGGCCGAGCGCGCCCTGGTGCTGGACAAGGACCCGCGCCGCTACCTGGTGATGCCCCACATGCAAGTGGCGGCCTGGGATGCGCTGCAGATGATCATGGAGCACCTGGCCGCCGACTACCCGCAGGCGTTCAGCCTGACGCAAAACGGCGAGCGCTGGCAGTGGCGCAACCACCTGCTGGACATCGACCAGGCCTTCATCTTCGGCGATGCCAGCAGCCTGCCCTGCGCGCCGCTGGAGTACATCGGCCGCCAGGTGCAGGGGGATTTCGCCCTGCTCGACCAGCGCGACGGCGACCTGTACATGGACGCCGGCCTGGTCACCAGCCCGGCCGACTGGTCGCTGGCGTTCGACGCCGGCATGAGTTTCAAGCAATGGCACGCACCGGTGCCCATGGCCCATCAGATGGGCGTGTTCGAACGGGCGCTGAAGTACCTGCTCAACCTGCAGGTCGGCCAGCCGGTACGGCGCTTGAACTGGACCCTGACCATCAACCCGCGCCTGGATTCGTCGCCGGAAACCTTCCATGAGTGGGGCGCCGATCGCGGCCGGATCACTGCGCAGAATGTCGGCCAGCAGGTGCACCTGCGGGTCGAGCTGCAAGTGATGGCGCGCCTGCCGCGCAGCCACGCGGTGATGTTCAGCATCCGCACCTACCTGATCAGCCTGGACGATCTGGTCACACAACCCGGCTGGGGCTGTCGCCTGCACCGCGTGCTGCGCGACCTGCCCGACCCCATCGCCGACTACAAGGGCATGACCCGCTACCGCCATACGCTGGTCGAGTGGCTGAGCCAGTTCGACCCACAGGCCTGACGCCCCTTCTTCTACGACAAGGAACCTCACATGACCCACTCATGGCGTATTTCTGCATTGGCCGACCGGCACCGCGCCCTCGGCTCCCACCTCGAAGACTGGAACGGCATGGGCACTGCCTGGACCTACAGCAGTGACCTCGCCGACCACCACCAGGCGATCCGCACCCGCGCCGGCCTGATGGACGTATCCGGCCTGAAAAAAGTCCATTACGTGGGCCCCCACGCCGAGAGCCTGTTGCAGTGGGCCACCACCCGCGACATCGCCAAGCTCTACCCGGGCAAATCGGTGTACGCCTCGATGCTCGACGAGGACGGTAAGTTCGTCGATGACTGCATCGTCTATCGCACCGGCCCCAACGCGTTCATGGTGGTGCATGGCGCCGGCACCGGGCATGAAATGCTCGTGCGCTCGGCCCAGGGCCGGCAAGTGGCGGTGCTGTTCGATGACGACCTGCACGACCTGTCGCTGCAAGGTCCGCTGGCGGTGGATTTCCTCGCCGAACACGTGCCCGGCATCCGCCAGCTGGCGTACTTCCACCACCTGCAAACCCGCCTGTTCGACCGCCCGGTGATGATCTCGCGCACCGGCTACACCGGCGAACGTGGCTATGAGATTTTCTGCAAGGCCGCCGATGCGCCGTTCCTGTGGGACAGCATCCTCGAACAAGGCGCGAGCCTGGGGATCATTCCCTGCGCCTTCACCGCCCTGGACTGGCTGCGGGTGGAAAGCTCGCTGATGTTTTTCCCCTACGACAACTCGCAGATGTACCCCTTCGCCGACCAGAAGGCCGGCGACACCCTCTGGGAAATGGGCCTGGATTTCACTGTTTCACCTGGCAAGAACGCCTTCCGTGGCGCCGAAGAACACCTGCGCCTGCGCGGCCAGGAGCGCTTCAAGATCACCGGCGTGCTGCTTGAGGGCGTCCGCGCCGCCGAGGCCGGCGACACCGTGTGGCAGGGCAACCAGCAAGTCGGCGTGATCACCTGCGGCATGTATTCGCGCCTGAGCAAACGCTCGATGGCCATCGCGCGCATGAGCGTCGCCTGTTCCGAACCCGGTATTGCCTTGCAGGTTCGCGGCAGCCTCGAGGCCAGCGCCAGCACCCACGCCCTGCCCTTCGACGACCCGCAAAAAACCAAGCGCACGGCCAAGGGCTGAGCCTTCCTTCACGCAATTCAGGAGCCTTCGATGGACGCCTCCCGCGAACATTACATCCTCAAGATCACCTGCCCGGCGACGTCCGGGATTGTCGCCGCGATCAGCGCGTGCCTGGCCCGACAGCAGTGCTACATCAGCGAGCTGGCGCAGTTCGACGATGAGTTCACCGGGCAGTTTTTCATGCGCGCGGTGTTCCGTTTCAACACCGGCGTGACCGGCGACATCGGCGCCCTGCGCAAAGGCCTCGGCGACCTGGCCGGTGGTTTCGACATGCACTGGCAGTTGTTCAGCTCACGCCAACCGACCCGCGTACTGCTGATGGTCAGCAAGTTCGACCACTGCCTCACCGACCTGCTCTACCGCCACCGCAAGGGCGAGATGGACATGCACATCACCGCCGTGGTCTCCAACCACCTGGACCTGCGGGCGATGGCCGAGCGCGAAGGCATCCGCTTCATCTACCTGCCGATCACCCAGGACACCAAGGCCGGCCAGGAAGCCGAGCTGATGCGCATCGTCGAAGACACCCAGACCGACCTGGTGGTGCTCGCGCGCTACATGCAGATCCTGTCCGACGGCCTGTGCCAGCAACTCTCGGGCCGGGCGATCAATATCCACCACTCGTTCCTCCCAGGGTTCAAGGGCGCCAAGCCCTACCACCAGGCCTATGACCGTGGCGTCAAGCTGATCGGCGCCACCGCCCACTACGTCACCAGCGACCTGGATGAGGGCCCGATCATCGAGCAGGAAATCCAGCGCGTCGATCATACCCACCTGCCCGACTCGCTGGTCGCCATCGGCCGCGACACCGAAACCGTGGCCCTTTCCAAAGCCCTGAAATACCACCTGGAACACCGGGTGTTCATCAACCAGGACAAGACAGTGATCTTTCGCTGAAACCTTCAGGAGGCACGCTCATGACCCTACGTGTTGCAATCATCGGCGCCGGCCCATGCGGCCTGGCGCAACTTCGCGCGTTCCAGTCGGCCCGTGACAAAGGCGCCGCCATCCCTGAGCTGGTGTGCTTTGAAAAACAGCAGGACTGGGGCGGCATGTGGAACTACACCTGGCGCACCGGCCTCGACGAGAACGGCGAGCCGGTGCACGGCAGCATGTACCGCTACCTGTGGTCCAACGGCCCCAAGGAATGCCTGGAGTTCGCCGACTACACCTTCGAAGAGCATTTCGGCCGACCCATCGGTTCCTACCCGCCGCGTGAAGTGCTGTGGGACTACATCAAGGGCCGCGTGGAAAAGGCCGGCGTGCGCGACTACATCCGCTTCAACAATGTGGTGCGCCAAGTCACCTTCGACGAACAGAGCCAGCGCTTCACCCTCTACGCCCACGACTACACCAGCGACACCTTGACCTGCGAAACATTCGACTACGTGATCAACGCCTGCGGCCACTTCTCCACGCCCAAGGTGCCGTACTTCCAAGGCTTCGAACAGTTCGCCGGGCGCATCCTGCATGCCCACGATTTCCGCGAGGCGCTGGAGTTCAAGGACAAGGACCTGCTGATCGTCGGCAGCAGCTATTCGGCCGAGGACATCGGCTCGCAATGCTACAAATACGGCGCGCGCAGCATCACCAGTTGCTACCGCAGCGCGCCCATGGGCTATGCCTGGCCGGATAACTGGGAAGAAAAACCGCTGCTCCAGCGCCTGGAAAACAACCGCGCGTACTTTGTCGATGGCAGCAGCAAGCACATCGACGCGGTGATCCTGTGCACCGGCTACAAGCACCACTTCCCGTTCCTGCCCGATGCACTGAGCCTCAAGACCGACAACCGCCTGTGGCCGATGAACCTCTACAAGGGCGTGTTCTGGGAACCCAACCCCCGCCTGGTCTACCTCGGCATGCAGGACCAGTGGTACTCCTTCAACATGTTCGACGCCCAGGCCTGGTATGCCCGCGACGTGATCCTCGGGCGCATTCAGTTGCCCGGCCACGCCGACATGGTCGCCGACAGCCAAGCGTGGCACGCACGGGAACAGGCCCTGGAAACCAACCAGCAGATGTTCGAGTACCAGGGCGCCTATATCCAGCAACTGGTGGACGCCACCGACTACCCGAATTTCGACATCGCCGCCGTCAACGAAACCTTCCTGCACTGGAAGCACGACAAGGCGGAAAACATCATGGGCTATCGCGACAAGTCCTATCGCTCGCTGATGACCGGCACCCAGTCGCCGCCGCACCACACACCGTGGTTGCAGGCCCTGGATGACTCGATGGCGGCGTACCTGGGCGAGCCCGCGACACCCATCAAGTCGGTCGGCTGATGATGAATGCACCACGTGTTTCCCATCCCCGCGAACCCGGGCTGTTTGCCCGCGCGCCGAACCTGGAACGCTACCGCGTGGCCGCCGGCGGCGTGACCCTGGTCGACTTGCAGCCCGGCGACGGCCTGCAAGTGATCGACGTCGAAGGCCGGCAAACCTGCGCACTGCTGGCCCTCGACGCCGGCGGCCGCAGCGCCCTGGCGAGCTGGGGCCTGAGCGGGTCAACGGCGTGCAGCGTGCCTGGGCGTATCGGCCAGGCGCTCCAGCGGCGCGGCATCGATGCACAGGCCTTGCCGCTGGCGGCCTCGCTATGGGACGCCGACAGCCCGCCCGGCCACAGCCGACAGTTTGTCGCCGAGGACGCGCTGCTGGTGATCGTCGCCGCACCCGCCGAGGCCACCGCCGTGGACCGGCAATACCGGCCCAGCGAGCTGCGTCTGATAGTGACGCGGGCCAATCCGTCGCCGCTGCTGCTGCCGGCCCTGCCCGAGCCGTTGGGCGAAGTACTCGACGAATTCACCCTGCGCGCGGGCACCGCCCACGGCTACACCGTCGCCAAAGGGCAGTACATCCAGGTGCTGGACGTCGCGGGCCGCCAGTGTTCGGACTTCGTCGCCCTCGACCGGCGCGCCCTGGATCGCGGCGTCGAGCTGGACCTGGACCAGACCGTCACGCGCACCCTGAACGGCAGCGCCTACCCGGCACCGGGGCTGTTCTCGAAGTTTTTCGACCGCCATATGCAACCGATGCTGGAGGTGGTGCAAGACACCGTCGGGCGCCACGATTCATTCGCCCTGGCCTGCGCGGCGCGCTACTACGAAACCCATGGCTATTTCGGGCACGACAACTGCAGCGACAACCTCAGCCGCGTCCTCGCCCCCCATGGCGTGCAGGCGCGCAACGGCTGGCCGGCGATCAATTTCTTCTTCAACACCGGTATCGATGCGCACCAGCAGATGACCCTGGATGAACCCTGGTCACGGCCCGGCGATTACGTGCTGCTGCGGGCCATGACCGACCTGCTGTGTGGCAGTACCTCGTGCCCGGATGACATTGACCCGGCCAATGGCTGGAACCCGACCGACATCCATGTCCGCATCTACAGCGAGAAGGAGCGTTTTTCCATCGCCATGAGCACTCGAACCACGGCGGATGCCGACCCGATCCTCACCCGTGAGTCCGCGTTTCACTCACGTACCCGCGCCCTCACCGGCAGCTTCACCGACTACCGCAATTGGTGGCTGCCGCTGCGCTACGACGGTTACGGCGTCACCGAGGAATACCTCGGTTGCCGCGAACGGGTGGCGGTGATGGACCTGACTGCCCTGCGCAAATTCGAAATCATCGGCCCCGACGCCGAAGCCCTGTTGCAGTACTGCCTGACCCGCGACATACGGCGCCTGGCGGTGGGCCAGGTGGTGTATTCGGCGATGTGCCACGCCCACGGCGGCATGCTCGACGACGGTACCCTGCTGCGCCTGGGCCCGGACAACTTCCGCTGGATCTGCGGCGAAGACTACGCCGGCGTGTGGTTGCGCGAGCAGGCACAGAAACTGGGCATGAAGGTGTGGGTCAAGTCCGCCAGCGAGCAGATTCACAACCTGGCGGTGCAGGGGCCGCTGAGTCGCGAGCTGCTCAAGCAGATGGTCTGGACCCCGCCCACACAACCGAGTGTGGAAACCCTCGGCTGGTTTCGCTTCCTGGTCGGTCGATTGGACGGTTTCGACGGCTGCCCGTTGATGATTTCGCGCACCGGCTACACCGGCGAACTGGGCTTTGAGGTGTGGTGCCAGCCCGAAGACGCCGAACGGGTCTGGGACCGCATCTGGCAACTCGGCCAACCCTTGGGCCTGGTGCCCCTGGGCCTGGAAGCCCTGGACCTGCTGCGCATCGAAGCCGGGCTGATTTTCGCCGGCTACGAGTTCAGCGATCAGACCGATCCGTTCGAGGCCGGTATCGGTTTCAGCGTGCCGCTCAAGAGCAAGACCGACGACTTTATCGGGCGTGACGCCCTGCTGCGGCGCAGTGCCCATCCCAGCCACAAGCTCGTTGGCCTGCACCTGAGCGGCAACGAGGCCGCCCACCATGGCGACCCGGTGTACCAGGGCCGGGCCCAGGTCGGGGTGATCACCAGTGCCTGCCGGTCACCGCTACTGGCCAGCAATATCGCACTGTGCCGGGTCGACGTGAGCTGCGCCGAGCCCGGCACTGAACTTGAGATTGGCAAAGTCGATGGCCTGCAGAAGCGCATCAGCGCCACGGTCAGCGCAGCGATTTTCTACGACCCGGACAAAAGCCGGGTGCGTAGCTGATCGTCCCGAAACGTGTGTGCCACCCCATTTTGACTGCCCCAACCTAACCGCTATTCAGACATGGGAATACGAAGATGGAAGCGACGACGTTCGAGGCTGTACCGCAGGCTGCCGGCTCGGTGGGCAGCCTGCACCGCAAGATCGACTGGCGCGGGGCCTTCTGGGTCGCCAGTGGCGTGCCCGCGCTGGTGTTGTTCTCCATCGGTGCGATTGCCGCCACGGTGGGCAAACCGGCATGGATCGTGTGGATCGTGTCGATCCTGTTCGGGTTTATCCAGGCCTTCACCTATGCCGAGATCGCCGGGCTGTTCCCGCACAAATCCGGCGGCGCCTCGGTGTACGGCGCGGTGGCCTGGGTGCGCTACAGCAAGCTGATCGCACCGGTGTCGGTGTGGTGCAACTGGCTGGCCTGGTCGCCGGTGCTGTCCATCGGTTCGGGGCTGGCGGCGGGGTATATCCTCACGGCGCTGTTTCCCGCCGATGCGTTGATCAACACCTGGCAACTGACCCTGCTGGACCTGGGCTGGGTCAAGAGCGGCCTGTCGTTGCGCATCAACGCGACGTTCGCCATTGGTTTGTTGATTTTGCTCACGGTGTTTGCCGTGCAGCACGGCGGCATCCTGCGGTCGGCGCGCCTGACCCTGGTGCTCGGCGTCACCTCGTTGATTCCGCTGCTGCTGGTGGGCGTGGTGCCGTTGTTCACCGGGGATGCGACCCAGGCCAACTTCCTGCCGCTGTACCCCCTGGCCCATGACGCGGCCGGTCAAGTCATCGATGGGCCGTGGGATATGTCCGGCTGGTCACTGATGGCCGGTGGGCTGTTCATGGCGGCGTGGTCCACCTATGGCTTTGAAACGGCGGTGTGCTACACCCGTGAGTTCAAGGACCCCAAGCGTGACACCTTCAAGGCAATCTTCTACGCCGGCCTGCTGTGCATCCTGGTGTTCACCCTGGTGCCGCTGGCATTTCAAGGCAGCCTCGGGCTGGGCCAACTGGTGACGCCGGCGGTGCTCGACGCCAGTGGCGCAATCGTGACGCCCGCGGTGTACAGCGGCCTGCTCTCGCCCGCGATCTACAGCGGCATGGGCGTTGGCCAGGTGATGGCCGACAGCATCGGCGGCGGCAAGGTGGTGGCCAATATCGTGCTGATCATGCTGGTGCTGGCGACGTTGCTGGCGATCATGACCTCGATGTCCGGTTCGTCGCGCACCCTGTACCAGGCCTCGGTGGATGGCTGGCTGCCCAAGTACCTGGGGCGCACCAACGAACATGGCGCGCCGACAGCGGCAATGTGGACCGACCTGTCGTTCAATCTGCTGCTGTTGCTGATGTCGGACTACGTGTTCGTGCTTGCGGCGTCCAACGTCAGCTACATCATCTTCAACTTCCTCAACCTCAATGCCGGCTGGATCCACCGCCTGGACCGCCCCGACTGGGTGCGCCCGTACAAAGCCCCCACCGTGCTACTGGCAGCCGGCGCCGTGCTGAGTTTCGTCAACCTGGCCTGCATGGGCCTGGGCGCGGACATCTGGGGCGCAGGCACGCTGGTCACCGGCTTGCTGTTGGCGCTGCTGATCCTGCCGGTGTTCTGCTACCGCCACTATGTGCAGGACAAGGGCCGCTTCCCCGCCGCCATGCTCACCGACCTGTATATCCAGGCCGATGACGGCCAGCGCCGCGCCGGCTGGCTGCCCTATGCCACGCTGGTCGCCGGTGTGCTGGTGGTGTATGCCTGCCATCAACTGGTAGCCTGAGCCTTCTGGCCTGCCTATGGCTGAGGGATTCCTATCCCTCAGCGCCTTATTTCCCCAGACAACGGTGACGCTTTTGACCAGCTCTCTGCCCACGCCTGCCTGCGATATCGACGGCAAGGCCATCTCTGCCCAGGTGCTCGACGAGGTTCGCGAAGAGGTCCTGCTGCTTGCCTCGCAGCAAATCTACCCGGCCCTGGCGGTATTGCTGGTGGGCGATGACCCGGCCAGCCACGTCTACGTGCGTAATAAGCTGCTGCGGGCCAAGGAAGTCGGGATTCGCTCCCTGGAATACCGGCTGCCGGAAGATGCCAGCCAGACGCAGGTGCTCGACCTGCTTGCCCGCTTGAACGCCGATGCGACGGTCAACGGCATCCTCGTGCAGTTGCCGCTGCCGGCGCATATCGACGAGGCGGCAGTGATCCACGCGATCGACCCGATCAAGGACGTGGATGGCTTCCACCGCGAAAACGTCGGTGGCCTGGTGCAAGGCATCGAAGTGCTGACGCCCTGCACGCCCAGCGGCTGCATGCGCCTGCTGCACGAAACCTGCGGCGACTTGAGCGGCTTGCACGCGGTGGTGATCGGGCGTTCGAACATTGTCGGCAAACCCATGGCAACCCTGCTGCTGCAGGCCAACTGCTCGGTCAGCGTGGTGCACTCGCGCAGCGTCGATGCACCGGCGTTGTGCCGTTTGGCCGACATCGTCGTCGCCGCCGTAGGCCGGCCGCAGTTGATCGATGCCAGTTGGCTCAAGCCCGGCGCAGTGGTGATTGATGTGGGGATCAACCGCATCACCACCGAGACCGGCACGCGGTTGGTGGGGGATGTGGACTATGCCAGCGCACGCACCGTAGCCAGCGCGATCACGCCGGTGCCCGGCGGTGTGGGACCGATGACGATTGCCTACCTGCTGAAGAACACCCTGGTGGCGAGCCAGCTGCAACGCAGCAAGGCAAATGCGGGAGGAGACTTGCCCCCGATGGCCGTGGCTCAGCTACAACCCAGCTGACTGGCAGACCGCTGTCGGCGCATAGGTATCCACAACGGTAACCACGATGCGAAGCGAGCCGCTCTTGCTCTTGCTCTTGCTGTAGATCTTGATCTTGATCTCAGGCGCCCCGTTAACCACGCTGGCCGGAATCCGATAGTGATGTGGGGGGTAAACCGGCAGGGATGCCGGTTTAGCCGCCCCGCGCCATGGATGGCGCGTGGCGGCGGCCCCCCACATCACTGTCGGATTACGGGCACACCGAGCCTGGGCGAGGTGCCGAGTGGTGGGGCAAGAGCCCTTTGCTTACTTTGGGGCTTTTCCAAAGTGAGCCGCCGTAAGGGCGGAACCAATAGCCGCCTTTACCGCAGCAACGGATATGTACTCGATCCGATCCAACATCCTGGTCGGCTGTCAGGCCGCCATCGGGGGCAAGCCCCCTCCCACATTTCAGTCCCGGGGCACCCGTTAGAGAGTCGTCGGCTCCCCAGCCGCCACGGGGCAAGTCGAATCGTCGCACCCCCCTCCCACATTTTGAGCTGCGTTTACTCAGGGGGAATGATCAGTGGTTGTAGGCCCGCTCATTATGCTCGGCCAGGTCCAGCCCCATCTCCTCCACCGACTCATGGGCACGCAAGCCGACCAGGGCATTGACCCCCTTGAGGATGATCCAACTGATCACAAAGCAGTACACCGTAGTCAGCAGCACCCCCTTGAGCTGGGCAACCACCTGCCCGCCCATGGTCACACCTTCCACCAGGCCCCCCATGGACGGTACACAGAACACCCCGGTCAACACCGCGCCGATCATCCCGCCAATGCCGTGCAGGCCGAACACGTCGAGGCTGTCGTCGTAGCCGAAACGGCGCTTCAACACCGTCACGCTCAAGTAGCAGAACACCCCGCACAGCAAGCCGATGGCCAACGCACCGCCGACGCCCACGTAGGCACACGCCGGGGTGATCCCCACCAGGCCGGCCAACGCGCCGCTGGCCAGGCCGAGGGCACTGGGCTTGCCGACCTTGAACCACTCGGTGAACATCCAGCCCAGGATCCCGGCGCAGGCGCCCAACTGAGTGTTGAGCATGACGATGCCCGAGGTGCCGCTGAGGCCGCCACCGGAGCCGATATTGAAGCCGAACCAGCCGACCCAGAGCATCGCCGCACCGGCCATGGTCAGGCTGAGGTTATGCGCCGGCATCGGCGTGTTCTGGTAGCCCTTGCGCTTGCCGAGGATCAGGCACGCAGCGAGCGCAGCCACACCGGCATTGATGTGCACGGCGGTGCCGCCGGCAAAGTCGAGCACGCCCCAGTTATGCATCAAGGCCCCCGAACCGCCCCAGACCATATGCGCCACCGGGGCATAGACCAGGGTGAACCAGATGGCCATGAACAGCAGCGCCGCCGAGAACTTCATGCGTTCGGCAAAGGCGCCGGCGATCAGGGCCGGGGTGATGATGGCGAAGGTCATCTGGAAGGTCACGAACACCCCTTCCGGAATATCCCCCACCAGGCTCTCCGGGGTCATGCCCGCCAGGAAGGCGCGGCTCAGGCCACCGACAAAACTGTTGAAGGTCACCTGCCCTTCGACCATGCCGGTGGTGTCGACCACCATGCTGTAGCCGTAGATCACCCACAGCACGCCCACCAGGCCAGCGATGCCGAAGCACTGGGTGAACAACGAGAGCATGTTTTTCGCACGGACCAGGCCACCGTAGAACAACGCAAGCCCCGGCAAGCACATGAACAGCACCAGCACGGCGGCGGTGACCATCCAGGCGGTGCTGCCGGTGTTCAAGGTGGGGGCGTCAGCGGCCTGGGCCAAGGGTGCAAAGGCACTGGCCAGCAATAAACCGAAGAGGGATTTGCCGAGAAGACGATTGACCATGTTCAAAGCTCCTGCAAAAGAAATGGGAAGTGCCTGGGTGGAGTGAGCGGGCTTGCCCCGCGCTGGGTGGCGAAGCCGCCCGTAAACCAACCGCCGCATTTCTACCTCAATGAATGCGGCGGCTTTATTGGGGTGGCTTCGCCACCCGGCGCGGGGCAAGCCCGCTCACTACAGGGGCCCGCTAGTAACCGGAACCCGGCACCCAACTGGTCCCCGCCAGCGGCACCCGGGCCATGGCGGCCGATTCCACCGTCAGCGCCACCAGGTCCTCGGGGTCGAGGTTGTGCAGGTGCGATTTGCCGCACGCACGGGCCATGGTCTGCGCTTCCAGCACCATCACCCGCAGGTAGTTGGCCAACCGCCGCCCGCCTTCCACCGGGTCGAGGCGCTTGGACAGCTCCGGGTCCTGGGTGGTGATGCCGGCCGGGTCGCGGCCGTTCTGCCAGTCGTCGTAGAAACCGGCGGCCGAGCCGATCTTTTTCAGTTCCGCGTCCAGCCGTGGGTGGTTGTCGCCCAGGGCAATCAGCGCCGCCGTGCCGATGGCGACCGCATCCGCGCCCATCGCCATGGCCTTGGCCACATCGGCACCGTTGCGGATCCCGCCCGACACGATCAACTGGACCTTGCGGTGCATGCCCATCTCTTGCAAAGCCTGTACCGCTTGCGGGATGGCCGACAAAATCGGGATGCCCACATGCTCGATAAACACTTCCTGGGTCGCGGCAGTACCGCCTTGCATACCGTCAAGCACGATCACATCGGCACCGGCCTTGACCGCCAGCTTCACGTCGTAATACGGCCGGCTCGCGCCGATCTTCACGTAGATCGGTTTTTCCCAATCGGTGATTTCGCGCAGCTCGGCAATCTTGATCGCCAGGTCATCGGGGCCGGTCCAGTCCGGGTGGCGGCAGGCGCTGCGCTGGTCCACGCCGATCGGCAAGGTGCGCATGCCGGCCACACGCTCGGTGACTTTCATGCCGAGCAACATGCCGCCGCCGCCGGGCTTGGCGCCCTGGCCGAGGACGATCTCGATGGCGTCGGCCTTGCGCAAATCATCCGGGTTCATGCCGTAGCGCGACGGCAGGTACTGATACACCAGGTGCTGGGACTGGCCGCGCTCTTCCGGGGTCATGCCGCCGTCACCGGTGGTGGTGCTGGTGCCGGCGATGGTCGCGCCACGGCCCAGGGCTTCCTTGGCGTTGGCCGACAACGCACCGAAGCTCATGCCGGCGATGGTCACCGGGATCTTCAGGTGGATCGGCTTCTTGGCGAAGCGGTTGCCGAGGATCACATCGGTGCCGCACTTCTCGCGATAGCCTTCCAGCGGATAGCGCGACACGCTGGCGCCGAGCAGCAGCAAGTCATCGAAGTGCGGCAGCTTGCGCTTGGTGCCGCCACCGCGAATGTCGTAGATGCCGGTTTCGGCGGCACGCTGGATTTCCTGGATGGTCAGGCGGTCGAAGGTGGCCGACTCGCGCAGGACCGGAGGGGTTTGTTCAGTCATGGTGAAGCTCCTGATCAGTACGCGGAGGCGTTATCGACTTTGAAGTTGTAGAGTTGACGGGCCGAGCCGTAGCGCTTGAAATCCGCCGCCTGGTGGGCGAAGCCGGCGCGGTCGAGCAGTTCCTGCAACTCTTGCAGGTGCTCGCTGCGCATCTCTTTTTCAACGCAGTCCGAGCCCAGGGACTCCACCGTGCCTTTCACGTAGATTTGGGTTTCGTAGAGCGAATCCCCCAGCGCATCGCCGGCGTCGCCGCACACCACCAGGCGCCCGGCCTGGCCCATGAAGCAGCTCATATGGCCAATGCTGCCGCCGACGACGATGTCGATGCCCTTCATGGAAATCCCGCAACGCGCGCCCGCATCGCCCTCAATCACCAGCAAACCGCCATGGGCCGTGGCCCCGGCGGCCTGGGACGCGCTGCCTTTGACGCGCACCGAGCCGGACATCATGTTCTCGGCGCAGCCCACGCCGACATTGCCGTGCACGGTAATCGAGGCCTGCTGGTTCATGCCCGCGCAGTAGTAGCCGGCGTGGCCCTCGATATCGATGGACACGGCCTGGTTCACCCCTACCGCAAGGTTGTGCTTGCCGTTGGAATGGGTCACGCGCCACTCGTTGTCGATGGCCTGGGCGTGCAGCGCCTGGTTGAGGTCACGCACGGTGGCGGTGGAAAGATCGATGGTTTTCATGTGTGCGCTCCTTAAGCTGACGGGCGTTCCCAGATGTACAACGTGGCCGGTGCCGGCTCCCAGATCCGCGCGTTCTCGATGCCCGGCAGGCTCGACAGCGCCTGGTACTCGGAGGCCATGGCGACGTAGTCGTCGGTCTCGGCCAAGATCGCCGGCTTGCACGCAATCGGGTCGCGGATCACCGCAAAGCCGTTGCGCGTGCCGATGGCGAAGGTGAAGAAGCCGTCGAGGTCTTCCAGGGAGTGGTCCAGCGCCTCTTTGAGCGAATCACCCTGTTGCAGGCGCCAGGTCAGGTAGCCGGCGGCGACTTCGGTGTCGTTGTCGGTTTCGAAGTGGATGCCTTCGCGCTTGAGTTCCTGGCGCAGGCGGAAGTGGTTGGACAGCGAGCCGTTGTGCACCAGGCACAGGTCGGCGCCGGTGGAGAACGGGTGGCTGCCTTCCATGGTCACCGCGCTTTCGGTGGCCATGCGCGTGTGGCCGATGATGTGGCTGCCCTGCATGTTTGCCAGGCCGAAGCGTTGGGAAATTTCCTGGGGCAGGCCCATACCCTTGAGGATCTCGATGCTCTGCCCGGCGCTCATGATGCGCACGCTCGGCGCCAGTTCGGCCAGGGCCAGGCGCACCGGGGCTTCGTCGGCGTGGATCTTCAATACGGCGGCGCTGGCGTTCTGGAACCAGTCCAGGGAACAGCCGAGGCGCCCTTCCAGCTCGCCCATCAAGCCTTTCCAGTCGAAGGCTTCGGTGGTGGCTTGCAGGGTCAGCTTGACCCAGCCATCGGCGACTTCATCGCCGTAGATGGCGAAACCGGCGCTGTCCGGGCCACGGTCGGTCATGGCTTGCAGCATGGGTTCAAACAGCTGGCCGAGCTGGGGTTCCAGCTGCGGATTCTTCAGGTACAGGCCTACGATTCCACACATAACAAGTCTCCGTCACACGGTGTCAGAAAAATTCGGTATAGCGCTGGATTTCCCAGTCGCTCACATGGCGGCTGTACTCCACCCACTCCATGCGCTTGAGCTTGATGAACTCGCCCACGATCTGCGGGCCGAGCACTTCGGCGAACAGCGCGTCGGCTTCCAGCGCGTCGCAGGCTTCCTTGAGGGATTGCGGCAGGGTCTTGATGCCGCGCTCGGCGATCTGCTCGAGGCTCAGGCTGTAGAGGTTTTCGTTGCAGACGTGGTCGATTTCCAGCTGGCGATCGATACCGTCCAGGCCCGCGGCGATGATCGCAGCGCTGACCAGGTAGGGGTTGCAGCCGGCATCCGGCAGGCGGAACTCCAGGCGGCCATACGGCACGCGGACCATGGCCGAGCGGTTGTTGGCGCCAAACGCAATAAAGGCCGGGGCCCAGGTGGCGCCGGACAACGAGTTGCCGACCACCAGGCGCTTGTAGGAGTTGACCGTGGGCGCGGCGAACGCACACAGCGCCGGGCCATGGGCGAGCAAGCCGGCGGCGAAGTGATAGGCGAGTGTCGACAGGCCCATGCCGCTCGGGTCGCTGGCGTCATGGAACAGGTTTTTGTTCTCGGCGCTGCTGATCGACAGGTGAAAGTGCATGCCGTTGCCGGCGCGTTTCGGGTCGGGCTTGGGCATGAAGGAGCAGATCATGCCCAGCTCATTGGCGATCTCGCCGGCGGCCATGCGGAAGAAGGTGAAGCGGTCGGCGGAGGTCAAGGCATCGCTGTAGGTGTAATTGATCTCGAACTGGCCGTTGGCGTCCTCGTGGTCGATTTGATAGACCTCGAAATCCACCGCCTGCAAGGCTTCGGTCAGGCGCTCGAGGAACACCCGCGAACGCGACAGGCCCTTGTAGTCGTAGCAAGGCTTGTCAAGGTTGTCGCTGGGGTCCACCAGTTGCAGCTTGCCCTGCTCGTCGCGGCGCATCAGGTTGAACTCGGGCTCCAGGCCAGTGTTCAGCGTCCAGCCCTTGTCCTGCAGGCGCTGCACTTGTTGCTGCAACACGTAGCGGCTGTCGTAGGGATGGGGCTTGCCGTCGACATGCCCGACGCACACCACGCGCCCATAACCCGGCTGCCAGGGTACCGGGGTCAAGGTCGACAGATCGCCGCGCGCCATGAAGTCCGGGCCATGGGGTTCCATGCCCATGCCGCTGATGGCAAACCCGGCAAACCCCGCGCCCTCTTCGGCCACGGTCTTGAGCCCGCAGATGGGCACCGACTTGGTCTTGGCCGCACCGTGTATATCCACAAACTGCGCAAGCACGTATTTGATCCCGTGCTTGTCGATGATGCGCTGGGTTTCTGCTGGCAACATTGCGTGTCACTCCTCGCGAAAGGCAAAACCGTGTGGGTGGGCCTAGGCTGTCTTTTTATTCCTAAAAAGAAAGTTAGTTTCCTTACAGGAATGCAATACCCTTGCCAGAATCGCGATCGACACATCGAAGTGGGTGGAGCTGCGCTTTTGTGCTGTATATATGGGAAAATTCTTTTCCCCGCAGGAATACGCACAGCGGGGTGGCCTTCAAGCGCCAGACCTTGCACTTTCCCAGTGCGAAAATAATATTACTGAACGGAAACCGTGCAGGAGCCGATGATCATGTCCACCGAAACCGCCCCGCGCCTCAAGCTCGAGCAATACCTGGGGCTGCAGATCAAACGCCAGCGCCAGGCCCAGGACCTGAAGCTGTCCGACGTGGCGAAGATTGCCGATATCAGCCAGGGCATGTTGAGCAAGATCGAGAACGCCCAGGTCTCCACCAGCCTCGATACATTGAGCCGCCTGTGCGATGTGCTCGGGCTGCCGCTGTCGAAGTTATTCAGCGAATACGATCAGCAGGATGGCAGCGCCTTGCTGGTCAAGGCCGACCAGGGCATGGAAGTGGTGCGCCGTGGGACGGAGAAGGGGCATACCTATCACCTGCTCAACCACACGCGCGGTCCGAAGAAGAGCTTCGAGGCGTACATGGTCAGCATGGATGACGCCAGCGAGGAGTTCCCGACCTTTGCTCATCCGGGGACGGAGTTTCTGCATTTGCTGGAGGGGGAGTTGATTTACCGGCATGGCAACCAGCTGTATCGGATGGAGGCCGGGGACAGCTTGACGTTTGAAGGCGAGATTCCACACGGGCCGGAGCAGTTGGTACAGGTGCCGATTCGGTTGTTGTCGATCATGAACTACGGCAACGACAAGGAATAATCCGAACTCGCGATACACCTGAAGCACAGAGATTCAACTGTGGGAGGGGGCTTGCTCCCGATAAGGGAATGTCAGTGAATGCATTTGTCATTGACCCACCCTTATCGGGAGCAAGCCCCCTCCCACATTTTTGACTGCATTCGATGCCGTCCTGCCCGCTAAAAATTTCTCCTCAGTTAAAAAACTTTCCCAAAACCCCTGGACGCCCTGCCCCCATTCCCCTATAAAGCCACTTCAGGAATATTTTATTCCCCACAAGAAAACGCGCTCAAGGAATGAGCCTGCTGTCCTCAGACATTTTTTCGCTATGCGATGAGCTGCCGCCATCATCCCGAGGACGTGTCATGCAACACGAAAAAAACCATTTCATCATCAAGGTGACGTGCCCCGCCGTGTCCGGCATCGTCGCTGCCGTCACCACTTACCTGGCGGACAAGGCGTGCTACATCGGGGAAATGGCGCAGTTCGACGATGACTTCAGCGGCCGCTTTTTCATGCGTGCGGTGTTCCGTTTCAACGATGGCCACACAGGCGACCTGCAAGCGATCAGAGACGGTTTCGCCGATGTCGCCCAGGCCTTCGACATGCAGTGGGAGCTGTATGACACCCGCGAGCCGATGCGCGTGATGCTGATGGTGAGCAAGTTCGACCACTGCCTCACCGACCTGCTCTACCGCTACCACAAGGGCGAGATGGACATGACCATCACCGCCATCGTCTCCAACCACCTCGACCTGCGGCCGATGGCCGAGCGCGAGGGCATTCGCTTTATCTACCTGCCGGTGTCCAGGGACAACAAGGCCGCGCAGGAAGCCGAGCTGATGAAGATCGTCGACGACACCCGCACCGAGCTGGTGGTGTTGGCGCGCTACATGCAGATCCTCTCCGACGACCTGTGCCGGCAACTGTCGGGGCGGGCGATCAATATCCACCATTCGTTCCTGCCCGGTTTCAAGGGTGCCAAGCCCTATCACCAGGCGTATCAACGCGGCGTGAAGTTGATCGGTGCCACCGCGCACTATGTGACCAGCGACCTGGATGAGGGCCCGATCATCGAGCAGGAAGTGCAGCGCGTCGACCACGTGTACAAGCCCGACGACCTCGTCGCCATCGGTCGCGACACCGAAACCGTGGCCCTGTCCAAGGCGGTCAAGTACCACCTGGAGCACCGGGTCTTCCTCAATCAGGACAGAACGGTGGTGTTCCGGTGAGCGCGCATAAACTGATCGACGGCAAAGCCGCCGCGGCGCGCGTGCTGCTGCAAGTGCGCGAGGACGTGGCGCGGCTGCATGGGCAGGCTATTCAACCGGCGCTGGCGGTGATCCTGGTGGGCAGCGACCCGGCCAGCCAGGTCTATGTGCGCAACAAGATCCTGCGCGCCGAAGAGGTGGGCATCCGCTCCGTGGAGCATCGCCTGCCCGGCGATACCAGCACCGAACACTTATTGATCCTGATCGGCCAATTGAATGCCGACCCGGCGATCCACGGCATCCTCCTGCAATTGCCGTTGCCGGTGCAGATGGACGAACTGCGCGCCCTGGAGGCCATCGCGCCGGAGAAGGACGTCGACGGGTTTCACAGCCAGAACGTCGGCGGCCTCAGCCAGGGCCGCGCAGTGCTCACGCCGTGCACCCCGAGCGGTTGCCTGTATCTGTTGGAGCAAACCTGCGGCGACCTGCGTGGCAAACACGCGGTGGTGATCGGCCGTTCGAACATCGTCGGCAAGCCCATGGCCGCGCTGCTGCTCAAGGCGGATTGCTCGGTGACCGTGCTGCATTCGCGCAGCCACGACGCCCAGGCCCTGTGTCGCCAGGCCGATATCGTGATCGCCGCCGTGGGCCGCGCCCGCTTGATTGACGCGAGCTGGTTGAAGCCCGGCGCGGTGGTGATCGATGTCGGCATCAACCGCATCGACGACGACGGCCGCAGCCGCCTGGTGGGTGATGTCGACTTCGACAGCGCCCTGCCCCATGTCGCCGCCATCACCCCGGTGCCCGGCGGTGTCGGGCCGATGACCATTGCCTTCCTGATGAAAAACACCGTGGCCGCCGCCCTGGCGCAACACCACGCCCTACGCAGCCAATCGGAGGCCGTATGCCATTTAATCTATTGAAATACGGGCTGAGTTCGGAGTACCCGGTGGAGGTGGACCTGCCACCGCCCAAGGAACTCAAGTCGAGTTACGACGTGGTGATCATCGGCGCCGGTGGCCATGGCCTGGCGACGGCCTACTACCTGGCCAAGTACCACGGCATCACCAACATAGCGGTGCTGGAAAAGGCCTACCTGGGCGGCGGCAATACCGCGCGCAATACGGCGGTGATCCGCTCCAACTACCTCACCAGCGAAGGCGTTCGTTTCTACGCCGAGTCGGTGAAGATGTTCCAGTCGCTGTCCAACGAATTCGATTTCAACATCATGTACTCCGAGCGCGGCCAACTGACCCTGGCCCACACCGACGCCACCGTGCGTTCGTTCCGCCAGCGCGCCGAGGTCAACAAGCACTTCGGCGGGCGTACCGAGATGATCGACCGCCAGCAGATCCACGAGCTGGTGCCCAGCCTCAACCTCGACCCCGGCCACTTGCCGGTGATTGCCGGGCTCTGGCATATCGACGGCGCGACCGCGCGTCACGATGCCGTGGCCTGGGGCTACGCCAAGCAGGCAGCCAAGCGCGGCGTGGAAATCCATCAGCTCACCGAAGTGCAGGACCTGGTGATCGAGAACGGCGCCATCACCGCGGTGAAGACCAATCGCGGCACCATCCGGTGCGGCTGCGCGGTGCAGGCGATTGCCGGGCACAGCTCGCTGCTGATGGCCAAGGCCGGTATCCGTTCGCCGATCCAGACCTTCCCGTTGCAGGCCATGGTCACCCAGCCGTTCAAGCCGTTCCTCGACCCGTTGGTGAGTTCCTCGGCCCTGCACTGCTACGTGCAGCAAACCAGCCGGGGCGAAGTGGTGTTCGGTGGCGGTTCCGACCCGTACCCGCTGTTCAACACGCGCTCGACCCTGGACCTCAAGGAAAGCCTGTTGGCCCATGCCATCGAGATGTTTCCGTTCCTGGCCAACGCCAAGCTGATGCGCCAGTGGGCCGGGATCACCGACATGACCCCCGACTACAGCCCGATCATGGGCCTGTCGCCGCTGAAGAATTACTACCTCGACGCCGGCTGGGGCACCTGGGGCTTCAAGGCCACGCCGATCTGCGGCAAGACCATGGCCGAGCTGGTCGCCAGCGGCGGCAAGGTCCCGGACTTGATCAAGCCCTTCGGCCTCGAACGTTTCTCGACCTTCCAGCAAGTCAACGAAATGGGCGCCACAGCGGCCAGCCACTGACGGAGAGCAGACGATGAAAATCATGATTTGCCCGCTCAACGGGCCGCGCAATATCAGCGAGTTCACCTACGGCGGTGAATTCAAACCGATGCCCGATCCGGTGACCTGCAGCGATGCCGAATGGGCCGACTACGTGTTCAACACCGATAACCTCGCCGGTGTGGTGCGCGAATGGTGGATGCACACGCCGTCCAGTTACTGGTTCCTCGCCGAGCGCCACACGGTCACCGACGAGATCCTGCGCACCTTCGATCCGCGCGAAGTGTTCACTACCCGCGTCGACTTCACCACCGCCAAGGAGATCGCCGGATGAACCGCCTCCCCGCCCCCATGGGCCTGCTGATCCAGCGTGACCAGCCACTCGATTTCAGTTTCGACGGCCTGCCCTACCAGGGTTTACAGGGCGACAGCATCGCCAGCGCGCTGCTCGCCAACGGGCGCTTCCTGATGTCGCGGTCGTTCAAGTACCACCGCCCACGCGGCCCATTGACCATGGCCGGCCATGACGCCAACAGCCTGGTGCAACTGCCCCGCGAACCCAACGTATTGGCCGATGCCCACGCGCTGTCCGCCGGCCTGGCGGTGACGGCGCAGAACGTCAACGGCTCGCTGGATAACGACAAGGACGCCTACCTGGGCAAGTTCTCCAGGTTCATGCCGGTGGGTTTCTACTACCGTTCGTTCTACAAGCCCAAGGGCATGTGGAAAGTCTGGGAGCCGATCATCCGCAAAAAGGCCGGCCTGGGCGTGCTCGACTTGACCTTCCAGCCCGAGTACTACGACAAGGCCTACCTGTTCACCGACCTCGCCGTGATCGGCGCCGGTCCCGCCGGCTTGCAGGCCGCGCTGACCGCTGCGAATGCCGGCGCCAAGGTGCTGCTGATCGAGCAGCAGCCGATTCTCGGCGGGTCGCTGACCTACGCGCGCTTCGATATTGCCGGCACCCGTGCCGACACCCTGCGCCGCGAGTTGCTCGGCGCGGTGCAGCAACACGCGAATATCCAGGTGCTCACCGACGCCACCTGCAATGCCTGGTTCACCGACAACTACCTGCCGGTGATCCAGGGCAAGCGCCTGTACAAAGTGCGCGCGCAGCAGTGCCTGGTGTGCAGCGGTTCGTTCGACCAACCGGTGGTCTTCCGCAATAACGACCTGCCGGGGGTGATGCTCACCAGCGCCGCGCAACGCCTGATGAAGCTGTATGCAGTCAAGCCCGGCAAGCGCGCGGTAGTGCTCACCGGCAACGATGACGGCTACCTCGCCGCCCTCGACCTGCATGACCAGGGCGTGGACGTGGCCGCCGTGATCGACCTGCGTAATGCCCCGGCGGACAAAGCCCTGCCGGGCGCGCTGGCCCAGCGCAAGATCCCGTGCCTGAGCAACAGCACGGTGTTCGAGGCCCTGCATGAAAAAGGCCTGCGCCATGTGAAGGGCGTCGACGTGCGCCAGATCACCGGCCAGGGCCAGGTCAGCGCCAGCGGGCAAGTGATCGACTGCGACCTGCTGTGCATGTCGGCCGGTTATATGCCGGTCTATCAATTGCTGTGCCAGGCCGGTGGCAAACTGGCCTATGACGACGCACGAGCGGAGTTCAGCCTCAGTGGCCTGCCGCGCAACCTGGGCGTGGCCGGCTCCGTACACGGTCGGCATCTACTGGACAATGTACTGGCGGATGGGACCAACGCCGCCGCCGACAGCCTGCGCGCCCTCGGTTTGAACAGCACCAGCCCGCCTGCAGCGCTGCGCAGCGAAGCCCAGGTCAACTTCCACTGGCCGATCTTCCCGCACCCCAAGGGCAAGGATTTCGTCGACTTCGACGAAGACCTGCAAGTGGCAGACATCGTCAACGCCACCCGCATCGGCTACCGCGATGTGCAGTTGGTCAAGCGTTACTCCACGGTCGGCATGGGTCCGTCCCAGGGACGTCACTCGGCGCTGCCGACCGCACGGCTGGTGGCCTGGGCGACCCAGCGCACGATCAGCGAAACCGGGGTCACCACCGCACGGCCGCCGTTCGTGGCGGAGAAACTCGCCCATGTCGCTGGACGCGCCTTCGACCCCTACCGGCAAACGCCGATGCACGCGCGCCATGTGCAAGCCGGGGCGAAGATGATGCCTGCCGGTATCTGGCAGCGCCCGGCCTATTACGGCAAGCCCCAGGACCGCGAAGCGTGCATGCAGGCCGAAGCGCTGCACGTGCGCAACAAGGTCGGGCTGATCGATGTGTCCACACTCGGTGGCCTGGACGTGCGCGGCCCGGACGCCGCCGAATTGCTCAACCGCATGTACACCTTCGCGTTCCTCAAGCAGCCGGTGGGCCGTTCGCGTTATGCGCTGATGACCAACGAACACGGCGTGGTGATCGACGACGGCGTGTGCGCGCGGCTGGCCGACAAGCATTTCTACGTCACCGCCACCACCAGCGGCGTCGACCGCATCTACCAGCAGATGCTCAAGTGGAACGCACAGTGGCGCCTGGACGTGGACGTGACCAACGTCACGGCAGCGATTTGTGCGGTGAACCTCGCCGGGCCGGATTCGCGCAAGGTGCTGGAGCAGGTGTGCAGCGACCTCGACCTGAGTGCCGAAGGCTTCCCCTACCTGGGCGTGCGCCAGGGCACGGTGGCCGGGATCAAGGCCCGCTTGCTGCGGGTCGGGTTCGTCGGCGAACTGGGCTATGAAATCCACGTACCGGCACGCCACGGCCTGGCGTTGTGGGACGCGTTGATGACGGCCGGCAAGGCCTTTGACATTCGCCCCTTCGGCGTCGAAACCCAACGCCTGCTGCGCCTGGAAAAAGGCCATGTGATCATCAGCCAGGACACCGACGGCATGACTCACCCGGCAGAAATCGACATGGGCTGGGCGGTCAGCCGCAACAAGCCGTTCTTCGTCGGCCGCCGCTCGGTGGACATCCTCGAAGCCCAGCCGCTGAAACGCAAACTGGTGGGCTTCAGCCTGCCCAAGGGCAGCGTGCAACCGCTGGAAGGCCACCTGGTGCTCAACGGCGCGGACATCAGCGGCAACGTCACCTCCTGTGAATATTCCGCCAGCCTGGGCCGCATCATCGGCCTGGCCTACGCCGGGATCGACCAGAGCACACCGGGGCAGCGCATTCCGATTCGCGTCGAGGGCGGCATCGTCGTCCAGGCCGAGGTGGTGCAACTGCCGTTCTTCGACCCCACTAACCAACGCCAGGAGGGTTAAGCCATGACCAGTCTGAAAGCCCACGAATTGTTCACGCCGCCCTGCCAACTGCAGGACCAGACCGACCTGCCCCGGGTCGGCTTTCGCGGCGCACAAAGCGCCGAGTACCTCACGGCGCGCGGCTTCACGTTGCCGGGCGCGCCCAACCAAGCCAGCGCACAAGCGGACGGCAGCTGGGTGGCGCGCCTGTCGCAGAACGAATACCTGGTGCTGGGCAGCCCGCAGGATCAGGGGCAACGGATTGCCGATGAAGAAGCGCGTTGGGAACTGGACCACCGCACCAACTACCTGCTGCCGCGCCAGGACAGCCATGCCTGTGTGCGACTCAGCGGGGGCGTGATTGCGCAGGTGATGGCCAAGCTGTGCGGGGTTGACTTGAGCGACCCGGCGTTCAAGCTCGGGATGGTGGCGCAGACGTCAGTGGCGCGGGTCAATGCGATTGTCATCCACACAGGGAGTGTGGAGCTGCCGGCGTTTCATATCCTCTGGGATCGCGCCTCGAAGGAATACTTCGAGGGCGCGTTGCGGGATGCGTTGGAGGAGTTCGGCGGTGTGGCTCAGTCGGTGTAGCCCAACCGCACCGCCCTGATCTTCCGGGTGTGTTGACGTGTCGCCAGGCAGTAATACAACGGGCACGTCACCACCAGTCCCATCAGCCACGACAGGTCCGCGCCTTCTACCAGGTTGGCCCACGGCCCCACATACAGCGACGTATTGGCAAACGGCAGTTGCACGATGATGCCGATGCAGTACGCCACGATTGCATGCAGGTTGAAACGCCCATACACCCCGCCATCCGCCTGGAAAATCGAGGCAATGTCATAGACCCCGCGCTTGATGATGTAGAAGTCGATCAGGTTGATCGACGCCCACGGCACCAGCACCAGCAACAGCGCGAGGATCAGGCCGATGAATTGCGAGATGAAGTCCGCCGACGCGCCCAACGCCACCACGCAGCAACCGGCCAGGACCACGCCCGACAGCAGCACGCGCACCTTGATGCTCGGGGTCCAGTGGCTGGCGAAGGTCTGCACCGAGGTGATGATCGACAGCACCGCGCCGTACAGATTCAGGGCGTTGTGGCTGATGATATTGAGCAGGAACAGCACCATCAGGATCGGCCCCAGCCAGCCGGTGGCTTGCTTGACCGCGACCATGGCTTCGGTGCCTTCGGGCGTGGCCAGTGCGGCTACCAGGCCAAAGGCGAAGGACAGGATGGTGCCGAGGGTGGCGCCCAGGTAGGTCGCAATGAACGGCCGGGTGATGCCAATATCCGCCGGCAGGTAGCGCGAGTAGTCGCTGGTGTAGGGCGAAAAGCTGATCTGCCAGATCACCCCCAGCGACACGGTGGCCAACCAGCCAGCGGCGTTGAAGCCGCCACGGGTCAGGAAATCTGCCGGCAGGTCATGGGCGAAGATGTAGATAAAACCGGCCAGCAACGCGCTGCCCATCACCCAGGTGCCGATGCGGTTGAGGCTATGGATAAAGCGGTAGCCGATCACGCCGATCGCGGTGGCGCTGAGGGCGCCGATCAGGATGCTCGCCGGCACCGGCACCGACGGCACGATGCCGACGATGGACTTGCCGGCCAGGACGATATTGGAGATGAAAAAGCCGATGTAGATCAGCGCGGCAAAGAACACGATCAGCAGCGCGCCGTAACGGCCGAACTGGCCACGGCTCTGCACCATCTGCGGGATGCCCATGCGCGGGCCCTGGGCTGATGCGAGGGCAATCACGATGCCGCCGAGCAGATGCCCGAGGGCAATCGCCAGCAGCCCCCACGCCAGATTGAGATGGAACACCTGGGCCACCATGGCACCGGTGACAATCGGCAGCGGTGCGATGTTGGTGCTGAACCATAAGGTGAACAGGTCGCGGGCCTTTCCATGGCGCTCTGCGAGGGGGACGTAATCGACCGTGTGATGCTCGATCAGGGGGTCTTGCCGGGACATCTGGGGCATGGAAATGAACTCGCGTTTGTCTGATCTTATAGTTGTTTGACGCCACACCGGGGGAGCTCTCTGGCCGCCACTCAGATGAACACCATATTATGGTATTCCAACATTTTCACAAGGCTGATCCGTAGTTTCAGCGCCCATCTGATCCGCAAGTGTGCCACAGGGCACCCCGTTATTTCCTGCCATGGCGCCCGTATTTATTGGCTATTAGACCCAGCCTTGACGTTCATCGGGCGACTGAAAAAGCGGTTGCATCGATTGTATTACGGTATACCATCAGACCTACAAACCCATAAAAACCGCTTTATCCGCAGAGGACCGCCCCATGATCGATGCCGCTATCTACAAACAAGTGATGGGTTCGTTTCCGTCCGGGGTCACCGTGATCACCACGCTCGATGACGACGGGCAAATCGTCGGGTTGACCGCCAGTGCCTTCAGCTCGTTGTCCATGGACCCGGCCCTGGTGCTGTTCTGCCCCAACTACAGCTCCGACTCGTACCCGGTGTTGATCAAGAACAAACGCTTTGCCATTCATGTGCTTTCCGGTGGGCAGCAAACAGAAGCCTATGCCTTTGCGCGCAAGGGCAAGGACAAGGCCCAGGGCATTGAATGGACCCTCAGTGAGTTGGGCAACCCGATCCTGGCGAATGCCACGGCGGTGATCGAGTGCGAGTTGTGGCGCGAATACGAAGGCGGCGATCACGCGATCATGGTCGGCGCAGTGAAGAACCTGATCGTGCCCCGGCAGAACGCCGGGCCACTGGTGTATTGCCACGGCAAGATGGGCGCCCTGCCGCTGCCGGCCTGAGCCCCTCCCACAGTTTGATTGCAGGTGTCAGCCCGGTAACCGGTTGAGAGAAAAATTTTGCGGACATTCCGTATTATGGTATACCAATAATCAATCCGCCGAACCGCCGTCATCACTGGCAGGCTTCACATTGGCGAGAGCACTTAAGGGCCCGCAGTCGACAGGCCGATCACAATAGATCCGAGGTAAGCGTCATGAAGTTTTCCCTGTTCGTACACATGGAACGTTGGGACGAAAGTGTCAGCCACCGTCAGTTGTTCGAAGACCTGACTGAACTGACCTTGATGGCGGAGGCTGGCGGTTTCAGCACCGTATGGATTGGCGAACACCACGCCATGGAATACACCATCTCGCCAAGCCCGATGCCGCTGCTGGCTTACCTCGCGGCCAAGACCACCACCATTCACCTGGGTGCCGGCACCATCATCGCGCCGTTCTGGCACCCGTTGCGAGTCGCCGGTGAATGCGCCCTGCTCGATGTGATCAGCAACGGGCGCATGGAAGTCGGCCTGGCCCGTGGCGCTTACCAGGTGGAGTTCGACCGCATGGCCGGCGGCATGCCCGCCTCCAGCGGCGGCCAGGCGCTGCGCGAGATGGTGCCGGTGGTGCGTGCGTTGTGGAAAGGCGACTACGCCCACGACGGCGACATCTGGAAATTCCCCACCTCCACCAGCGTGCCCAAGCCGATCCAGCAGCCCAACCCGCCGATGTGGATCGCCGCCCGCGACCCGGACTCGCACAACTTTGCGGTGGCCAACGGCTGCAACGTGATGGTCACGCCGCTGATGAAGGGCGACGAAGAAGTCCTCGACCTGAAAAACAAATTCCAGGCCGCCCTCGACAACAACCCCGGCGTACCACGCCCGCAACTGATGGTGCTGCGCCACACCCACGTGCATGCCGCCGATGATCCGGACGGCTGGAAAATCGGGGCCAAGGCGATCTCGAAGTTCTATCGCACCTTCGATGCCTGGTTCGGTAATAAAGAGGTACCGGTGAATGGCTTCCTGGCACCGAGCCCGGAAGAAAAATTCGCCGCCCGCCCGGAGTTCGAACTGGACAGCCTGCACAAGACCGCGATGATCGGCACCGCCGAAGAAATCATCCCGCGCATCCGTTACTACCAGGAGCTGGGCGTGGATGAGTTCAGCTTCTGGTGCGACAACAGCCTGCCCCATGCCGAGAAGAAGAAGTCGTTGGCGTTGTTTATCGAGCAGGTGGTGCCGGCGTTTCGTTGAGAGACACGCGGCGCAGGCGTGGTTGCTGTCAACCACGCCTGCGGCTGATGTACCCACTGACACCCTGATAAACCCCCAGCAACAGCCCCGCCAGCAGCAATGTCCATTGCACGCTCAGCGCTGCCGCCAGCAGGCCGGCCAACAATCCGCCGATGGCTTCAAAGCCGAAACGCATGGCGATATAGAACGCAATCACCCGGCCGCGCAACGCTTCCGGCGCCGCGCTTTGCAGGGTCATATTGCTGCTGACATTGCTCACCGTGATGCCGAAGCCCAGCCCGGCAAGCGCCGCCAGGGTGAACCACAGCGGCGGGTTGGCCGCCACCGCGCACAGCGACACCGCACAGACCAGCGTGCCGAGCACGATAATGCGGCCCAGGTTCGAAGCACTGCCGGCAAACGCCAGGAAGATCGTGGCCACAAACGCACCGGCACCGGCTGCGCCCCACAGCCAGCCGAGGGTTTGCGCATCGCCGCTGAACGCATGCTTGGCCAGGATCGGCAGCAGTACGGTGTAGCAGGACGCCAACAGGTTGACCATCACCACACTGACCAGCAGCCGCCGAATCGCCAGGGTGGTCCACAGGTAGCGCAGACCTTCGCGGAAAATCTCCCCGGTAGACCCTTGGGCCCTGGCCTGCGCTCGGCTTTGCACCCTGCCCAGGCCGATCAGCAACATACCGAACGCGATGGAAGTGAGCACAAAGCAACCGGCCTCGCCGCTCCAGTTGATCAGCAAGCCGGCCAACGGCGGGCCGATAAAGCGTGCGGCATTGATCAGCATCGCGTTGAGCACAAGGGCGTTGGGCAGGTCTTTGGGCTCATCGACAAAGCTCGCGATCAAGGCTTGGCGCAGCGGCGTTTCCAGGGCGTTGAGCAAACCCAGCAGAAGCGCCATGGCGATGATCACTTCACGGCCCATCCACTGCTGCCAGGTCAGCACGGCCAGGGCCAACGATTGCAGGGCCAGGGCGGCCTGCACCGCCATCAACAGGCGGCGTTTGTCATGGCGGTCGGACCAGGCGCCCGCCAGCGGTCCCACCAGCAGCTGAGGCAACAGCGTCAGAAACGCAATCGCCCCCAGCAGCACGGCCGAGCCCGTCAAATGATAGGCGAGCCAGGACAGCGCGACCTGTTGCACCCACTTGCCCAGGGTGGAAAGGCCCTGGCCGACAAAGTAGATCTGGAAATTTCGATGGCGCAGCGCGCGCACAGGCGCCGGCCAACGGGAGTGGGAAGCAGGATTCAAATAAACTCGCAGCCCTTTTGTGTGAGCGATTTCAGGACCCAGGTGCGATCGTTCTCGCCCAGCGCGATCTGTTCAAGCTGCTTCTGTTCAGCGGCATGCTTGGCGTAGGCGCGATCATACACCTCGCCGACCTGATCGAAGGGCACGCAGATCAAGCCATCTTCGTCACCCATCACCAGATCTCCCGGTTCGATCACCATGCCCGCCAAGGCAATCG
Organism: Pseudomonas sp. GV047; assembly: GCF_003058245.1. Lineage (NCBI taxonomy): Bacteria > Pseudomonadati > Pseudomonadota > Gammaproteobacteria > Pseudomonadales > Pseudomonadaceae > Pseudomonas > Pseudomonas sp. GV047. The sequence continues at coordinate 154,549 of NZ_QCWA01000012.1, read as the reverse complement.
GTACGTTCACCTCGCCCGGGCCGTCCTTGTACGGGCCGCGATGGGTGATGCCGGCGGCAAACACCGGGAAGTCACCGGCACCGATACTCGCAGCATCGCGAATGGCGCCATTGATCACAATGCCGGCCACGCCTTTCTTGATCGCGTACGCCACCATCATTTCGCCGATCAGTGCGTTGCTCAAGTCGCCGCCGGCGTCGACCACAATCACGTCGCCAGGCTGGGCGATATCCAGGGCGTAATGCAGCATCAGGTTGTCCCCAGGCCGCGCTTTGACGGTCAGCGCCGGCCCCACCAGCACGCCCTGGTGGTGCATCGGTTGCAGGGCGGCGCCACCGGCGGTCATGCGGTTCATCGAATCGCTGATATTGGCGACGGGCATTGTCCGGTACCGCTCGACCCACTCGGCAGCGACTTTACGTTGCTGCTTGAGCACTCTGAATCCGATGGACATGGGGCATTCCTCTTGTGGTTTTTATTAAGCGTGAAAATTCATAAAATGAAATGGCATTTCGAAATTAACACTGCAATTTAAAACTGACAAGACTCACCCACAGCGGCTTCGGCACATGAAAAACGGTTTAAGGCTGAATAAATCCCTTAATTCGTTGAATAACACGGGGTTGCACGCATGCACTCAACCGTTTCGCGCAAATCAACAAAAATTATTTATTGCAACGCCATTTCATTATGTTAGGTTTCGAGCACTGTTGAGCGACATCACGAACCGCCAACTGCACACAGATAAGAAAACCAAGGTGCGCCAAATGACCCGAACTCTCCTGCTGACCGGCCCGCAATTAACTGCCGAAGCCATGGCCCACGCCGCCGCCCATGGCGTGCGCGTAATCCCTACCACCCCGTATGCCCCGGTCGACGAACTCACCGCGATCATTGCCCGCGAACAGCCGGACGCAATCATCGTGCGCCAGGGCAAACTGACCCGGGACATGATCAATGCATCGCCCGCGCTGAAGATCATCGCCAAGCACGGCGTGGGCTACGACACCATCGACATCGCCGCCGCCGCTGAACGCGGCATCCCCGTCACCATCGCCCTGGGCGCCAATGCGCAATCGGTGGCTGAGCATGCCCTGGCGCTGATGTTCAGCGTCGCGCGCCAGACTGCCCTGCTCGATGCGCGCATGCGTGACGGCCATTGGGACAAAGCGACCGCCGTGGGCATCGAGCTGTCCGGCAAGACCCTGGGCCTGGTGGGCCTGGGCGCTATCGGGCGAATCCTGATGGAACTGGTAACGCCGCTGCGCATGACCATCAAGGTATTTGATCCCTACTTGAGCAACCTGCCCGACCTGCCGAATGTCGAGCGCGCCGAGGACTTCGATGCCTTGCTGACGAGCTGCGATATCATCAGCCTGCATTGCCCGCTGACCGAGCAGAACCGCAACCTTTTCGGCGCGGCGCAGTTCAAGCGCATGCGCCCAGGCAGCCTGTTGATCAACACCGCACGCGGCGAACTGATCGATACCGAAGCGCTGGTGCAGGCGCTGAGCACCGGCCAGATCGCCGGCGCCGGCCTCGACACCTTCAACCCCGAACCGCCACCCACCGACTCAGCGCTGTGGGGCCTGCCGACCCTGGTCGCCACCCCCCACGTAGGCGCCAACACTGCCGAGGCGCGCGATCGCGTGGGCCTGCTGGCCGTGCAACAGATCATCGACTTCTGGGACGGCTGCGCACCGGAGCCGCGTTCGGTGGTCAACCGCCACCTGTTCGCACACTGATTGAACGCCCATCGCCCGGCCTTCACCCAAGGAAGGTCGAGCTCATTACGCTTCTCCAAAAAAAACAAAATGGGAGAGAGTCATGCCTATCAGTTCTACCGACATCAGCGCGATCGAGCGCTCAACCATGCGCAAGGTGGCGTGGCGACTCCTGCCGTTCCTGATCCTTTGCTACCTGCTGGCGATCATTGATCGCGGCAATATCGGCATGGCATCCCTGCAGATGAACCAGGACCTGGGCCTTACGCCAGCGATCTTCGGCTTTGCCAGCAGCCTGTTCTTCGTGTCGTATTTCCTGGTGGAGGTGCCAAGCAACCTGGCGCTGCAACGTTTCGGCGCACGGGTGTGGATTGCACGGATCATGATCACCTGGGGACTGATTTCCGCCGGCACCGCGTTTGTGACCGGAGCCAATTCGCTGTACGTGATGCGCTTTTTGCTGGGTGCGGCCGAAGCAGGCTTCTTCCCGGGCGTGCTGCTGTACCTCACCTACTGGCTGCCAGCGGCATACCGTGGACGCATGGTCGCTATCTTCATGGTCGCCATTCCCGGCGCCAACTTCATTGGTTCGCCGCTGTCCGGCCTGTTGCTGAGCCTGGACGGCTGGTTCGGCATGCGCGGCTGGCACTGGCTGTTCATCATCGAGGGCATCCCCGCCGTACTGCTGGGCATCGCCTGCCTGTTCGTACTCACCGACCGCCCCGAACAGGCCAAGTGGCTGAGCAACGAACAACGCAGCTGGCTCACCGGCCGCCTGGACGAAGAGCGCAGCCGCAAGACCGCCATCGGGCATATCTCGCTGTGGAAACTGCTGCGCCACAAGCACATTTGGGTACTGGCACTGATCTACTCCGGGGCGTCGGCGGCCGGCAGCACCATGAGCGTGTGGGCGCCGCAATTGCTCAAGACGTTTGACCTGAACAACCTGGAAATCGGCCTGGTCAATGCCATTCCCTACGGACTGGCTTCGGTGCTGATGATTCTGTGGGGACGCAGCTCCGACAAGAGCGGTGAACGCCGCTGGCACACCGCGATGACCTTGCTGCTGATCACCGCCGGTTTGCTGCTCGCACTGGTCACCTCCTCGCTGGTGGCGACGGTGTTCATGCTGTCCATGGTGTTGATCGGGGCGTACTCAATGAAGGGGCCGTTCTGGGCACTGGTTTCGACCTGGCTCTCGTCCTCCACTGCCGCCGCCGGTCTGGCCGCCGTGGGCGCGATGGCCAATCTGATTGGTGGCGGCATCATGGTGAATGTGTACGGCACCATTCACCACGCCACCGGCAGTTACGCCCTGGCCCTGTTGCCGCTGGCGGCGCTGTGTGCCGCCGGTGCCGTGATGGTGCTGCTGATGGGGCGCAGGCAGATGCGGGATTTGAGCGGCACAGGCGAACTGATCGCCCGGTAACGCGCTGAAATCGCTGTACGCTCAATCGCTTGGCATTGCTCCCTGCGGGCAATGCCAGTATTTTGCAGCGTACCCGCCCCCCCCCTTCAAGGAGCCCCCCATGGTAAAAACACGCCCACGCCCCGCCGTCACCGGAGTTGCTTCGGCTGATCGGGTGCTGACCGTGCTCACCGCCTTCAAGATGGGGGACACGGCCCTGGAACTGGCCGAGCTGGCCGCGCGCACCGGGCTGATCAAGAGCACCATCATGCGCCTGATGGTGTCACTGGAAGACCACGGCCTGATCACTCGCCTGGCGGACGGTCGCTACCAGCTGGCGACCGAGATCATGCGCTTGAACACGGTGTATCAGGACGGCCTCGACCTTGAGCGCCATATCACCCCGCTGCTGCATCGCCTGACCCAGGAAACCGGCGAAACAGCTTCATTCTATGTGCGCCACGGCGCCTACCGAATGTGCCTCTACCGGGTCAACTCCCCGCATCACCTGCGCTTGCACCTGCAACCGGGCGACACCCGCCCCATGGACGGTGCAGCCGGTGCCGAAGCGTTACGCACGCCGTATTCGCTGGCGGCGAAGATGATCAAGCCGTTGTTTTCCCATGGCGCCACCGACCCCCACGCCGCGTCGATGGCATTGCCGATCTTCGGCCCAGGGGAAAACCTGATCGGTGCCCTGGTGCTGTCCGGCCCGGCCAGTCGCCTGACCGCCGAGCAGGCGCAGACATTGCACCCCCTGTTCCAGCAGGCCGCCGTCGAGTTGACGCGCAGCCTGGGGGGCGACGCACTGGAGGATGGGGAAACTGCGCAGAAAAAACCTCGCGGCAAAAAACCAGCCGAGGCGTAAAACCAAACCCACCCCGTATGTGGCAACCCGCTTACGCGCTGCCACATATTGCCCAAGGCGTGCCTACACTTCAGTGACACGCGCGACATTTAGCCCCAGCCCATCATCGCAGCACCTGTAATAGTCTATTGCAGGACTATAATGTACTAACCAGTTAATTATCTTGCTAAAATCGCGTCTTTGCCCTCTCTCACTCGAGTCCTTTCGACATGAAACGAGCATCGCGCGCCACTGGCGTCTCTAGATTCCTACTCTTGGGCCTGGGCGTAATCATCGCCCTGCTCGGCCTCGCGCTGGCCGTTGGCGGCGCCAAACTGGTGAGCCTTGGTGGTTCCTGGTACTTCCTGGTCGGCGGCGTGGCCATGGCGGTTTCCGGCCTGCTGATTGCCCGGCAAAAAACCGCAGGTGCATGGCTGTTCGCGGCGTTCCTGATCGGCACGGCCATCTGGGCGGTGGCGGATGTGGGCCTGGTGTTCTGGCCGCTGTTCTCGCGGCTGTTCATGTTCGCGGTCATCGGCCTGGTGGTGGCGCTGGTGTATCCGCTGCTGGCCGGCCGGCCCGCGCGCGGTGCCTATGGCGTTGCCGCCGTGCTGGCGGTGGGCGTGGCGGTGGCGGCGGGCAATATGTTTGTCGCCCATCCCAGCGTCGCGCCGACCGGTGCAGGCCCAGGCATCACGCCCGTGGCCGCGGCCGACGCGCAGAAAGACTGGGCCCACTACGGCAACACCGAAGGGGGCAGCCGCTTCGCCGCGCTGGACCAGATCAACCGCGACACTGTCGACAAGCTCAAGGTGGCCTGGACGTATCACACCGGTGACGTGGCCCTCAGCGACGGCAACGGCGCCGAAGACCAGCTCACGCCCCTGCAGATCGGCAACAAGGTGTTTATCTGCACGCCCCACAACAACCTGATCGCCCTCGACGCCGACACCGGCAAAGAGCTGTGGAAGAACGAAGTCAACGCCAAGTCGGCGGTGTGGCAGCGTTGCCGGGGCATGGCGTATTTCGACGCCACCGCGCCGATTGCCCAGCCTACCCAGCCCAACAGCTCGCCGATCATCGCCGCCAGCGTTCCAGCCGGTGCGCAGTGCCAACGCCGCTTGCTGACCAACACCATCGACGCGCGCCTGATCGCCGTGGATGCCGACACCGGCAAATTCTGCGAAGACTTCGGCACCCACGGCCAGGTGGACCTGAAAGCCGGCCTGGGCAATGTGCCGGACAGCTACTACCAGCTGTCGTCCGCTCCGTTGATCGCCGGGACTACCGTGGTGGTGGGCGGCCGCGTCGCGGATAACGTCCAGACCGACATGCCCGGCGGCGTGATCCGTGGCTTCGATGTGATCAGCGGGCAAATGCGCTGGGCCTTCGACCCGGGCAACCCGGAAGACAAACAGGCCCCGACCGGCGACAAGACCTACGTGCGCAGCACCCCAAACAGCTGGGCGCCGATGTCCTACGACCCGTTGATGAACACGGTCTTCCTGCCGATGGGCAGCTCGTCCACCGACATCTACGGCGTGGAACGCACCCCGCTCAACCATAAATACGGCGCGTCCGTGCTGGCGCTGGATGCCTCGACCGGGGCTGAAAAGTGGGTGTACCAGACCGTCCACAATGACCTGTGGGACTTCGACCTGCCGATGCAGCCGAGCCTGATCGACTTCACCCCACCGGGCAGCGACAAGGCGGTACCGGCGGTGGTGATTGGCACCAAGGCCGGGCAGATCTATGTACTCGACCGCGCCACCGGCACGCCGCTGACCGAGGTCAAGGAAGTACCGGTCAAGGCCGCCAACATTCCAAACGAGCCTTATTCGCCGACCCAGCCCAAGTCTGTGGGCATGCCGCAGATCGGCGCGCAGACCCTGAGCGAGTCGGACATGTGGGGCGCCACCCCGTACGACCAGTTGCTGTGCCGCATCGACTTCAAGGGCATGCGCTACGACGGCCTGTACACTGCGCCGGGTACGGATAAATCCCTGAGCTTCCCGGGTTCCCTGGGTGGCATGAACTGGGGCAGCATTTCCACCGACCCGGTGCATGGCTTTATCTTTGTCAACGACATGCGCCTGGGCCTGTGGATCCAGATGCTGCCGTCGCAGAACAAGGCCCAGTCTTCGTCCGGTGGCGAAGCGCTGAACACCGGCATGGGCGCGGTCCCGCTCAAGGGCACGCCGTATGCGGTGAACAAAAACCGCTTCCTGTCGGTGGCCGGCATTCCGTGCCAGGCGCCGCCGTTCGGCACCCTCACCGCCATCGACATGAAGACCCAGAAAGTCGCGTGGCAAGTGCCGGTGGGCACCGTTGAAGACACCGGCCCCCTGGGCATCCGCATGCACCTGCCGATCAAGATCGGCCTGCCGACCCTCGGCGGCACGCTGTCGACCCAGGGCGGCCTGATCTTTATCGCCGGCACCCAGGACTTCTACCTGCGCGCTTTCAACAGCGGCAACGGCGATGAAATCTGGAAGGCCCGCCTGCCCGTCGGCAGCCAGGGTGGCCCAATGACCTACGTGTCGCCGAAAACCGGCAAGCAGTACATCGTGATCACCGCCGGCGGTGCGCGCCAGTCCACCGACCGTGGCGACTACGTGATCGCCTACGCCCTGCCATAACCCCTCCTGGCGCGGTGCCCCGGTACCGCGCTGTCTGGACTGGATCGCTCTTCGAGCAAGCAATGCTCGCGTTCAAGTGCAGGCGGTCACCTCTGGACCGTATTCGCATCATTGTTTCTATCGGTCGTTATCAAAAGATAAACAGCTACCAGGAAACAGTACGCAAGCATCACCAGAGCACCCAACACCAAAATGCCATATCGGGCCATGCTCGCTTCAAACCCTATGAAATCCTCATACACCCGAACTTGCGCAACGCCGTCACTGTAACCGATGTACACGTCCTGCTCTTTTAGCGTTTTTAAATCACCCTGAAAATGAATCCAGAGCGTGTACACACCGTTTTGCACAATCGAAGGAATGACAACACTGCTGACCGGATCAGGCATCACCGTATCAGAGCGCGAATCATCCCTGATCTGGACCAGTCCCTTTGCAGGCAGCTTGATGTGTACATCCTTGATGACCTTGCTGCCGCTGTTCCTCAGCGTAATCAACAGGCTTATGGGGTAATTGTCCGGCCCTTTTTCGAACGGCGCATCGAGTAGCGCGAGGTAAGGCGCCTGGCTCAGGTTGACCATTTTATCGATCTGTTCATGGCTGAGCGCACCGTCGCCAATGCGCTTGATGCTGTCATACAAATCGGCGTACTTGAGCTTTTCAGCAGTACTGCCTAAACGCTCAGAGAATTGACGGGGTGCACTTTCATACCGGTAGGACAGATCAGCCTCGAGCTTAGTGTCATCCTTGAAAGCCACGTATATCCCGGTAATTGATCCCAGACCCGTCACTAGGGCCAACAGAAATTTTCCAACGTTTCCCCAACTCAATGTAATGCTTCCTTATTGATCATCCTGGCGTACTCACTCACCGTTTGAGCGTGCCAAGTTCCGCTACGCAGAGCAAGCGAACAGGTTGCACTTGCACACGGACAGCAGCCTAGCGAGCTAAATGACACTGTGGTTGAACGTTGTGGATGAGTGCGACGCAGGCATCGTCCCCCCCGCGCCCTGCTGATACTCGCGGGGCGTGCAGCCAAACTCTCGCCGAAACACCGTATGCAGGTACTGCGCCGATTTGAACCCGCACTTGGCGGCAATATCGGCAATCGCCAGTTCGTGGCTTTCCAGGCCCTTGGCGGCGGCGGCGAGTTTGAAGCGCAGGATCTCGTCATGCACGCTGCAGCCGCGTACCTTGCGAAAGTGCGCTTCCAGGGATGAACGCGACACGCCGACATAGGCCGCCACCTGCGCGGTCTTGATGCCCTGGCAGGCGTACTGGCGGATAAACAGCAGCGCCTGCATCACGTACGGATTACCCAAGGGTTGATGCAGGCTGGAGGCCTGAACGTTGATCGCCTCCGGCGGCACCAGGACCTGCGTGCCCAGGCACGGTTTGCCGTGCAGCATCTGGTGCAGCAAGGCGGCGGCCGTGCGCCCCATGGTTTCCGTGCCCTGGATCACCGAACTCAGCGGCACCCGCGTGAGGGTGCGGGTCAGGGGGTCGTTGTCGATGCCGATCAACGCCACTTGCTCCGGCACGGCGATGCCGGCAGTCAGGCAGGCTTGCAGCAGTTGCCGGGCGCGGGCATCGGTGACGGCGATGATGCCGATGGGCTTGGGCAGGCTGTGCAGCCAGGCAATCTGCTGTTCCACCGCGCTGTCCCACAACGGCGCGCTGGTGCCCAGGCCGCGATACACCTCGACGTGCAAACCATCCCGTTGCAGCAGGCGGCGAAAGGCTTTTTCACGCTCCTGGGCCCAGCGATTGGCCTGGGCCTCGGGCAGGCTGAAACAGGCGAATCGAGTCAGGCCAGCTTCGATCAAGTGTTCGTAAGCCAACTTCATCAATGCGTGGTTATCGGTCGCCACATAGGGAATGCCCTTGGGATAGGCGCGCGCGTCTTCATAGGAGCCACCCACCGCCACCACCGGCAACGTGCTGTCGGCCAACGCTTCGCCGATCAGCGGGTCGTCGAAGTCGGCAATGATGCCGTCGCCCTGCCAGCGCTCGATGCCGCGCAGGCGACAGAGGAAATCCTCCTCGAGGAACAAATCCCAGGACGCACGGGTGCTGCTCAGGTAATTGCCGATACCGGCGATGATGCCGCGGTCGTAGATTTTGCTGCCGTTGAACAACAGGGCAATACGGTGCACGGGCGGTAGGGTTTTCATTGTTTTTGTCCTCGGGCCTGTGGCAACAGACTAGCCCTCGCCGGTCAAAATCGCACCACCCCTTGGTGATTTTCATAATCAGCGGGCCCGGTGCCGTTGCTAGTATCCAGACACCGCCAAGAACAATAAGGAAAACGCCATGCCGTACTTCCCCGGTGTCGAGAAGGTTCGCTTCGAAGGCCCCAGCAGCGATGCCCCCCTCGCCTTTCGCCATTACGACGCCAACAAGCTGATCCTCGGCAAACCGATGCGCGAGCACCTGCGCATGGCCGCGTGTTACTGGCACACCTTCGTGTGGCCCGGCGCCGATATGTTCGGCATGGGCACCTTCAAGCGCCCGTGGCAACGCAGCGGCGAGCCCATGGACGTGGCCATCGGCAAGGCAGAGGCGGCCTTCGAGTTTTTCTCCAAGCTGGGCATCGACTACTACAGCTTTCACGACACCGATGTGGCGCCGGAAGGCAGTTCGCTCAAGGAGTACCGCAACCACTTTGCGCAGATGGTCGACCACCTGGAGCGCCATCAGGAACAGACCGGCATCAAGTTGCTGTGGGGCACCGCCAACTGCTTCAGCAACCCGCGTTTTGCCGCCGGTGCCGCCAGTAACCCGGACCCGGAGGTGTTTGCCTACGCCGCTGCCCAGGTGTTCAGCGCGATGAACGCCACGCTGCGGCTCAAGGGCACCAACTATGTGCTGTGGGGCGGCCGTGAAGGTTATGAAACCCTGCTCAACACCGACCTCAAGCGCGAGCGCGACCAGCTCGGGCGCTTTATGCGCATGGTGGTGGAGCACAAGCACAAGATCGGCTTCAAGGGCGACCTGCTGATCGAGCCCAAGCCCCAGGAGCCGACCAAGCACCAGTACGATTACGACAGCGCCACGGTGTTCGGCTTTTTGCATGAGTACGGCCTGGAGCATGAAATCAAGGTGAATATCGAGGCCAACCACGCCACCCTGGCCGGGCACAGTTTCCATCACGAGATCGCCACCGCCGTGTCCCTGGGCATCTTCGGCAGCATCGACGCCAACCGGGGCGACCCGCAGAACGGCTGGGACACCGACCAATTCCCCAACAGCGTCGAGGAGATGACCCTCGCCACCTATGAAATCCTCAAGGCCGGTGGCTTCAAGAATGGCGGCTACAATTTCGACTCCAAGGTACGCCGCCAGAGCCTGGACGAGGTCGACCTGTTCCACGGCCATGTCGCCGCCATGGATGTACTCGCCCTGGCGCTGGAACGTGCGGCGGCGATGGTGCAGAACGACCGGCTGCAGCAGTTCAAGGACCAGCGCTATGCCGGCTGGCAGCAGCCGCTGGGCCAGGCCGTGCTGGCCGGTGAGTTCAGCCTGGAGTCACTGGCCGAACACGCGTTTACCCACCAACTGAACCCGCAGGCCGTGAGTGGTCGGCAGGAGATGCTGGAGGGGGTGGTCAACCGGTTTATTTATCGGTGACAGTGTGGCGAGCAGGTTTGTTGTGATGAGCGGGGTTGGTGTGGTGAGGGGCTTGTTGTGGTGAGCGGGCTTGCCCCGCGTTGGGCTGCGAAGCAGCCCCAAACCCAGGCACCTCGGTGTGTCAGCTAAAAACACATCGCCTGCAATGGGGCCGCTTCGCGCCCCAGCGCGGGGCAAGCCCGCTCACCACAACAAGCCCCTCACCACACCAAACCCATTCACCACAATAAGCCCGCTCACCACACTAAACCCATTCACCACGACAAGCCCATTCACCACAAAAGTCCTGTTCACCACAAAAGCCCGGCTTGCCACAACACGCCGGTTAGCCACACCTACAGTGTTCGCCTAGAGTCTTCACCCAGTGTCTTTCCAACAACAATAAAAGGACGCACCACCATGAAGTCATTCAAACGTACCCTGCTCGCCACCGCCCTGGCCCTGTTCGCACTGCCGGTGATGGCCGACTCCGCCCACCCGAAAATCGGTTTTTCCATCGACGACCTGCGCCTGGAACGCTGGTCCCGGGATCGTGACTACTTCGTCGCCGCTGCGGAAAAACTCGATGCCAAGGTCTTTGTGCAGTCCGCCGATGCCAACGAGCAGAAGCAGATTTCGCAGATCGAAAACCTGATCTCCCGGGGTGTCGATGTGATCGTGATCGTGCCGTTCAACGCCACGGTGCTGACCAACGCGGTCGCCGAAGCCAAGAAAGCCGGGATCAAGGTGGTGTCCTATGACCGCCTGATTCTCAACGCGGACATCGATGCCTACATCTCCTTCGATAACGAAAAAGTCGGCGAGATGCAGGCCAGCGGCGTGCTGCAGGCGGCGCCCAAGGGCAATTACTTCCTGCTCGGCGGCGCGCCCACCGACAACAACGCCAAGGTGCTGCGCGAAGGCCAGATGAAGGTGCTGCAACCGGCCATCGACAAGGGCGACATCAAGATTGTCGGCCAACAGTGGGTCAAGGAATGGAACCCCACCGAAGCCCTGAGCATCGTCGAGAACGCCCTGACCCGAAACAGCAACAAGATCGACGCCATCGTCGCCTCCAACGACGCCACCGCCGGCGGTGCGATCCAGGCCCTGGCCGCGCAGAAACTGGCAGGCAAGGTGCCGATCTCCGGCCAGGACGCCGACCTGGCCGCCGTCAAGCGCGTGATCGACGGTACCCAGACCATGACCGTGTACAAGCCACTCAAGCTGATCGCCACCGAAGCCGCCAAGCTCTCGGTGCAACTGGCGCGTAACGAGAAGCCCACCTACAGCTCGCAGTACGACAATGGCAGCAAGAAAGTCGACACCATCCTGCTCACCCCGACCCCGCTGACCAAGGCCAATATCGACCTGTTGGAGAAGGACGGGTTCTATACCAAAGAGCAGATCGGCGGGCAGTGATCGCCATGGCCGACTACCTGCTGCAAATGAACGGCATCGTCAAAACCTTTGGCGGTGTCCACGCGCTGAACGGCATCGACATCAAGGTGCGGCCGGGGGAATGCGTCGGCCTGTGCGGCGAGAACGGCGCCGGTAAATCCACCCTGATGAAGGTGCTGTCGGCGGTCTACCCCCATGGCACCTGGGAGGGGGAAATCCTCTGGGACGGGCAACCGCTCAGGGCCCAGTCCATCAGCGAAACCGAGGCCGCCGGCATCGTCATCATTCACCAGGAACTGACCCTGGTGCCTGACCTGTCGGTAGCCGAGAACATCTTCATGGGCCACGAGCTGACGTTGCCCGGCGGGCGTATGAACTACCCGGCGATGCTGCACCGCGCCGAAGCGTTGATGCGCGAGCTCAAGGTGCCGGACATGAACGTGGCGCTGCCGGTGTCGCAGTACGGCGGCGGCTACCAGCAACTGGTGGAAATCGCCAAGGCCCTGAACAAACAGGCGCGCCTGCTGATCCTTGACGAGCCTTCCTCGGCCCTGACCCGCTCGGAAATCGAAGTGCTGCTGGACATCATCCGCGGCCTCAAGGCCAAGGGCGTGGCCTGCGTGTACATCTCCCATAAGCTCGATGAAGTGGCGGCCGTGTGCGACACCATCACGGTGATCCGCGATGGCAAGCACATCGCGACCACGGCCATGGCCGACATGGACATCCCGCAGATCATCACGCAGATGGTCGGCCGCGAAATGAGTAACCTCTACCCCACCGAGCCCCATGCCATCGGCGAGGTGATTTTCGAAGCGCGCAATGTCACCTGCTATGACGTCGACAACCCCAGGCGCAAGCGCGTCGACGATATTTCCTTCGTGCTCAAGCGCGGCGAAATCCTCGGCATAGCCGGGCTGGTGGGCGCCGGGCGCACGGAGCTGGTGTCGGCGTTGTTCGGCGCCTACCCCGGCCGCTACAGCGCCGAGGTGTGGCTCGACGGCCAGGTGATCGACACGCGCACGCCGCTCAAATCGATCCGCGCCGGACTGTGCATGGTGCCCGAGGACCGCAAGCGCCAGGGCATCATCCCTGACCTGGGCGTGGGCCAGAACATCACCCTGGCGGTGCTCGACACCTATGCCCACCTGACCCGCATCGACGCCGAGGCCGAACTGGGCAGCATCGACCAGCAGATCGCGCGCATGCACCTCAAGACCGCCAGCCCGTTCCTGCCGATCACCAGCCTGTCCGGCGGCAACCAGCAAAAGGCCGTGCTGGCGAAAATGCTGATGGCCAAGCCCAAGGTGCTGATCCTCGACGAGCCCACGCGCGGGGTGGATGTGGGCGCCAAGTATGAGATCTACAAACTGATGGGTGCACTGGCGGCCGAAGGCGTGTCGATCATCATGGTTTCCTCGGAGCTGGCCGAAGTGCTCGGCGTGTCCAACCGCGTGCTGGTGATCGGCGACGGCCAGTTGCGTGGCGACTTCATCAACGAGGGGCTCACCCAGGAACAGGTGCTCGCCGCCGCGCTCAGCCAAAACAATAACAATCGGAAAACCGCGTAGATGAATCAGGTCAAACAGCTGTTCACTCGCTACAAAATGCTCGCCCTGGTGATCGCCGTGGCGTTTATCTGGCTGTTTTTCAGCTGGCAGACCGAGGGCGGCTTCCTCACCCCGCGCAACCTGTCCAACCTGCTGCGGCAGATGTCGATCACCGGGATATTGGCGTGCGGCATGGTGCTGGTGATCATCAGCGGCGAGATCGATTTGTCGGTGGGTTCGTTGCTGGGACTGTTGGGCGGGCTCGCAGCGATCCTGGATGTGGTCTATCACATTCCGCTGCTGGCCAACCTCAGCCTGGTGGCGTTGTGCGGCCTGATGATCGGTTTGGCCAACGGCTACATGACCGCTTACCTGCGCATTCCGTCGTTTATCGTTGGCCTCGGCGGCATGCTCGCGTTTCGCGGGATTCTGCTGGGGATCACCGGCGGCACCACCATCGCGCCGGTGTCGCCGTCGCTGGTGTATGTAGGCCAGGGGTATTTGCCGCATTCGGTGGGGGTTGGCCTTGGGGTCTTGCTGTTTGCCCTGACTCTGTTTTTGACCTGGAAACAACGGCGCAACCGCGCGCTGCATGGCTTGGCGCCGCACGCCCTGATGCGCGATGTGCTGCGCGTGGGGGTGATCGGCGCGGTGCTCGCCGGGTTCGTTACTACCCTCAACAGCTACGACGGCATCCCCGTACCGGTGCTGCTGTTGCTGGTGCTGCTCGGCGTGTTCAGCTACGTCACCAGCCAGACCGTGTTCGGCCGCCGCGTGTACGCGGTGGGCAGCAACATGGAAGCCACGCGGCTGTCGGGCATCAACGTGCAGGCGGTGAAACTGTGGATCTTCGGCATCATGGGCGTGATGTGCGCCCTCGCCGGCCTGGTCAATACCGCACGCCTGGCGGCGGGTTCACCGTCGGCGGGCAATATGGGTGAGTTGGATGCCATCGCTGCGTGCTTTATTGGGGGGACGTCGATGCGCGGCGGCTCGGGCACGGTGTATGGCGCTTTGCTCGGGGCATTGGTGATTACCAGCCTGGATAACGGCATGTCGATGCTGGACGTGGACAGTTACTGGCAGATGATTGTGAAGGGCAGCATCCTGGTATTGGCGGTGTGGGTGGATGTGAGTACGCGCACGGGTCGGCGCTGACTGTCTCACTTTCCGAGCAATACGGCCCCATCCCCCAGCCGTCCCAACTGATCCCCCGGATTGCGCAACGGGCAATCATCCAGGGACAGGCATCCACAGCCGATACAGCCATCGAGCTGGTCGCGCAGTTGAGTGAGGCTGTTGATACGCTCACTCAACAGGTCGCGCCAGTGTGTGGAGAGTTGGGTCCAGTCCTTGGCCGTCAACGGCCGTCCTGAAGGCAGTTCGTCCAACGCGTCCTTGATGGCCGCCAAGGGAATGCCCGCGCGCTGCGCGACCTTGATCACCGCGATCCGGCGCAGTACGTCACGCTGATAGCGACGCTGATTGCCGGCGCTGCGTTGGCCGTGGATCAGCCCCTTGGCCTCGTAGAAATGCACCGTGGCCACGGTCACGCCGCTGCGCCGGGCCAGTTCGCCCACGCCGAGGGGGATGCGCACATCGATTTTCGCTTCCATCCAGCTCTTGACCTCATCTAAACATGAGGTTTTATAAAGGGTGTCGGCTTGCCTTGGCAAGCCTTCAGCCCTTTGAATCGGAGCCTGCATGGACACACCTCAACCCTCCCCCTCCAACTGGGCCGCGCTGTTGTCCGGTACCAACGGCGTACGTTCGCTCGCACTGGCCGGCGGCGTGGTGCTGCATGCGATCAACGTGTACATCGCCACCACGATTCTGCCGTCGGTGGTCCAGGACATCGGCGGCATCGACTACTACGCATGGAACACCACGTTATTTGTCGCCGCCTCGATCCTCGGCTCGGCGTTGTCGGCGCGCCTGCTCGGCAGCCTCGGGCCGCGTGCGGCGTACCTGGCCGCCAGCCTGGTGTTTGCCGGCGGGGCCTTGGCCTGTGCGTTTGCGCCGTCCATGCCGGTAATGCTCGTTGGGCGGTTGGTGCAGGGGCTGGGCGGTGGGTTCTTGTTCGCGCTGTCCTACGCGATGATCCGCTTGGTGTTCGATGAAAGCCTGTGGCCGCGCGCGATGGCGTTGGTGTCGGGGATGTGGGGCGTGGCGACGCTGGTCGGCCCGGCGGTGGGCGGAGTGTTTGCCGAGCTGGGCATATGGCGCGCGGCGTTCTGGTCGTTGATTCCGGTGGCCGGGTTATTCGCGGTGCTGGCGGCGGCGGTCCTGCCCAGGCGCAGCACCGAGAGCGCTGCGCCGACCGCGTTGCCACTCGCCCAACTGGTGCTGCTGACGGCGGCGGTACTGGCGGTGTCGGCCGGCAGTGTCTCGTCCACCCTGCCCCTGAACCTGCTGGGGCTGGCCGTGGCTGCGGTGTTCACCGCGCTGCTGATCGTCACGGAAAGCCGCGCCCGCCATCGACTGTTGCCCGCCGGAGCGTTTCGGATCACCACGGCACTCGGCGCGCTGTACGCGACGATGTCATTGCTGGCGGTGGCGGTGACCAGTGGCGAAATCTTCGTGCCGTTGTTTCTTCAAGTCCTGCACCACCAGTCGCCGCTGGTGGCCGGTTATCTGGCGGCACTGATGGCGGCCGGCTGGACGCTGGGGTCAATCGCCAGCGCGGGTGTGACGGGCAGCAACATTCGACGGGCGATCCTGGCCGGGCCGATCCTGGGCGTGGTGGGCATGGTGGCGCTGGCCATCTTGATGCCCGTCGAAAGCAACGGCAGCGGGCAGACGCTCACACCGATCTGCCTGGCGCTTATCCTGATTGGGTTGGGCGTGGGGCTGGCTTGGCCGCACTTGCTGACGCGGGTGTTCCAGGTGGCGCCGGCCGGTGAGCAGGACCTCGCCAGCGCCTCGATTACTACCGTGCAACTGTTCGCCACCGCATTTGGCGCGGCACTGGCGGGGATGGTCGCGAACGTCGCCGGCCTCACTGAGCCCGGCGGTGTCGAAGGCACCGCGAGCGCGGCGGTGTGGTTGTTTGGGGTGTTTGCACTGGCGCCCGTGGTGGGTGTTCTGATTGCCAGGCGGGTGGTTCGCATGATCGGTCAGTAGCATGCCAAGCTCACCAAACCCCCTGCCTGAGCACATTTGACTGCACTCCAAGGTTGGATCGAGGTGCCCAGTGCTATTCAAACGCCTGGCGATTCTCAGGCGTGATCAACTTGAACGGCACCCAGACCACCGCCGACTCCAGCACCTCGCCGCGTACCAGGCGCAGTGCGGTGTCCACTGCGCCGCCGGCCTGGCCGGCGGCATCCTGGAACACGCTGACCGCCATCTTGCCCTCAGCCATCAATTTCAAGCCGTCCGGTGTGCCGTCGATGCCGCCGACCCAATAGTCCTTGGCCTGCTTGCCGGCCTTTTCCAGGCCCATGATCGCGCCGATCGCCATTTCATCGTTATTGGCCGCAATGATCGAGAAATCGACGCCCTGCTTGACCCAGTCAATGACAATCGTGGCGGCCTGGCTACGCTCCCAGTTGCCGACTTTTTTCTGTACGACTTTCATACCGGGGTATTTGGCGACGACTTTCTCCACGTCCTCGGTGCGCATCAAGGAGGACGCGTTGGCGGGGTCGCCCACCAGAATCACCACGTTGCCCTTGTAACCGGCGCGGCGCGCCAGCTCTTCCATCTGCAACGTACCCGACTCCAGCTCGTTGGAGCCGACAAACGCGGTCTGCGCCGGCCACGTTTGCGGGTTCGGGTTGCGGTTGACGAACACCAGCGGGATCTTTGCATCCGAGGCCAGCTGCATCATCTGCGCCGCACTTTTGCCGTCGACCATCGCGACGATGATCGCATCCACCTTGGAATTGACCAGGTTGCGGAATTGGCGCATCTGCAGATCGACGCTGTCCTGCCCGTTCTCCATAAAGATGTCGGCGTTCATGACGCTGGCCTGTTGCTGCACCCCGTTGCGCAGCAGGGTCTGGAAGTTATCGTCGTACTTTGCCATGCCCACACCCAGCAAGGGCGTGGCGGCCTGGGCCGGGCCCGGAATGAACAGCGTCGCCCCCAAGGCGAGGATTAACCATGCTTTCATGTTCTGACTCCCACGGCTCAAACGCTGAAATGATGGAGCAGCTCGCGCTGCACCTTGGCCATGTCCGCCAGCTCGTGGCTGCTGATGGCGGACTGCTCGGCGCCGTCTGCCGTCTGCTGGGCCGAATCGTTGATCTGGATGACCATCCGACTGGTTTCCTGCACCGTGGCGCTCTGCTCCTCGGTGGCGGCGGCGATCTGGATATTCATGTCGCGGATACTGTCGACCGAGTCGCTCATCGACAGCAGCAAGTCACCCGCGCCCGAGGCCAGGGACACGCATTGGGTGGACTGCGCCTGGCTTTCGTTCATCACGTGCACCACCGAGTGAATCTTTTCCTGCATGAGCCCGATCATGTCCTGGATTTCACTGGTCGAGGTCTGGGTACGGCTGGCCAGGGAGCGCACTTCATCGGCCACCACCGCAAAACCGCGTCCCTGCTCGCCGGCACGGGCCGCTTCGATCGCCGCATTCAGGGCGAGCAGGTTGGTCTGTTCGGCAATGGTGCGAATGGCGACAACAATGCCCTCGATATTCTGTCCGTACTTCTGCAACTCATCGGTCACCTGCGTGGCCTTGTTCACCTGGTCGGCCTGCTGGCGGATATTGACGATGGTCTCGGCCACACGCGCCTGCACCTTGTGCGTGAGCTCACTCGTGTCGTCCACGGCCTGGCGGGTGTCCTGCGCACGCCGGGCCACCTCTTCGACCGTGCTTTCCATCTGCGTCATGGCCGAAGCCGCCGATTGCAAGCGGTCCTTCTGTTCATCCACCACCCGGGTGGTCTGCTCGCTGTTCAGGGCGTTGCTGCCCGCGGTAACGGCCAGCGCATCGGCAGAGCCGATCAATTCACGGAAGGTTTTGCGCAGGGCCGTGGTCAGTTCGTTCAGGTAACCGCCCAACTCTCCGAACTCGTCTTTACGGCTGACATCGAAACTGACCCGCATGTCTCCCGCCGTGAGCGTCTTGAGGACTTCGCGAAACGCCGCCAGCGGACGCCGCAGGCTGAAGGCGACCCAGGTACCAATCGCCACCGCCGCCAGCACCGCCAGCACACACGCGATCAACAGCAAGCTGCGGCTGGTGCCGATGGTGGCATTGGCCGACTGGCTGGCCTGGTTGGCGACCTCCAGGGACTGGCTGCCGAACTCGCCAATCCTGTCCAGGGTGGCTTTCAGCGCCGCGTCAACCGCACTGCGTTGCTGCTGCACCTGCGTGGCCAGTTTTGCCTCCACCTGATAAGCCTGGAACAGGCCGTCAGGGGCGGTCAGGTCAGTCAGCAGGCGATTGACCATGACGCCGGCAATCCGCCCGACCCTGGGGTCAATCGCCGCCAGGGCCTGGGCCCGGGTGCTGATCACTTCGTCCTGGAGATTGAGCACACGCTGTAATTTATCAATGGCCGGCGTGACGGTATGAGCCGCGAAGCCATCGTAGGATTTGTTGACTTCCAACAGCAGCTTTTCCGCTGCGGCCACCTGTTGCGGTTCGCCGACACTGCGTGCATGGGCAATGTAATCGCGCAGATAGCTGGTCAGCTGTATCGCCTGTGCACTGCTGTAGCCTTGCAGTTGGCGGGTCAGCGCCAATTGCTGCACGTGTTGCACGTGGGACGCCATCAGCGCCTGCGCCTGTTCGGCGTAGGCCGCGACCTGTTGGCGCTGCTGCGCCAGGTTCGCCCGCAGCGCCTCATGCTCGCCCGTATAGGCAACGGTGCTGTCGAGCAATTGATTGAACTGGGCGATGCTCTCGGTGAACGGTCGCTTGCCGTCCTCGATCTGCTTGGGGTCGGTGCTGATCTGAAGGGCCAGCAACGCCTGGTTGGCGCGCAGGATGTGCACGTATAGCTCACTGGCGGCCCGGCTCAAGGGTGCCGACTCGCCGGTGATAATGTTCAAGCGACTGCTGATGGACTGGGTGTTCTGATAACTGATCCCCGCCATGACTAGCAGTAACAGCACCAACACCGCAAACCCGCCGATCACACGCTGCAATATGGTCATGGCCACCCCTTTTGATTTTTATTCGTTGACCTGAGCGACGACCAGGCGTGCACCTACGAGTTCGGGATCACTCGTGCTGCTAGTGCCTGTATCGGCCAGGTGGGCGAGGACTTGAGCCTTGAAGGCAGGCTGAAATGCGGTCAAAAAAAAGTGGGAGGTGGCAAGCCCCCTCCCACCTACCTGATGAAATCAGGCTGGGTTTTGCACTGCGGTCACTGGCTCAACACCACATCCCGCATCGCCGGAATATAGCCATAGTCATAAGCCTCCTGCACAAACGAACGTGCGCCCTTCAACACGATCCTGACCGTCGGCGCTTCGGTGCCGCCGATGCGATAGTCATCGCCGGTGGTGGGCACGCTGTCGATAAACGACGTCACCAGGCCGTTGGGCATCACGCAGTGGGAATACGTCTGGAACGGTTGCGACGGCGGATTGCCGAGGACCAGCCCGGACGCGTTCATCGGCGTATAGGGCCCGAACAGATGATCGCTGACAAACCCATAGACGCCATCCGGCCCCGTCACGCCATCGGCATAGGTGAACTTGTGGCTGATGGTGAACAGGTAGTACTTGTTGTCCTGGAACACATAGTGCGGCCGTTCGGTCTGGTCGTTCACGCCGACGGCCGTGACCAGTGGCGGCAGGATTTCCCACTCGTCACCGTTGAGGTCCTTGGCCACGGCGATGCCGATGCAGCCCACCTGGTAGCGGGCACCGCCCACGTCCTCGTGCCCCGGCGGCACCAGGCCCAGCTCGTTCGGGCCCACTTCGTGAGTGCCGCGCTCACCGGCGACATTGCCTTCGAACACCATGTACAACTTGCCATCGACGGGATCGATAAAGGGGCTGGGATCGCGAAAGTTCCAGGTCGCATTCTGCGCTTCGGTTTGATAATAGGTGCCGTCGGCGTCGAACAACGACTTGACCTGATCAAAGCCCTGGAGGGTGACACCGGTGTCGGACGTAATGACCTGGCCCCGGACTTTGGCAATCGTGGCACCCGGCGTGACGCAGGTGTAGTACAGGTCGATATCGCCGTTGTTGTTCAGCAGGATCGGCGTACCCGCCCATTCACGGGTGGTCGGCGAAACCCCTTCGGCCATGACCCGGCCGCCGAAGATCCAGTCCTTGCCGGTGCGCGAATACCAGTAGCAGATCCGCGCATGACCATGACGGTCTTCCCAATCGCGCTTGATGTCGTAGCGGCCATCGGCATTGATGAATTGTGGATCATGGGGGCGACGATCGGCGGTCAGGGTGAAGATCACCGACCAGCCATCCACCGATACCACCGTGCCATCCAGTTCACGCAAGGGCATGGTGTCCCAGATAAAGACCGTGTCACTCATGACAGGAAAGTCAGGACTCACTAACGGCTGTGTCGTCGTCGGGTCATTTTCATTAACTTTCAGCGCATCGGCCCGTGTCCAGCGAGTGGGTGTGTGATTCGCATGTTTCATGATGATGTCCTTTTGCTGACGCTTAAGTGACAAGCGAAGATTAAATAGCACCTGGCAGCCAGCAACTTAATACTGACTGAAAGAGCAAGAGATAGTTGGCCCTGCAAGTGCGCCCCAAGGTTTAACATGGGCACTTGCTTATCGCAACATGAAGAATTATTTAGATTACAAAGGCCATCACTGTATTTATATCCTTGATATAAATACAGTGGCACTTGCAATAAATGACAGCTCAATAGAAAGCTAGCTACTCAACTACCGAATACCAGCGCCGCAGCCTGGGCACCGGCATTCTTCTGGGTGAAGTCCTTGGCTTGCGTCGCGGTCTTCAAGGTATAGGCGTAGTTGGAACTGGCCGTCCATTGTGCTTTGGGCGACTTCTGGTTGGTGATCGGCGGCACACTGTTTATATCAGTGAACGTCCCGGTGCCTTTGTCATCCAACATGCCTTTATTCTGGCTGCCTTCGCCAAAATAGTTACTTTCAGACAGGATATTGGCGTTCTGCGCCAGGGTAAAACCGAGGTGGAAGTTATTGATGTAGTTGTTGTACACATGGAAGTAACCGTAGCGCATCAAGCCGGGTGCGCGCACTTCCATATTGTCGAAGCGGTTATGACACAACGTCAGGCGCGGATAACCGTTGAACTCTGCCTTATTATCATCCGCCGGGTGACCGAAGATCAGCCCGTACTTGTGGCTGCCAAAGAAGCAGTTGCTGATGGTGGCATAATCGGCTTTTTCACCGATATACAGCAGTTTATCTTCACTGCCGTCAGTGGTTGACCAGCTGTGACCGACAAAGGAGCAATGATCAATCCAGTACTTGCTGCCGTAGTTCAGGTAGACCTGAATATCGTCATTGGCCTTAATACTTGCCGAATGCTTGAAGATAATATTCTGCAGGATGATGTTCTGCGACTGCGCGGTTGCACGCAGGTGAATATTCTCCAACGTGCGGTTCTGGAAGGAACCGATCAGGGTCTTGTTGGCGCCCAAGTTGACTTTGGTCAGGCTCGACGCCGAGATATTACTGTTGATCACCAATACCCGAGGCGTGGTGTCGCCGATATTGGCCTTGAGTTGATCCAGGGTAGTAATGCTGACCACAGGGCCGGACCAGCCACCGGTGACTTTTGCCGCGAGGGCGAAACCGGTCAAGCCGGTGAGTTTGCTTTCTGGATAGGACATGAGTTCCCTCTCTATCAATAAAAACGACTCGGTATAACGAGCCTGCGCATTAAGTTAATCCATTAACTTGCACACAGTGTTTGGCGTGGCTGATGTTGCCATCCTGGTTGATCAGCGCTTAAACACTGTGTTTATGTACAGTATTCGTCATTCGCCTGGCCGTCAACCCTCAAGTGAAAAACAACCAAAAGTGGGAGGGAGCCTGCCCCCTCCCACCTTTGCCCTGCGGTGCCAAGCGTTATTTGGACACCGGCATCGCAAACTCCGCGCCCTGCTCGATGCTCTCCGACCAGCGCTGCATGATCGATTTCTGCTTGGTGTAGAAGCGCACACCCTCAGTGCCGTAGGCATGCATGTCGCCGAACAGGCTCTTCTTCCAGCCACCAAACCCGTGCCAGGCCATCGGCACCGGGATCGGCACATTGATGCCGACCATGCCTACTTCGATACGCCGGGCAAATTCGCGGGCAATGTTGCCGTCGCGGGTAAAGCAGCTGACGCCGTTGCCGAATTCGTGGTCGTTGACCAGCTTCACCGCCTCGGCGAAGTCATTCACGCGCACGCAGGCCAGTACCGGGCCGAAAATTTCTTCGCGGTAGATGCTCATCTCCTGGGTCACGTGGTCGAACAGGGTCGCGCCGAGCCAGAAGCCGTTTTCCAGGCCAGCCTCGGTGGGTACATAGTCACGTCCGTCGAGCAGCAATTGCGCGCCGGCCTGCACGCCTTGTTCGATGTAGCCGCTGATGCGCTCCAGTGCGGCGCGGGACACAATCGGGCCCATCTCGGCCTTGAGGTCGCGGCCGTCGGTGATGCGCAGGTGCCTGGCGCGTTCGGTCAGGGCGGCGATGACCTTGTCACCGACATCGCCGACCAGCACCGCTACGGAAATGGCCATGCAGCGTTCGCCGGCACTGCCGTAGGCGGCGCCCATCAAGGCATCGACGGTTTTTTCGATATCCGCGTCCGGCATCACCACCATATGGTTCTTCGCGCCGCCCAGGCCTTGCACACGCTTGCCGTTGCGCGCACCGGTTTCGTAGATGTACTGGGCAATCGGCGTGGAGCCGACAAAGCTCACAGCCTTGACGTCCGGGTGCGCGATCAGCGCGTCCACCGATTCCTTGTCGCCCTGCACCACGTTGAACACGCCTTTGGGCAGGCCGGCTTCACGCAGCAGTTCAGCCATGAACAGCGAAGCACTTGGATCGGTCGGGCTTGGCTTGAGGATGAAGGTGTTGCCCGCCGCAATGGCGATCGGGTACATCCACATCGGCACCATCACCGGGAAGTTGAACGGCGTGACGCCGGCCACGACACCCAGCGGCTGGCGCATCGTCCAGTTGTCCATGCCACGGGAGACCTGGTCGGAATGCTCGCCCTTGAGCAGGTTGGGGATGCCGCAGGCGAATTCGAGAATGTCGATGCCACGGTCGACTTCGCCCTGGGCATCGGTGAAGACCTTGCCGTGTTCGGCGACGATGATGCGCGCCAGGTCGTCCTTGCGCTCACGCAGCAGGTGCAGGTATTCGAACAGCACGCGGGCGCGACGGATGGGTGGGGTGTCGGCCCAACCGGCAAAAGCGGCCTGGGCAGCGGCGACGGCTTCGGACACGGTCTGGCTGCTGGCCAGGGCAACGCGGCCGGTGATTTCGCCGGTGGCCGGGTTGTAGACGTCCTGATAGCGATCATCGCGGCTGACGCGCTGGTCGTTGATGTAGTGCTCGATGGTTGTAGTCATGGCAGTCGATCCAGGTGGTTGCGTTGGGACACACGATAGGCTTTCGGTTTGTTCCAAACCAGAGCAGAATCAAGAACTGATTGTCCTCACAAGCGAACAATAAACCCATGGAAAAATCCGAGATCGAAGGGCTGTGGACCCACATTCACTGGCTCTCAGTGCTGGAGGAACACGGCACCTACACCGCCGCCGCCGCGCGCCTGGGGGTGAGTAAATCCGCAGTCAGCCAGCGCATTTCCGACCTCGAGAAAGCCACCGGCACGCGGCTGGTGACCCGCACCACGCGCAGCGTGCGCTTGACCGATGCCGGGTTGTCGCTGACCCGTGAAGTGCGCGGTGCCTATGAGCAAATCGCGCGCAGCTTCTCGTCGGTGCGCGATTCCGCCGGGGAGATTCGTGGCCTGGTGCGCTTGACCGCCCCCGTGGCATTCGCCCGGCAACAGCTGGTGCCGCACTTGGCGGAATTCCTGCAGCAGTACCCGCAGGTGCGTATCCAGCTGGATGTCTCGGATGCCCTGAGTTCGCTGGCGGCCGAGGGCTACGACCTCGCCGTGCGCCACGGCTTCCAGGTGCCGGAAACCCATGTGGCCTGGAAGCTGTGCGACACCGGTTCGGTGCTGGTCGCCAGCCGCGATTACCTGCAACGCCACGGCGAACCCCGCGAACCCGGCGACCTGTCGGCGCACAACTGCCTGTTCTACCCGCGCGGCACCGACCAGCCCGCCTGGACCTTCGAGCGTGGCAGCAAAAAGGTCGAACGCCTCACCGTGCCCATCGCCGGCAGCTTCGCCACCAACAACAGCGAAGCCCTGCGTGATTCGGCGCTCAACCACTTGGGCATCGCCCTGCTCCCGGACTTCAGCGCCCACGCTGCGCTGGCCAGCGGCAAGCTGGTACAGGTGCTCAAGGGCTGGACACTCAAGGGCGCGTTTGCCGATGAGATCTACCTGATTCGGCCATATTCGCCCCATGTGCCGAAGTCGGTGAGTGCGTTGGTGGGGTATTTGAAGGGCAAGTTGTCGGGTGGGTTTCGCTACGAGGGTTGACAGCGCCGGCGTTAAAACGAGCCCCGTGGCGCTATCAGTCAACTCTGGCGGTACCGCGCAAGTACGCCGGCGGGGTTTGGCTTAGGGTGATTGTGCGAGGGAGTTCCCTCTGCTCACAATTCCAATAATAGAGCCACGTCAATGAGCCCACTCAAATACTTGCCAGCGAGCCTGGTGCTCAGCTTCGCCTCGTCAATTGTATTCGCCGCCGATGGGCCGCCAGCGCCCTCGGTGACCGAGCCCAGTGGCATCAACCTCGGCGGCACCAGTTTCTACGATGGTTTTGCCGGGCCGCCCGGCCTGTCCCATCTCACCTACTTGAAGTTCAGCACCGCCAGCAGTCTCAGGACCAACAGCGGCAAGGCCAACGGCGCCTTCGACAATCCCAAAATCAACGTGATCACGCTGATCAACCAGCTCAGCTACTACTCGCCCGACACCATTGGCGGCGGCGCGCACCTGGGCTGGAGCTTGCTGGTACCCGTCGTGTCACTGGATGCCACCTTTGGCAGTAATGGACCGGCGCTGCAAGACAACGCCACGGGGCTTGGCGATGTCACCGTCGGGCCGCAGATCCAATTCGATCCTATCGTCGATGCGCACGGGCGCCCGGTGTTCGTGCAGCGGGTGGCCTTTGACACGATCCTGCCGACCGGTAAATACGACAAACACAAAGACCTCAACCCAGGGTCGAACTATTACTCCCTGAACCCCTACTGGGCCGCAACCTGGATGCCGGCACCGCGCTGGGAAGTCAGTTGGCGCCTGCATTACCTGTACAACTTCAAGAACCGCGACCCGGCCAGCAGTTCGCAGGATTCCTTCGAGGGCAAACCGGTGAGCGACAGCCGCGCCGGGCAGTCGGCCTGGGCCAACTTCACGGCGTCCTATGAAGTCATCCCCAACGTGTCGGTGGGGATCAACGGCTATTACTTCCGGCAGATCACCGACGACCAGATCAACGGCGACCGGCTGAGCGACTCGCGGGAAAAAGTGCTGGGCATAGGCCCCGGCATGTTCTGGAAAATCAGTGAAGGCCAAGGCTTCTGGCTCAACACTTACAAGGAAACCGGTGTCGAGAACCGCTCCCGGCAGGACTATGCCGTGCAGGTTCGTTACGCCCACACCTTCTGACCGACAAGCGCTCGCTCACCCTATAGAGGTACTGCATTCATGAATGCATCCGCTGGCATCGACAGCAAAACATCCCTGGCGGCTATTTGCCTGATGATGGTCACGTCCCTTGGCACCTTGCAGATTCAACCGATTCTGGGCGGGGCTTTTATCGATCAGCTCGGTATCCCGCTCAATGCCATCGGTAGGATTTTCGCAGGCGAACTGATTGCCATGGCGCTCACCTGCGGGGTGTTTGCCCTGTTGATGACCCGCGTCAATCGCCGCTGGGTGGCGCAGCTCGCCTTGCTGGTGCTGGTCTGCGCCAATCTGGCGAGTACCCGGTTCCACAGCGAAACATCGCTGCTGCTGTGCCGCATCGTCTCTGGCGCCAGCGGCGGCGCGGTGATGGCGGTGGTGTATGCCTCGGCGGCACTGCGCACAGCCAAGGACGCGACGTTCGCGGTGATCAATATCGGCAATCTGTTCTGGGGCATGTTGCTGGTGACCTCGATGCCAGCGGTGCTCATGGCCTTTGGCGTCAACGGCGCGTTTTACCTGCTGGCCGGCGCCAGTGCCTTGGCCCTGCTCGGCTGCGGGCGCGTGCCTGCGCAGTACACCCCCGCCGACGGTGCGCCGGCGCGGCTGGCCCAGCCGTTCGGCCTGACGTCACTCTTGTTGATCGGGCTGTTTGCGCTGTTGTTTTTTGGCCATTCTGCGCTGTGGGTGTATCAGGAGCGCATCGGCAAAAGTATCGGCCTGGAGCCCCAGCAGATCGGCGCCATCCTGGGTGGCAGTATTCTTGCCGGGGCACTCGGTGCTGCGCTGGCGGGCCTTATCGGGCGACGCCTGGGGCTGCTGTTTCCGCAGTTGCTGGGGTTCGGCACGGCGGTGATGGCCACGCTGATCATGGTCTACGGCGACAGCCCCATGGCGTTCGCCACCACGGCATGCCTGATCCATATGGTCTGGTTCTTCAGCCTTCCCTACCTGCTCTCGATGGCGGCCGAGTTGGACGCGAGCGGCCGACTCGCAGGCCTGGGCAATGCTGCGATCTTCGTGGGCCAGGGCCTCGGCCCGTTTGGCGCGGCCCTGGTCGTCGGTGACGGACACTTCCGTGCGGTCGGCTGGCTGGCGGCCTCGGCGTATATCGTCGCCCTGGTCATCTCCTGCTGGATGGTTGCCCGTTTTCGCCGCGCGTCCGGCCCTTCAACACCCGACGCGCCTGCGCTGCCCGCCGGCCTGCTCGATAAATAAATACTGCGCACATGAGGTCGTAGCCATGAGTACCCGATTCCCGCAAACCCCTGAATTTTCCGGGGCGCTGTATAGCCCCAGTCGTGTCGAAGCCGAGGTGCTGGACCTTGAGGTCGAAGGCACCCTTCCCACGTCCATCCTAGGCGTCTTCTATCAGGTGGCCCCCGACCCGCAATACCCGCCCATGCTGGGCAGCGATATGTTTTTCAACGGTGACGGGATAGTCAGCGGTTTCTATTTTGCTGACGGCAAGGTGTCCCTGCGGCGACGCTACGTGAAGACCGATCGCTTGCTCGCGCAGCGCCGTGAAGGCCGCTCCCTCAATGGCGTCTATCGAAACGCGTACACCAATGACCCACTGGCGGCCAAAAACAACACCACCGCCAATACGTCGGTGATCCCTCACAACGGCAGGCTGCTCGCACTCAAGGAGGACGCCCTGCCCTGGGCCATGGACCTGCAAACCCTGGAAACCCTGGGCGAATGGGATTTTGCCGGGCAAATCAAGTCGGCGACCTTTACCGCCCACCCCAAGATCGACCCCGTCACCGGCAACCTGCTGGCCTTCAGTTATGAAGCCAAAGGTGACGGCACGCCGGATATGGCGTATTTCGAACTCTCACCCGACGGCAATCTGCTCAAAGAGATCTGGTTCCAGGCACCTTATGCGGCGATGGTGCATGACTTTGCGGTCACCGAGCACTACGTCGTGTTCCCACTGATTCCGCTGACCGTCGATGTAGAACGCATGAAAAACGGCGGGCCGCATTTTCAGTGGCAACCTGATCTGCCGCAGTTGTTTGCCGTGCTGCCGCGCAATGGCAACGCGCAGGCTATCCGCTGGTTCAAAGGACCCAAGGACAGCTTTCAAGGCCACACCCTCAATGCCTTCGATCAAGACGGCAAAGTGTACGTGGACATGCCGGTTACTGGCGGCAACGTGTTTTATTTCTTCCCCCAGGCGGACGGTGCGGTGCCCGCCCCCGAGGACCTGCCTTCGAGCCTGATGCGCTGGACGTTTGATCTGAACGACGCGCGGGATGACGTCGAGCCGCAACCGTTGACCGACTACATGTGTGAGTTTCCCCGCTGCGATGAGCGCTATCTGGGTCGCCCGTACGAACACGGCTTTGTGCTCGCTTTTGATCCGACACTGCCCTACAACCCCGCAAACGGACCCATGCCCTTTCAGTTTTTCAACCAGTTGGCCCATCTGAACCTCAAGACGGGCAGCACCGACGCCTGGTTCCCAGGGGACAACAGTTGCTTCCAGGAGCCCATATTCATCCCTCGTTCCGCGGATGCCGAAGAGGCCGACGGTTACGTGGTCGCACTGCTGAATGTGCTGGACCAGGCGCGCAGCGAACTGGTGATCCTGGATTCGCGAGACATGGCCAGCGGGCCCATTGCGCGGATCAAGGTTCCGTTACGGATGCGCATGTCCCTGCACGGCTGCTGGGCACAGGGATAACCCTGGGCTAGACCCGACCGCCAGCACACCGAATGGCCTGCTCCCGAAGGCAGGCACGCGGCTGCGCGAAGGCAAAAAATATACATTTTTTCTGCAATTTGGGATTTAAGAAAAATCCCGCTTTACAGGATTTTTAAGCGCGAATAGAGTGAAATTCTGTCCACGCTTCCCTCGCCAACAAGGACTATCGAATGAAACTTGCAAGCTTCACCGTTGAAGGCCGTCCCACCTATGGCATCGTCGAAGGCGACCAGGTGGCTGATCTGGAATCGATGAAAAATACCCTCGGCGCGGATCTCAAGCAGGCGCTTGCCCTCGGCCGCCTGGGGTCGGTGAGCGATGAGCAGGTGTCGAGCCTGCCGCGCCGGGCACTGGCCGGCGTGACGCTGCTGCCGGTCATTCCAAACCCCGGCAAGGTGCTGTGCATCGGCATCAACTACGCGACCCACGTGCGCGAAACCGGGCGTGACATGCCGGTTTACCCAATGATTTTCACGCGATTTGCCGACAGCCAGACCGCTCACCTGCAACCCATCGTGCGGCCGACGGTCTCGCACAAGCTGGATTTCGAGGGCGAACTCGCCATCATCATTGGCAAGACCGCGCGCCACATCCGCAAAGCCGACGCCCTCGATTACGTCGCCGGCTACGCCTGCTACAACGATGGCAGCGTGCGCGATTGGCAAAAGCACACCCTTCAATTCGTCCCCGGCAAGAACTTCCCGAGCACCGGCGGGTTTGGCCCGTGGCTGGTAACCCGTGACGAAATCAGCGACCCGCAGAACCTCGAATTGACCACCCGGCTCAACGGCGAGGTCATGCAGCACACGTCCACGCGCGACATGATCTTCGACGTCGGCGCACTGATCGAATACTGCTCCACCTTTACCGAACTCGCCCCCGGTGACGTGATTGTCAGCGGCACCACCGGCGGGGTTGGAGCCTTCCGCGAGCCGCCGGTGTGGATGCAGCCCGGTGATGTGGTGGAAGTGGAGATCTCGCGCATCGGCACCCTGCGTAACACCATCGTCGACGAGCAATAAACCATGACCCTGATCGATGAATCATCCCAACCACCAGAGCGCGACACCAAGGGTTCCAGCCTGGAGCGCATGCTGCGCGTGCTGGATCTGTTTACCGAGGCGCAGCCGATCTGGGCGGTCGACGACATGGTCAGCGCGCTGGGGTTTACCCGCTCCACCGCCTACCGCTACGTGCGTGAACTGGCCGAGACCAATCTGTTGTTCCAGGTCGAGGCCGGGCGCTATGCACTGGGAGCCAGGATCATTACCTGGGACCGTCAACTGCGGCTCAGCGACCCGCTGGTACGCGCCGCTCAGCAACTGGAGGCCAACCTGCCAGGCTGGAGTGAGCAACAAGTCTGGCTGATCTGCCGGTTGTTCAAGGACCAAGTGGTGTGTGTTCACCAGTGCGGTGAATTGGCCAGCACCGTCAGCTATTCCCGTGGTTCGCCACGGCCGTTGTTCATGGGCGCGACCTCAAAAGCCATCCTTGCGCACATGAACGCCCGCCAGCACAGCCAGCTGTTTCTCGAGCACCCTGACGAGGTGCGCGCCAGCAACCTGGGTGCCACCTGGGAAGACTTCCGCCGCTCGCTGCAACGCTTGCGGCGCCAGGGCTATGTGGCCAGTGCAGGCGAAGTCGACCCCGGCGTGTACGGCCTGGCCGCACCGATATTCGACGGCGACGGCAAGGTGGTGGGCAGCCTCAGTTGCGTGCGCCCGGCAGCCGAGCGGCACAAGGCGCTGGAGCAGGAACAGGGTGAGCAGATGGTCGCGCTGGCCCACACCCTCTCGCGGCACATGCTCGCGCTGACCCACAGCGCCAACCCATCCTCCAAGCCATTGGACTGATGCAGTCGTAGGGGAACAACAATGACAACCCTGAACAGTATCAATACCCGTGTCCTGATCGTCGGTGCCGGCCCTACCGGGCTGACCCTGGCCAACCTGCTGGGCCAGGCCGGCGTGGATGCCTGGATTATCGACAGCAAACCGGGCACCGTCACCGAGCCTCGCGCGGTCTCGATCGATGATGAGTCGTTGCGCACCATGCAGGCCATGGGCTTGAGCCAGGCGGTGCTGGCGGACGTGGTGGCCGGCTATGGCGTGCATTACTTTACGCGCCCTGGCGGGCGGTGCTTCGGCAAGGTCGAACCCAGCGGCAAGCTATACGGTTTTCCCAAGCGCAATGCGTTCCGCCAACCGCTGTTCGAAAGCACGTTGAGGGCCGGCCTGCAGCGTTTCGCTTGCCTGACTGCACGCTTCAGCCACGAACTGCTGGAGTTCACCCAGGACGAGCACGGCGTGCGCGCGCTGGTCGTGGACGCCAACAAGGAACTGCTGGAAGTGCAGGCCGACTACCTGATCGCCTGTGATGGTGGGCGCAGCCCGGTGCGTAAACAGCTTGGGATCAATATGGTCGGCTCCAGCTTCGCCTCGCGCTGGCTGGTGGTGGACACCGATCAGGACGATGACCCGTTCTGGCAAACCCGCGTGTACTGCGATGCGCGCCGCCCGATCGTCGAGGTCCCCGGCCCGCATCGCACGCGGCGCTTCGAGTTCATGCTCAAGGACGGCGAAAGCGACGCGCAGATGCTCAGCCAAGCGCGATTGCAAGCTTTGCTACGCCCGTTCAAGGGCGATGCACCGCTCTCCATCGTGCGTAAAACCGTGTACACCTTTCACGCCCGCATCGCCGAACGCTGGCAAGTCAACCGTGTGTTGCTCGCCGGTGACGCGGCACACCTCACGCCGCCCTATGCCGGACAAGGCATGAACAGCGGCGTGCGCGATGCCCATAACCTGGCCTGGAAACTGATCGGCGTACTGACCGGGAAAATGGCCCCGGCCGTTTTGCTCACCTACGAAAGCGAACGCCGCGATCACGCGTGGGCATTGATCAAGCTCGCGCTGAACCTCGGGGTGGTGATGGCGCCCGCTACCGTGCTGCGGGCGCGATTGATCAGTGGTGCATTCTCGCTGATCGGGCGGGTACCGCCGCTGCGTGACTACTTCCTGCAGATGCGCTTCAAGCCAAAACCACGGCTGCGCCAAGGCCTGGTGCTCACCGCCGGTGCCGCGGGCGGCGTGCGCAGCGGGCAGATGTTCCCCCAGCCCAGCCTCACCGACAGCCAGGGCACTGAACGTCTGCTCGACGATTACATCGGTGCAGGTTTCGCCCTGGTCCAATACGGAGACCCTCATCGCGAACGCCTGGATCAATTGCAACACCCGCTCTGGGCGCACTTGGAGGTGAAGCGGATTCTGATCCTGCCAGGTTCCGTCAGCAAGCCGCCTGCCCTGCCGGGCTGCACGGTATTGCACGATCACGCCGGGGCGCTCGAGGCATTGCTCGGCGCCAGCGCCAGCTTCTTCCTGCTGCGGCCTGATCGCTACATCGCCGCGATTTTCCACAGCGCCACCGAGACAATCACTGCCGAGGCCTTGCAGTCCTTGCTGGGTGCCGTGCCCGCGGGCGATCGCACGCCCCGACCGTCCATCACAACGCCCGTTACGCTCGAGAGGTGCGTATGAACACATTGCAAACGTCCACCCCGGCTCGCCTGTGCTACTTGCACCTGGCGAGCAAAGACCCGCAACGGCAGATCGACTTCTATCAACGCATGATGGACATGCAGGGCCAGCCTCAAGCCGACGGCCACTGGCTACTCAGGGGACCTAATCGCGCCATGCTGCTCTCCCCGGCCGAGCACAGCGGCCTGCTGGCGGCGGCGTATGACCTGGCATGCCCAGAGAAACTCGCCATGCTGTACCGCCGCCTGCGCGAGCGCAACTGCACCACCGAAGACATCAGCTCGCCACTGCTCGCCCCGGGCGCCTTTGCAATACGCGATCCTCAAGGTCGCCAGACGATTTTTGGCGTATCCCAGGCACACACCCATGCCACCCCACCCGGCATGCCCGGCCGCCTGCAGCATGTGGTGTTCCAGACCACCGAGCTGGAAGCGATGATTGAGTTCTACGTCAACACCGTTGGCTTCACGGTGTCCGACAGCGTGGTCGACCAACAGAGCGGCCTGTTGATGGTGTGCTTCCTGCGTTCGGACGATGAGCACCATTCGCTGGCGTTCTTCCGCGGCTCGAAAAACGAGTGGGATCATCACTGTTACGAAACCAATGAATGGAATGACATTCGAGACTGGGGTGATCGCTTTGCCAAGGAGCGCATCAGCATTTTCTTTGGCCCCGGTCGTCATGGGCCGGGCGACAACCTGTTCTTCATGGTGGTGGATGCCGATCGCAACCGGCTGGAGTTCTCGGCGGAGCTGCAAATCACCGAAGCGAGCGACCCTCCTGGCACTTGGCCGCAAGAAGAACACACCCTCAATTCCTGGGGCCGCGCGTGGATCAGAACCTGAGCCCGTCTCGCTCTGAAACCACGTGCCCCACTGACCCAAAGGTAAAACCATGACTGCCCAACGCCCAACCCCTTACGCCCTCAATGGCGACCAGTTCATCGACGGCACCTGGCACACCGGTCGTTCCTCAGCACGGCTGGACGATCGCAATCCTTTCAACGGCGAGACATTGCTCGAAATGCCCCTGGCCAGCGTTGCCGACCTCGACGCGGCCTACGCAGCAGCACAACGCGCACAAACCCCGTGGGCGCAGTTGCATCCAACCACACGGGGCGCCCAGCTGGAAAAGCTCGCTCACGTCATCCAGCAACGCCGCGAAGAGATCATCGACTGGCTGATTCGCGAGTCCGGCAGTACCCGTATCAAGGCGACCATGGAGTGGCAATTCACCCTGAACCTGGTGCGTGAATGCATTGCGCTGCCCATGCAGGTGGAGGGGCGCATCCTGAGCAGCTACAAGCCCGGCGAACAAAGCTTCGTGTTCCGTGAGCCGCTCGGGGTGATTGGGGTCATCAGCCCCTGGAACTTCCCCCTGTACTTGAGCATGCGTTCGGTGGTTCCGGCGTTGGCACTGGGCAATACGGTGGTCCTTAAACCGGCCAGCGACACGGCCGTGACCGGCGGCCTGCTGATTGCGCACCTGTTCGAAGAAGCGGGTTTTCCCGAGGGCACGCTCAATGTAGTGGTCGGCGCCGGCTCGGAAATCGGCGATGCCTTTGTGGGGCACCCCGTTCCCAGCCTGATCTCATTTACCGGGTCTACCGATGTCGGGCGCAATGTCGGGCGCATCGCCACCGGCGGCCAGCACATCAAGCGGGTCGCCCTGGAGCTTGGCGGCAACGCGCCGCTGGTGGTGCTCGATGATGCGGATATCGACCTTGCCGCGCATGCAGCAGTGGTCGGACGCTTCCTGCATCAGGGCCAGATCTGCATGAGCGTCAATCGGGTGATTGTGGACCGTTCGCTCTACGCCGACTTCAGCGCGTTGGTGGTGGAGCGCGTGCGCAACTTGAAAACCGGCAACCCTAACCTCGCCGATACAGTGATTGGCCCGGTGATCAACCGCAGCCAGTTGGACGGCCTGCTGCGCAAGGTCAATGCCGCCGACAGCGCGAGCCTGAAGAAACTGCACGGTGGCCCCGCGTCCGGGCTGGTGCTGCCGCCCCATGTATACGGGGATGTCCCTTTCGACCACGAACTGGCGCACGATGAAACCTTCGGGCCCTTGCTGCCAATATTGATCGCCGACAATGAGGCACATGCCCTGACCCTGGCCAACGCCAGCGAATATGGGCTGTCCAGCGCCGTGTTCAGTAAAGATATGGCCCGCGCGCTGAATTTTTCCCGTGGCATCGTGGCTGGGATGACGCACATTAACGACATCACTGTGGACGACCAGCCCAATGCTCCGTTCGGTGGCGAAAAGAACTCCGGGCTGGGACGCTTCAACGGTCACTATGCCCTGGATGAATTCACCCGTGCGCACTGGGTGACCTGGCAAGCCGGGAGCCACCACTACCCCTTCTAGGAAACAGGGTGGGCCCACCCGGTGTGGCCCACCCCATAACAATAAAAAGAGGCGAACCATGAGCAATCTAGCCTGCGTTTCTACCGATCAAGTGATGCGCTCCGACCGCCTGATGAAGTGGAAGGAGTTTATGAGTGACAACCTCGGCCGCACGCCGGAGTACATCAAGCGCCTCGAGTCCACCTACATCGAACCTTTGCACGATGCCGATTTCCAGGGCCGCCTGGAATACGGCGATCTTGGAAAACTGCGTTTTTGCCGCATGACCGCCAGCGCGCACCGCTACTCCCGTCACCTGAGCAAAGCAGTCGAGGCACCCGATACGTCACGCATGTTGATTCTGCAAACCGCCGGCGTCAGTCATTTCCAGCAAGGCAAGCACAGCAACGCCTTGGCGCCCGACGAGTTGCTGGTGGTTGACTGCGCCCAACCATTCAACGTCAGCAGCCCACAAGGCTGTGAGCACTTCATCCTGTTGTTCAACGAAGGCGCCGGGCAGGCACTGGACGCTGACGACCTGCATATCAGCGCACGCAACGGGCTTGGGCGGATGTTGATGCACCTTATCGTTGACGCCTACAGCCAATATCCGCTGCTGAACAGCCAGTCGGCGGCGCTGATCGGCGACAGTATCGTCGGGCTTTTGAACAATGCGCTGGGCAACAAGCAGGAAGAGAAGAAGCTCGAACACGACTTCCGTCACTACAAGCAGAACCGCCTCAAGCGCTATATCGAACTTCACCTGGCCGACCGCGACCTGAGCATCGAGCGCATCGCGTTTGCCGAACACTGCTCCGTGCGCAGTCTGCATCGGGCATTCCAGGACGAATTCGGTTGCAGTGTCAGCGAGTACATCTGGCAACGCCGCGTGGCGCGCTGCGCGCAAGACCTACGCAACCGTGACCTCAGCCATCGCTCGCTCACCGACATTGCTTACGCCTGGGGCTATGGCAGCAGCGCTCACTTCAGTCGCCATTTCAAGGCAGCATTCGGCATGCCGCCCAGGCTCTACCGTGAAACGGCCAGCGCCGCCCAATGAGCCAGGCCGCGTTTCCCTAGGGGACAACGCTGTGAGGCCCGAGCGCATAGCCCGCCAGAAAGGTATCCAGCGCACGACTTACCGCTGCTCGTATATGGGCGGTCGAAGGCTTGCGGTTGACGCCCAACAGACAAGGAGTGACGGTCTCCGAATCCAACAGTGCCATCAGGTGGCAGGCTGCGACCTCCGGGTCGCACGGCCTGAGCTGGCCCGCCTCGATCCGGCGCGTCAGGAAACTGGCCACTTCGCGCATGCCTTTTTTCGGGCCCCGCTCGTAGAACCGCAAGCCGATGTCACTGCGACCCGACTGCGCGATGATCGCGCGGCGTGCCTGAATGGAAGCTTCCAGGCACAACACGGCCAGGGTGCGCTCGCCGAACTGCTGCAATGCATGCCGCAAGTCATCATGGTCCTTCTGCAACGCTTCGAAGATGGGCTCCAGGAAACGCTTGGCCATGCCATGCATGACCTCGACAAACAACTCCTCCTTACTGCTGAAGTACCCGTACAACGTCCCCTTTGATCCGCCCACTCGCGTGGCGATCTGCGTCATGGACGCACCATCAAAGCCGAACTCCAGAAAAACCTGCGCTGCAGCCTCGACGATGGACTCGCGTTTGGCTTCAGTCTTGACTCGCATAACCCTTGCTCCACTGCTTCCACAAACGCCCGGATGATACCCCAGGGGCGTTCATCCCGGTTGACGGCGCAAATTTACCTCAATACATTACCGTACGGTACGGTATTTAAATAACTAATCCGCTTCCTCCTTCCCGCCCTGGAGAATGCCTTGCGCCCGCCCCTGACTTACTTCTTAAGCTTCTTCGCAGCCTGTACTGCTGCTTGCTTTCTCACCGCCTGCGGCAAGCCGCCGGGTGGTCCTCCACCTGCACAGGGCAAACCGACCGTGGGGGTGATCACCGTGCAACCCCGGCATCTGGCGCTGACGACACAACTCCCCGGCCGCACCTCAGCGTACCTGGTCGCGCAGGTACGCCCGCAAGTTGCCGGGATCATCAAGACTCGCCTGTTCAAGGAAGGCAGCGATGTCACTGCAGGCCAGGCGCTGTATCAAATCGACCCGGCCACCTACAAGGCCACCCACGACAGCAATCTAGCAGCGCTCGCCAAAGCGCAAGCAACCCTCAAGACTGCGCGGCTCAAGGCCGAACGCTATAAGCAATTGCTGGCCATCCAGGCGGTCAGCCAACAGGACTACGATGATGCAAGCGCCTCCCTCGGCGAGGACGAAGCCCAGGTAGCATCAGCCAAGGCTGACGTTGAAAGCAGCCGTATCAATCTGTCTTACGCCCGTGTGGATTCACCGATCTCCGGGCGCATCGGCAAGTCGAGCGTCACCCCCGGCACACTGGTTACCGCCAGCCAGACCACGGAACTGGCGACGGTCCAACAGCTGGATCCCCTGTACGTCGACCTCTCCCAATCCAGCACCGCGCTGCTGCAACTCAAACACGCGATGGCCCGAGGCGAACTGCAAAAGAGCGGCGCCAACTCGGCCAAGGTGCAATTGCTGCTTGAAGATGGCAGCGCTTATCCGCACGAGGGCACCCTGGAATTCTCGGATGTCACCGTGGACCAGAACACCGGCACGATCACCTTGCGGGCGGTATTTCCCAACCCCGACGGCGAGCTGCTGCCCGGCATGTATGTGCGCGCGATACTGCAGGAGGCCGTCAAGGAAAACGCCCTGTTGGTGCCCCAGCAAGCGGTCTCCAGGGATGGTGCGGGCAAGCCGTTCGCCTATGTCGTCGACAGCGAGAAAAAACTGCAGCGTCGACCACTACAGACCGAGCGGGCAGTAGGCGATCAGTGGTTGGTGCAGGCCGGACTTGAGCCGGGGGACCAGCTTGTAGTCGACGGCCAGCAAAACGCCGCGCCGGGCCTGGAGGTGAATGTCACACCGTGGGTAACCAAACCGACTGACGACGCCTCCCACGTTGCCCCCCCTGCGCCAGCCATCAAGGCCACCGCGTCAAACTGACCTGCGAGAGAGCTACTCATGGCACGTTTTTTTATTGATCGCCCGGTGTTCGCATGGGTGCTGGCTATTCTCGTGATGCTGGCCGGCATCCTTTCGATCCTCACGCTGCCGATCGCGCAGTACCCGGATATCGCGCCTCCCGCCGTGGCAATTACTGCCACCTATCCCGGCGCGTCGGCCAAGACACTGGAAGACACGGTCACCCAGATCATCGAGCAGAAGATGAAGGGGCTGGACCGGTTGAGCTACATGTCATCCACCAGTGAGTCCTCCGGTTCGGCCACCATCACACTCACGTTCGAGAACGGCACCAACCCCGATACCGCGCAGGTGCAGGTTCAGAACAAGCTCGCGCTGGCAACACCGCTGTTGCCGCAAGAGGTGCAGAACCAGGGCCTGACGGTGACAAAGTCAGCGACGAACTTCCTCAATGTCCTGGCGTTTACTTCCGAGGACGGCAGCATGAGCGGCTCCGACCTCTCGGACTACGTGGCCGCCAACGTGCAGGATGCGATCAGTCGGGTTGAAGGGGTGGGCGACACCACGCTGTTTGGCTCACAGTACGCCATGCGCATCTGGCTCAACCCCGACCAGTTGGCCAACTTCAGCCTTACGCCAACCGATGTGAAAACCGCGATCCAGGCGCAGAACGTCCAGGTCTCCGCCGGGCAGTTGGGCGCCCTCCCCGCTACCAGCAACCAGCAGATCAACGCGACGATCACCTCGCAGACCCGCCTGAGAACGGCGAAAGAATTCGAGGACATCCTGCTGCGCACCCAGACTGATGGCTCTCAGGTGCGCCTGCGTGACGTTGCGCGCATAGAACTGGGCAGTGAAAGCTACACCAGTGCCGGACGTTACAACGCCAAACCCGCTGCGGGCCTGGCTATCAAGCTCGCCGCGGGTGCCAACGCCCTGGACACCGTCAAGGCGATAGACGCCCGGGTAGCAGAGCTTGAGCAATTCTTCCCGCCCGGCATGGCCGTGCAAAAGCCCTATGACACCACGCCCTTCGTGCGTATTTCGATCGAGGAGGTCGTACGTACCCTGGTTGAAGCCGTGGCACTGGTTTTCCTGGTGATGTACCTGTTCCTGCAAAACTTCAGGGCCACGTTGATTCCGACGATAGCTGTACCTGTGGTGCTGCTCGGCACCTTCGGCGTGCTCGCGACGTTCGGTTTCACGATCAATACGCTGACCATGTTTGCCATGGTACTGGCCATCGGTTTGCTGGTGGACGATGCCATTGTCGTGGTGGAAAACGTCGAACGGATCATGGCCCAGGAAGGGCTATCGCCGAAGGAGGCCACTCGCAAGTCAATGGGCCAGATCACCGGAGCCTTGGTGGGCGTCGCCCTGGTGCTGGCCGCCGTATTTGTGCCGATGGCGTTTTTCAGTGGTTCCAGCGGCGTGATCTACCGACAGTTTTCCATCACCATCGTCTCGGCCATGACGCTGTCGGTACTGGTAGCGCTGGTGCTCACACCCGCCCTGTGCGCAACGTTACTCAAACCCATTGAGCAAGGCCATGGCGCTGCTACCACCGGTTTCTTCGGCTGGTTCAACCGTTCGTTTGACCGAGGCAACCTTGGCTACCAAGGCATCGTGCGCCACATCGTGGGCAAGGGTTGGCGGTACATGCTGGTGTACGCCGTGGTGCTGGGCGCGGTGGTCTTCGGCTTCATGAAGTTGCCGGTCGGCTTCCTGCCCGATGAAGACCAGGGCACCCTGTTCGTACTGGTGCAATTGCCACCCGGTGCGACAGGCGCGCGTACCGATGAAGTCATTCATCAGGTCGAGCAACACTTCCTGGTCGATCAGAAAGATGCGGTCTCCGGCGTGTTCACAGTGTCCGGCTTCAGCTTTGCCGGCAGTGGCCAGAACACCGGCCTGGCGTTCGTCAAACTCAGGCCCTGGGATGAGCGCAAGGGTGACGCGCTCAGTGTGTCTGGTGTGTCCAGCAAAGCCATGGCTTACTTTTCGACGCTCAGGGACGCACGGGTATTTGCGTTCGCCCCGCCGGCCGTGGCGGAGTTGGGCAATGCCACCGGCTTCGACCTGATGCTGCAAGACCGCGCCAACCTTGGCCACGCAGCCTTGATGAGTGCGCGTAACCAACTGCTCGCCGAGCTCGCAAAAGACAAGCGCCTGGTGGCGGTGCGGCCCAACGGCCAGGAAGACGCGCCTGAACTGCAGCTCGAGATTGACCCGGACAAGGCCCAGGCACTGGGTGTGTCGATCGCCGATATCAATGACAATTTCTCGGCTGCCTGGGGCAGCAGTTACGTCAATGACTTCATCGACAAGGGCAGGGTCAAAAAGGTCATGCTGCAGGCGGATGCCACCTACCGCATGCTCCCCGATGACATCAATCGCTGGTACATCCGCAACAGTGACAGCGGCATGGTGCCCTTCTCTGCCTTTTCAAAGGCGGTGTGGGCCTCGGGGTCGCCTCGGCTTGAACGCTATAACGGCGTCCCGTCCGTAGAGATATTGGGCATGGCCATGCCTGGAGCCGCGTCCAGCGGCGAAGCACTGGCGATCGTGCAAGACGCCGTTGCCAAGTTGCCGACCGGCATCGGCTACGAATGGACTGGCCTGTCGCGCCAGGAAAAAGCCTCGACCGGCCAGACCGGCTTGCTGTACAGCCTGTCGATCCTGTTCGTGTTCCTGTGCCTGGCCGCACTGTATGAGAGCTGGGCGATTCCATTGTCAGTGGTGCTGGTAGTACCGCTGGGGGTGCTGGGGGCCCTGGTCGGCGCAATCCTGACGTGGAAAATGAACGACGTGTACTTCCAGGTCGGGATATTGACCACCATTGGCCTCGCCTCGAAAAACGCCATCCTGATCGTGGAGTTCGCCAAAGACCTCTACGCCGGCGGTCAGAGCCTGGTGGATTCAGCACTCGAAGCCGCGCGCATGCGCTTGCGTCCGGTACTCATGACGTCCCTGGCATTCATTCTTGGCGTGTTACCGATGGTATTGGGCAGCGGCGCGGGGGCCGGTGCACAGCACGCGTTGGGCAGCGCAGTGATCGGCGGCATGCTCTCCGGCACGCTCCTGGCGATTGTCTTTGTTCCGCTGTTTTTTGTACTGGTGATGCGCCTGTTCAAACCAAAAACCGTTGCGCCGACATCCACGCAATCCCCTGCCCAACCAGCCCCTGCACAAGGTCTCTGATATGCAACGGTTTACACGTTCTGTACTGGTAGTGGGGGCTCTGTTGAGCGGTTGCAGCCTGATACCGGCCTACCAGCCTCCACCCTCGCCCGTCCCGGCGACGTTCCCCGAAGACCAGGGCGTAGTGCCCACCGTGCCGGTCGCTGACCTGGGCTGGCGCGATGTGTTCACCGACCCGTCCCTGCAAAAGGTCATCGAGCTGGCCCTGGCCAACAACCGCGATCTGAGGGTGGCGGTGCTCAATATCGAAAAGGCTCGCGCCACCTACCGCGTTCAAGACGCGGCGTTATTTCCCAGCGTCGATGCCAGCGGCAGCTCCAGCGCCAGCCGCACACCGGCCGATCAATCCCAGACGGGCCAGGCCATGGTCACGCACAGCTACAGCGCGACGCTGGGCTTCAGTGCCTACGAACTGGACCTGTTTGGTCGCTTGCGCAGCCTCAGCGCGCAGGCACTCGAGCAATACTTCTCCACGGCTGAGAATCGCCGAAGCACTCAAATCAGCCTGATCGCGGAAGTCGCCACGGACTACCTCACACTGGCGTCCGACCAGGACCGACTCAAGCTGGTGCACGATACGCTCACCAGCCAGCAAGACAGCTACGCACTCGACCAGCGCATGTTCGACCTGGGTTCATCTTCCGCCCTCACCCTGAGCCAGGCACAGACCAGCGTCGAAACGGCACGCGTCGATGTGGAAAAATATACCGCTCAAGTCGCCGAGGACCTGAACGCATTGCGCCTGGTAGTCGGTGCCGATCTGCCAGCCGCGCTGCTGCCCAAGACCCTGCCCGAACGCTCGACAGCCGAAGCGAGCCCTTTGGCCAACATCCCGCCCGGCTTGACCTCGGACCTTCTGCAACGCCGCCCCGACATACTCAAGGCCGAGCGCGACCTGAAGGCCGCCAATGCCTACATCGGCGCCGCCCGTGCGGCGTTTTACCCAAGCATTACCCTCACGGCTTCGGCGGGGACTTCAAGCGCGAGTTTGTCGAACATGTTCAAAGGCGGTTCGGGAACCTGGAGTTTCGCGCCGCAACTCTCGCTGCCGATCTTCGATGGCGGTACCAACCAAGCCAACCTGGCCAGCGCCACAGCGGATCGAGACATCTATGTAGCGGACTACGAGAAGGCGATTCAAACGGCGTTTCGCGAAGTCAGCGATGCGCTCGCGCAACGCGGCACACTGGGGCGCCAGCTTGATGCACAGCAAGCGCTGGTAGATGCGACCGCCAGAAGCTATCGGCTGTCACAGGCACGCTTCAGTCAGGGGATCGACAGTTACCTCACGGTATTGGACTCGCAACGTTCGCTCTACACCGCGCAACAGGACCTGATCGGCACGCAGTTGTCGCGCCTGACAAACCTGGTGACCTTCTACAAAGTGCTTGGAGGAGGATGGGTCGAAACTCGCGGGGCCGTGGTCGCCAAGGTGAGCTCAGTGACAAACTGACCACCGTTGCTTCTAACGTAGGGGAGAAGGTCTGCAGATTTTTTGCGCCCAGTGGTTGCCCAATAAAACTAAAAGTCCATAATGGACAAATTAGTTTAATTTGGAAGCTCTCCATGTCCAGCCCCCCTTTTGTCATCAACCAAGCCCAGGCCCGCGAATTGCTCGCCCAAGTCGATGTACCGCAGATCCTGCTCACGCTGTTCCGCGCCCTGGCCGCCGGGCATGCGGTGCAACCGGCGCAGCAGTTAGTGGCGTTCCCCCACGGCGCGGGCGACTTCATCAATTACCTGGGCGTGCTGGCTGCAGAGGGGGTGTACGGGGTCAAGACCTCGCCGTATATCGTGCGCGAGCAAGGGCCGCTGGTAACGGCCTGGACGCTGTTGATGTCGATGCAAACCGGCGAGCCCCTGTTGCTGTGCGATGCCGCCGAGTTGACCACCGCGCGCACCGCCGCGACCACTGCGCTGGCGGTGGAGGCGTTGGCCCCGCAGGCAGCACGGCGCCTGGCGATCATCGGCAACGGCAAGGTGGCCCAGGCGCATCTGCACTACGTGAAAAACCTGCGGGACTGGCAGAGCATCAGTGTGTTTTCGCCCAGCCTGGCCACTGCCAATACCGACGCCATCAAACGCCTGGATCCACGCTTGAGCGTCGCCGACAGCTGCGATGCGGCGGTGGCCGACGCCGATGTGATCCTGCTGTGCACCTCATCGGCCGGCCCGGTGATCGACCCGTCGCGCTTGAGCAAGCCGGCGCTGATCACCTCGATCAGCACCAACGCCCCGCGTGCCCATGAAGTGCCGCCCCAGAGCCTCAACGCCATGCAGGTGTTCTGCGACTATCGCCAGACCACCCCCGGCTCGGCCGGCGAGATGCTGATCGCCGCTGAACAGCACGGCTGGGACAAAAACGCCATCGTCGGCGACCTGCCCGAACTGCTCAGTGAGCAGGTACAGCGCCCGCCCTATGACCGCCACGTATTTTTCCGTTCCATCGGCCTGGGCCTGGAAGACATCGCCCTGGCCAATGCCCTATGGAGACTGTTATGAGCCACGCC
Organism: Pseudomonas sp. GV047; assembly: GCF_003058245.1. NCBI lineage: Bacteria > Pseudomonadati > Pseudomonadota > Gammaproteobacteria > Pseudomonadales > Pseudomonadaceae > Pseudomonas > Pseudomonas sp. GV047. The sequence goes on along the minus strand of NZ_QCWA01000012.1, from coordinate 111,312 downwards.
GACTTCATCATCATCGGCGGCGGCATTGCCGGCGCGTCCACGGGTTTCTGGTTGTCGCAGCATGCCAAGGTGCTGGTGCTGGAGCGTGAATCCCACCCGGCCTATCACTCCACCGGACGCTCGGCGGCGCTCTACACGGCGGCGTATGGCACCCCGCAGGTGCGGGCGTTGACCCAGGCCAGCCGCGCGTTTTTCGATAACCCGCCGCCGGGTTTCTGCGAGCACCCGCTGCTGACGCCGCGCGGCGAAATGACCGTGGACTTCAACGGCGACGCTGCCGAATTGCAGGCCCAGTACCTGAGCGCCAAGGCCACGGTGCCCCAGGTCGAACGGCTCACGGCGGATGAAGCCTGCGCGCGCCTGCCGATCCTGCGCCGGGAAAAAGTCCATGGCGCGCTGTATGACCCGACCGCCAGCGACATCGACACCGACGCCCTGCACCAGGGCTATCTGCGCGGTATCCGACGCAATCAGGGCGAAGTGCGCACCGACAGCCACGTGCTGGGCTTGAGCCGTGACAGCGCGGGCCTCTGGCACGTAAGCACCCAGGACGGGACCTACACCGCGCCGATCATCATCAACGCCGCCGGCGCCTGGGCCGATCATATCGGCGGGCTGGCGGGCGCCGCGTCCATCGGCCTGCAACCCAAGCGGCGCTCGGCATTTATCTTCGCCGGCCCCGAAGGCGTGGACAGCCATGCCTGGCCGATGCTGGTGGCCCTCGACGAAGCCTTCTACATGAAGCCCGACGCCGGCATGTTCCTCGGCTCGCCGGCGAATGCCGACCCGGTGGAGCCCCAGGATGTACAGCCCGAAGAGCTGGACATCGCCATGGGCATCTACCAGATCGAAGAAGCCACCACCCTGAGCATCCGCCGCCCGACGCGCACCTGGGCCGGCCTGCGCAGCTTTGTGCACGATGGTGATTTGCTCAGCGGCTTCGACCCGCTGGTACCCGGCCTGTTCTGGGTGGCGGCGCAAGGCGGTTATGGGATCCAGACATCGCCCGCCATGGGCCAGGCCAGTGCAGCGCTGGTGCGCGGTGAAGCGTTGCCGGAGGCACTGACACGGTTCGCCCTCGACGCTGGTATGCTCTCCCTCGCCCGCCTGGAGCCCCATTGATGAACAGCGCCGAACACGAAAAAGTCCTGCAGAATTTCCGTGCGATTGCCGATGCAATCGCCACGCTGTTCTTCCCCCACGCCGAAGTGGTGCTGCATGACCTGCGCACGCAAAAAGTCGATTACATCGCCAATAACCTGTCCAAACGGGGCATTGGCGACGACTCGGCGCTGGAGGACATGCTCAGCGCCGACGTCAGCGACGTGAATATCGGCCCCTACGAAAAGCTCAATTGGGATGGCCAGAAAATCCGCAGCCTGAGCACCGTGCTGCATGACCACACAGGTCGCCGGCTGGCAGTGCTGTGCATCAACCTGAATATCTCACTGTTCGAAAACGCCAAGGCCGCGCTGGACCTGTTCCTGTCGCCGAGCAAGCTGATCCCGCAACCGGACTCGCTGTTTCGCGATGACTGGCAGGAGCGCATCAACACGTTCCTGCATGCCTGGATGCGCGAGCGCCAACTGAGCCTGAACCTGCTCACCCGTGACCACAAGCGCGAGTTGGTACTGGCGCTGCATGCCGAAGGCGCGTTCAAGGGCAAGAGCGCCTCGAACTATGTGGCCAATGTGCTGGGCATGGGGCGGGCCACGGTCTACAAGCACTTGAAGGAACTCAAGGGCTGATCAAATGTGGGAGGGGGCTTGCCCTCTCCCACCACATTTTGCCCGCGCAGGACGCTCAATCGCCGTAGATATCGGCCTTGAAGTACTGCTGTGAAATCTTCTGGTATTCCCCACTGGCGCGAATGCCGTCGATGGCGCTGTTCAGTTCGCTGACCAGCGCGGTATTACCCTTGCGCACCGCGATCCCGGCGCCCTCGCCCACGTATTTCGGGTCCTTGAGTTCCGGGCCGACAAACCCATAGCCCTTGCCCCGAGGCATCTGCAAAAAGTCATTCAAGGGAATGGTGTCGGCAAAGATCGCATCCAGCCGGCCTGCCGCCAGGTCCATGTAGATCTCTTCGTTATTGCTGTAGCGCTTGACGTTGATGCCCTTGGGTTCGAACACCTCGGTGGCGTAACGGTCGGTGGTGGTGGCGCGCTGCACACCCACGGTCTTGCCCTTGAGGCTGGCGTACTGGTCGTCCACCACGGCACCGTCCTTCATCACCAGGCGCGACGAGGTGAAGTAGTACTTGTGGGAGAAATCCACCGACTTCTTGCGATCGTCATTGATGGTCATGGACGACAACGCCATGTCGATTTTCTTCACCTTGAGGGAAGGAATCAGGCCGTCGAATTCACCTTCGACCCACACACACTTGACCTTCATCTGCGCGCACAGCGCATTGCCGATGTCGTAGTCGAAGCCGACGATCTTGCCCTCTTCGGTCTTGGACGCAAACGGCGGGTAAGCCGCTTCGATGCCGATACGCAGGGTTTTCTCGGCGGCCAGCAGCTGGCTGGAGGCGATCAGGCCCAAGGCCAGGGCGGTGATGAGGGAGAGTTTCTTCATGGTCGTGTCTCGCGAGTTGTTATTGGTTTTGGCAAGCGTGAAGAAAAAGCTGGAGCGGGTATTTTGTACTTATAATTCCATACTGGACTTTTACGTATCACCCGTCAATCACTCCTCGCCAGCCCTTATCGCCCATGACTTTTTTGCACAACGCTCCGGTGTTTTTGAGCGTTTTGCTCTTATTTATGCGTGCCTATACTCGGTCCAGCCTCTCGGTGCACCCGAAGGGCCAGTCCCCACAACAATAATTAAGGACACCGACCATGACCCAGTCCTTCCTGGCTGCCCGGGATTTCCTGCTCGCGCACCGCACCGACTACGCCACCGCCGCCCGGGATTTTCGTTGGCCACAGCTGAGCGAATTCAATTGGGCCCTGGACTACTTCGATGCCATCGCCGAGGGCAATGCCGCCGACGCGCTGTGGATCGTCGAAGAGGACGGCAGCGAGCAGCGCTACAGCTTCCAGCAACTGGCCGCGCGTTCCAACCAGGTGGCCAACCACCTGCGCGCCCTCGGCGTGAAGCGTGGCGAGCGCGTGCTGCTGATGCTCGGCAACGATGTGGCGCTGTGGGAAACCATGCTGGCGGCCTTCAAGCTCGGCGCGGTGGTGATCCCCGCCACCGCCCTGCTCAACCCCGTCGACCTGCACGACCGCATCGAGCGAGGCCAGGTCCGCCACCTGGTGGTCGGCGCGGCGCATGTCGGCAAGTTCGAGGGCCTGGGCGAAGGTTGCAGCCGCGTCTGCGTGGGAGCGGCGCCGACTGGCTGGGTCGCGCACAGCGCCGCCTTCGAATACCCCGAGCGGTTCGAGGTCGAGGGCCGTACCTTGGCCACGGACCCGATGCTGCTGTATTTCACCTCCGGCACCACCTCAAAACCGAAGATGGTGCTGCACAGCCACCAGAGCTATCCGGTCGGCCATCTGTCGACCATGTACTGGATCGGCCTGCAACCCGGCGACCTGCACCTGAACATCTCCTCGCCGGGCTGGGCCAAGCATGCCTGGAGCTGCCTGTTCGCGCCGTGGAATGCCGGCGCCTGCATTTTTATCCATAACGTCGCGCGGTTCAGTGCCCAGGCATTGCTCGGCGCGCTGGAGCAGTACCGGGTGACCAGCCTGTGCGCCCCGCCCACGGTGTGGCGCATGCTGATCCAGGAAGACCTGGCCAGCTACAAAACACGCCTGAACCTGCGCGAACTGGTGGGCGCCGGTGAACCGCTGAACCCGGAGATCATCGAGCAGATCCAACAGGCCTGGGGCCTGCCGCTGCGCGACGGCTTCGGCCAATCGGAAACCACCGCCCTGGTCGGCAACACCCCGGGCCAGTTGCTCAAGCCAGGCTCCATGGGCCGCCCGTTGCCGGGCTATCAGGTGGCCCTGCTGGACGCCGACGGCGTGCCGGGCACCGAGGGTGAAGTCGCCCTGCCCCTGGATATACGCCCACTGGGCCTGATGCTCGGCTACGAAGACAGCCCGGAGAAAACCGCCGAGGTGATGCGCGACGGTTACTACCGCACCGGCGACACCGCGCAGATCGACGCCGACGGCTACATCACCTTCGTGGGGCGCGCCGACGACGTGTTCAAGGCCTCCGACTACCGGATCAGCCCCTTCGAGCTGGAAAGCGCACTGATCGAACACCCGGCGGTGATGGAAGTGGCCGTGGTGCCCAGCCCCGATCCGTTGCGCCTGGCGGTGCCCAAGGCGTTCCTGATCCTGGCCCACGACGCCCCGGGCAGCGCCGAGCTGGCACGCCACATCCTTGAGTTCGCCCGCGAGCACCTGGCGCCCTACAAGCGGGTGCGGCGGATCGAGTTTGTCAGCGAATTGCCCAAGACCATTTCCGGCAAAATCCGCCGGGTGGAGTTGCGGCAGATGGAGGTGGTGCGACGCCAGAGTGATACACGGGGTGAACAGGAGCACTTCGAAGAAGATTTCAGCTAAAAAAACCCCGGCGGCCGCTAAAGGCTCCACCGGGCAAAACGAAGCGACCAGCTTCAGAAACGCGGTTTGACGGTCTTCCAATCCGGTTGATAGCGCTGCATCTGCTTCACGTCGTCGCGCTGGCGAATGCCGCAGCTGAGGTATTGGTTATGCAGCTTGCCCAGTTGGTCAGGGTCCAGTTCCAGGCCCAGCCCCGGTGCGCGGGTGATCTTCACGCAGCCGTCGACAATCGGCAGTTTGCCGCCCTTGATCACTTCTTCGTCCGGTTCTTGCCAGGGGTAGTGGGTGTCACAGGCGTAGTCGAGGTTGGGCACCGACGCGGCCACGTGGGCCATGGCCATCAGGCTGATGCCCAGGTGTGAGTTGGAGTGCATCGACACGCCCAGGCCAAAGGTCTGGCACATCTTCGCCAATACCTGGGTGTCGCGCAGGCCGCCCCAGTAATGATGGTCGGCGAGCACGATCTGCACGCTGTCCAGGGCCACGCTGCGGCGGAACTCATCGAAATCGGTGACCACCATGTTGGTCGCCAGGGGCAAGCCGGTGCGTTTGTGCAACTCGGCCATGCCTTCCAGGCCGGGGGTCGGGTCTTCGTAATACTGCAGGTCATCGCCGAGCAGTTCGGCCATGCGGATCGAGGTTTCCAGGGACCAATTGCCATTCGGATCGATGCGCAGCGGCACACCGGGGAAGGCCTTTTTCAAGGCCTTGATGCACGCCACTTCATGCTCAGGGTCCAGCGCACCGGCCTTGAGCTTGATGCTTTTGAAGCCATAGGTGTCGATCATCCGCCGCGCCTGGGCGACGATCTGTACTTCGTTGAGGGCTTCGCCCCAACTGTCGGGTTTATAGGGCGAGTCGATGTGCTCGGCATACTTGAAGAACAGGTAGGCGCTGAACGGGATCCGGTCGCGGATCGCGCCGCCCAGCAGGTCCACCAGCGGCACATTCAATGAGTGCGCCTGCAGGTCGAGAAACGCCACCTCAAACGCCGAATAGGCATTGCTCACTGCCTTGCTCGCATGGGAACCGGGGGCCAGTTCGGCGCCGGCAATGCTCGCGGGTTTGTGCGCCGCCACGGTGGCCTGCACGATGGCGCGCAGTTGGTTGAGGTTGAACGGATCGAGGCCGATCAGTTGGTCCTTGACCTGTTGCTGGATCGCCAGCGCCGGGGCATCGCCGTAGCTCTCGCCAAGGCCGATGTAGCCGGTGTCGCTCTCGATTTCGATGATCGAGCGCAGCGCGAAGGCTTCGTGGATACCGCTGGCGTTGAGCAGCGGCGGGTCGCGGAACGCGATGGGGGTGACGGTGACGCGGACGATTTTCAAGAGGCGGCTCCCTGTGGGCCTGGACGCAAGGCGTGATGATGAGTCGGTTTGGAGGTGGGCGGCACACCGGGCCGTGGTGCGGTGCGCGCAAAAAACACCACCACCGCGGCCACCAGCGAGGTCGCGGCCAGGCCATACAGTCCGCCTTCAATCGAACCGGTGGTCTGCTCCAGCAGGCCGAAGGTGGTGGGTGCAACAAAACCGCCGAGGTTGCCGACCGAATTGATCAAGGCGATCACCGCCGCGGCGATGCGCGCATCCAGGTAACCCTGGGGGATCGGCCAGAACAGCGCCGAGGCGGCCTTGAAGCCAATCGCGGCAAAACAGATGGCCACAAACGCAAACACCGGCCCGCCGGTGGTGGACATGAACATGCCGACGGCGGCGATCACCAGCATCAGCGCCACCCACGCCTGCTGGTGTTTCCACTTGCTCGCCAGGGCAGCGAACCCATACATGGCGACGATGGAAATCAACCACGGGATCGAGTTGAACAACCCCACCTGGAAGTCGCCCAGGTTGCCCATTTTCTTGATCATGCTCGGCAGCCAGAACGTGGCGCCGTAGATGGTCAGGGCGATGGAAAAGTAGATAAAGCAGAACAGCGCGATCTGTTTGTCGGCCAGCAGCTTGAAAATCGACGGCCGCACGCTCCGGGTGGCTTCGCGGGCCGTTTGCTCAAGCGCGATGGCCGTCACCAGTGCGTGCTTTTCTTCGGCGCTGAGCCACTTGGCCTGATGGGGATGAGACTGCAACCAGAACCACACAAACCCGCACAACAGGATGGAGGCAAAGCCCTCGATCAGGAACATCCACTGCCAGCCATGCAGGCTCAAGCCGCTGACGTTGAGCAACGCCCCCGACACCGGCCCGGAAATCACCGAGGCGATGGCCGAACCGCTGAGGAAAATCGCCATCGCCTTGCCGCGCTCGGCGGCCGGCAGCCATTGGGTGAAGTAGTAGATGATGCCGGGGAAAAAACCGGCTTCGGCCGCGCCGAGCACGAAGCGCAGGATATAGAAACTGGTTTCGCCTTTGACAAAGGCCATGGCCATCGCGGCCGCGCCCCAGGTGAACATGATGCGCGTCAACCAGGCCCGTGCGCCGTAGCGCTGCAGCAGCAGGTTGGACGGCACTTCGAAGATCGCGTAACCGATGAAAAACAACCCGGCACCCAGGCCATAGGCGGCGGCGCCAATGCCCAGGTCGGTCTCCATATGGCTGCGCACAAAGCCGATATTGACCCGGTCGATGTAATTGACGATGAACATCACCACGAACAACGGCAGCACATGGCGCTTGACCTTGGCGGCTGCGCGGGCGAGCACGCTCGGGTCGGGCGGATTCTGGACGGTATCCAAGGGCAACTCCCACTCATTGTTTTTTTAGGGACGCACCGATGATGGACGCCGGGGATTGTTCCCGTCTAATCTAACTTGGCATTCGATTGATACCTGGATTAGATCAATGTTCGAACTGACACAACTGCGCTGCTTCACCACCGTGGCCACCGAGCTGAATTTTCGCCGCGCCGCCGAACGCCTGAACATGACCCAGCCGCCCCTCAGCCGGCAGATCCAATTGCTCGAACATCATCTGGGCGTAGAGCTGTTTACCCGCACCACCCGCAGCGTCGCCCTCACCGCCGCCGGGCGCGCATTTTTCATCGAGGCGCAGAACCTGCTGGAGCGCGCTCAGCAGGCAGCCGTGACCGCCCGGCGGTTTGCCGAGGGCGATATCGGCACGGTGAATATCAGCTTCGTCGGCAGCGCGGTGTATGAGTTTTTGCCCAGGGTGATTGCCGAGGCAAGGCTCAAGCAGCCCCAGGTCAGGATCGACCTCTCGGAGATGAACACCTACCAGCAATACGAAGCCCTGCGTGCGCGGCGCATCGACCTGGGCATCGTCCGCGCGCCCCTGCTGGAACCCGGTTATGCCACCGAATGCCTGGTGCGCGAGCCCTTCGTGCTGGCGGTGCCGAGCAGCCATCGACTGGCCAGTGCCGACAGCGTCAGCGTCCACGACCTCGACGCCCAGCCCTTCCTGATGTACGCCCATGCGGCCTACCCGCCGTTCAACGAACTGCTTACCGGCCTGCTGCGCTCGGCCCGTGTCGCCCCCGAATATGTGCAGTGGCTGGGCTCGTCCCTGACCATCCTGGCCCTGGTCAACGCCGGCATGGGCTTGGCGCTGGTACCGCGTTGCGCCAGCAGCGTGGTGTTCAAGAACGTGGTGTTTCGCGATATCGACCTGGGCGAAGGCGCGCAAAGTGAACTGCACCTGATCTGGCGCGAGAACAATGACAACCCGGCGTTCGCGATGTTGCTGGAGGGGATTCGCAGTGCGGTGCGTGACGGCTGGGCGGACTGACTGCAGGAGCAGGCTTGGACGACATCAAGGCCTTGCTGCCATCCATCCATCGCCACCAAACAACTGTGGCAGGGGGCTTGCTCCCGATAGCGGAGTGTCAGTCACTGTAGAGGTCGACTGACCCACCGCCATCGGAGCAGGCCGCCCTCGCCTCATGCCACCTTGAACCGATTGACCAGCCGCTGCTGGTGCTCGGCCAGGCGCGCCAGTTCCTGGCTGGTGATTGCGGTTTGCTCGGCGCCGGCACTGACCTGGATGACCAGGTCGTTGATCTCGTTGACGTTACGGTTGATGTCTTCTGAAACCGCACTCTGCTCTTCGGCCGCCGAAGCAATCTGCAGGTTGCGATCACTGATACTGGCCACGCCTTCGGCGATCTCCAACAACAATTCACCCGCACGTTCGACCTTGCGCGCGCCGTCCTGGGCCTTGCCCAGAGTCTCCTGCATGGACGAGCTCGCCCGATCCGAACCACTTTGCAGGTTGCTGATCATCTGCTGAATGTTCCCGGTGGACTCCTGGGTCTTCTGCGCAAGTACCCGCACCTCGGACGCCACCACGGCAAATCCGCGCCCATGATCCCCCGCCCGCGCCGCTTCGATGGCCGCGTTCAAGGCCAGCAGGTTGGTTTGCTCGGCAATGCCGCGAATGACGTCGAGCACGGAGGAAATCCCATCGCTTTCCTGCTTGAGTTCACCAATGATCAGCGCGGTGTCCTCGGCCTGCCCCGAGAGCTGGCGGATCAGGGTGATGGTGCCTTCGATCTCGGTGCGTCCTTGGGTGGTGCTGGTATTGACCCGCTGCGACAGCTGCGCCGCATCGTTGGTGCTGTGCGCCACCTCGCGCACGGTGGCGCTCATCTGGTTGATCGCCGTGGCCACCAGTTCGGTGCTTTGACGCTGTTGCTCGACGCTCTGGCTGGTCTGCATCGTCACCGTGGAAGACTCCTCCGCCGCCGTTGCAACCTGCGCGGTGGCGTTGCCGATTTCCTGCACCACGCCACTGATCTCTTGCGCCATGCGGTTGAGGTTGCGCGAGATCTGACCGAATTCATCCTTGCTTTCATAAGTCGCCCGCGCGCTGAGATCGCGCTCTGCCAGGTCATTGAGCACGCGGTTGAGGTCGCGCACCGCCGAATCGATCATGCGGATGATCAGCCAGGACAACACCGCCACCGCCAGCAGGGACACGATCACCGCGCCAACGGTCAGCCACAGGGCGCGGCGGGCGTCATCCCGCTCGTGCATCGCCAGGCTGCTGACACTTTGGCCCAGGGCTTCCTCCACTTGGCTCATCAGGTCAATGCGTTGGGTAGAGGTTTCAAACCAGGCTTCGGGTTTGATCCCCAGCGCCTGCCCCATCGGCACCTCAAACGCCAGGCGCTGCAACTTGCCGACTTCGACGGCGGCAGGTTGTTGCATTTGCGTATCGAACTGCGCCAGCGAGGCCGCGGGCGCCTTGCGCCGGAACGCATCGTAATAGGCGCCGAACTCGCCCAGGTTGCGGCTGAAGCGCGACAACAGCGCCTCATCGAAATGCCCCTGGCTGAAGACCAGGCCCAGCACCACGCGCTCGCGCCCGGCCCGCTCTTTCATTTCGATAAATTGATTCAGGGCCCCCAGGGCGTAGACGATGGTCGCGTTGTTGACGCTCGCTTCCAGGGAATGGGTGTAACCGGTCAGCACTTGAATGATCTCGGTATACCGCGCGCCGGATTCGGTGCTGTTGATACTCAGCTTGTCGACCTGCCCACGCATCGCCGGCAACTGGTCCAGGGCCCGCAGGACGTTGTCCAGGTTCGCACCGCCGGAGGTGGACAAACCGCGCACCACCTCGACGGCCGCGCTGGAATCCCTGCGCATCTGCACCATCCGCTCGCCCATGGACTTGCCGCCACTGCCGAGGAACACGCCACTGGCACCACGCTCACGCTGCAAGGTGGTAATCAACTGGCTCAACTTCTGGGCGGTGGCGCTGGCCATCACCGTGGTGTTCATGTCGCGCAGCGTTTTGTAATTGTCCACCACAAACACGCCGGCCAGGGTCAGGAACCCGAGCATGGGCAGCAGCAGAATCAACAACAGTTTCAGACGCAGCGGAGCGTTCTTAAGCATTTCCCTAAAGCCTCATGTCCATGGATCAGACTGGCGCCTGTCACGCCAAGATAGTGGCGCCATAATATCACCCATGAAAACGGCGCTACCGCTCTCGGACGGTCATCTGGAGCCAATAGGGGGTTGTACTGACCCAGATCAATAAACCCTCACAAACCAATCGGCTGCCGGCCCCTGTGTTGATCGAGCACCTGCCTGACTGACTCAATCCTCTCGAATACTTGCCTGATCCTCCGAATGTTCGGTTTTTTCATGGATGGCCCTTGTGCCCTGATCTAGAGTTCGACAATGGGCGCCCATCGCCTTTCTTATAAGAAACACGCTATCCCGACCGATGATCAGCAGGTGAGCCAGCCATGGAATTACGCATCAATCAAAAGACCTATCAGGTCGACGCCGACGCCGACACGCCGCTGCTGTGGGTGATCCGCGATGACCTCGGGCTGACCGGCACCAAGTACGGCTGTGGCCTGGCCCAATGCGGCGCCTGCTCGGTGCTGGTGGACGGCAATGTCGTGCGTTCGTGCGTCACGCCGGTGGCCGGGGTGGTCGGGCGTGAGATCACCACCATCGAGGCCATCGAAGCTGATGAAGTGGGCAAGCGGGTGGTCAGTGCCTGGGTCGAGCATCAGGTGGCGCAATGCGGTTACTGCCAGTCCGGGCAGGTGGTGGCAGCCACCGCGCTGCTCAAGCACAGCCCCGCGCCGACCACTGCGCAAATCGACGCGGCCATGGTCAACCTGTGCCGCTGCGGCACCTACAACGCCATCCATGCCGCCATGCATGACCTGGCCGCCGGGAAGGAGAGCGCCTGATGAACACGCCATCCGTCATCCCCGGCCTCACCCTGGGCGAGCCGATCAACCTGTCGCGTCGACGCTTCCTCGCCAGCACGGCGGTGGGTGCACTGGTCATCGGTTTTGGCCTGCCACTGGGTTCGGCCAGGGTGCAGGCCGCTGCCGCCGCAGAACGCGGCACCCAGGTACCGGCGTTCCTGGAGATTCGCCCGGACGGTACGGTGCGCCTGCTCAGCCCCTTTATGGAAGGCGGCCAAGGTACCCACACCGCCATGGCGCAGATCGTCGGCGAAGAGCTGGATGCCGACCCCGCCACCTTTATCGTCGAAGCCGCGCCACCCGGTGAGGCCTATGTGGTGATGGAGAACGGCATGCGCATCACCGGCGGCAGCATGTCGGTGCGCATGAGCTACCCGGTCATGCGCCGCCTGGGCGCCCTCGCCCGCGCCATGCTGTTGCAGGCCGGCGCCGAGCAGCTTGGTGTGCCGGTGGCCCAACTGACCACCCAACCCGGCCGCGTGGTGCACGCCGCCTCCGGCCGTTCCCTGGGCTACGGCGAGTTGGCCGGCCGCGCCCTGGACATGCCGGTGCCCGACCCGGCCGGCATCACCCTGCGCGACCCGAGCCAGTTCCGCTGGATCGGCAAACCGGTCAAGCGCCTGGATGCCTATGACAAATCCACCGGCAAGGCGCAGTACAGCATCGACATCAAGGTCGACGGCATGCTCCACGCCGCCGTGCAGCACGCGCCGCGCCTGGGCATGACCGTGGGCAGCCTGCGCAATCAATCCCAGGTCGAAGCCATGAAAGGCGTGCACTCCGTGCACGTGCTGCCCGGCGCGGTGGCCGTGGTGGCCGAACGCTGGTGGCACGCCAAGCGTGCGGTGGAGGCGATCCAGGTCGACTGGCAGGAACCGACGGCCGACTCAAAAGTGCGCGGCATGCCCGCTGATTTTTCCAGCGACGGCTTTCGCGATTTCCTCGCGGCCCAGCAAGGCCCGGCCCGTGACGACGAGAACGAAGGCGATGTGGCCGGCGCGTTGAAAAACGCCAAGACCCAGGTCGAGGCCACCTACCACAACCAATACCTCAACCATGGGCAACTGGAGCCACCGTCAGCCCTGGCGCGCTTCAACCCCGACGGTTCGTTGGAGATCTGGCTGCCCAACCAGGCACCCGATCTTTTCCGCGCCGACATCGCCAAGCGCGCCGGGCTCGACCCCGCGCAGGTGACCCTGCACTCGCCGCTGCTGGGCGGTTTTTTCGGCCGGCACTTCCTGTATGACTCGGCCAGCCCCTACCCCCAGGCGATTGCATTGGCCAAGGCGGTGGGTCGTCCGGTCAAGCTGATCTGGAGCCGTGAGGAAGAGTTCCTGCGCGACGTGTTGCGCCCGGTGGCGGTGGTCAAGTTCCGCGCCGCGCTGGACGCCGACGGCCTGCCGGTGGCGATCGAAGCGGTGAGCGCCACCGAAGGCCCTACCGAGGCCATCGCCGGCAAGCAGGGCGAAAAACTCGACCCCACCGCCCTTGAAGGGTTGTCGGGCAAGAGCTACGCCATCCCCAACAAACGCATCGCGCAGATCTACGTCAAGGGCCCGGCCATGCTCGGCTACTGGCGTTCGGTGGGCAATTCGCTGAATGACTTCTTCTACGAAGCGTTCCTTGATGAGCTGGCGGACAAAGGCGGCCGCGATCCCTATGAGCTGCGCCTGCACCTGCTGCGCGACAACCCACGGCTGACCACCCTGCTCAAGGCCGTGGGCGAGTTGTCCGGTGGCTGGAAGCGTGGCCCCTACACCGCCGAAGACGGCACCCGGCGCGCACGCGGCGTGGCCATGGCCTCGCCGTTCGGCTCCCACGCGGCGGTGATCGCCGAAGTGTCGCTTGAAAACGGCCAGGTCAAGGTGCACCACATCTGGGAAGCCATCGACCCCGGCAGCATCGTCAACCCGGCGATTGTGCAAGCCCAGGTCAATGGCGCGGTGGCCTTGGGCTTATCGCAGACATTGCTGGAGGAAGCGGTGTACGTGGACGGTAAGCCACGGGCACGCAATTACGACCTTTACCCGATCCTGCCGCCCTCACGGATGGCGCAGGTACACGTGAAGATCGTCGAGAGTGGCGAGAAGATGGGCGGTATCGGTGAGCCGCCGCTGCCCGCCGTGGCACCGGCCGTGGCCAATGCGGTCGCGCAATTGACGGGGCAGCGAATTCGCAGCCTGCCATTAAGCCGATACACCTTCAGCTGACTCACAGGGAACGCCCATGAACAACCGTCGATTCGTAAGAACCGCAGGCTGGCTGGCGCTGCCCTGCCTGGTCGCGGCAGCCCTGCTGGCCTGGTATGTCACCCGCCAGCCCGCGTCACCGTTTGAGCAGGAACAGGCCGCCAGCGTCGACCCCGCACAGGTCAGTCGCGGCGAGTATGTCGCCCGCCTCAGTGACTGCGTCGCCTGCCACAGCCTGCCGGGCAAGGCGCCCTTCGCCGGGGGCCTGGAAATGGCCACGCCGCTGGGGGCGATTCACGCCACCAACATCACCCCGGACCGCACCCACGGCATCGGCACCTACAGCCTCGCCGACTTCGACCGTGCAGTGCGCCACGGCGTAGCACCGGGCGGCCGCCGGCTCTACCCGGCGATGCCCTACCCGTCTTACGCCAAGCTCAGCGACGACGATATCCGCGCGATGTATGCGTTCTTCATGCAAGGCGTACAACCGGCCAACGAGCCCAACATCCCCAGCGATATTCCCTGGCCGCTCAATCTGCGCTGGCCCATTGCCCTGTGGAACGGCCTCTTCGCGCCGACCGCCACTTACGCGGCCAAACCCAACCAGGACGCGCGATGGAACCGTGGCGCCTACATCGTCCAGGGCCCTGGCCACTGCGGCAGCTGCCACACGCCGCGCGGCCTGGCCTTCAACGAAAAAGCCCTGGACGAGTCCGGCAAGCCGTTCCTCGCCGGCGCCCTGCTCGACGGCTGGTACGCTCCGAGCCTGCGCCAGGACCCCAACACCGGCCTGGGGCGCTGGAGCGAGGCGCAGATCGTGCAATTCCTCAAGACCGGGCGCAACGCCCATGCGGTGGTCTACGGCTCGATGACCGAAGCGTTCAACAACTCCACGCAGTTCATGGAAGACGCCGACCTGGCCGCCATCGCCCGTTACCTCAAGTCACTGCCCGGCGACCCACAGCGTGACGGCACGCCCTGGCAGTACGTAGCCGCCGATACACGCCAGGACGTCCCCGGTGCCCACACCTACGCGACCCGCTGCGCCTCCTGCCATGGCCTTGACGGCAAGGGCCAACCCGAATGGATGCCACCCCTGGCCGGCGCCACCTCGGCATTGGCCAGGGAAAGCGCCTCGGCGATCAACATCACCCTCAACGGCTCACAGCGGGTAGTGGCCGCCGGCGTACCGGACGCCTACCGCATGCCGGCGTTTCGTGAGCAACTGTCCGATGCGGAAATCGCCCAGGTACTGACCTACGTGCGCAGCACCTGGGGCAACCACGGGGAGGCGATCGACGCCAAGGCAGTCGGCAAGCTGCGCGGGCATACCGACCCGGCCAGCAGCAGTCCGATTATTTTGCATATGCGTTAAAAGTCGCTGTCCTGATCTTTTCCCCGGCGTGGTCAGTGAAATGAGCATGCCGGGGAATAAGGGTTGATGTGAACAAACTTAGTATTGATCCGGCCCCGCGAACGTTGATCTGTCCGATTACTCACCTGTTCAAGCTCGCCTCTTCCGACAATCAAAACAGAATCCTTCTACGTAACGGATTAACCATTACGCACGGAAATATGTTGGCAACCTCAGCAAGATCGAGACCCAACTGACCGAGCGGAACATGGCAAATTCACACTACCGCTATTTATGGCGGGCCATCTTCCTGACTGACGGTTCCTTCAACCGCTTTTTCATACATATAAAGTATGCATAATGAAGACGTTCAGGATTCAATACGATGAGGCAAAAAACATCGCCAATCAGCAGAAGCACAAGGGCATAAGCCTGGCGGAGGCAGAGCCGGTGTTCAACGATGAGATCGCCCTGACGATACAAGACCACGATCACGATGAAGAGCGCTGGGTGACCATGGGCACTGACGCGAGGGGACGAATTTTGGTAGTGACATACACTTACCGCGATCCGAATTTCGTACGCGTTATCAGCGCCAGGCTCGCATCAAAAAATGAACGGCGCCGTTATCTGGAGGCTTGAACAATGAAAGACGAATACGATTTCACCCACAGCAAACGCGGTGCTGTCGCCAGCAACAAGGGCAAGACCCGCATCACCATCATGCTTGACGATGCGGTTATCGATGCCGCCCGTGAACGCGCAGAAAGCGCCGGTACGGGCTATCAAACCGTGATCAACAATCTGTTGCGTCAGGCGTTGATTTCGCAACAAGCACACAATCTGGCGCCCGCCCCAAAGAAGCGGGCTAAAACCCTGCAAGTTATCAACAATGGCATTAGCCTCTCTGAAGTTGAAGCACTGGAACAACAACTCATCGCTGTCGCTGGCGAGTTGAATCGCGTGCTGGGCACAGCCAAACCGGCCGATTGACCAAGGCTTTCTGCGACCTACCCCAACTCCCGCTTGAGTGGCTAACGGTCCAGCGCCCCATCCCAGCGGGCAATGAACAGGGTGGCCACGCCGTTGCCGATCACATTGATCAGTGCACCGCCTTCGGAGCTAAACCGGTAGACGCCCAGTACCAGCACCAGACCTGCTGCCGGTATCACATAGATCGAGCCGAGCGTGCGGCCCGCCCCCGAACTAATTTGAACGAACCCCCACGTTTATCCATCAACATTGAAGGACCTATCAGACACGAGAACGGCTTGTGTCGCTCCTACGCGAGCAACGAACCCGGCGGCCTCGACCAGGCCCCTGCACTCTTCGCTCGCACATGACGACCTTGGGGTGAAGGCCATGGCAGCGAATAGGCGTGAAGCGTCGAAACAAACCGGCTGGGAAGCAGAGCTGGCCACAAACACCGAACTGTTCTACGAGGCCGACCGCCTGGAAACACAGGCCTACGCCATCATAGGCAGCAGCCTGGCCGACGCCGGTGACTGGCTGCGCTTTACCGAAGCGAAACAGCTAGCCGATGCAAAGCGCACCGAGGCGTATCAGGACCTGATGCGGATCCGGCGCGGCATGGAGGCTGCGCGCTCCGACTGAGGCCTCCGGGCGTGCAGCGGCGGGTGAGCTGCCCTCGCCCTGCTCCGCTGACACAGACGCCCCGCCCCTGCGTTGAGCGTTGAAGCGAGGCGCTGCCTGTGTGTCTCAGCCTTGGGACACGTCGATCCAGATGGTCTTGATCTCGGTGTATTGGTCATGGGCCCAGATGGATTTGTCACGCCCACCGAACCCTGACTGCTTGTAGCCGCCGAATGGGGTGGAGGCGTCGCCTTCGCCAAAGCAGTTGACGGTGACAATGCCGGCGCGGATCTCGCGGGAGAGCTTGATCGCGTTGCGCAGGTTGTCGGTATAGACCGATGCGGCCAGGCCGTAGATCGTGTCGTTGGCCAAGGTGATGGCTTCTTCCAGGGTATTGAACGTCGTGACGGTCAGCACCGGCCCGAAGATCTCTTCCCTGAACAGCAGGCTGTCGGCACCTACCCCATCGACCACGGTCGGTTGCACGTAAATGTCGTATTCGGTCTTGCCTCCGAAGACCACGCGCAGTTGTTCGTTGCCGGCCTGTACCAGGTATGAACTGACTTTATCGAAGTGCGCTTTGCTGACCATCGAACCCAATCGGTTGTCCGGATCAAGCGGGCTGCCCATCTTCCAGGCCTGCAGTTGCACGCCTATGCGCCTGAGCAGTTCATCCTTGATATCGGCGTGGACGATCAGGCGCGAAGACGCCGAGCAGTTTTCCCCCATATTCCAGAACGAACCGTTGACGATATGCCCCGCCACCAGATCCAGGTCGGCCACATCGTTCATGACCACGGCCGGGTTTTTACCACCGAGTTCAAGCACGATGCGCTTGAGGTTCGATTCTGCCGCGTACTGCAAGAACAGGCGGCCGGTGTCGGTGGAACCGGTGAAGCTGACCATGGTGACATCCATGTGACGACCCAACGGCTCGCCCACTTCGCGACCACCACCGGAGACCACGTTGAACACGCCATCCGGAATGCCGGCCTGGGACGCCAGCTCGGCGACGCGTAACGCCGTCAACGTGGTCTCCTTGGCAGGCTTGACCACAATCGAACAACCGGCCGCGAGCGAGGGAGCAATTTTCCAGGCCAGCATCAGCAGCGGGAAATTCCACGGCAGCACCAGGCCGACCACGCCGATGGCTTCGCGCACCACCAGGGTCAGTGCATCGTGGCCGACCGGGGCGGTGTTGTCGTAGATCTTGTCGATCAGTTCGGCGTGCCAGCGGATCATGTGGATGGTTTCCGGCACGTCAGTCAGCTGGCATTCACGCACCGGCTTGCCACTGTCGAGGCTTTCGAGCACGGACAATTCGTGGGCGTGCTGCTCCAGCAGGTCCGCAAAGCGCAGCAGCACTTTCTTGCGTGTGCCAGGGCTGAGCGTGTGCCAGCGGCCATCGTCGAAGGCCTGCTTGGCCGAGGCCACGGCAACATCCACATCGTCGCTGTTGCACGCGGTGATTTGCGCCAGCACTTCGCCGGTGGCAGGGTTGGTGGTGGTAAAGGTCTTGCCCGAACCTGAGGTGTAGGACGCGCCATTGATGAAAGACGTAGTGGGGAATTTCATGTCCTTTGCAATCGCGGCGTATTCGACGGCACTGAGCAGTTGGGTCATCATGCACCTCCAACGATGTGGGCAACGTCGCGCTTGAGGGTGGTAATGACCTGCTCCAGCGCGTGCTTTTCATGTTCGTAGAGCGGTTGCAGCGGCGAACGCACGCTGCCGGTACGCAGGCCGTTTAAAGCGCAACCGGCCTTGATGGCCTGGACGAATTTGCCGCCTTCGAGGAAGTCCATCAACGGCATGAACGCGCCCATGATCCTGCGGCCTTTGTCGAAGTCTTTTTCGATCACGCAGGCTTCATACAGCGCGATGTGCTCACGCGGCACAAAGTTGGAACCGGCGCACACCCAACTGCGCGCGCCCCAGGCGAAGAACTCCAGGGCCTGGTCATCCCAGCCACAGGACAGGGCGATGTTCGGGTATTGTGTGGCCAGGCGATGCACCTGGGCCATGTCGCCTGAACTTTCCTTGATGGCCACGACGTTTTTTGAGGTGGATACGGCCTTGAAGTACTCGTCACCCATATTCACGCTCATCCGGCCCGGGTAGTTATAAAGCATGATCGGCAGGTCGGCGGCCTTGTCGACGGTCAACGCGTGGATGGCGTTTTCCTGCTCGGTCGGTAACGCATAAGGCGGCGAGCCGACGAGGATCGCATCGGCCTTGATCGCACGCGCCGCCTTGGCATATTCCACCGAGTCTTCGGTACGGATGGCGCCGGTACCGATCACCAGGGGCAGGCGATTGCCGATCACTTCCCTGGCGTGCCGGGCCAGCTCAACGCGCTCCTGAGCGGTGTGCGCGTAGTATTCACCGGTGGAGCCACCGATGATGATGCCGTGGACCTTGGATTCGATCAGGTATTCAAGGACGTCGGCGAACGCCGCGTTGTCGATCTGGCCGGCAGCGGTCAGCGGGGTGATGGCCGGTGTATAGATGCCTTCAAACTTCATGAGTGTCTCTCCAACAGTAAAAGGGATGTTTTCAACTCAGCGGCTTAACGCCGCTGCATCGCGCAAGTTCAAGGAACGTGTTTCAGGCGCCATGGCCCAGGCCGCAGCCAGGCCGATAAAGGTCACGCCGGCCGCGACATACATGGTGTTGCCGATACCCAATGTATGCAGGGACAGCGGGACCAGATACGTACCCACGGCCGCGCCGACCCGCGACAACGAGGTGCCGATGCCGACGGCAAAGGCGCGGATTTCCGTGGGGAACAATTCATTCGGGTAAACCAGTTGCAGCACTTGTGCGCCGCCGATGAACACGGCGTAGGCGCCAAACAGCAACAGCACCAGCACTTCATGGCTGTTGGAAAAGGCCGCCAACAGCAACAGCGCAAGCCCTGACCAGAGGAAGCTGTGGATCAACATGCTGCGCCGGCCAAGGGTGTTGATCAGCCGGGTTGCCAGCACGCAACCGACCACAAACAGCAGCGTGATGAACATCGAGCCATAAGAGGCCCATTCACCTTTCAAGTTGAGCGCCAGCAGTACCTTAGGGGCGAACGCGTACACCGCGAACACGGGAATGATCGAGCAGGACCAGAACACCGAGACAAAGAACAGGCGCTTGCCATAACCGGAGCGCAGCAGGTCGCACAAGGTCATCTTGCGTTCGTCAGGCTGCTCCGGCAGGTCCCGCAGCGAATAGTGCGGCCCGTAGATTCGCTTGATGACCTGATCGGCTTCGGCATCGCGGCCCTTGCTGAGTAACCAGCGCGCCGACTCCGGGGTGCCCAGGCGCAGGACAAGCAGCGCCAGGCCGATCACCGAGGCACTCGCCAACGCATAGCGCCAGGCATCATCGGTACCGGTGTTGAGGATCGCGTTGCCGACCACGTAGGCAAAGGCCGCACCGGCGAACCAAAGGATGGTCAGCGCGGCGAGACGCGGCCCGCGTTGTTGTTTCGGGAGGAACTCCACCAACAGCGAAGTGGCGACCGGGTATTCAATGCCGACCGCCAGGCCGATGATGAAACGCAAGATAAATAACGCCCACGCCGACTCGACCCAGAACTGCGCCAGCGAACACACGATAAATAGCGACGGGCCCATGAAATAGACTTTCTTGCGACCTAATTTATCGGTCAGCCAGCCGCCGATAAAACCGCCAAAGAACACGCCGATCAACGCCGAAGCGGCAATCAGGCCTTGCCAGAACTCGCTGAGCTGCAAGGCGCCGGCTAATTGCACCATGGCAATACCGATAATACTTAATACATAACCATCGACAAAAGAACCCCCCCCCGAACGCACGGTTAGCAGGCGGTGAAAGTTATTAAGCGGTACATCTTCAACTGAGGCATTCGGACTTGTCATTATTGTCTCCTACTTCGCTTAGTTCATTCGCCGAGGTACGGCGCACACTTGAAATTCAGGCGAATGAAAGCCGTCTCAATCAGAAACCGCAGTCGCAAGCGCCTGCTGTTTACTCATTGATAGATTAAGTTCGGTATTGCCTATCTAGCGTGTTGCGACGCTCAACTTTCCTGGCCGGCGCGGCTTTGTCCCCATAGCAAGTTCATGTTCACACCCGCTGACAACAGAGGTTCCGGTGGGTTTCTGCTCGGTCCCGGGGACGTCAACAGGAAGTCCACCAAATGATTGGTGTTGCCCGCCAGCCAATCGGCCAGCAAGGTGCCGGTGACGGTGCCACGGGTTACACCGAGGCCATTGCAGCACAGGGCGCCGTAGACGTTTTTGGCCAATTCGCCGAAGTGCGCCATATGGTTGCGCGACAGGCTGAGGGAACCGCCCCAGGTGTATTCGAAATTGACCTCGCGGTGCAGCGGGAACCGCCGGTCGAAGGACGCTTTATGCCGTTTTACGAAGCGCTGCAGGTACTTGGGATTGCTGCGCCCATCGGCGTTGAAACTGAAGCTGTTGCGCACCAGCAGGCGGTTATCGACGGTACGGCGCAGCGTGGTGCCAAACGGATCGGCGGGGATCACGCCCCAGGAGGCCTGCCCACCGAGGCGTGCTTGTTCTTCTTCGGTCAACGGTCGGGTCAGGCTGGCATAGGTGAAGATCGGCAGCATGCGGCTTTTGAGGAAGCCGAAACTCATGGCGAAGGCGTTATTCGTCAGCAAAAGCTTGTCGGCGATGATGCGCCCGTGGGGGTGGATCAGCACGGTTTTGTCGCCGTACTCTACGGCAGTAATCGGCGTGTTTTCGTAGAGCGTCACATTGGACGGCAGGCTGTCCGCCAGGCCTTTGACCAGCGCCGCCGGCTGCACCAGCGCAGTACCGGGGGTGAACAATGCCTTGCGATAGAAACCGGTGCCGATGTGGCTGGGCAAGTCATTGGCTTCGATCACCTGGTAGGGCTGGCCAAGCTTATCGAGGCCCCTGCGATAGGCGTCCAGCACGGCAATGCCACGGTCTTCGACGGCGGCCTGATACTTGCCGCAGTCGCGCCACTGGCAGCGGATGCCGTGTTGCTCCACCAGCGCACGCAGCATGGATTGCCCGGCGAGGTTCAGCTCCATGCTGATCCTGGCGGTGGCGATATCGCCGATATAGTCTTCGGCACCAATGTCATGGGGCAGGTCAATGGCGAAGCCTGCGTTGCGCCCGGAGGCGCCGTAACCCACTTCCTGCGCTTCGATCAGCACGATCTCGTCATCCGGAAAATTCAGCGCCAACTGGCGTGCTGCAGCCAGGCCGGTGAACCCCGCCCCGACCACTGCCCAGCGGGCCGTCCGCATGCCGCTATGGGCCGGGCGTGCCACGCGAGGGGGGCTGAGGTGAAACCAGCCACAGGTTGAATCGTCTGCCGGTGTGTTTCTGATGAGTGCCATTTTCGCGACCTGGGTTCTTTTATAGTTGTAAGTATTAAAAGCTGCCCGTCTGTTGATCGCATCACACTGGCCGTCATTGAGGGATCAGTAGTTAAGCGTCACATCCAGGCCTTCGGGGGCCGCGTACTCAGACATCCGCCGACGGGACAGTTCGAGGTGGGCCCGCACGATTTCACCGGCCAAGACCGGGTCGTGGTTTTCGATTGCGCTGATCATGTCGTCATGCTGTCGGGCGGCCACTTCCAGGTCTTCCTGCATGTCCACCGTGGTGGGGTGGCGGTAGAAGATTTTGCCCAGGCGAGCGTGGTCGATCAGCAGGCGCTGCAAGCTCGGCATCAGGTAGGCGTTGTGGGCCATCTTGCCGATTTGCAGGTGGAATTCGTCGTTGTAGAGCACACGCTTCTCAACATCTTTTTCCTCGATGGCGGAACGGAAAAACGCTTGTATCCGCTTTAACTCCACCACCTCCGCCGGCGTTGCGTGGGAGCAGGCCAATTGCGTGGTCGCGATATAGATCAACGGCGCCGCCAGGAAAAAACTGCGCAGCGACTGGTAGCTCATCGCCGAGACCCGGGCAGCGCGGTTAGCTTCAAGGTCGATGTACCCTTCTGCCGCCATCTGCCGCATCAGTTCACGCACAGGTGGGCGCGACAAACCGAACTCGTCGCACAGGGCCAACTCATCCACCACGGCGCCCGGCGCCAGTTCCATGCTGAGAATGCGGCGGCGCAGCGCCTCGCCCAATACCGCCTTGCGGTCAACGGGCGACTCGGCGGGAGCCTGCAGATCGAGTTCTTTCGTAGCCATCGTGAAAACCTTCCTGGGATTAAGTGAACACGGTCTACTACCTGTATTCGCACTATAAAACAACAATATTCTTAATGTCTACAATTTATATACACAACTAAAATAGAAACCAAGGCCCAGTATCCATGCGGCTTTGAGGGTATTTTCCTGGTGAATATTCGGGGCCAACAGTGACAACAACAGGCACCTTAATACTGGCTGGAGAGGTGGCGTTCCAGGGCATCACGTACGACGCGCCTGGCGCTGCAAGGCACCGCGTGACAGGCGATCGAGCAACAAGGCCACGGCCACAATGGCCAGACCTGCACGCAGGCCCAGTCCCATTTCCATACGTGTCAGCCCGCGCGTTACTTCGGCGCCCAGTCCACCTGCCCCCACCAGACCTGCAAGCACCACCATCGCCAGCGACAACAGGATGCATTGGTTCAATCCCACCAGCAGCGTGGGCGCCGCCGTGGGCAATTCGATCTTGAACAGGATATGCCGTGGCGACGCGCCCATGGCCTGGCCTAGCTCCAGCAGGTCCTTGGGCAGTTGCTTGAAGGCCAGCGTGGTTAAGCGCAGCATCGGCGGGATGCCATAGACGATGGTGGCGATAATTGCCGGCACACGGCCCAGGCTGAACAGCATCACCGCCGGAATCAGGTACACCCACGGCGGCACGGTTTGCATGATATTGAGGATCGGCAGCAACGCTGCGTCCACACGCTTGACCCGCGCGGCCAGGATGCCCAGGGGGAAGGCGATGCTCACCGAAATCAGCACCGCCACCGAGACCAGCGCGATGGTCTGCATCGACGCCACCCACAGCCCGGCGAACAGGCAGAACGCCAACATCCACCCGGCGAATACGGCAACGCGCCAGTTGGCGAAGACCCAGGCCAACAGCACCACCACGGCAATCAACACGTAGGCATGGGGCGCGAGCAGGCAGCCCTCGATTGCGCCCAAGCAGGCCTCGATAACCTTGCTGATTACCACGAACAAGCCATGCAGGTTGGCATTCAGCCAATCGATGGCGGGCGCCAGGAACGCACCTGGCGAAAACCGCAAATCCTGCAGGTTCATTGGCTTGCTCCCTCGCGCGACTCGGCGGCACTCTGGGCGAGACGGTCGAGAATCATGGTGAGGATGACGATGGCCAGCGCTGCGTTGATCGACTTGGCGATGTCCAGGGTACGGACGGCGCCGTAGATCGATTCGCCGAGCCCGCCGGAACCAACGATCCCGGCGATCACCACCATGCCGAACGCCATCATCAGGCTTTGATTGACCCCTGCCATGATGCTCGGCATGGCGAAGGGCAAGCGGATCTTGAAAAACATCTGCCAGCCGGTGACACCACTGGCTTCACCCAACTCGATGAACTCCTTGGGCGTCATGCGGATCCCCAGGGCTGTCAGGCGCAACGCCGGTGGTACCGCGACGATAAAAGTCGCCAGCAGTGCCGTCGCAGGGCCGTAACCGAGCAACGCGATGGCCGGCAACAGGTAGATATAGGGAGGCAGGGTCTGCACCAGGTCCAGGCAGGGGTCGACCACTCGATCGAATCTCGGCGCCAGCCCTGCCAGTACGCCCAGCGGCACGGCAACCAGCAGCGCCAGCACCGTCGCCGTGAGCACCAACGCCAAGGTACTGACCGTCTCGAACCACAAACCAATGAACGCACATACCAGCAATGCAAGCATCGACAACACGCCGAAACGAGCGCCCACCATGCGCCAGCCCAGCAGGCCGATCAGCACGGCAATCACATAAAAGGGCGGTGTGCCGATGCACCATGCCACCCCTTTGAACACCCCCGAGAGCAACGCATTGGCAGCGTCGAAGAATGACTCACCGTTGTCCTGCAGCCACATCAGGCCCGAATCCACGGCAGCGTCGAACTGTACCGAAAAGTCTGGAATACTCATGCCAAGGGCTCCAGAAACGGGGCGGTGGCGTGGGCATCATTGGGAATGCCCTGCACGCCGCGCAGCAGGTCCTTGGCTGTGATGATACCGACCACCACACCCTGCTCGACTACTGCCAGCGGCTCAAGGTTGGCGCCGATAGTCAGACCGATCAGCGCGTTGATATCGGCATCCAACGACGTCTGCGTCAAGCGCGAAAAATCGCATTGCGCAAAGGCCTGCGTGTAGATCGCCACCGGCGTCATCACCGAATGCGCCTTGACCAAGTGCAAGCGTGAAATGCCTGCGACGAACTCGGCCACATAGTCATCGGCCGGGTTCAACACGATCTCTTCGGCGGTGCCGACCTGAATAATCACCCCGTCCTTCATAATGGCGATGCGATCACCGATACGGATCGCCTCTTCCAGGTCGTGGGTGATAAATACCGCAGACTTGCCCAGTTCCTTGGTGAGCTGGCGGAACTCGTCCTGCAGTTGACGACGGATCAGCGGGTCGAGTGCACTGAACGGTTCGTCCATCAGGATAATCTCAGGGTCCGCGGTCAGTGCCCGCGCCAACCCGACACGTTGTTGCATGCCGCCCGACAACTCGCTGGGATAACGCGATGACCAGTCAGTGAGGCCGACCTTGGCCAACGCACGTTCGGCCACCTGGTACCGCTCGGCCTTGCCCACGCCCTGTACTTCCAGGCCGAAGGCGGTGTTTTCCAGCACCGTGCGGTTGGGCAACAGCGCCACACTCTGGAACACCATGCCGATATGCCGGGCTCGTACTTCCCGTAGCTGTGCGGGGGACAATGCGGACAAATCCTTACCCTTGACCAGCACCTTGCCGGCGCTGGGGGTGATCAACTTGTTAAGCAACCGAATCAGGGTCGATTTGCCACTGCCGGACAACCCCATGATGCAAAAAATCTCACCGCGGCGAACCTGCAGACTTACATCCGACACCCCGACCACGCAGCTGAAATCCTGCAGGACCTGGGTTTTGCCAAGGCCCTTGTGCACCACCGCCTCCATCGCTGCCTTGGCATTCTGACCGAAGATCTTCCAGACCGACTGGCAATCCACAAGCACTTCGTTAATGTCGATTTTGAACGTTGTCATTTCTAAGCCTATTGAACCAGTCGAGCTGGTTTTTCTAATTGATCAGAGCGCTTTTTCAGAACGTGGCAGTGGCAAAGAACAGCAGTGCTTATTGTTTGATATTGGCCCAGCGCTTCATCAGGTCGGCGTGCTTGTCGGCCCAGCCGGCGACGGCCTGGTCCATGGTCTTGCCATCCTTGACGTCGCCGTTGATGGCGGTGATATCGGCCAGGGGTACATACACGCTGGCGATGACTTCACGGGCGTGGGGGTATTCGGCAGCGAAACCTTTATGCCCGATCCAGTAGTAAGCCTGCGGCGGAGCGAAAGAACCCTTGGGATCCTTGAGGAACTTGAGGTCGAACTTCTGGGCCATCCACGACGGCTCCCAGATGGTCACGGCAACCCACTCTTTGCGGTCGACGGCGGACTTCAGGGCGGCGGTCATGGCGGCGGTGCTGCCTTCAAGCAATTGCAGCTTGAAGCCATAATCCTTCACCGCTTTGTTGGCATCGCTCATCAAGCCTGAACCGGGTTCGATGCCGATGATCTTGCCGCCAAACTTGTCGGCGTTGTCGTTGAGTTGCTCCAGCGAATCGATGTCTACGTACTTGGGTACCGCGATGGCCTGGTACAAGCCATAGGAAACCGGAGAGAGTTTTTCCAGGCGGTTCTTGTTCTTGTTCCAGTAATCCTGGGTGGCGTAATCGGTCTGCGAAGCCAGGACTTGTACGTCGCCCTTGGTCAACGCCGCATACGCGATGCCGATCTCGGAAAACTCCACCACTTTCACGGTATAGCCCGCGTTCTCCAGCACTTTTCGGGTGATGCCGGTAATCGGCGTCAGATCCTCCCAGGACATGGTCCCGACAGTGATGGTTTTTTCTTCCGCCTGCACAGGCAGAACCACCATCCCCACCAGCGCAATCGCACAAACGGTTTTCCAGAATTTCTTCATGGCGTGCCTCGATCTCGTTCTATTTTTAGTTTCAAACCTCTGATTGCCAGAGGCAGGGGTGATGCGACAACAAGGGGCGCAGCGTTGGAAAAAGCTGCTTGCTGAATCCAGACTGGCATGGGCGAAAGTGCCGGTCAATAGGATGTATTTTCTGTGTATACAAATTGAATTCAGATAAAACACAAATTAAATAATATTTTTACTATTAGATTCAGGTAGTTACTGAAGCACAGCCGAAAGCTGACAGGTCGCTTACAGGAACGTATCGCGTCGCTTTTGGAATACCCGGTCGACACCAAAAAACGGCACAAGCCGAGAGCCTTCGCGAAAAATGCAAAAAAAAGCCACTCGTCTGAGTGGCTTGTTCTGCGATTGGAACGGGTAACGACCTGTGGATTGAGTGAGCCTCAGGAGGAAAATACTTGCGCAGGCTGCTTGTGCCTGACTGGCTGCTGTCGAGCGAGCTGCGCCTGAACCTGCGCGACCGCATCCAACACCCGCTGCGCCCAGTTTTCGTCCTGAGGGTCCACCACTACCACGCGAAAACCGTGGTCATGGCCTTCACTGCGCACGCCTTCGGAGTCATCCACATGCAGGTCGATGTCGAAGGCCGGGGGGAATTTCGAGGGTGCGTTCGACAGCCCGCGTGCCGTCAGGGCATGGTTGTGCAGCACGCTGTTGACCACGCCGTCGACGCGGATGCCGTAGAGCATCAGCCAGCGGCGGATATACGACGGCGTGCGACCGGACGAGGTGTAGACCCAGATGCTGCAGCCCTGGCGACGTAGCTCACGGGTCAGGGAACGCGTGCCGATCCGCAAGGGCTCACCCAGCCAACGGTGCACGCAGGCCGGCAGCCGGCTCGGCTCGACGTCGCAGTGGTGCAGCTGGCAGGCCAGGGTGTCGTCGATATCGAAGGAAATACGGATACGCGGGCGCTGCTGCATCGGCAGGATGCGCTGGAGGACCCGCCCTGCCCTGGCGAATAGGGGAGAACCACTCATCAATGGCCTCCTTGAAAAACGGGCGGGCGCGGGTCCTTGAGAAAAAACTTGTGCGGATCCGGCGCCTGTTCTTCCAGGAAGGCGGCGTATTTTTTCTTGATCTTGGGCAATTCGTACAACGCCTTGACTCCATGTTTGGCTGAGTTGCGGATCACCGACGAAGGGTTGAAGTAGCCCTCGGCGTTCTCCAGCGTCAGCACGAACGGCGGCAGGCCTGCACGCATCAGCAAATAGCTGACGATCAGCGAACCGCTGCGGTTGTTGCCTTCAATGAACAGCTGCGGCTTGCTGAGGATGCGTACATACACCCCGGCGGCGCGCTTCCAGACTGATTCACTGCGATACGCGCAGTACCAGTTGTACAAGTCCTTGATGCCGCCTTCGACATTGTTGAAGAAGTGTTCTTCGGTCGCCGCCAGGTGGTGGGCGTATTCCAGGCGCCGTGCCGGGTCGCTGCCACAGAGCACGGTGGCGTTGATCTCCAGCATCAGGTCCAGCTGCTGCAGGTCGAACAGGTCGACGCCCCGCGCGACATAGTCGTCAATCAGCGCGTAGCCTTCAAGCACGTTGTGCAGCACTTCGTCGGTCAACGGGTCGCGCGGCTCGGTAAAGTCCCGGCTGAGCTCGGCAAAGCGCTGTTGCACCTCACGCAGTGCGCGTTCAATCGCGGGCAAATCAAGGCGTCGTGTTGCAGGCATCGGCATTCCCATAAGCAGTTGAAAATACGGGAGCATCCCAGCTCCCGCAGGGGCATCAGCTGAACTTGCCGCTGATGTAGTCCCCGGTCATTTGTTCACGCGGGTTCTCGAAGATCTGCGCCGTCGGGCCCATCTCCACCAGGTAGCCGGTGCGCGTGCCCTGGGAAATATCCACCGAGAAAAACGCCGTGGTGTCGGCCACGCGGATGGCCTGCTGCATGTTGTGGGTCACCAGGGCGATGGTGTAGTCCTTCTTCAGCTCGACCATCAGCTCCTCGACCCGGCGCGTGGCGATCGGGTCAAGCGCCGAGCACGGCTCATCGAGCAACAGCACTTCCGGCTCGGTGGCGATGGCACGGGCGATGCACAGGCGTTGCTGCTGGCCACCGGACAGCGACAGGCCGCTGACCTTGAGCTTGTCCTTGACCTCATCCCACAGCGCGGCGCCTTGCAGGGCGTGCTTGACGCGGTCGCCCAGGTCGCCTTTGTAGCGGTTCAGGCGCAGGCCGAAGGCGACGTTGTCGAAGATGCTCATCGAGAACGGGTTCGGCTGCTGGAATACCATGCCGATGTAGCGGCGCACGACCACCGGGTCCACGCCCTTGCCGTAGACGTCCTGGCCGAGGAAGTGCACATGGCCCTCGAAACGGAAGCCCTTGACCAGGTCGTTCATGCGGTTGAGGCTACGCAGCACGGTACTTTTACCGCAACCGGAAGGCCCGATGAAGCCGGTGATCTTGTTCTTTTCGATCGGCACATGGCTGTCACGCACGGCCATGAAGTTGCCGTAGAAGATCTTGTCCAGCTTGCAGTCCATGACCACAGGCGCCTGGGTGACAAACGGAGCGGCTATTTGCGCAGTTGATACGTTCAAGATTCAGATGCTCCCGTTTTCAATACTTTGGCTTGCCGAAGATACGGCTCACGATATTCACGACCAGCACGATCATTACCAGTACCAGCGACGCCGCCCATGCGAGTTCAAGCTGGTTGTCGAAGGGCATGCCGGAGAAGTTGTAGATCAGCACGGCCAGGGAGGCCGTCGGGTTCATCACCGCCAGGCTGCCGTCGTGGTAGATCCAGTAGT
Source organism: Pseudomonas sp. GV047 (assembly GCF_003058245.1). Taxonomy (NCBI): domain Bacteria; kingdom Pseudomonadati; phylum Pseudomonadota; class Gammaproteobacteria; order Pseudomonadales; family Pseudomonadaceae; genus Pseudomonas; species Pseudomonas sp. GV047. Next base: position 82,070 of record NZ_QCWA01000012.1, on the reverse strand, counting down.
TGCTGAACAGCGCGGTAAACAACAGCGGCGCGGTTTCGCCGGCGGCGCGGGCCACGGCGAGCATCACGCCGGTGAGGATTGCCGGCAGGCCGGTGGGCAGGACGATTTTCCAGATCACCTGGGAGCGGGTGCAACCCATGCCGTAGGCGGCGTCCTTCATGATCTTGGGCACCATGCGCATCGACTCTTCAGCCGTCAGCACCACGATCGGCAGCATCAGCACCGCCAGTGCCACGCCACCGGCCGGGGCCGAGTAGGTGCCGGTGGTCATCACCACCAGGGCGTAGGCGAATACACCGGCCAGGATGGAAGGCAGGCCGGTGAGCATCTTCGCGGCAAAACGCGCGGCGTTCGCCAGCTTGCTGTCCGGGCCCAGTTCGGCGAGGAAGATTGCCGCCATGATGCCGACCGGCACGGCGATGGCAGCGGCAATGCCGACCATCACGAAGGTACCGGCCATCGCGTTGCCGAAACCGCCGCCGGTCTCGAAACCGGTGGGCGGCAGCTCGGTGAACACTTCAAGGCTCAGGCGCGCACCGCCGCGGGTGATGAGCATGTAGAGCACGGAAATCAGCGGTACGCTGGCCAGCAGCGCGCCCGCCCAGACCAGGGTGGTCAACACCAGGCTGCGCAGGGCACGGCCTTCGAACCGGCGCTGGAGGCTGGGCATTGCGCCTGCGGGGGACGTCAGGTCAGTTGCAGCAGTGAGGTCAGTCATCACTTATTACCCCGTTGGGCGTACATCATGATCATGGAGCCGAAGATGTTGACGATCAGCGTGATCAACATCAGCACCAGTGCGGCGTACATCAATACTTCGATCTCGTTCGGCCCGGCTTCGGGGAAGTTCAGCGCCAGCAAGGCCGCCAGGGTGTTGGCCGGGGCGAACAACGACAGCGAGATGTTGTTGGCGTTGCCCACCAGCATGGCCAGGGCCATGGTTTCACCGAGTGCGCGGCCCAGGCCCAGCACCAGGGAACCGAAGATGCCGGTGGCGGCGGACGGCACCATCACCTTGAGAATCGCTTCCCAGTGGGTGGTCCCCATGCCGTAGGCGGCTTGCTTGGTTTTCATCGGCACGGCGGTGAGCGCATCCTGCGACACGGCGGCGATGGTCGGCAGAATCATGATGGCCAGTACCAGCGCCGCCGGGAGCAACCCAGGGCCGCTCAGGGACGTGCCGAAAAAGGGGATCCAGCCAAGTTCAGTGTTCAACCATGCGGTCAACGGCCGGATCGCCGGGATGACCACGTAAATGCCCCAGAGGCCGTAAACGACGCTGGGGATGGCCGCGAGCAGTTCGACGATGGTACGAAACACCGCCGCCAGCTTCGCCGGCAAAAAATCCTGGGTGAGGAAAATCGCCATGCTGACGCCGAAAACACCTGCGATCAGCAACGCGATAAAGGCACTGTAGAGCGTGCCCCAGATGGCCGGCAGAATGCCGTACTTGCCTTGGTTGACATCCCAGACGCTGCCCAGCAGCACGTCAAAGCCGTGCTTTTCCATGCCTGGAAGGGCCTTGCGCCCGACTTCGAACACCAGGGCAAACACCAACGCCAGCACCAGAACCACGCCTATTCGTGCAAGCGCACGGAAGGTGCGGTCAACCAGAAAATCCTTCGCAGAAGGTGGCTGGCAGGCAGAATCCGGGTTACCCGGTACGACAAACGGTGTGTTCATTGGCTGATTCCGGAACAGGGGGGTAACCCTCCCGGCCGGGCTGACAGCGCCCGCCGAGAGAGGCCTCACAAGCGTTACTGGATGTTGGCGGACGCTTTACGAACCTGATCGACCACCGACTTCGGCAGCGGGATATAGCCCATCGAATCGGCGATTTTCTGCCCTTCGGTCAGGCTGTACTCGACCATTTCACGCATGGCCTTGGCCTTGGCCGGGTTGCCGTTGTCCTTGCGGAAGATCATCCAGGTGTAGGACGTGATCGGGTAGGACTTGGCGCCGTCCGGGTCCGGCAGCCAGGCCACCAGGCTTTCCGGCATTTTCACCGCTGCCAGGGCTTCGGCACCGCTTTCGGCGTTAGGTACCACGTACTTGCCGGCCTTGTTCTGCAGCTGGGCAAAGTCAACCTTGGCCAGCTTGGCGAAACCGTATTCGATGTAGCCAATCGCGCCTGGGGTCTGGCGTACGGTGGCGGTCACACCATCGTTCTTAGGCGACTTGATGAATTTGTCGCTGGCTGGCCAGTTGACGGTGTTGCCTTCACCCAAGTCCTTCTGGAACTGCGGGTTGATGGCCGCCAAGTGCTTGGTGAATACGGCAGTGGTGCCGCTGGAGTCTGCACGCACGACCACGGTGATCGGCATGTCCGGCAGTTTCAGGCCAGGGTTGGCGGCGACGATCTGCGGATCGTTCCACTTGGTGATCTTGCCCAGGAAGATGTTGGAGTACACATCCCGTGGCAACTTAAGTTCTTTAGGATTGCCCGGCAGGTTGAACGCCAGGACGATTTCGCCTGCGGTCATCGGCAGCAACTGCACGCCTTCGGCGACCTTGGCGATGTCTTCGTCCTTCATGGCCGAGTCACTGGCGGCGAAGTCCACGGTTTTGTTCAGGAAGTCCTGTACACCCGCGCCACTGCCTTTGGACTGGTAGTCAACCGTGACGCCTTCGGTCTTCTTGCTGAAATCCTTGAACCAGGTGAGGTAGATCGGCGCTGGGAAACTGGCGCCAGAACCTGTCAGACGGACGTTCTCGGCAGCAAATACCGAGGTGGCACTTAGAGAAACCGCAACGGCGAGTGCAGCTGACTTCATCAGACGTTTCATTCAGGGAAATCCTTGTGATTACGGGCTCCCGGAACTTTGCAGCAGCTTTGTTACGCTTTTATGAAAATTGGGTGGCAAACCGCTATTTCGTCCCGTCTTTCCGCCACAGCCACGTATTTCGATGTAATTGGTTGGTAACAAAATGCGACTAAGACTTTGCCATCTCCCCCACGACGCGAGTGCCTCCCATGTCTGCAGTAGACGACGCCTTGATCCAGCGCATCCACCGAGAGCTGCTGGATCACAGTGACGAAGAGCTGGAACTGGAATTATCCGAAGACGGGCACGACCTCAACGCGCTGTTCGACGAGCACGTCGAGGAAAGCCCCGAGAAGGCCGCGCGCAGGATTTACTTCAGCGAACTGTTCCGCCTGCAAGGTGAACTGGTGAAGCTGCAAAGCTGGGTGGTCAAGACCGGCGCCAAGGTGGTGATCCTGTTCGAGGGGCGCGATGCCGCCGGCAAAGGCGGTGTGATCAAGCGCATTACCCAGCGCCTCAACCCACGGGTCTGCCGCGTCGCCGCCCTGCCCGCGCCCAACGACCGCGAACAGACGCAGTGGTACTTCCAGCGGTATGTCTCGCACCTGCCGGCCGCCGGTGAAATCGTGCTGTTCGACCGCAGCTGGTACAACCGCGCCGGCGTCGAACAAGTCATGGGCTTTTGCAACGAAGACCAGTACGAGGAATTCTTCCGCACCGTGCCGGAGTTCGAACGCATGCTCGCCCGCTCCGGCATCCAGTTGATCAAATACTGGTTCTCCATTTCCGACCAGGAACAGCACCTGCGCTTTCTCAGCCGCATTCACGATCCGCTCAAACAGTGGAAACTCAGCCCCATGGACCTGGAGTCGCGCCGGCGCTGGGAGGCGTACACCAAGGCCAAGGAAGTCATGCTCGAGCGCACCCACATCGCCGAAGCGCCATGGTGGGTAGTGCAGGCCGACGACAAAAAGAAAGCCCGCCTCAACTGCATCCACCACCTGCTCGGGCAGATGCCTTATGAGGAAGTGGAACTGCCGGTGATCGAGCTGCCGCAGCGGGTCAGGCAGGAGGACTACTCGCGCAATCCGACGCCGGTGGACATCATCGTGCCGCAGGTCTATTAACGCAGGACGCAATAGATTCCCCAGGGGTAGTTAAGAGCGAACACCATACCTGTGGTGAGCGGGCTTGCCCCGCGCTGGGCTGCGTAGCAGCCCCAATAAGAACGCCGCAGTGTGCCAGACAGTTCCTGGGCTGTGTTTTTGGGTTGCTGCGCAGCCCAGCGCGGGGCAAGCCCGCTCACTACGAGGGTCCATTCGCCATAACGTTTGCGCTTACGGTGCCGGGCTCCACCTCCTTGAACACCAGCCCTTGGCTATCACCCAGGGATAGTTAAGAGCGAACACCGGACCTGTGGTGAGCGGGCTTGCCCCGCGCCGGGCTGCGCAGCAGCCCCAATAAGAACGCCGCAGTGTGCCAGACAGTTCCGGGGCTGTGTTTTGGGGCTGCTGCGCAGCCCAGCGCGGGGCAAGCCCGCTCACTACGAGGGTCCATTCGCCATAACGTTTGCGCTTACGGTGCCGGCTCCACCTCCTTGAACACCAGCCCTTGGCTATCACCCAGGGGGAGTTAAGCGCGAACACCGGACCTGTGGTGAGCGGGCTTGCCCCGCGCCGGGCTGCGTAGCAGCCCCAATAAGAACGCCGCAGTGTGCCAGACAGTTCCGGGGCTGTGTTTTGGGGCTGCTGCGCAGCCCAGCGCGGGGCAAGCCCGCTCACTACGAGGGTCCATTCGCCATAACGTTTGCGCTTACGGTGCCGGGCTCCACCTCCTTGAACACCAGCCCTTGGCTATCACCCAGGGATAGTTAAGAGCGAACACCGGACCTGTGGTGAGCGGGCTTGCCCCGCGCCGGGCTGCGTAGCAGCCCCAATAAGAACGCCGCAGTGTGCCAGACAGTTCCGGGGCTGTGTTTTGGGGCTGCTGCGCAGCCCAGCGCGGGGCAAGCCCGCTCACTACGAGGGTCCATTCGCCCTAACGTTTGCGCTTACGGTGCCGGCTCCACCTCCTTGAACACCAGCCCTTGGCTATCGCTGACCTGCCATGGGTTGGCAGCGCCGGTCTGGCTGAAGACCACGTGGTCGAAGCGTGAGTCTTTCAGTCCATCGATACGCGCCTTGGCCGCGCCGCTGAAACGCACGCGCTCGAACACCAGGCCCTGATGGTAGGCGTTGTGCAAGGCATCACCCTTGACCTCGATCGCCGCTCCCTGGGCATTCTCGACGCTCACGTCGCTCACCCGGATGTCCTTGAACTGCCCCGCGATGGTTGAGCGCTGATAGTCGAGCTTGGCGTTCGGGTCGTTGTAGTCGAGGGTAAAAATGAACGCCTGCTTGACGGTATTGCGGATCGCCGAGTCGCGGAATGTGACGTTGCGCGCGCCGCCGCCCATGAAGTTGGTGCTCTTCATGCGCAACCCGGCATCGGTGCCGTCCGACACGTTGTCTTCGGCCAGGATGTTCTGGATCCAGGCACCGGTGTGGCTGCCGGCGACCACCATGCCATGACCCTTGCGGAAGTAGTTGTTGAAAATCCACGCGTCTTCCTGCGGCGGCTGGTGCACGGCGTCGGCACCGGTGCCGGCCGCAAAGTTCACGCAGTCATCACCGGTGTCGAAGAAGTTGTTGAACACCATCGCGCCCTTGCTGTTGGCGAACTCGATGCCGTCGCCGTTGTTGGCGTCGTAGGTCGTGTGGGTGGTGTTGGCCAGCACCACGTTTTCGGTCTCCAGGTTCATGATGCCGTGGAACGCCGGGTTCACCACGGTGAAGCCGCCGTAGAACACATTCTTCACATTGCGCAGGGTAATCAGCGAGGAGCGCATCTGCCCGTAGGCGTCCTTGACGTTCATGCCGCGTGCCACGGCCTGTTCCACCTGCGCCTTGGCGAGGATGCCGTCCCGGGCATAGCGGGTATTGTCACTGGGCAGGTAGAACGGCAGTGCCTGGCCACGTTCGTCGACGACATCGGCGTTGCGCTTCCAGCCATTGCCATCGAGGGTGCCCTGGCCGACGATGCGGATGTTTTCGAATGACTGATGCTGGCGCGGATCACGGGGCAACGCGTTGATCAGCGAGGCCGGGCGCACAGTGGTGGAATACGGGTACTGGATGTAGCCGGCCAGCGGGTAATCTTCGGCGCGCTCGGAGCCGAGCAGGGTCGCGCCTTCGGCGATCTCCAGGGTCATGTTGCTCTTGAGGTAGAGCGCGCCGCTTTTGTAGGTGCCTTCAGGCAGCAAGACTTTGCAACCGACGGTGCAGGCATCGATGGCGTTCTGGATCGCCTGGGTATCGAGGTGACTGCCGTCGCCTTTGGCGCCGTATTTTTTCACGTCAAATACCGCCGCAACCGGGGTGGTGCGTTGCAGCACCGGGGCGCTGTCGGCGGACTCCTTGCCGTTGCCGTCCACCGAACGCACGGTGAAACGGTACACAGTGTCGGGCTTCAAGCCTCGGGCAGTGAAGCTATGAATGCCGATGCGATGGTGGAAGTTGGCGGTGTCTTGCCGATAAAACTGGTCGATGTAGGGTTTGGCCGGTGACACCTGGTCATTGTTGGCATTCGCGCTGCCCAGCAGCGTGCCGTTGGCGTAGACCCGGTAATCCTTGATGCCGGCATGCTCGGCAGGTTTTTCCCACACCAGGATGATTTGCCGGTCATCAAAGGCCAGCGTCGGTACCTGCAGGTTTGACGGGGCTTGCAGCGCCCATGACAGCGGGCTGCATCCAACTGCCATCAGGGCCAGTGCGCAACGCACCGAGATGTTTTTCGAGGGTTGATACGGCATGTTGTTCTCCTTGTTTTTTGCCGGTATTCACACCGAGGGGCGCTACCTCTGCCGCCCGGATTCTTCGAGGTATTGGCTGCGATTGACGAAGGTCTCGCGGGGCATTTCGCGTACGTCCATGGACAGCGCGTCGACCTGCGGCAGCAGTTCAATCAGGGCGCCCAGCGTCGCCGAAGCCAGGCTGCGCTGTTGTTCGGCAGTGCGCCCGGCGAACAGGTACAGGGCGACGTGCACGAAGTCGTCTTGAGTGCTGCCGCAACGGTAATGGGTAAAGCCGTTGAGCCGCACCTTGATGTCGCCGGGCTTGAATACGCCGAAGCTGTCGAGGGCATCGTGTACGGTGGCCAGCAGGGTGTGTTCGCCGATGCGCTGGGCCAGGGCCGCCGGGCAATCGATGATGCAGTGGGGCATGGTCAAACCTCAGGTTGATGAAAGGACAGCGGCGCCACACAGGGCGCCGCAGACTGACAGCTTACTGGGCGCCCAGCGCCTTGATCAGCACGTCCAACTGCTCCACTTCTTGAGGCAGCAAGTCGGTCAACGGCGCGCGCACCGGGCCGGCGTCGTGGCCGACCAGGCGTGCACCGGCCTTGACGATACTCACGCCATAACCTTCGCAGCGGTTGCGGATCGCCAGGTACGGCAGGAAGAAATCATCGATCAAGCGGCCCACGGTGGCGTGGTCGTCGGCGGCCACGGCACGGTAGAAATCCATCGCGGTTTTCGGGATGAAGTTGAACACCGCCGAGGAATACACCGGCACGCCCAGGGCCTTGTAGGCCGCGGCATAGACTTCGGCGGTCGGCAGCCCGCCGAGGTAGGTCAGGCGATCGCCGAGGCGACGACGGATCGACACCATGGATTCGACTTCACCGATGCCGTCCTTGAAACCGATCAGGTTCGGGCAGCGCTCGGCCAGCTGCTCGAGGCTGTCGGCATTGAGACGGCACAGGTTGCGGTTGTACACCACCACGCCGAAATCCACCGAATTGCACACCTGCTCAACGTGGGCCACCAGGCCTTTCTGGCTGGCTTCGGTGAGGTAGTGAGGCATCAGCAGAATACCGGCGGCACCGAGGCGCTCGGCCTCCTGGGCGTAGGCGATGGCCTGACGAGTCGGCCCCCCTGCCCCGGCGAGGATGGGCACCTGGCCCCTGCAGGTGTCCACGGCAGTCTTGATGATCTGCGTGTATTCCTTGGCTTCCAGGGAGAAGAATTCCCCGGTGCCCCCGGCCGCGAACAACGCGCTGGCGCCGTAGGGTGCCAGCCATTCCAGGCGGCGGGCATAGGTGTCGGCACGGAAGTCACCGGCCGCGTCAAAATCGGTAACCGGGAACGAGAGCAAGCCGGAAGACAGGACTGTTTTTAGTTCTTGTGGCGTCATGTTCGCAAACCTCAAATCAAAAAATAAAGGGATACCTTAAGAGGTACGTCATCGTACAACTACAAATGATTGTTAGCTAGTCCTAAGTGCCTTAGTTCGCACCTTTAGATTTAACTCAATAAAAACAGCACATTAATCGCATTTCATAGTAATCAGCGCATGACCAATCAAGCATAGTCATACGATGACTACAGAAATCAGCCGACCCGCCGTCGCTCAGACTCCTGGCTGAAGTCACGACTGGCCTGCACCAGCATGCGCGTGTAGTCGTGCACGGCCTGGTCCTGGCTCAAGGCCTGGCAGTCGAGCAATTCGACGATCCGGCCGTGCTGCATCACCGCCACCCGGTCGCACAAGTGAGTGACCACCCCCAGGTCATGGGTGACCAGCAGATAGGTGAGTTTCTCGCGCTGGCGCAGGTCCGCCAGCAGGTTGAGGATCTCGGCCTGGACCGACACATCCAGGGCCGAGGTCGGTTCATCCAGCAACAGCACGCGGGGCTCAAGGATCAACGCGCGCGCGATCGCCACCCGTTGGCGCTGCCCACCGGACAACTGATGGGGATAGCGAAAGCGGAAGCTGTCGTTGAGGCCGACCTTGAGCAGGATCTCGTTGATCCGGTCGTCCTTGTCCCCTACCCCGTGGATAATCAGCGGCTCGCGCAGGGCGGTGTCGATGGTGTGCCTGGGGTGCAGGGAGCCGTAGGGGTCCTGGAAGACCATCTGCACTTTGCGAAAGTGCTCCTTGGGAATCTTGTGCTGCAACGGCGCGCCGGCGATGCTCAGCTCGCCGTTCCAATGCCGGTATTGCCCGGCCAGGCAGCGCAGCACGGTGGTCTTGCCCGAACCGGACTCCCCCACCAGGCCGAACGATTCGCCGTCGGCGACACTCAGGCTCACATCGTGCAGCACCTGGTTGATGGCAGCGCCGGTGCCGAAACTCAGGTTCAAGGCGTGCGCTTGGATCATAGGCATGGTCAGGTTCCTTATTGAGTCAGCCAGAGTGGATCGCGCTTGAGCACCGGCAGGTGCACGCGACGGTTATCCATGCTCGGCAGCGCGGCCAGCAGGCCACGGGTGTAGGGATGCTCGGCGTATTGCAGGTCGCAGGCAGCCAGGGATTCGACGACGCGCCCGGCGTACATCACTAGCACGCGGTCACAGTAGTTGCGCACCAGGTTGAGGTCGTGGCTGACAAAAATCAGCCCCATCTGCTGCTGGTCTACCAGTTCTTCCAGCACGTTGAGCACTTGCTGGCGCACCGAGACATCCAGCGCCGACGTAGGCTCATCGGCAATGATCACTTCCGGACGCGTGATCACCATCATCGCGATCATGATGCGCTGGCCCATACCGCCGGACACCTCGTGGGGGTACAGGTTGTAGACCCGCTTCGGATCGCGGATGTGCACCTGCTCGAGCATCTGCATGACTCGCTCGCGCGCATCACTGCGACTGGCCTTGTGGTGGGCCAGGTAGGCTTCGGCAATCTGGTCGCCCACCTTGACCACCGGGTTCAGCGAGTACTTGGGGTCTTGCATGATCATCGAGATACGCTGGCCGCGAATCTTCTGCATCGCCTTTTCACTGGCCGAGAGCAGGTCGACCTCGCCAAACGCCATGGCCTTGGCGGTGATTCTGGCGCTGGGCGGATGCAGCTTGAGCAGGCTGCGCCCGACGGTGGACTTGCCTGAGCCGGACTCACCGACAATCGCCAGTTTCTCCCGACCCAAGGTAAAGGACACATCGCGCACGGCGTGGGTTTCTTTCTGGCCACTGACGAAGCGCACATTCAGCCCTTCGACATTCAGCTTGATGGCAGACATAAGGTGTTCTCCGATTATTCGCTGCGCGGATCAAGGATGTCCCGCAGGCCATCGCCCAACAGGTTGAAGGCCAGGCTGACCAACATGATCGCCGCCCCGGGAACCGCCACAAGCCACCAGCACTCGAGCATGTAGCGGCGCCCGGTGGAAATCATCGCGCCCCACTCCGGCAGCGGCGCCTGGGCACCCAGGCCGAGGAAGCCCAACGCGGCGGCGGTGAGGATGATCCCGGCCATGTTCATGGTCAGGCGGATGATCACCGAGGACAGGCACATCGGCACGATATGGCGCAGGATAATCCGCGCCGGCGACGCGCCTTGCAGCTCCACGGCGACGACAAAGTCGGCGTTGCGCAGGGACAGGGTTTCAGCCCGCGCGAGCCGCGCAATCGGTGGCCATGAGGTCAAGGCAATCGCCACCACCGCATGCTCCAGGCCAGGGCCCAGGGCGGCGATAAAGGCCAGCGCCAGGACCAGGCTGGGGAAGGAAATAAAGATATCGGTCAGGCGCATGAACACGGTGTCGACAGCCCCGCCGAAGTAGCCCGAGACGGTGCCGATAAACAGCCCGATGGGACCGACGATCACGGTTACCAGGGCAATGATGTACAGCGTGATCCGCGAGCCATAGACCAGCCGACTGAAAATATCCCGACCGTATTCGTCGGTGCCGAACCAGTGCGCCGAGCCCGGCGCTTGCAAGGCTGTGGCGAGGTTTTGCGCGACCGGGTCGTGGGTGGCGATCCACGGCGCAAAGGCCGCGACCACCACCAAGAGCAGCGCAACCAGCAGGCCCGCCAGGGTCATGGGGTTGCGCAACAGGTGACGCAGCACCCGCAGGCCGCTCTTGCAGAAGGCATCGAAACTGGAGCCCGGCGAGCGATCCACCGGCCGCTTCGCCGCCGTGTCGATGGAAGACAGATTGGCATTCATAAGCATCTTCTCTGTGTGAATTCTGAAGGGCCGCAGCCCCACTCAACGCTGCTTGTAGACACCCAGGTAGCGGGTGGCCTCGGCATCGTCACCACTGAAACCCTTGACGTCGGCAGCGCTGACCACGGTGTCGGTCATCTGCGAGATCATCAGGATCGGCCCCACCTGCTGGTCATAGAGCGTCTGCGCCTGGTGATACAGGCTGACCCGCTGTGCCGAATCGCGCGTCACGCCCGCCTGGTCGATCAGGCTGTTGAGCTGCGGATTGAAGAACGAAGCGCGCCAGCCCTGGAAGTTCGGCAAGCCGGCGTCATCGCTGTTGTCGGGGTTGTAGGCGAAGGTGCGCAGGCTGAAATACGGATGGGGATAGCGCTCGGCGCCACGGGCCACGATGATCTCGAAATTGCGCGCGCGCATGGCGCCGTAGACCTGGTTGCCGGTGCCGGTGACGATGCTGGCCTTGATCCCGCCTTCGGCCAGGGTCGCTTGCAGGCGCGCGGCGATGTCAATGAACGGCGGCTCCGACAATGTACGAATGGTGGTGTTGAAACCGTCGGGGTAACCCGCCTCGGCCAGCAGCTTTTTCGCCTTGGCCACGTCCATGTGATAACCCGGATCCGGCAAGCGCGCTTCCAGCCCCAACTGCATCGGCTGCTGATTGAGCTTGCCGTAATACGGCATCACCTGTTCATCCAGGCCCTTGTAGTCGATCAGGTTGCGCACGGCTTCCCGCACCTGAGGCTTGGCAAACTCGGGTTGCTTCATGCTCATCGCCACGTAGTACATGGTGCCGCGTGGCAATGACTGCACCTGGATCTTGTCCGAGCCGTCGATGGCGCGAATGTCCGGCGCCGCCATGCCGTAGGCCAGGTCGAGGTCGCCGCGTTCGAGCATCAGGCGCAAGGATTGGGATTCGGTCATGTGCCGCACCACCACGCGCTTGAGCTTGGCCGCGCCGCCCCAGTAGCCGTCGAAACGGGTCAGCAGCAGCGAATCGTTGGCGCTCCACTTGGTCAGCACGAAGGGGCCACTGCCGGCCTCGTTGGTCACCAGCCAGCCGGCGCCGAGGTCGCCGTTTTTCTCATGGGCCAGGGCCGTCTTGCGGTCCACTACCACGGCGCTCGGCGAGATCGCCAGGGAGTCCACCAGCAGCAGCGGGTCCATGGTCTGCGGCAGGTCGATGACCAGGGTGTGGGCGTCCGTGGCGCGGATCAGCGACTGGATATTCTCGACGCTGTAGCCGTAGGCCTTCCAGGTGGTGGCCAGGCCGAAATTGAGCTTCATCACCCGGTACAGCGACCACGCCACGTCCTCGGCGGTCAGCGGGTTGCCCGAATGGAATTTCACATCCTGGCGCAGATGAAAGGTCACCTGCTTGCCGTCTTCGCTGATGTCCCAGCGTTCGGCCAATTGCGGCAGGTGTTTTTCCGGGTTGCCCTGGTCACGCTTGATCAGGGTGTCGTAGAGGTTGGCGTTGACGCCGGAGGCATCCAGGCCAGGCGCATTGGCTGGGTCGATGGAGAACAGGTTGACCATGCTCATGCCGACGATCAATTGATCGGCGGGGGTCTTGGCGCTGGCCGTTGTCATCGGCCCAAGGGCGAGCATCGCCGTCAACAGGCCAAGGTGCAGTGTTGAAAATACCGTCTTCATGCAAAATTCCTTCTTTTTATAGTTTTATCGGTACGGCGCAGTGCGTTAACGGGTGCGGGGGTCGAACACCTTGTACAAGGCGTCGCTGATCAGGTTGAGCGCGACGAAAATCAAGCCGATCACCAACACGCAGCCCATCACCGCGTTCATGTCGCCGAGCATCAGGCTGCTGGTCAGGTACTGGCCGAACCCCGGCCAGGCAAACACGGTTTCGATCAGCACCGCGCCCTCCAGCAACGAGCCGTAGGCCAGCGCAACCACCGTCAGCAACTGCACGAGGATGTTGCGAAACGCATGCCCCCACACCACCTGGCGCCGGGACAAGCCCTTGACCCGCGCGGTGATGATGTACTCCTGGGACAGCTGCTCGAGCATGAAGCTGCGGGTCATGCGGCTGATATACGCCACCGAGTTCAGGCCGAGGATCAGCGCCGGCAACACGATGTGGCGCAGGGCGCTGGCGAAGGCCTCCCAGTCACGTGCCAGGGTCGAGTCGATCAGCAGCAGGCCGGTGACCTCGGGCACCATGCCGTCATAGGCCAGGTCGATGCGCCCCGCTCCACCGGCCCAGCCGAGCCAGGCGTAGAACACCAGCAACCCCATCATGCCCAGCCAGAAAATCGGCGTGGAGTAGCCGAACAAGGTGATCACCCGCGCCACGTGATCGCCGAGGCGCCCCTGGTTGCTGGCGGCACAGACGCCCAGGGGCAAACCGATCAGCACGCCGAACAGAATCGCCAGGGTGGCCAGTTCAATCGTCGCGGGGAATACCCGCAGGATATCGTCCAGTACCGGGTGGCCGGTCAACAGCGCATTGCCGAAGTCACCGTGGAGCAGGTCATTGAGGTAAAGACCGAATTGGGTCCAGATCGGCTTGTCCAGGCCCATCGACCGGTACACCTGATCATAGGTGGAACTGTCGGCATCCGGCCCGACGACCGCCAGCACGGGGTCGAGCGGCATGACCCGGCCGATGATGAACGTCAGGGCCAGCAGGCCGAGCAAGGTCACCAGCACCGTACCCGCGCGCCGGGCCGTGTTGGACGCGCGAGCGCCCATGACAGAGGCAGTCATAACAAACATAGTGAGCTCCTGATAATCGGTCAGCGCTTCTTGTAGACGTCTTTGTAGCGCGTGGTCGCGGCGGTATGGCCCTGGAAGTCGGCCACGTCTTCGTACACCACCACGGTGTCGGTCATTTGCGAGACCGGCAAAATGGCCCCGACCTGCCGGTCGACCTGCTCCTGAATGTCGCGGTACTGGGCCAGTTGCTTGCCTGTGTCAGGCTCGACTTCCGCGCGCTCGATCAGCTGGTTCAGCTCGGGGCTGTAGAAGGATGTGCGCCAGCCCTGGAAGTTGGTGAGCTTGGCCTCATCGCGGTTATCCGGGTTGTACACCAGCGTACGCAGGCTGGAGTGCGGATGCCGTTCGGCCCCGCCACCGCCGCGGCCGACGATGATGTCGAAGCTGCGCTCACGCATTGCGCCATAGATCTGGTTGCCCGTGCCGGTGATGATGCTGGCGTCGATACCGGCCTGGGCCAGGGTCGACTGCAGGTTGGAGGCAATGTTGATAAACGGCGGTTCGGCGAGCACGCGAATGGTGGTCTTGAAACCGTTCGGGTAACCGGCCTCGGCCAGCCAGGCCTTGGCCTGCTTGACGTTGAGCGTGTAACCCGGATCCGGCAGGCGCGCGGCCAGGCCCAGGGGCAGCGGCCGTTGGTTGATCACGCCGTAATGGGGCATGACGGTCTGGTTGATGCCCTGGTAATCGATCAGCGCACGCACGGCCTTGCGCACGCGCGCATCGGCAAACATCGGTTGCTTCACACTCAGGGCGACGTAGTACAGGGTGCCGCGCTGCAAGGTCTGGGTGCGGACCTTGGCGCTTTTCTGCAGGGCTTCGATATCCGGCGCAGACATGCCTTTGGCGATGTCCAGGTCGCCGCGCTCGATCATCAGGCGCAACGACTGCGACTCGGTCATGTTGCGCATGACGATGCGCTTGAGCTTGGCCGGGCCGCCCCAGTACCCGTCGAAACGGCTCATCAGGATCACGTCGTTGGCGCGCCAGTCATTGAGCACGAACGCACCGCTGCCGGCGGCGTGAGTCACCAGCCAGGCGGCGCCCATGTCGTTGTTCTTCTGGTGTTCGAGGACTTTTTTGCGATCGAGGACAAACGCACTCGGCGAGGTCGCCAGGGTGTTGAGCACCAGCAGCGGGTCGGTGGGCCGGGGCAGCTCGATCAGGAAGGTCGAGGCATCCGTGGCACGCATGTAGCGCTCGACGTTCTCGGCGGTAAAGCCGTAGGCCTTCCAGGTGGAGGCCAGTGCGAGGTTGAGCTTGAGCACGCGCTGCAACGACCAGGCAACGTCTTCGGCACTCAGGTCATTGCCGGACTGGAATTTCACGCCGGTGCGCAGGTTGAAGGTCAGGGTCTTGCGGTCATCACTGACCTGCCAGCGCTCGGCGAGCGCCGGTACCAGGCGATCCGGCTGGGCGACGTCCTGCACCAGCAACATGTCATAGAGGTTGGCGTTGATCTCCGACACGTCCAGGCCGGTGGCCGCCGCCGGGTCGAGGGACAGCAGGTTTATCATGCTCATGCCGACGATCAATTGATCGGCCGGGGTTTTTGCGAAGCTTGCAGGTACAGCGGTGACAGCCAGCGCGGCGACGAACACCCGCGCCCACAGCGAAGGGAAAATGCTCATAACAAGAGTGCCTTTTTTATATTTATAGGGCTCTTGATCAGCCCGACTGATGCCGGACTGACCCTGTACACGTCAGAAGCTTTTAAGCGTATTGGTCTCGATGAAGTTGAAATCGATGTCTTCACCCAGGCCCGGCAAGTCGGACAGGTGCACAAAACCGTCGTTGTCCATCGGGTCTACCAGACGCTTGAGGTAGGCCGGCACTTCGTCGTAATCCAGGTACGGGTGCAACAGGCCACGCTCATACCAGGTGCAGTTCTTGATCGCGCCGACCACGGCCAGGTTGGCCGCACCGTTGCCATGAATCTCGCAATCCATGCCGAAGGATTCAGCCAGGTGCGCAACCTTCAGGCACGGCGCAATGCCGCCGACGCCCGCCACACCGGCGCGCAAGATATCGCACACATCGTGCTTGACCCAACTGGCACGGGCGAGGTGTTTGCCGGACAGGGTTTCCGGGCCCAGCACCGGAATGTCCAACTGCCCCGCCAGCCAGGCATAGGACTCGGCGGACTCTTCCATCATCGGCTCTTCGAACCAGGCGAAGTCGAGCTTTTCCAGCTCACGCCCGATGTACAGCGCTTCGGTGCGGCTGTACCAGTGATAACCGTCGAGCATCAGGGCGATGTCCGGGCCGACCGCTTCGCGTACCGCCGCACAAGCCTGCACGTCGATGCGCGGGCTCGGGGCGAAGGACACCGGCGGCATCCAGGTGTGCAGCTTGATGGCCTTGTAGCCGCGTTGCACCAGGGTCTCGGCAAAACGCCCGTAGTCTTCAGGGGTGGCCAGGCCACCGGGCAGTTCGTCGCCACACATGGTGGAGCCGTAGGCCGGCACCTTGTCGCGGAAACCGCCAATCAACTTGTGCACCGGCACACCCAGTTTGCGCCCGGCCCAATCCCACAGGGCCTGCTCCACCAGCGCCAGGGCGCGGTCGGTCAACTGGCTGGCACTGCCGCGCTGCCAGTGCGCGAGGTCGTGCCAGATCTTTTCGCGATCGAAGGCGTTCTGCCCCACCAGCACTTTGCGCACGAAACCATCCAGTACATACGGGCGAATCAGTTCAGGGGCGCCGAAGGCATAACCCTCCTGGCCGTCTTCGGTCTGGATGCGCAGCAAAGCCATCTGCGCCTGGGTGACATCACCCGGGTGTGCATGGCCGGCACTGTCCACTGCGCGGCGGGTCGGGTAGGAAAATACCTGGACGTTGACTGCTGTGATTCTCATGGACGTCGTAAGCCTTCTTATTGGATTTGTGACGGAAGTGTCGTCTGTTGCGACCGATCATAGGTCATCGTACAACACTTGAAAAGACCCAATAACCCGCCCCTCTTCTGCATGCATTTTCAGTAAATCCCGGCAAAACCCTTATTTTTAAAGACAACCAAGGAATAACCTGGATTGCTGTAAAGCCCTATTCACTGGGCACATATATTTCGAGATGTTTCAAAACCATCAATAACCCATAGACGAGTCATCTTGTCGTACGATAACGTATGTCGGCACCTTAGATGAGAGCCATACGCAACAACCCACTGCCGTAGCAACCGTCAAACGACCCTAACAAAAACAAAAAAGAAGACCGTATGAACACCACCCTACGCACGCTCGTTACTGCCCTGACCCTCGGCCTGCCGCTGTATGTCAGCGCTGACTCCGCCAGCATCAACTACCGCCACCAGTTCACCGAGGAGGACAGCGCCCACGCTGACCGAATCAAGCTCAACTACCGCCTGGACAGTGGCCTGGGATTTGAAGCGGAAATGAAATACCGCACCGCCGGAGACCGTGAAGACGTCGCCTACGACAACATGGTCAACAACGGGCACGAGTTCACCGTGAGCTACAACTACAAACTCAGCGCGCAATCGACGTTGACCCCGGCGTTCCAGATGGACAGCTCGAAAGACTCGACCACCTACAAGTTCGGCCTCAAGTACAACTACAAGATCAACGACGCCTTCTACGCCGCCACGCGCTATCGCCTGGATGCCAAGAAGCTGGACCGCGACCAGGTCAACAAGGACTTGCCCGACCACATCAAGGATGACCAGACCACCCATCGTTTCGAGGGCTGGCTCGGCTACACGCCGGCCAGTAAGTGGGCGTATGAATATCAGTTCATCTACTTCAAGACTGACTACATCCGCTACGACAACAAGAAGAGCGATTACGAACAGAACCTGATCGTCAAATACAAGCTCAACAAGGAATGGGCCCCGTTCATGGAGATTGGTGATGTGAAGGTCAACGCCACGTCCGAAGACCGCCAGGCGCGGTGGCGCCTGGGCATCCAGTACAACTTCATGTAAAGCCCCCACGACTTGCCTGGCGAGTGCGCATCGCTCGACAGGCAAGCCACCTGCATCCAGCTTTCAATGGAAGACCTGACCATGACCACACCACCCAAACCCTTCACGCGCATCTTGCTCACCGGCGCTGCCGGCGGCCTGGGGCAAATCCTGCGGAACACCTTGCAGGCCCATGCCGACATCGTCCGCGCATCGGACATCAGCCCCATGGCCCCCAGCCGTGGAGAGCACGACGAGGTGATCACCTGCAACCTGGCCGACAAGGCCGCCGTGGCGGCACTGGTCACCGGCGTCGACGCCATCGTTCACCTGGGCGGGATTTCCGTGGAGCGGCCGTTCGAGGAGATTCTCGACGCCAATATTCGCGGCACATTCCACATTTACGAGGCGGCGCGACAGCAGGGGGTCAAGCGGATTGTGTTTGCCAGTTCCAACCACGTCACCGGTTTCTATCCCCAGGACGTTGAACTGGACGTGCACTCACCGCGCCGTCCGGATGGCTACTACGCCCTCTCCAAGGCTTACGGCGAAGACCTGGCGGCGTTCTACTTTCACCGCTATGGGATTGAAACCGTGAGCTTGCGCATCGGCTCGTCGTTCCCCGAGCCGCGCAACCGGCGGATGCTGTCGACCTGGCTGAGCTACACCGACCTGGACCACCTGGTGGCGCGCGCCCTGCTGGCCAAGGATGTGGGACACAGTGTGGTGTATGGCGTCTCGGCCAATCGCGATCGCTGGTGGAGCACCCGGCACACCGAGCACCTGGGCTTTGCGCCCAAGGACAGTTCGGAAGCGTTTCGCGCCAAGGTCGAGCAACAACCGCCAGCGCCGGCCGATGAACCGGGCAGCCGGCTTCAGGGCGGCGCGTTCACCGCGGCCGGGCCGTTCGACAATTCGGCGGCGGCGGCTTCATAGGCCCGACGCATACGCTCGCGGCTGTTGGACAGGTGCAGGCGCATCGCCGCCCGAGCCGCATCGGCGTCACGGCGCAGGATGGCTTTGTAGATGTCCTCATGCTCACGGCTCAAGCGCTCCAGGAAGGGCTCCTTGTTGGCGTTGGCCAGGCGTTTGGAGTGCAGGCGTGTACGCGGCAGGATGTTGAGCCCCAGGTGCAACATGATGTCGGTGAAATAGCGATTGCCCGTGGCCAGCGCGATCTGCTGATGGAACTGAAAGTCTGCCGACACCGCGTAGTCGGCACTCACCGCCCGTGAGTTGAGCGCATCCAGCGAGTCGCGCATCACCTGCAATTGCTCATCGGTGCGCCCCACGCACGCCAGGCCGGCAGCCTCCACCTCCAGGCTGATGCGCAACTCCAGCACGGCCAGCACATCCTGCAAGGTCACGATGCTGTCCGGGTCGATGCGAAACCCGCTGGGGCTCGGGATATCCTTCACAAAGGTGCCGACGCCGTGCCGGGTTTCCACCAGGCCCGAGGCCTGCAGGCGCGAAATGGCCTCGCGCACCACCGTGCGGCTCACCCCATGTTCGGCCATCACTTCGGATTCGGTGGGCAGCTTGGTGGCACGCGGCAGCTCACCGGAACAGATGCGCCGGGAAAGCTCGGTGACCAGTTCTTCGGCCAGGCTGCGGTGCCGGCGGCGAACGGTGGGCTGGACGTTCGGGTTGTCCATCAAGAACGGGTATCTCGGTTGGCGGAGGAACGCGCATCATAGCGCATTCGGTTGTACGACAACTCTCCCTGTGGCTCCCAGCGCGTCCCACAACGCGAAAAGCCCCTGCCAGACCGCCCTCGGCAACTGCCGAGCGGACTAAAAAATGTGCAGGATTGCTCGACGCCCCAGCTCATGATCGGGCTATGATCGACCGATATGAACCGGACGCCCGATGCCCCATGCCCGTTGACCTGCAAGCGCTGTACCCGAAACTGATCCACCTGATGCTGGATACGGTATTTGTCGTCGACGGCGACAGCCAGATTGTCTTCGTCAGCGATGGCTGCGAGGCCCTGCTCGGCTACCGTGCCGACGAACTGGTCGGCACCCTGATCACCCAATACATGCACCCGGAAGACCTGGCGCGCACCCGAGCCTCGATTGTGCGGGTCATGAATGGCCACTCCCATGTCGACTTTCGCAACCGCTACATACGCAAGGACGGCAGCGTGGTGCACATCCTGTGGGCGGCCTTCTGGTCCAAAGAGGTGGGCGCGCGCATCGGCGTCGCACGGGACGTGACGGCGCTCACCCAGGCCGAAGAAGAACTGCGCTTCCTTGCCCACCATGATCCGCTGACGGGCCTGACCAACCGCTCACTGTTCAATGATCGGCTGGACCAGGCCCTGCACAGTGCGCAGTCCCACAACCGCGGCCTGGCATTGCTGTTCCTGGACATCAATGACTTCAAGGGCATCAACGATGTGCATGGCCATGCCATGGGCGATCGCGTGCTGTGTGCGATTGCCCGACGCCTGGAACGCTGCGTACTCGACAGCGACCTGGTGGCGCGGATGGGCGGTGATGAGTTCACGGTGCTGTTGACCGACATCCCGTCGCGGGAGGCTATTTCTGCCAGGGTGGTGCAGATACTCGTGGTCATGGCCGAGCCGCTGGGGCCCGAGTTTGGTGGGGTGAAGATGCCGTCCTGCAGCATCGGCGTGGCGGTTTATCCCCAGGACGGGGAAGATGCCGATACCCTGCTCAGCCATGCGGACGGTGATATGTACCGGATAAAACGGCAGCGATTCGCGGCTGAATGACCAGAAGGCGTTTTGCATCAGGCAGGTCGGTCCACCCGCCCGATGCAGAAGCCCTCAGAGGCTCACAACCGACAGGCGTTGACCGGCGGAACCCGGCCGCGCCAGGGCTGGGCCCGCTCCAGCTGCCCCGCAAGGGCCAGCAGGGTACTTTCTTCGCCAAAGCGAGCGGCGAAGTGGGCGCCCATCGGCAGGCCGGCAGCGCTCCAGTGCAACGGCACCGACATTGCCGGTTGCCCGCTGGCATTGAACAGCGCCGTGAACGGTGAGTAGCTGTGGAACCGTTCGATCAGTTCCTCCAGGCTCAAGCGATCGTCTTGCAGGTCCAGCTCCCCGATCGGCACCGGCTCGCGGGCCAGGGTCGGCGTGAGGATCAGGTCGTAATCCTGCATGAACACCGCCAACTGCCGGCCCAAGGCATGAATCCATTCCACGGCACCGGCGTACTGCGCACCGCTGACAGCCCCTTTGCAGCGCAGGATAATGCGGGTGCGGGCTTCCAGCTCCTCAGGCTGTACGGCGAAACCGCGCATCTGCCCCAACACATCGACGTAGTGACGCGTGCTTGCACCGATGATGGTGAAGACCTGATCGAGAAATGCCGGCAGCGCCACCGGCAAATTGACCGGTTCAACGCGGTGGCCCAGGGATTCGCACAACCTGGCGGCCTGGCGTACGGCTTGCACACTTTCGCCGGAGGTCGGCCAAGGCCCGAGCTGCTCGACCAGGGCGATCCGCAGCGGCCGAGGGTCCTGCTGCAGCGCGGTGACATAGGGCTGCGCCTGCAGCGGCGCGGCATAAGGTGCGCCCAGGTCGATCCCGGCCGTGGCATCCAGCAGCGCGGCGCTGTCACGTACCGACAAGGTAATCGCATGGGGGCTGCCCATGCCGGCCCAGCCCTCGCCGATCATCGGCCCGGAAGGCAACAGCCCACGGCTGGGCTTGAGGCCGAACACCCCACAGCAGGACGCCGGCACACGCAAGGAACCGCCGCCATCGTTGCCATGGGCAAACGGTACGACGCGCGCCGCCACCAAGGCTGCCGCGCCGCCGCTGGAACCGCCGGCACTGTGGCCGATATTCCAGGGGTTGCGCGTGGCGCCAAAGCGGTTCGACTCGGTGGAATACGAGGTGCCGAATTCGGGTGAGGTGCTGGTACCGACAATCACGCACCCGGCACGGCGGATACGGCTTACGTGTTCGGCGTCAAAGTCAGCGCGAGCGCCTCCCAACGCCTGCGAGCCATGGGTCATCGCCGCGCCGTTGACCGGCGAAAACAGATCCTTGATCAGGGTCGGTACCCCGGCAAACACACCGGGGCCGGGGCGCGACGCGCGTACCGACTGGCGGGCCGAATCGTAAAGCCGCTCGGCCACCGCATTCAGCTGCGGTTCGACCCGTTCGATACGCTCGATCACCGCTTCCAGCAGTTCGCCGGGCTGCACCTCACCGCGCCTGACCCATTCGGCCAAACCGGTGGCGTCTTCGCTGTCCAGCAGGTTGTGGATGTCCATGCCTATCTCCTCTTGATTACGAATGACTTGATCCGAATGCCTGGGTCAGCGCTTTGCGCCGTGCTTGCAGGCCTGCCAGTGCCCAGGCCAGGGCCGAGGCAAAACTGGCGCAGGCCAGCCACAGGATTGAACGACGCACGTCACCCGAGTAAACGCTGAGCACGGCCACCACCAGCGGGCTGACAAATTGACCGAAATACAGAAACGCCGTGAACCCGCCCAAGCCGCGCCCGCGGGTTTTCGCGCTCAGGGCATTCATCACCGGCGCCATCGCGTTGGGCACCAGCAGCCCGGCGCCCAGGCCATGGATCAGCACGGCCACCAGCACCATGCTGTAGCTCGGTGCGCGCATCAGCAGCCACAACCCCAAGCCCAGCAGGCTCAGCAACAGCGCATTGCAACCGGGGATACCGATGCGCCGGCGCAGCAGCGGCCAGGCTAACGAACCGCCCAGGGTCGCCAGCAGACTGCCCCCCGCCGACAGCCCGATCATCGTGCTTGAAGTGATGCCGAGGCTGACGAGTAAAACCGGCGCCTGGATCGGCACGATAAAACTCAGCACCATCCCACTGAGGATCAGCAGATAACCGAGCACCAACGGCAGCACGGCCACCCTGCCCTGTTCAGCCACCTCGACGGGCTGGCGAGCGGCGGCGGGTTCCCACAGCACCTTGATCATCATCGGCACCAACAGCAGTGGCAGCAGGTACAGCAGGAATGGCAGACGCCAGGAGTGTTCGCCCAACGCGCCGCCCACGACATAGAACAGCGAGCCGACCAAACCGATGGTGACCACTTGCCGATTGATGTAGCGCAGCCGTTCCTCGCCGTGCCAATAGTCGGCAATCAGCGTCGCGCAACAGGTCATCACCGCCGCCTCCGCCGCGCCGAACAGCAGGCGTACAGCGACGATGGCGGGCAAGTTATCCAGCAGCGCCGGGATGGCCCCGAGCACGGCATACAACAGCGTGGCGATTATCAGCAACGCCTTGCGCCCGACCCGGTCGGCCAACCAGCCGGCCAGGGGCGCGCACAGCGCAATCGCGAGTGCCGGCCCGGTGACCGCCAAGGGCACCAGCAGGTCGGCGCGCGGTTCCAGTGCACCGAACTCGGCGCCCAGCTTGGGCAGGATCGGCGCGACCATGGCCGCGCCCATGATGGTCAGGCTGCTGCCCAACATCAGCACCAGCCCTTCACGGCGCCCGGTGGCTTGCCGCGGCGAGGGGGAATCGGAATGTGATGAGTTCATGGCCAGCCCCTTAGAAACTTTGAGAAATGCGCAGTGCCACGGTGTAACCCTCGGCACGGTTGCGGGCATCGGTTTCCTTGTAGGCGTGCAGCCAAATGGGCGGCAGGCCGGGCTTGAAGTAACTCACGGCCGGCCCGACAGCCAGCACCCGCGCCCGGTTGCCCGATTGCAACCCCGGGGCGTCGTCATCGCTGAACTGGCGGTAGTAGTAACCACCCAGGCCCAGGGTCCACGGCCCTACATGCTGGCCCACGGCAAATTCGTGGCGGTATTCGACACCGTTCTTGTAGTCGGTCGCGGGGTTGCGGGTATTGACGTCCACCTCAACGCTTGAGGAAACCTCGAAGCCACTGTCGGTGATGTAGGTGGCGTTGACGATCGGCGAGAACGTCCAGTGATTGAGCCCTGGGGAAATCAAACGATTCTTGTCGTAGTCACCGGTGGGCGCCTGGATCTGCAGTTGCGTGTTGATAAACAGGTTCGGCGACAGGTTCCATTGCAGGATCACCGGCAGAAACTGCATGTCGGCCATTCGAAACGGATCGGCCTCCAGGCTCAGCGGGCCGGCCGGGGTCGGTACCTTGACGGAAGCGTCCATCTTGAAGAACGGTACCACCACCCCGAAACCATAGTTGGCGCCCAGCACCGTGTGATCGGTCATGCGCATGTAGGCGACGCCGATGGACAACACATCCAGTGAGAAGTGGTTGTCGACGGAGCGACCGTTACGGTCCTTCTGCACATTGGCCGAGTAAAACGCCGTGCGCAGTCCCACGGTCCCGAACGGCGTGGCCGGCGGCATCATCCCCGCGCCGAAATCGTACACGCCGACAGCGGTGGTCGGCGCACCGTTCTCGGTGGCCTGGACACCGGCGCAGCAACCCAGCAGCCCCAGGGTGAACAGCGTCATGCGTGTGGCGCTTGCATTATTGTGGTGAATCATCGAATGCCCCTCCCATCAAGTGGTGTGGGCCATCCTAGTAACGCGCAGAGTGAGGCGGTTATCCGTTTTCAGCAGAGTTGCGTGCGACGCAGGGTCTGGGAAGGGCTTTCGCCGAACATGGTGCGGTAATCGCTTGCGAACCGGCTCAAATGCCAGAAGCCCCAGCGCGCCGCCACTTCCTGTACGCCGTGGGCTTGGGTGCTGGTTCGCAGTTCGCGGCGCACCGCATTGAGGCGCAGTGCCCGCAGATAGGCCACCGGGTTGATGCCCAGCGTCTCCTGAAAACAGTACTGGAGTTTGCGCCGGCTGGCGCCGATGTGGTTGCACAGGTCGAGGATCGACAGCGGCTCGTCGAGGTGACTCAATGCATATTCGCGGGCGCGATCGACCATCCTTTTGCGCGCCGTGGGGTTGAGGGGTGGCGCCTGGTCCGGGGCGATCAACTCCAGCATATGCAGCATCACCGCATCGCGGATGCCGCGGCGGATCGAGTCATGCCCGAGCACGGCATCGCAGCCCGCCAGCTCGTCGAACAACGCCGCGAGGTCACGTTGCACGGGTGAATCACCCAAGCGGTAACACCTGGGAAGATCGGTAATTCGAAACTGAATGCCCTGGCACTCCAGCACATGTTCCAGGGCGTGCTCTTCGATGGCCACGCCGAGCAGGTCCAAGTGCTGTGGAGTGTGCAGCTCGGGCAGGTTTTCACCGTGGGCCACCAACAGGCTGGGCTCG
Organism: Pseudomonas sp. GV047; assembly: GCF_003058245.1. Taxonomy (NCBI): domain Bacteria; kingdom Pseudomonadati; phylum Pseudomonadota; class Gammaproteobacteria; order Pseudomonadales; family Pseudomonadaceae; genus Pseudomonas; species Pseudomonas sp. GV047. The sequence goes on along the minus strand of NZ_QCWA01000012.1, from coordinate 57,478 downwards.
TGGATCGGATGCCCCGAGCAATACACCGGGCCGTCGGCACTCAAGGGAATGCTGAAGGTGATCGCACCTTTCCAGGCCACACCACTCTTGACCATGGCCTGATTAGAGCGGTCGCGCACCAGTTGCATCCAGTCCGAGCGGAACTCCAGCAACTCACCGGCAAAGGAGCCAGGTGACAACTGATCGTAGCGAACCTGCCAGCCGCCCATATTGCGAGCGTGCTCGTCGATGTCGCTGGTCAGGAAACGCTGGAGGGGTAACGCCGGTGGAAGCACCACCGAGGCCGCAGGCATCTGCACATTATTATTGTTCATTGACCTAACCTTTTTCAGTTGCAAGGCTTACAGGTCGTATCGCACGCAAGTTCCATTCCGAACCCGGGGCAGCGCGTGCATGTGTGCCGAAAATGGATAGTGAGGATGTGCGCCGGCGATGCCAGCCTCGGGCAAATACGTTCACCTGTTAATGAATTTTTTCACCTTCAAGGCTTGATGTTTTTCAGCTCATTGAGCAAGTCCAGCAACTGCTGCATTTTCTCCGCGCCAAACTGCGCTTCGATTTTCTGGTAGTTGCTTTCCATGCCCTCGCTCATGGAGACGAAACACTGCTGGCCGCGCTCGGTGAGGCCCACGAACACCCGGCGCTGATCCTGGCTGGACTTCTGCCGGCGCACCAGGCCGTCGCGCTCCAGGCGGGTCAACACTCCGGTCATGCTCGGTTTCAGGATGCAGGCCTGCTGGGCGAGCTGGTGGCTTTCGAGTTCGCCCTGCTGGCGCAGGATCCGAATGACCCGCCACTGTTGCTCGGTCAGGGCATGCTTGTTCAGTGCCGGGCGGAAGAACGCCATTGCGGCTTCACGGGCTTGCAGCAGGGTCAGGGTCAGCGAAGGTCTGGGGTTGGCCATATCGGCACCAATTGGATGGGCGAGTCGGCAGCTTAGTGTCGCCGGCCAACCGCTGCAAGCAGCCTGGGGGCTGTGAAAAGTACAATCGGTTCGGCGTAAAAGCCATTCTGTTGCACCGCGGCGATGCTCATGATGATCCGCACAAGATCAACAAGACCTCCCTTATGCCTGGCTCAACGCAATCCCGATTGGCGCTGGCGGTACTCCCCCGGAGTGAGCTGGGCGTAACGCTGGAAAAAACGGCTGAAATAGGCTGGGTCCTTGAACCCCAGCTGATAGCAGATCTCGTTGGCCGAGCTGCCGGTAAACAGCAGCAGGCGCTTGGCTTCCTGCATCAGGCGCTCCAGGATCAGGCGCTTGGACGGCAGGTCGGCAATGCGCCGGCACACATCATTGAGCCGTGCTTCTGTCACCCCAATGCCCTGGGCATACCGCGACAACGGCCAGTGTTGCTGGTAGTGCGCTTCGATCAGCTCGTTGAAGCGGTGGAAGATTTTCAAGTCTTCGTGACGGGCGGGCGTGGCTTTCAACGAGTTCGAACACAGCCGCAACAGGCTGATCATGATCAACCGCGTCAGGCTGTCCAGGGCTGCGCTGCGCCCGGAACGCTGGGCTTTTACCTCTTCGCGCAGTTCCTCGAACAGATAATCCAGGCGGCGGATATCGCCCGCGTATTGCGGCGCCAACTGCGTCAGGGCGACACACGCGGCCGGCAATTGCACACCGGCCGGCGCCAGGCTGGCGTCGGCTTCGATCAGTTGCCACACCAGTTGCTGACGCACCGTCAGCACATGCCCGTCACTGTCGGCTTCGGTCACAAACGAGTGCGGCACCGTGGGTGGCGTGAGGAAGAACATCGGCCCGGACTCGACGTATTGCTGGTCGTCCAGGTACACGCGCACGGTGCCGCTTTTTACGTAGTGAACCTGGAAGAACCGGTCATGCCGGTGAACGGGCATGTTGCGCCCGAAGAAATCCGCCAGGTTGGCCAGCTTGTCGTAATGGACTTCGGCGTCGCTGTAGCGCTGGTCGTACACCTGGCCAATGTTGATGTTCGGGATGGGTTGACGGTCGCTCATCGCACGCTACTCGTTTTTATTGTGATTGCCCTGATGCAGCGGTGCTCACCCTGCAAGCACCCCGTGGACAGTCTACACCCTTGACGATAGTTAACATCTTAATTATAACTGTTAACACATTAACTAAATGCAAGGCCGCCATGGCCCTGCCAGGAGAACCCATGAGCCGTGCCTTGCATGACATCGCGACCGGCACCCTTTTCGGTGTCGCGCTGAACTACCAGGGGTTGCTCAAGCAGCGCCTCGCCGAATTCGAACAGCCGCCGTACCAGAAACCGCCGGTCAAGCCGGTGCTGTTCATCAAGACGCCCAACACCCGCAACCAGCACGGCGCCGAGGTGGTGCATCCCGGCCAGGGCGAGCGCCTGCAACCTGGGCCGGCATTGGGGGTGGTGATGGGCAAGAGCGCCAGTCGCGTCAGCGCGGCCGAAGCCCTCGACTACGTGGCCGGCTACACCCTCGTCAATGAGTTCAGCCTGCCGGAAGACAGCTACTACCGCCCCGCCGTCAAAGCCAAATGCCGCGATGGGTTCTGCGCCATCGGGCCCGAGCTGATACCCACCGCACAGGTGTCGAACCCGCACAATCTCGCGATCACGCTGTACGTCAACGGCGAGGTTCGCCAGCACAACACCACGGCCAACTTCGTGCGCAATATTCCATTGCTGATCGCCGAGATCAGCGAATTCATGACCCTGCACGCGGGCGATGTGCTGATCACCGGCACGCCCGAAGGCCGGGTGGATGTGCAGCCAGGCGACACCGTGGAGGTCGAGATCAGTGGCCTCGGCCGCCTGGTCAACCACATCAAGGCAGAGGAGCTCCCATGAAACACGCCCGTATTCGCTTTGAAGGTGAAGTCCATTCGGTACAGGTCGAAGCTGAAAACGCCGTGCGCCTGGCCGACGGCCGCCTGCTGGCCGAAGACCAGGTGCAATGGCTGCCACCGGCCACCGGCAGCATGTTCGCCCTGGGCCTGAACTATGCCGACCACGCCGCTGAACTGGCGTTCAAGCCGCCGACCGAACCCCTGGCCTTCATCAAGTCCGTGGGCACCTACACCGGCCACAACCAGGTGACCTGGCGCCCGGATAACGTCGCCTACATGCACTACGAGTGCGAGCTGGTGGCCGTCATCGGCAAGCCGGCGCGCAACGTCAAGCGCGAAGACGCCCTGGATTACCTGGCGGGCTACACGGTGTGCAACGACTACGCGATTCGCGACTACCTGGAAAACTACTACCGGCCCAACCTGCGCGTGAAAAACCGCGACGCCACCACGCCCGTCGGCCCATGGATCGTCGATGTGGCCGATGTGCCGGACCCGAGCAACCTGAAACTGCGCACCTGGATCAACGGCGAGTTGCGCCAGGAAGGCAGCACCAGGGACATGATTTTCGACATTCCCTACCTGATCGAATACCTGTCCAGCTTCATGACCCTGCAACCCGGCGACATGATCGCCACCGGCACGCCCGAAGGCCTGGCGGACGTCGTGCCGGGCGATGAAGTGATTGTGGAAGTCGAAGGCGTAGGCCGCCTGGTTAACCGAATTGTCAGCGAAGCGGCGTTCTTCAGCGCCCGTAAAGAGGCTTGAGCAGCATGATCAAACATTGGATCAACGGCCGTGAGGTCGAAAGCAAAGACGTGTTCGTCAACTACAACCCGGCCACCGGCGAAGCCATCGGAGAAGTCGCCAGCGGCGGCGCCGAGGAAGTCGCGCAAGCCGTGGCGGCGGCCAAGGAAGCCTTCCCGAAATGGGCCGGCACCCCGGCCAAGGAACGGGCGCGCTTGATGCGCAAGCTCGGCGAACTGATCGAACAGAACGTGCCGCACCTGGCCGAACTGGAAACCCTCGACACCGGCCTGCCGATTCACCAGACCAAAAACGTGTTGATTCCCCGCGCCTCGCACAACTTCGATTTTTTCGCCGAAGTCTGCACGCGCATGGACGGCCACAGCTACCCGGTCGATGACCAGATGCTCAACTACACCCTGTATCAGCCGGTGGGTGTCTGCGCGCTGGTGTCGCCGTGGAACGTGCCGTTCATGACCGCCACCTGGAAAACCGCGCCGTGCCTGGCCCTGGGCAATACCGCCGTGCTGAAGATGTCCGAGCTGTCGCCGCTGACCGCCAACGAACTGGGGCGCCTGGCGGTGGAGGCCGGGATTCCAAAAGGCGTGCTCAATGTCATCCAGGGTTACGGCGCGACCGCCGGCGATGCCCTGGTGCGTCACCCCGATGTCCGCGCGATTTCCTTCACCGGCGGCACTGCCACCGGCAAGAAAATCATGCAGACCGCCGGGCTGAAGAAGTACTCCATGGAACTGGGCGGCAAGTCGCCGGTGCTGATCTTCGAAGATGCCGACCTGAAACGCGCCCTCGACGCCGCGCTGTTCACCATCTTCTCGCTCAACGGCGAACGCTGCACCGCCGGCAGCCGGATCTTTATCCAGGAAAGCGTGTACCCGCAGTTCGTCGCCGAGTTTGCCGCGCGCGCCAAACGCCTGATCGTCGGCGACCCGCAAGACCCGAAGACCCAGGTCGGCTCGATGATCACTCAGGCCCACTACGACAAGGTCACCGGCTACATCAAGATCGGTCTCGAAGAAGGCGCCACTCTCCTCGCCGGTGGCCTCGAGCGCCCGGCCAACCTGGCGGCGCATCTGAGCAAGGGCCAGTTCATCCAGCCCACGGTGTTCGCTGACGTGAACAACTCCATGCGTATCGCCCAGGAAGAGATCTTCGGCCCCGTGGTGTGCCTGATTCCGTTCAAAGACGAAGCCGAAGCCTTGCAACTGGCCAACGCCACCGAGTACGGCCTGGCGTCTTACATCTGGACCCAGGACATCGGCAAGGCGCATCGTCTGGCCTATGGCATCGAAGCGGGCATGGTGTTCATCAACAGCCAGAACGTGCGCGACCTGCGCCAACCGTTCGGCGGCGTGAAGGGCTCCGGCACCGGCCGTGAAGGCGGCCAGTACAGCTTCGAAGTGTTCGCCGAGATCAAGAACGTGTGTATCTCGATGGGCAGCCATCACATTCCACGTTGGGGCGTCTGAGCAACACCAGTCCCCCGATGACAACAACAATTTCAGGAGCATCATCATGGGCGAAGTCGTCCTGGCGGCGAAAATCTGCCACGTACCCTCGATGTATTTGTCGGAGCTGCCTGGCAAGCACCACGGCTGCCGCGAAGCGGCGATTGCCGGGCACAAGGAAATCGGTCGGCGCGCCCGCGAGCTGGGCGCCGATACCGCCGTGGTGTTCGACGTGCACTGGCTGGTCAACAGCGCCTATCACGTCAACAGCGGCGAGCACTTCAAGGGCATCTACACCAGTAACGAACTGCCGCACTTCATCAAGAACATGGCCTACGAATACCCCGGCTGCCCGGAGCTGGGCGAACTGATCGCCGCCGAGGCCAACGCCGCCGACGTGCGTACCCTGGCCCACAACATCCCGAGCCTGGAGCTGGAGTACGGCACCCTGGTGCCGATGCGCTACATGCACATGGGCGTACCGGACGAGCAGAGCTTCAACGTCGTTTCGATTGCCGCCTGGTGTGCCTGGCATCGCCTGCAAGACAGCTTCACCTTCGGCGCCGCCGTGCGCCGGGCCATCGAGAAGAGCGATCGCAAAGTCGTGGTGCTGGCCTCGGGTTCGCTGTCGCACCGCTTCTCCGACGACCGCAATGCCGAAGCCAATATCCATAACTGGACGCGCGAATTCGACAAACAGGTCGACCTGCATGTGGTGGAACTGTGGCGCCAGGGCCGCTGGAAAGAGTTCTGCGCCATGCTCCCGGACTACGCCGAGCATTGCTTTGGCGAAGGCAAGATGCACGACACCGCCATGCTTCTCGGTTTGCTCGGCGGGCCGGACTACGACAAGCCGGCCGAGATCATCACCGAACCCTTCGGCAGCTCGGGCACCGGGCAGATCAACGCCATTTTCCCTGTTTGACCGCATGGCCGCGCGGCATCCCCGCGCGGCCTGAAGGAGCCGTTCATGCCCCACTTCATCGCTGAATACACCGACAACATCGAACAGCAGGCAGACCTGCCGGGCCTGTTTGAAAAAGTCCACGCCAGCCTGGGCGACAGCGGCGTGTTTCCCCTGGGCGGCATCCGCAGCCGTGGCGTGCGCCTGGACACCTGGCGCATGGCCGACGGCAAGCATGACTACGCGTTCGTGCACATGACGTTGAAGGTCGGCCATGGCCGCGACCTGGCCACCCGCCAGCAAGTCGCCGAGCGCCTGTTCGAGGTCATCACCGAGCACTTCGCCGCGCTTCAGGCCCAGCGCCTGCTGGCCTTGTCGTTTGAAATGCTCGAACTGCACGAGCAGCTCAATTTCAAGCAGAACAACGTGCATGCGTTCCTCAAGGCGCAGGTCGGTTAAGGCGCCCTGCCCGTTCACACCCTCGGCCTCTCAGATAAAAAGTATAAGACCATGAGCACAGCCCATACCGCCGACAACCTCGGCCAGGTCGCACGCGACCGTACTCACAGCACCATCACCTGGCGGCTGATGCCGCTGTTGCTGGTCTGCTACCTCTTCGCCCATCTCGACCGCATCAACATCGGCTTCGCCAAGATGCAGATGAGCGCGGACTTGAACTTCAGCGACACGGTCTATGGCTTCGGCGCCGGCCTGTTCTTCGTGGCCTACGCGCTGTTCGGCGTCCCCAGCAACATGGCCCTGGACCGTGTCGGCCCAAGGCGGTGGATTGCCACGCTGATGGTGGTGTGGGGCGTGCTGTCGACCTGCATGTTCCTGATCGACAGCGCCATGGGCTTCTATGTGCTGCGCTTTTTGCTGGGGGTGGCCGAGGCCGGTTTCTTCCCGGGCATCCTGGTGTTTCTGAACCGCTGGTACCCGGCCGGGCGTCGCGCGCAAGTCACCGCCCTGTTTGCCATCGCGGTGCCGATGGCCGGGGTAATCGGCGGCCCGCTGTCCGGCGGCATCCTTGAACACTTCCACGACCTGGGCGGCCTGCGCGGCTGGCAATGGATGTTCGTCATCGAAGGCGCCCCCGTGATTCTGCTCGGGCTGGTGGTGCTCAAGTGCCTGCCGGACAGCTTCGAGACGGTCAAGTGGCTGGCGCCGGAACAGAAGCAACACCTGCGCGAGCAACTGCACCGGGAAGAACACCGCAAATCCATCACCTCGTTTTCCGCCATTCTCAGCAACCCACAGGTGTGGCTGCTGGTGGCGGTGTACTTCGCGGTGATGCTGGCGGTCAACACCCTGGCGTTCTGGATGCCGACGCTGATCCACGGCGCCGGCATCGGCAGCGACGGCAAGGTCGGCCTGCTCAGTGCGGTGCCGTACCTGGCCGGGTGTTTTTTCATGATCGGCTGCGGGCGCTCGTCCGACCGCCAGCGTGAACGCCGCTGGCACCTGTGCGTGCCCTTGCTGATGTCGGCCGTGGGCATCGCCATCGCCGGGCTCGCCCCCGCCAACCCGGCCGTGGTGCTGGGTGGCCTGATCGTCGCCGGCATGGGCGCCAGCGCGGCGTTGCCGATGTTCTGGCAACTGCCTCCCGCGTTCCTCTCCAATAACACCCAGGCCGCCGGGATCGCCCTGATCAGCTCGTTCGGCAGCATCGCGTCATTCTTCGCGCCCTACCTGATCGGCTGGATGCGCGACACCACCCAGAGCGCCAGCCTGGCCCTGTACGTCCTGGCGCTGCTGATTGCTCTCGGTGGCCTGCTGGTGCTGCGCACACGGGCGGCCATCGTCAACCCTCAATAAGAGACTCTTGCCATGCTTGATCAATCGCTCATTTTGCAAGCCGCCGCGCGCCTCGACCAGGCCGAACGTTCACGCGAACAGGTGCGTCAGTTTTCCCTCGATCACCCGGCGATCACCCTCGAAGACGCCTACGCCATCCAGCGCGCCTGGGTGGAACAGAAAATCAGGGACGGGCGCAAGCTGGTCGGCCACAAGATCGGCCTGACCTCCCGGGCCATGCAGGTCTCGTCCAATATCACCGAGCCGGATTACGGCGCGTTGCTGGACGACATGTTCTTCGATGAAGGCACCGACATCCCCTTCGAGCGCTTTATCGTGCCGCGCGTCGAGGTGGAGCTGGCGTTTATCCTGGGCAAACCGCTGAAAGGCCCGAACGTGACGGTGTTCGACGTGCTCGACGCCACTGAATGGGTGATCCCCGCGCTGGAGATCATCGATGCGCGCATCCAGCAGGTCGACCCGCACACCAAGGCGACCCGCAAGGTGTTCGACACCATCTCCGACAACGCCGCCAACGCCGGCGTGGTCATGGGCGGGCGGGCCGTGCGGCCCACCGAGATCGACTTGCGCAAGGTGCCCGCGGTGCTCTACCGCAATGGCGTGATCGAAGAGTCCGGCGTCTCCGCCGCCGTGCTCAATCACCCGGCCAAGGGCGTGGCCTGGCTCGCGAATAAACTGGCCGCCTATGACGTCACCCTGCAACCCGGACAAATCATCCTGGGTGGCTCCTTCACCCGCCCGGTGGCGGCCAACCCTGGCGATACCTTCCATGTCGACTACGACATGCTGGGTTCGATTGCCTGCCGATTCGTTTAACGGGAGAGTGCTCATGGACATGCCTGTCAACACCTTCAAACGTCGCCTGCGCAGCGGTGAAGCCCAGATCGGCCTATGGCTGGGTCTGGCCGATGCCTATTGCGCGGAACTGGCCGCCAATGCCGGTTTCGATTGGCTGCTGATCGACGGCGAACATGCGCCCAACGACCTGCGCGGCCTGCTCGGCCAGCTCCAGGCCGTGGCGCCCTACCCCAGCCAGCCGGTGATTCGCCCGGTGATCGGCGACACCGCGTTGATCAAGCAAGTGCTCGACATTGGCGTACAGACCTTGCTGGTGCCCATGGTGGAGAGCGCAGAACAGGCGCGTACGCTGGTGAACGCCATCCACTATCCGCCCAAGGGCGTGCGCGGCGTCGGCAGTGCGCTGGCCAGGGCTTCACGCTGGAACAGCATTGCCGGTTACCTCGACCACGCCGATGAGCAGATGTGCCTGCTGGTGCAGATCGAAAACCGCGAGGGCCTGGCCAACCTGGAGGCGATTGCGGCGGTGGAAGGCGTCGACGGGGTGTTTATCGGGCCGGCGGACCTGAGCGCCTCGATGGGCCATCGCGGCAACCCCGGCCACCCCGAGGTGCAGGCCGCCATCGAAGACGCCATCGCGCGCATCCGCAACGCCGGCAAAGCCGCCGGCATTCTCAGCGCCGACCAGGCACTGGCGCGGCGCTACATCGAACTGGGCGCGGCGTTCGTGGCGGTGGGCGTGGACACCACCGTGCTGATGCGCGGGCTGCAAAGCCTGGCGGCGGCCTTCAAGGACTCACCGGCGCCTGCCGTCACAGCCGGCGGCGTCTACTGACGCAGCCTCGCTTGCGCTCGGCAGCTGTGGGGCTAGCTCAACTAGCGCTTGAGGGTTTTCAGTTCGTTGAGCAAGGTCAGCAAGGTCTGCAACTTCTCTTCGCCAAACCCCGCCTGCAAGCGCTGGTAATTGGCTTCCATGCTCTGGCTCATGGAGTCGAAACAGGCTTGCCCCTTCTCGGCCAGCCGCACCAGCACGCGGCGTTGGTCCTGTTGCGCCTTGCGCCGCTCCACCATGCCTGCCGCTTCCATGCGCACCAGCACCCCGGTCATGCTCGGCTTGAGGATGCACGCCAGCTCGGCCAGGCGGTTGATCTCAAGCTCCTCATGCTGGCTGAGAATCCGAATGACCCGCCATTGCTGCTCGGTCAGTCCGTGTTGATTGAGCGAAGGGCGAAAAAACCCCATGGCGGCTTCACGCGCATGGAGCAAAGTGAGGGTCAGGGATTGGCGCGGTTTGGACATGGATGGCGGCGTCGCAATTGGTTAACAGATTAACAACATTCTAGCATTGGCGATTGTTGCCCGTGTGCGGCTTTACCGCGCGGCCGGATTCAGGGTGGATGATTGGCAGCCACGGTCAAGAGCGGCGGCACACAGAATCAAGACACCTACCGCGCGGAAGGCACCTAATACACCCCAACAGGCACAGAGCTTCGTGTCGGCTCTGCAGTGAGTTTCCCTTCACTTTTCCAGGCTGCGCCATGATCAATATCGAAACGCCGACCTACTACTCGGCAACCAAGAAATACAACCTCAGTTTCCCCACCCTCGAACAGGACGTGGAAGCCGATGTGGTGGTGATTGGCGGCGGTTTCTCCGGCATCAACACCGCATTGGAACTGGCCGAAAAAGGCATCACCAACATTGTGGTGCTCGAAGCGCGCTACCTGGGTTTCGGCGGCACGGGTCGCAATGGCGGGCAGATCATGGCGGGGATCGGCCATGACCTGGAGAAAATCAAGAACCAGGTCGGCGACGAAGGCCTGCGCCAGATCTTTGAAATCAGCGAGCTGGGCGCCGGCATCATCAAGGATCGCATCGCCAAGTACGCGATCGACGCCGACTTCTGCCACGGCTACGGCTACATGGGCTTCAACGCCCGCCAGGAAAAAACCCTGCGCGCCTGGGAGAAGGACTTCAAGTCAATCAACACCAAGGACGAAATCCGCTTTATGGCGGGGTCCGAGGTCAAGCAGATCATCGGTTCCGACGCCTACACCAGCGCGCTGCTGCACATGGGCGGCGGGCACGTGCACTCGCTGAACCTGCTGCTGGGCGAAGCCAAGGCCCTGGCCGGCCACGGCGTGCGCATCTTTGAGCACAGCCCGGCCCTGGAAGTCAGTTATGGCGAACGCATCACCGTGCGCACCGGCCGAGGCTCGGTCAAGGCCTCCAAGTTGCTGTGGGCCTGCGACAGCTTCCTCAACAAGCTGGAACCGGAACTGCACAAGACCACCGTCAATACCTATGCCTTCCAGTTGATGACCGAACCGCTATCCGACGAGCTGATCAACCGCATCAGCCCGATTCGCGGCGCCTACAGCGATATCCGCCCGGTGATCGACTACTACCGGGTCACCAACGAAAACCGTTTGCTGTTCGGTGCCGCCACGCCTTTCGTCGAGCACATCCCGCTGGACCTCAAGGCCTGGAACCGCAACCTGATGCTGAAGATTTTCCCCTACCTCAAGGACGTGAAGATCGACCTGGCGTGGGGCGGGCCGATGGCCACCGGGGCCAACCTGTTCCCGCAGATCGGCACGCTCAGCGGGCGCCCGAATGCCTTTTATGTGCAGGGCTACGCCGGCTTCGGGGTCACGCCCAGCCACATCATCTGCAAGGTCCTGGCCGAAGGCATGAGCGAAGGCTCGTCGCGCTACGACCTGATCAGCGCGGTCAAGCATGCGCAGATCCTGGGCAAGGACCATATCCGCCCGCTGCTGCTCACGGCCGGCAAAAGCCTTCATCAACTTTCGGGCTACTTCAACGGTCGCCGTTGAGCCCCGCTGTTTCATTCACAGGAGAACTGCCATGCCCGTTACCCCCCTGAAGAAAGACATCCAATTATCCGACCTCGATGCCTGGGGCACCGTTGCCGACCTCGGATCCGAGATCCTCGAGGGCGAAGTCAAAGCCTTTGGCAAAATGACCTTCGGCGCCCCGACCGACGCCGTCAGCAGCGCCTATTTCGGCACCACCCAAGGCAAGTTCCGGATGGTCTACCCGTTCGCCGAACAGGCCACGGTGGTCACCGGCGAAGTGGTGCTGACCGACGAAAGTACTGGCCAGAGCACCCGTTACAAGGCGGGCGACAGCTGGTTCGTGACCCAGGGCACGCCGGTGCTGTGGGAGGTGGTAAGCGAGAGTTTTGTGAAGCACTATTTCGCGGTAGTCTGATCGCTCCCCTCTGCCGGCTTCGGCCGGCAGCGTTTGTTCCGGCGCAGGTGACTGACCATGCACGCCATCCCCGCTCAGGAAGTCGCCGGCCATTGCCTGCAGGCTTTCACTCAACTGGTGCCCGCCAGCCAGGCAGCGTTCTATTGTGTCGACCGCCAGTTGCAGGCCCGTGATTTCAGGCTGCAAGGCATGAGCGGTGAAATGCACCGCGACTACCTGGACAACTACCGCCAATTCGACCCGTTGCAACCGCGCAATTGCCTGTCCAGCGGGCTGGCGGTGGTGCCGCTGGGGTTCGCCATGGCCCGCCAGCCCCTGCGTGACAGCCGCCGCTATCAAGACTTCCTGCAACGCTATGGTGTGGTCGATGTGGTGGAGATCGTCGCCCATCGCGCGGACCAGCCCCAGGCGGCCATCTCCTTGCTGCGCACGGCGGAGCAAGGGGTGTTTACCCCCGACCAACTGGCTCAGCTCAATGCCTTGCAGGCGTTGCTGCAAATGGCCGTGGCCAATATGCAGCCCTGCGACGATGCATTGGCCGGGCTCACGCCCAAGGAACGCCAGATTGCTTGGTTATTGCGTCAGGGTGCGAGCAACAAGCAACTGGCCCTGGAGCTGGATGTCGGCCTGCCGACCATCAAGACGCACTTGATCCACCTGTTTCGCAAAACCGGTGTGAGCAGCCGTACCGAACTGGTCGCCGCGCTGTTTCTTTAAGTTGCCTCAACCCTTTGGTTGATAGGCACGCCAGGTTGCCAACCGCATGATCCGGGGTGTCCATTCCCTCAACCGGAGCCATGCAATGACCACTTCATCCGACTGGATCACCGTAGGCGCTCTCGCCGACGGGTTTGCCCCCGACGCGTTTATCCTGCCCAACCTGGCCGACCTCAACGGCAAGGCCTTCACCCTGCACTTCGCCAACGGCTGGCAGATCGAGCATCGCTTCGACACCGAGCAGTTGCACTGGCACGCCGCCGACGGTCACTCCAGCGGTTCGGCCGCCTACCGCGCCACCTCGGTCCGCCCGGGCCTGTACCTGGTCGACTTCATCAAGCATGAAGCCGGCCAGGCCTGGTCGATCAGCCTGGTGCTGGACACCACCACGTCGTCGTTCACCGCCGTGATCGGGCGCATGCCGGACCGCGAACAAACCGAGCAAGGCCTCTACAGCCGCGCCCTGGCCGGCAAGGCCCTGACCTCGGTGGACGTGGACTTCCTCCACGGCAGCCTGGATCAACCCTGGCAGCCGGGCCAATGCCCCCACGCGCCCACCCAGGAACTGACCGGCCTGCGCAACCTGTATCGCTACAGCCCCAGCGAAGTCTACGAGCACATCTACCTGAACGATCAGTTCTATGCCTGGCAATGCCTCAAGGGCGTGGAGCAAGGCCTGTGCGATACCGATCGCTGCCACTACTACAAGATCGCCGATCAGCTGTACCTGTTCGTCTGGCGCGAAAAGATCATCCCGACCCTCGGCCTGGTGCTGATCGACCTGCAACAGCACCGCAGCGACGGCAAGATCTTCGGCTATGCCGGCGCGTCGTTCGATGAGCTGTCGAACTTTCCAGTCAGCTCCTACTGCCAAGTGCTCAACCGCACGGAGTATCCCGATGCCTGATCCACGTACCGTTGTCATCACCGGTGCCGGCACGGGCATCGGTGCCGCCTGCGCACGCTTGTACGCCGCGGAAGGCGCCAACCTGGTGCTCATCGGCCGCCGCCGCGAGCCGCTGGAACAGGTTGCGCAGGACACCGGCGGCCTGGTGCTGGTCGGCGATGCGGCCTGCCCGGCCACCTGGGAGGGTTTCGTTGCGCAGATTGCTCAGCGCTACGGCCGCCTCGATGTGCTGCTGGCCTGCGCCGGCGGGCATGGCGTGGGCAGCGCCACCCAGACCAGCCCACACACCTGGGAGGCGGCCTTGCGCAGCAACCTGGACAGCGCGTTCTACAGCGCTCGCGCCTGCCTGCCGCTGCTGATCGAAAGCGCCGGCAATATCGTGCTGCTCGGTTCCATCGCCTCGCTGGCCGCCGGACCCGACGTATGCGGCTACACCACCGCCAAGCATGCGCTGCTCGGGCTCAATCGCTCCCTGGCGCGGGATTACGGCCCACGCGGCGTGCGGGTGAACGCGGTGTGTCCCGGCTGGGTTACCACGCCCATGGCCGACGAGGAAATGCAGCCGCTGATGAGCTTCCACGGCGACACCCTGCCGCAAGCCTATGCCCGCGTATGCGCCGACGTGCCGTTGCGGCGCCCCGCCAGCGCCGAGGAAATCGCCAAGGTGTGCCGCTTCCTGGCCAGCCCGGATGCCGCGATCATCACCGGCGCCAGCGTGGTCGCCGATGGCGGTTCGAGCATTGTCGATGTACCCACGCTGGCTTACGTCCATATGGAGCGTGCACATGCCTGAAGACTTGGATTTCAGCGGCAAGACCGTGCTGGTCACCGGCGGCGCCCAGGGTATCGGCCAGGCCATCGTCGAGGCGTTCGCCTGGCGTGGCGCCCGCGTCATGATCGCCGACCTGCGCCTGGCACAAGCCCAGGCATTGGCCGAGGGCTTGCGTGCGCGCGGCTGCCGGGTCGAAGCCATCGCACTGGACCTGGCCGAGGCGACGGCGGTGTTCGAAGGCATCAAGGCTATAGAACAGGACTGGGGCCGCCTGGATATCCTGGTGCACAACGCCGGCTACTTTCCGCTGACAGCGTTCGCGCAGATCACCCCGGCCGTTCTTGAACGCACGCTGGCGGTGAATCTCTCGGCCCTGTTCTGGCTGTCCCAGGCCGCCTTGCCGATGTTTCAACGCCAAGGCGGTGGCTGCGTGCTGGTCACCTCATCGGTCACCGGGCCACGGGTCGCCTATGCGGGGCTCAGCCACTACGCGGCGTCCAAGGCCGGGGTCAACGGTTTTATCCGCAATGCCGCGCTGGAGCTGGCGCCTTACCAGGTGCGCGTCAACGGCGTCGAGCCAGGGATGATTGCCACGCCGGCCATGGATAACCTGGGCGACAGCCAGGTCAATGCCGACATCGCCAGCCGCGTGCCCCTGGGACGCCTCGGTGCCGCTCAGGATATTGCCGGGGCCATGCTGTTCCTGGCCTCCGACCTGGCGACCTACATCACCGGGCAGACCATCGTGGTGGACGGCGGCTCGACGTTGCCTGAGGTGAAATGACCTCTGTCGGGATGTAAACCGGATCAAATCTGGGAGGGGCGGTGTATCCGTTGAATAGCGCTCGCCCCTTCAAGCAGCGACAGTGAATCACTGAACACCCGCGACAACGCCGCAAGCCGTTTGACGTAACCCTGGGGCGTCGAATAGATCAGCTCCACATGCAGGCTGTCGACGATACCCAGGTAAGCGTCACAAAACACCTCAAGCGCCTCGGGTCGTACCATCCGGTACCGCCCTTGCGCGGCACGCTGGAAATCCTCGCGAATGCTCGCCAGGTACCCCTCAAATCCTGCCGTAATGACGCTGCGAATATCCGCCGGCGGAAAGTAGGCCGTGCGCAACAGGAAGCGCAGGTGCGCCGACCCTGCATAGCGCCCGCGCAATCGCTCAAGGTGTAATTGCCCAGGCACGCCGGGGTGCCCGGCCTCTTCCTTGAAGCACTGCGCGATGTACTGGTGTTCATGGGCCAGGGCAATCTCGAAGACCGTCTGAAACAGCGCGTCCTTACTGACAAAGTGCGCGTACAGCGAGGCCTTGCGCATGCCCGCCCCGACCGCGATTTCGTTCAGCGATGAAGCGTCGTAGCCATAAGCGGCAAAGTGTTCGACCGCGACTGCACAAATGTTATGGGCCGACAGGGTGAGCGGTTTCATTGATCCATCGATACCCTATGCCGCACCGACCGCTTGCTGCAGATGAGTGGAACGAAAATCCTTGGGCGACAGCTCGAATTGCTTCTTGAACGAGCGGCTGAAGTGCGCGGAATCGGTGAAGCCCCACTTGTAGGCAATCGAGGTGATCGACTCGCTCTTGAGGAACGGGTTGGTCAGATCGTCCGCGCTGCGCTTGAGCCGCGCACGCTGGATGTAGCGGCAGACGCTGTCGTCCTGCTCTTCAAACAAGCGGTACAAATGCCGCACCGAGATGTTCAGGCGGCTGGCCAGGCCTACCGGACTGAGGCCGGGTTGGGTCAGGGACTCGTCGATGACTTTCTGTACATAACTGCGCAGGTTACTGCCGTGCAAGGATGTGGCGCTGTCGCCTGGAGCGTCATGCAGTTCGAAGGCTGAACCGAGCAGCGAAACAAACGCCGCTTGCAGCGCCTCGGCCTCTTCAATCGAATCCTGACCCTCCAGGCCCTCGCGGCACAGCTGGTCCATCAACACGTGGAGCATGCGCCCGCAGGCCTTGCTCGAAGAGATCTTGCCGAAGGTTTTCGAGGCGCTGCCCAGTTGCTTGCACACTTCGTTGCGCGAGAGTGACAGCGAGGCATGTTCGATAAGGCCAAAGGGGCTGATCTCGATCGAACCCGTGGAGTCCATCAGCAGCATATCGCCGGGGGCCAATTGAATGACCTGGCCGTTCTGGGTGATCTGGCAATAGCCACTGCGCTGGCTGACCAGGAAACAATGCTGGTCCATATCGTGATCGGCATTGGGTCGCTCGCGTTTGATCAGGCCGGCGTTGGTGCGCAGGTTGGCCAGTGACAGGCCGCCCCGGGAGTGCTTGGACACCTCACCGATGAACAGTGAGCGGTTGAAGGCCAGTTCCGTGTCGAAATGGCCGCAGGCCGCTCGCAGATCCCGAGTCCAGGTTTCCAACCCATAGTGCGCAGACTGATAGGTGCTCATGGCATCTCCACAATGGTTTCTTGTTTTTGTTGGCTAATAGTTAACATGTTATCTATATAGGCGCAACAAGTCCGTGATACCGACTGTAGAAGCACTAATGATGCCAATTCCTCAACTCAGATCGCGCCCAATACCCGCTGCAAACCCGCCAGCACCGTCAACAGCCCATCACGCTGCGCGCCGCTCAAGGGGATGTAGCGCCGGAACGCCGGCATGCGGTTGACCACCTCGCTGCCACCCATGTGTTCAAGCCGTACGTGCCATTGCTGCCCGCTCAAATCGAGGTGCAGGCGCTTGAAGTCCAGCCCCATCAACGCTTGATGCAGGTCGGGGTCATCGTTCAAGGCCGCCTGGAGCCTGGCCAGCAAATCCGGCGCTCCCGCCCGTTGCCGGCAGGCCAGCCCCGTGCGCCGGATCGACCCGCTGTGGTGCAGTTCAAAGCGCGCACTGCCCTGCTCTGAGGCGGGCACCGTGAACATGAATTCGGTCATGACCAGGTGCATCAGCAATTGCGCTTCGGTGCGCTCGGCCACGTCGACCTGAAGGCCGATGTCGTCCAGGCAAAACCTTGCCTGGGCTGGCCCCGTCGAGGTGAAACTCGCCAGCCCGAGGTTGCGCCGCACGTACTCAAGCGTGACCCCAGGCCGGTAACCGGACGGGGCCCGTTGGGCGCTGAACAGCTCAGACAGCTTTTGCAGCCTGCTCGAGATAAGGGTTGTGAGGGTTGCCAGGCTCATGGGAAAACTCCTTGGCCAGCACTTCTTCTACCGAAGCCGGCTTGAATGGATTGACCTTCTGTACCACCAGTGTCCAGAACAGCGCGTATGAAGCCGTGATCCCGAGCATCACCCCGAACGGCACATAAATGTCCGCAGGGTTCATGCCCGGCGGGGTAATGAACCACATGCCCAGCAAGATGCCGACGCTGGAAAGAATCTGTGGCAACGGGAAGAACGGCGAACGATAGGCCCGTGGCAGGTCCGGACGACGAATGCGCAGGATCACCACCGACAGCGTCACCAGCAGATAAGAGAAACTCCACGCACACACCGCCGCCAGCACCAGGTGCATGATGTTATCGGTGTTGCCGCCCAACCACAGGGCATACAGGCACGGAATCAGCATCGCTACCAGGATGCACAGCAGCGGCGTCTTGAAACGCGGGTGCAAATATGTGAAGACCTTGGGCAACGCGCCGTCCACCGCCATGCCGTAGAGAATCCTCGGCACGCCCGCCATCAGCGTGTTGATGGTGGCGGCACCGGCGAACAGGAAACCGATCCCCAGCCACAGCGGGCCAATATCGCCCATGACCTGCTGGGCAAAGCGTGGGATTGCCATGGGCGTGTCGAGCAGGTGCACGCCCGTGGCGGCATCCAGCACCACGTTTTCCACCTGGCGCTTCATTGCCGCGCCGTAGATAAACATGCAGGTCGCAACGCTCATCAAGCCGAAAATCATGGCCTTGGGCATGACCTTGGCCGAATTGCGCAGGTCCGGGGCCAACGGTGTGACGAACTCGCAACCGACGAACATGAACATGGCCATGCCCACCAGCGACAGAATGGTGACCAGGTCGGTACCCACCAGCGACACGCCGAACCAGCCCTCCAACTGCACCGCCGGGGCCGCGATCAGGCCGAGCACGCCGAACACCATCAGGGTGGTCCACATGCCGAAGGTCAGGATGATCTCGGCCCTGCCGAAGGCGCTGACGCCAAAGGCATTGAGAACACCGAACACCACGACAAACCCCACCCCCAGCAACCAGGAGCCGCCAGCGGACTCCGCCAGGGTATTGAGGTGTTCGAAGTTCACCAGGGCCATGACCCCGGACAGAATCGTCTCGGCCGTGCCGGCGAACACGTGCACGATCAGGTACGCCGACAGGGTGCCGGTGATCGCAAAGAAACGGCCCATGCCGCAATTGATGTAGTCGTAGACCGAGCCGGTGGTCGGCAGGATCGAGGCGGCCTCGGCGAAGGTGGTCGCCTGGGCCAGCATCATCACCACCGCAATCAGCATGGCCACCGCGAAGGCGCTGCCGCCGATACCGAAGCCCATGGTCGCGGTGAGAATCACCGGGCTGGCCATGATCAGGCCGATGGTGCTGGCCAGCGCGGTCGGAAACCCGACGCTGCCGCGTTTCAAATGCTGTGTGAGCCGGTCATTGATCGACATGGTGCGGATCCTCGAAAGCGGATTTCTGAGTGGATGCATCGAGCCGTTCAAGGAGCCGGCGATAAAGCCCTCCCCAGCCAGTCCCTGATCGAAACGGCATCGTGCGCAAAATCACTGTGCACTTCCCGAGCACCGAGCGTCTTGCCCATGTCTGCCGTGGCTTTTGTTGCTGCCTGCCAAGGCATGCGGCTTGGCGGGCAGGATCAATTACGTGGCACGCAGGTGAAAGACTTCCTCCGCCTGGGGTCATCTTAATGCGCCCTCGACTTAACCAAGCTGGGGACTATAACAATGGAGCACACCTTGAAAATACGCACGCAATCCTTGGCCGTCGGCCTGGGTATCGCGCTGTTGATCGGCCATTCACCGGCCCAGGCCTATGAGCTGTACGCCGACGAGGACACCCACCTGAATGCGGACTTCCTGGCGGTCTACGGCCTGTTCAACAGCCGTCACAACTACGACGGCACAGCGGGCGGCTCGACCTGGCGCGAGGGTTTCATCAAGTACGGGGTGAGCGGCGACCAGGGCCTGGCCGGGCACGGCACCGCGTATGGCGCGCTCAATTGGGTCAGCTCCGGCACCTGGGGCGATGGCGATGCGGCGGGCAACACCGATGGCAGCGAACGCACCACCAAAATCGAAGACGCCTACCTGGGATGGCGCTCGGCCGACCTGTTCCCGGCGCTGGGCAAGGACGGTGTGGATTTTTCCGTCGGGCGCCAGGTGGTCAAGATCGGCCGGGGTTTCCTGATCAACGACGACGGACCCAACCTCGGCAAAGGCCCGGCTGACGGTGCACTGAACCGTGGCGGCGCCTATTACCTGGCGGCACGCCACGCCTTCGACCGCACGGCGGTGCTGCGCCTGGGCGGGCAAGAGGGCCTGCACGGCTCGGCGCTGTGGCTCAAGTCGGACAACCGCGCCCAGGCCGAAACCGAACTGGCGGCGGGCACCCTCGACTACACGGCCGCCGCCGGAACGCTGGGGCTGACCTGGGTCCACGGCATGAACGTCACCGACCAGTGGGCCAGCGACTTCCAGAAACAGCGTGAGGGCCTGGACACTTACAGCGTGCGCGGCGAAGGCAGCGCCGGTATCGACAACGCCAGCTTCGCCTTCGAATACGCCTGGCAAGACAAGGACGCGGGGCCGGAAAAAGCCTGGTACGCCGAGGCCGGCTACACCTTCGCCGATGTCGGTTGGTCGCCAAAAGTGACCTACCGCTACACCCGCTACTCGCAAAAATGGGACCCGCTGTTCACCGGGCTCAGCACCGGCTACGGCACCTGGTTCCAGGGTGAAGTCGCCTCCAACTATGCCGGCCCGTTCAACAGCAATACCGGCATCCATCACGTCGGCCTCAAGGCGACGCCCCTGGAGAACCTGACGGTCGGCGCGCTGTACTTCGACTTCAATACCCTGCGCAAACACGACGCGCTGAACCTCGACGCCCGGGAGCTGGACCTGTACGCCGAATGGGCGGTCAACAGCCACCTGATCATCAGCCCGCTGGTGGGCATCTACCAACCCAAGAAGGATGCCGACACCGGTGGTAACCAGGTGGGTGGCAACGGCACCAACCTCTACAGCCAGCTGACCGTGGCCGTGCCCTTCTGACCCCGTTTCAGGAGCTGCGCGACGCAGCTCCGTCCTAACGTTCGTGCTGGTGCAGCATCGTCTGGATCTGATGGGTCGCCTGACGGGTGTTTTCCGCCAGCTTGCGCACCTCATCGGCCACCACCGAGAACCCGCGCCCGACCTCGCCGGCCCTGGCCGCCTCAATGGCGGCGTTCAAGGCCAGCAGGTTGGTCTGGTCGGCAATGCCCTTGATCACACTCACCACCGTGGCGATCTGGCCGTAGGTGGCCTGATTGTGTGCGAGCAGCTGTTGATGGGTGGTCTTCGCCGACTGCTCATCGCTGATATCGCGTACCGCGCCGATCACCCGCGTCAAACGCCCCTGGGCATCGCGCACCGCTCGCCCACGCTCGCGGCACCAGATGTAGTCACGGGTCTTGTGGCGCATCCGGTATTCAAACACGTACTCACCGCTGCCCTGGGGCGCAAGGATTTCCCGGTCGAAGATCGCCATGATCTTCGGCAGGTCATCGGGGTGGGTGATGCTGACCTGCGCGTCCCAGCCGTCGGGCAGCTCATGGGGCGCGTAGCCCAGGAGCAGGCGGAACTGATTGAAAATCCGCATGCGGCTGGCGGGATCCTGCACGTCACCGTTGACCACGGTGATGTCCCAGCAGCCTTCGGTCATGGTGCAGAGCAGCAGCTCCCAGATCTGCGTCTCGTGTTGATGCGCAAGGGCGCGCTGCGCATGCTCGCGCAACTCGGCTTCCAGCGCCTGTTCACGCTGCCCGGCCTGCTCCAGTTGCCGGCGAAGCACGGCAAGTGCCTGTTCGCCGCGCGCCCCTTCGGCAGCCTGATCGCGGGCTGATTCCTCGAGCAACAGCAACTGCCGCGTAGCCTGCGCACGTTGTGTGGCGAGTTGCTCCAGGTCGGCCTGCACCGACGGATAAGCGTGCAGTGCCTGGGTTCCCAACACCTCCCCCGCCAGCAGTTGCTTGAGGACGGCGGCAAGGTCCTGCATCGGCTGTTTTTTCTTGAAGAACATCGGCCTGGCCCTTTCTGATCGAGTCGAAACCCCGGATCTGATCGCAAACCGAGCGTGATTGCTTGTACGAGCCTGCAAGGCCTTTGCGCGTGGCTGCCATCCAAACAAGCCCTGCGTCGGGCGCTATCGTGCATCTGTAGGATGGTGATCGGCTTTCAACCCGTCGATACTTGTCCCCAGGCCCTGCCCACGTCCAAACGACGTTCCGGCCCTTAATGACTTCGTGACGAAAACAATAAGAATGTCGCACAGAGGTACATACGAATGAGCCGTCATGATCATGGTCACGCCAGCCTGCTGGAGGCATTCAGCGCGATGACACTGGAGCTCCAACGCCTGGCGCAGGACAAAGACATAGAACACTTCCACGAAGCGGCGCTGAGCTGCATCCGCCAGTTGCTGCCCTTCGACAGCGCCTGGTGGGGCCGGGCTGCGCTGATTGACGGCCTGCCCGAAGAACACAGCGCCTACCTCTACAACCTGCCCCGCAGCTACCTGGCCGATTGGCAATCGATTCGCCATATCGATGTGACCATTGCCAGGGTCAACGACGTGCCGGGGCAAGCGGTCATCGTCGACATGCGCAACCCCGCCAACGGCCCGGGGCTCAACTGGCTCGGCTCGTGCTACGCGATCGGTGAGTTACTGTGCGTGGTGTACATCGACCCGCAAACCCACCTCAGCGATCACCTCACGCTCTACCGTGCGCCCCACGCCCCACGCTTTACCGAGCAGGACTGCCTGCTGCTGAACAACCTCATGCGGCACCTGGTGGCGGCGGTCTCGGCCAATCAGATTCGTACCCTGGTCGCCATGCGCGAAGCCCTCACCCACCCGCGCAATCTCGCACTTGCCGTGTGCGACCAGCGCGGCACCCTGCACTGTACGGAACGTGGCTTCGTCGACTTGCTGCTGAGCGAATGGCCGGACTGGACCGGCCCTTGCCTGCCGGTCGCGATGGACGCCGAGGGCTATGACGGCAAGCACCTGCAGGTCGAGGCCTCGACGGTCGGCGACCTGCTCCTGCTGGCTGCCCGCAGCCGTACGGTGCTGATGCAACTGAGCCCTCGGGAGAATGCGGTGGCCCAGGGTTTCGGCGAAGGCAAGACCTACAAGGAAGTCGCCCGCGACCTGGGCATGTCGCCCAATACCGTGCGCCATCACATCCGCGCCATCTACAGCAAACTCGGGGTCAAGGACAAAGCCCGAATCGCCCACCTGCTGCACGCCCCGCCTGATTGATCGGCACCACTGACCCGCGCTGACTTTTTCGCTGTCGTTTTGACGGCCACGGGACACCTTTGCGCTTTTTTTGTCCCCCCTGCCACCCACGGGCGAGCCGTTCGCCACACAACACCTCAAAGAAGAGATGCCATGCCCATGATCCACACCTTCACCCGCACCACCACACTGGCCCTGCTCGGCGGCCTGTCGAGCCTGCACGCCAGTGCGGCCGACCTCAACGCCCGGGACTTTTTCGGCGCCCCCTCGGGCACCAGCCTGGGCGTGCTGTACCTGCCGGCAAGCCGCGCCAGTGACTTCCATGGCCCGGCCGACAGCACCGGCAAGGCCGACCTGAAGGTCAACGCCGTGGCGTACCGCCAAGTGTTCTTCACCGACCTCTGCGGCACCCTCTGTACCCCACAGTTCATCGTGCCTTTCGCCGACATCAACGCCCGCCTGCCGGGTGCCGGCCAGCACAGCGCAGAAAGCGGTTTCGGTGATCCCCAGGTCGGCGGCACGGTGTTTTTCATCAACGATCCGGCCTCGCGCACCTACAGCGGCCTACTGACCCTGATCACCCTGCCTGTGGGCGAATACCACGGTAAC
The DNA here is from genome assembly GCF_003058245.1 of Pseudomonas sp. GV047. NCBI lineage: Bacteria > Pseudomonadati > Pseudomonadota > Gammaproteobacteria > Pseudomonadales > Pseudomonadaceae > Pseudomonas > Pseudomonas sp. GV047. The sequence continues at coordinate 34,254 of NZ_QCWA01000012.1, read as the reverse complement.
AATCCCGATGTATCGCCCGGTGCCAATCGCTGGGGCACCACCTTTGTCTACAACTACACCCAGGGCATCGGCGAAAAGTGGGTGCTGGAAGCCAACCTCGAAGCCCAGCTCTACGGCAAGAACGACAACTACTTCGGCAGCGACCTGAAACAGGACCCGCTGTACCGCCTGCAAGCCTTTGCCTCCTACGACTTCACACCCAGCACCTACGGCGCACTGCGACTGATCCACGCCGATGGCGGCGAATTGCGGATCAATGACCAGCGCATCGACAACACCCACAAGCGCTACACCCAAGTGGGCTTCGAGGTTGGTCACTGGCTGGATAAACAGAACCAGTTGATGTTCGGCCTCTCGCAGAACGTCGCCACCGACAACGGCTATCACGGTACCGACGCGCTGCTGCGCCTGGTCCATGTGTTCTGAATCCCCTCATCGGAGCTTGCCCATGAACACCCAGACCCAACCGCTGACCGATGAACGCGCCCACGCCTCATCCCCATTGGCATTGCTGGCCGCCATTGTGCTGTTCGCTGCCATCACCCCGACCATTCTCATGACCGCACCGGCCGTGGCTGCGCAACTGGCGACGCAATGGCAGTTGAGCCCGTCACAGATCGGGGACCTGTTCTCCACCGAACTCGGCGCCATGAGCCTGGCCACCCTGCCCGCACTGTGGTGGCTCAAGCGTGTCGACTGGCGCCGCGCCGCCTTGCTGGCCGGGTTGCTGTTCATCGCCGCCAACCTGCTTTCAATGCTGGCCCACGACTACCCGATACTCCTGGCACTGCGCTTTTGCAGCGCCCTGGCCGGTGGCTCGTTGATGATCATCTGCCTGTCCAGTGCGGCCTCCACGGCCAATCCCGGGCGTGTCTACGGGTTATGGGTGATGGGGCAACTGGTGGTCGGGGCGATCGGTCTGAGCATCCTGCCCCGGCTGTTCGAGCACTACGGGCTGTCAGCCTGCTACCTGATCCTCGCCGCCTTGATGACGCTCTTGCTGCCCCTGGCACGGCACTTTCCCCAGGGCAGCCCGGCGCCTGAAAAAGCCGCCGAGCGCATCGCCCTCGCCTCCCGGTGGAAAGCCGCACTGGGCATTCTGGGCCTGCTGAGTTTCTACGTCAGCCTGAGCGGTGTCTGGACCTTTATCGGTTCCATCAGCAGCCATGCCGGCCTCTCTGCCGAGGCCAGTGGCGAGATTCTGGCGCTCGCCACGGTGATGGGCATCGTCGGGGCCGGTTGTACCTCGCTGATCGGCGACCGTCTGCCACGCCTGTTGCTGTTACTGCTGGGGTACGCGTTGATGGCAGGCGCCGTGCTGTTGCTGCTGGGCCAGCCCGACATGCTGCGTTTTGCCTTGGCGGCGCTGCTCTTCAAGTTCACCTGGACCTTCATCCTGCCGCTGGTCCTGGCCTGCCTGGCCGACCTCGACCGCTCCGGAAAATTGATGAACACCTCCAACCTGGTGATCGGTGGCGGCCTGGCCATCGGCCCGACCGTGGCTGGCCGGATGATCGAAGCCAGCGGCGGCTTCCAATCACTGCTGATCGCAGGGGCGTGCATCACCGTGCTGTCCCTGGTGTTGATACTGGGCAGCCGCCCGAATGCCTGACAGGCCCTTTTACCCCAACGAAAATGGAAAGACGATGAGCCGAAAAAGTGCATTTTTCTTCGACGAACTCAGCCTCTGGCACAGCGCCGGGTTGCACGCCTTGACCTTACCGGTGGGCGGGTGGGTGCAGCCGCCTGCCGCCGCCGGCCACGCCGAGTCACCGGAAACCAAGCGTCGCTTGAAGAGCCTGCTGGACGTTTCCGGCCTGACCCGCCACTTACAGGTGCGCAGTGCCAACGCGGCCACCGATGAAGACCTGCTGCGGGTGCACACGCCCAACTACCTGCAACGCTTCAAGGCGATGAGCGATGCCGGGGGCGGCGAATTGGGGCCCCACGCGCCCATCGGGCCAGGCAGTTATGAAATAGCCAGGCTCTCCGCCGGGCTGGCCATGGCGGCAGTGGATGCGGTGCTGTGCGGCGAAGTCGACAATGCCTATTCTCTGTCACGCCCACCCGGCCACCACTGCCTCGCCGACAACGCCATGGGCTTCTGCTTCCTGGCCAACATCGCCATCGCCATCGAAGCCGCAAAAGCACGGCGTGGCCTGGGCAACGTCGCGGTGATCGACTGGGACGTGCACCACGGCAACGGCACCCAATCGATCTTCGAAGAGCGCGGCGACGTGCTGACGATTTCCCTGCATCAGGACGGCTGTTTCCCGGCAGGTTACAGCGGTGAAGCGGATCGCGGGCGCGGCGCGGGGCTGGGCGCGAATATCAATATCCCGCTGCCCCCCGGCAGCGGTCATGAGGCGTATCTGCACGCGATGGAGCGTATCGTGATTCCGGCGCTGGAGCGCTTCGAGCCGGAATTGATCATCGTCGCCTGCGGCTACGACGCCAACGCGGTCGACCCACTGGCGCGAATGCTGTTGCACAGTGACTCGTTCCGGCACATGACCCGTCTTGTACGCCAAGCAGCCGAAAGCCTGTGCCAGGGCCGCCTGGTGCTGGTGCACGAAGGCGGCTACTCCGAAGCCTATGTACCGTTTTGCGGGCTGGCGACCATTGAGGAATTGGTGGGCGTCAGGACACAGGTCGGCGACCCCATGCTGGAGTTTGTGCAGTTGCAGCAACCGAACGCGGCGCTGGCGGCGTTTCAGTTGCGCGTAGTCGATGAGTTGGCCGAAGCCCGCTGAGCGTGACGCAAAAAAATCCGATGCCGTTGCCGGCATCGGATCTTGGCCAGTCAGCAGTGGCTGATCAGTCCCTTCAACACCGTCTTGAAGGTGTCGATCTGGTCCTGGCTGAACTCGGCGAACACCTTCTCCTGCTGTTCCCGTGCAATGGCCCAGAGGTCTTCGGTCTGCTCGATACCCGCCGCGGTCAGGCGCACGCCGTGCTCGTCGTCATCGACCAGCCCCTTGCGCTTGAGGTTGGCCACGGCGTCGTCGATTTCCCGCACCGGCATCGCCACTTCACGCAGCAGGTCGCCAGCGCTCAGGCAGGCGTCGTTCTCCAGCACCATCAGCATCCGCGCCTCGTTGGTGCGCAGGCCGGTGGACAGTTGCCGGGGCTGGTAGCTGGACTGGTAGGCGCGTACCGCCTGGGTCATCAGGTAATACAGGTTATGGCTCAGGCGCCCCTGGAAGTGGCTGCTCGGCGGCTGGCTTTCGTCGCGCCTGGTCATGCGCGTGTGGGGCAGGACCATGGAGTAGGCGCCCTGGTGGTAGAGCAGCGGCGAGCGCCCGAAATCGTCGAAGGCCACCACCTTGCCGATCATGATCCAGTGATCGCCGCCATCCACCTGCTGGTATTTCTCGCAGTGAAAACGTGCCGCACAATCGGCGAACACCGGCGCCCCGCCCTCCCCCGGTGCATAGGCGATCTCGGCGAAGCGGTCGTCCTTGGGCCGGGCAAAATTGTTCGAGAGGTCGATCTGGTCCGCCGCCAGCACGTTGACCGCGAAGTGGCTGGCCTCCTCGAATACCCCGTGACTGCTGGAGCGTTTGTCGATGCTCCACAGCACCAGCGGTGGGTCCAGGGACACCGAGTTGAAGCTGTTGGCGGTAACGCCCACCTTGCGGCCGGAGGCGTCGGCGGCGGTGACCACGGTCACGCCCGTGGCAAAGTTGCCCAGGGCCCGGCGAAAGGCGCGTGGGTCGAAGGTCGATTCAGACATGCAAGACTCCCGGGCTGCGTCAGGCGCAGCCCTGATTGTTGTTTTCAAAAGCAGCTTCAGATCATGCTCGGATCGGGCTCCAGGCCCATCAGCTCGCGGCCGAGGATCTGTGCACAGACGTCGTAGTCGGTGTAGGCATGGGCGCCGGTCATGTGCGAGTCGCGGAACAGGCGCTGCATCTCGTTGTGCTCGAACCAGGCGTTGCCGCCGGCGGCTTCGAACAGACGGTCCACCGCCTGGATGCACATCTTGGTCGCGTAGGCCTGGTTGGTGCGCCAGAACGCCAGGGTCTGGCGGCTGGGGTAGCGCTGCTGCTCACTGTGTTCAGCGTGTTCGTCCCAGGTTTTTTCGAGGAAGGCGCGCGCGGCGGCCACCTGGTGCGTCGACTCGGCCAGGCGCATCAACGCCGGGGTCGCGGCACCGACCGCCGCGCCGGTGTAGGCGCGCACGCGGGTCTTGGTCTTTTCGCGGAACACCTCGAGCATCCGCTCGGCGACGCCCAGGCTGACGGTGGAAAAACCGCTGGCAAAATACGGCCGGTACGGCGAATAGAAAATCCTGCTGTCGGGGTACAGCCCGAAGCCGGCGGACTTGCCTTCCATCATGTCCTTGGCTTTCTGGATGCGGTGTTCCGGCACCCAGGCCTTGTCGATGATCAAGGTCTTGGTGCCGCTGCCCTTCATGCCGGCGGCAAACCAGTCATCGCGGATCTGGTAGTCACTGCGCGGCAGCACCGCGAAGCAGTAATCCTGGGTGCCCTGGGGGTTGTTGCGGCGGAAACCCACGATCGCCCACTCGGCGTGATCACAGCCGCTGCTCCAGCCCATTTCCCCGCTGAACAGCACGCCGCCCTCGACTTCCTCGGTGCGCCCGAACGGCGCGATGCTGCTGCTGGCCGTGGCATCCGGGTCAGTGCCCCAGACCTCCTGCTGCAGTTGGGCCGAGAACAGTGCCAATTGATGGCTGTGGGTACACAACAGGCTCATGGCCCAGGCCGTGCTGGCGCAGGCCCCGGCGAGCAAGGCGATGCAGTCGGCAAACTGCGGCAGCGACAACTCCATGCCGCCGAACACTTTCGGCTGAAACACACGGTGCATGCCGATGCTCTTGAGCAGCGCAATATTCTCGGCGGGCACCTGGCGGTCCTGCTCGGCCACGAAGGCATTGGCGGCGATGGTCGGCAGGATGGACTTGAGATCTTCAAGGAGCGGGTTTGGCTTTTTCATGGATGGCCCTGCTTATTATTGGATGTCCGGGCAGCGCCAGAAATCAAGGCGCGGCACCGGATGCAGGGCCAGTATGGAGCGTGCCTTCCTGGCAGGACATGCACCTTCCAGAGTCAAGATTGTACTTTCCAAAGGCTGCGGCTGATCCGTCGTGCACAGGCGCTGGCAGCCACAGACATGCCACTGGGCAGCCACAGTCAAGCCCGTTCCGGCCACTGGGATTAACCTCGGGCTTTTCAATCTCTGCCACCAGGAAACCCCATGAGCGATATTCCACTGCTGCCCCAGGTTGAAGCCTTCCTCCGTCGAACCCATGGGTTGTTCATTGACGGTGGCTACGTCGAGAGCCATTCCAGCCAGCGGTTGGAGGTGATCAACCCGGCCACCGGCCAGGTCATCGCCGATGTCGCCGACGCCGACCCGGCCGACATTGACGCGGCCGTGGCGTCCGCGAGCCGAGGCTTCAAACAGTGGTCGCAGGTCGCACCGGCGGTGCGCGGCAACGTGCTGTTCAAACTGGCCGACCTGCTGGAGCAACACCGCGAAGAACTGGCACAGATCGAAACCTGCCAGTCAGGCAAGATCATCCAGATTTCCCGCGCCTTCGAAGTCGACCAGGCCGCGCACTTCCTGCGTTACTACGCCGGCTGGGCCACCAAGATCAGCGGCCAGACCATCACCCCATCGTTGCCCTCCTTCGCCGGCGAGCGCTACACCGCGTTCACCCTGCGCGAGCCGGTCGGAGTGGTGGTCGGCATCGTGCCGTGGAATTTCTCGACCATGATCGCCATCTGGAAACTCGCCTCGGCGCTGGTGACCGGTTGCAGCATCATCATCAAGCCCAGCGAGTTCACGCCGCTGACCATCCTGCGCATCGCCGAACTGGCGATTGCCGCCGGCCTTCCCGCCGGTGCGCTGAACGTCTTGACCGGTGGCGGCAGCGTCGGCAAAGGCCTGATCGAACACCCCGGCACCGACAAGGTGTCGTTCACCGGCTCCGTGCCGACCGGGATTGCGGTGGGCCAGAGTGCCATGGGCGCCGGGCTGACCCGCGCCACCCTTGAACTGGGCGGCAAGAACTCGGCCGGGTTCCTGCCCGATGTGGACCTGGACAAGGCCGTCAACGGCATCATCGAAGCAGGCTTTTTGCACTCCGGGCAAATCTGCGCCGCCGCCGAACGCTTCTTTGTGCATCGTTCACAGATCGAAACGGTGATGGACAAACTGGCCCAGCGCCTGAGCACGCTGAACATCGGCTCGCCCCTGGATGAGCGCACCGAATTCGGCCCGGTCACCAACCGCCAGCACCAGCTCAAACTCGGCGAGTTCTTCGCCAAGGCCCGTGCCGAAAACAACCGCATCATTCACGGTGGCAACCTGATCGACCGGCCGGGCTGTTACGTCGAGCCGACGATCATCCTCGCCAACAGCGTCAACGACACCCTGCTCAACGAAGAGACCTTCGGCCCCATTGCCACGTTCTTGCCGTACGACAGCGAAGAAGAACTGCTGGCCTTGATGAACAACACCCCCTATGGCTTGAGCGCCAGCCTGTGGACCAACGACCTCAGCAAAGCCCTGCGCATGGTGCCCGCCATCGAGGCCGGCACAGTGTGGGTGAACATGCACACGATGCTGGACCCGGCGGTGCCGTTTGGCGGCAACAAGTCCTCGGGGATAGGCCGGGAGTTCGGCAGCGCCTTCATCGAGGACTACACCGAGTTGAAGTCAGTGATGATTCGCTACTGAATCCAACCAGTGGATCCATTGAAACGTAATCGTCCGATAATCGCCCAATAAAACAACCACAATAGATTGACTCTCCATAAGGCCAGCCATTTAATGGATCCATTAAATAAAAACAATCCGCCGCCTGGAGAGTCATCATGTACCCCAAGAACACCTGGTATGTCGCCTGTACCCCCGATGAAATCGCACACAAGCCCCTGGGTCGACAGATCTGCGGCGAAAAGATGGTGTTTTATCGTGGCCAGGAAGGCGCCGTGGTGGCGGTCGAGGACTTCTGCCCCCATCGCGGCGCGCCGCTTTCACTGGGGTATGTCGAGAACGGCAACCTGGTCTGCGGCTACCACGGCCTGGTCATGGGCGGCGACGGCAAGACCGTGGAAATGCCCGGCCAGCGGGTACGTGGTTTTCCCTGCAACAAGACCTTTGCCGCCGTTGAACGCTACGGCTTCATCTGGGTATGGCCCGGCGATCAGGCCCAGGCCGACCCGGCGCTGATCCACCACCTGGAATGGGCCGTGAGTGACCAATGGGCCTATGGCGGCGGGCTGTTCGATATCCAGTGCGACTACCGCCTGATGATCGACAACCTGATGGACCTGACCCACGAAACCTATGTGCACGCCTCCAGCATCGGCCAGAAGGAAATCGACGAAGCGCCGCCCGTGACCACGGTGGACGGCGATGAAGTGGTCACGGCCCGGCACATGGAAAACATCATGGCCCCGCCGTTCTGGCGCATGGCCCTGCGCGGCAATAACCTGGCCGATGACGTGCCGGTGGACCGCTGGCAGATCTGCCGCTTCACCCCGCCCAGCCATGTATTGATCGAAGTCGGCGTGGCCCACGCCGGCAAAGGTGGCTATAACGCCGCCCCCGAACACAAGGCTGCGAGCATCGTGGTCGACTTCATCACCCCGCAAACCGAGACCTCGATCTGGTACTTCTGGGGCATGGCGCGCAACTTCAACCCCCACGACGAGGCACTGACCGCAAGCATTCGCGAGGGCCAGGGCAAGATTTTCAGCGAGGACCTGGAGATGCTCGAACGCCAGCAACAGAACCTGCTGGCCCATCCGCAGCGCAACCTGCTCAAGTTGAATATCGACGCGGGTGGCGTGCAGTCACGCAAGATCCTGGAGCGACTGATTGCCAAGGAACGCGCCCTCGAACCGCAACTGATCGCCACCACCACCGCCTGAACAGCGCGACAACTTTGCGAGGACTGAACATGATCGATGTGGTGGTGGTATCCCGTAACAACGAAGCCCAGGACATTTGCAGCTATGAGCTGGCCAGTGTCGATGGCCAGCCGCTGCCGGCCTTCAGTGCCGGCGCGCATATTGACGTGCACCTGCCCGATGGGGTTATCCGGCAATATTCCCTGTGCAATCACCCCGAGGAACGTCATCGCTACCTGATCGGCGTGCTCAAGGACCCGGCGTCCCGGGGTGGCTCGCGCAGCTTGCACGAGCAGGTTCACGAGGGCGCCCGCCTGACCATCAGCGCACCGCGCAACCTGTTTCCCCTGGCCGACAACGCGCGACGCAGCCTGCTGTTTGCCGGCGGCATCGGCATCACCCCGATCCTGTGCATGGCCGAGCGCCTGGCCCATACGGGAGCCGACTTCGAGCTGCATTACTGCGCCCGCGCCCGTGAGCGTGCGGCGTTTGTGCAGCGGCTCAAGGCGTCGCCGTTTGCCGCGCGGGTGTTCCTGCATTTCGATGAGCAGCCCCACACCGCGCTGAACATCGCCGAAGTGCTGGCAGCGCCCGCCGATGACGTGCACCTGTATGTCTGCGGCCCTGGCGGGTTCATGCAGCATGTGCTCGACAGCGCACGCGCGCAGGGCTGGCAGGAAGATTGCCTGCACCGCGAATACTTCAGCGCGGCACCGGTGGACAGCAGCCTCGACGGCGGCTTTTCGGTGAAGCTCGGCAGCAGCGGCCAGGTCTTTGAAATTCCCGCCGACAAGACCGTGGTCCAGGTCCTGGAAAGCCATGGCATCGAGATTGCTGTGTCCTGCGAACAAGGGATTTGCGGCACCTGCCTGACCCGTGTGCTGGAGGGCATACCGGAGCACCGCGACCTGTTCCTCACCGAACAGGAACAGGCCCTGAATGACCAGTTCACCCCCTGCTGCTCGCGCTCGAAAACCCCGCTGCTGGTACTCGATATCTGACAGGGTTCACGACGCGGGCAAAATCACCTTCATGCGCGCGGCGGTGGTGGCTGAACTGAAGATCTCGGCATAGCGCAACGTCGCGTTGGCGTGTTCGCGCATGATGGCTTCGGCCCGCGCGCCCTGGCGATTGACCAGGGCATCGAAAACCGAATGATGCTGCATGTGGGCATAGTTGAAGCGTCGGTACTCGCGGGCCATGTCCTCGCGATCCACCGCCAGCGCGGTCACCGAAGCGAACGGCAAGTGATCATTGCGGGCCAGCGCGTCGGCGATCGCCGGGTTGTGGCTGCCTTCGACGATGACCTGGTGAAAGCGCATGTTCAGGTCGTGATAGACCTCAAGGTCATCCTCGGTCACATAGCCCTTTTCGAACAGTTGATCGCCTTCCACCAGGCAGCGCTCCAGCGCCGCACGCGCCGCAGTGGACAAGCCCTGCTCGGCGGCTTGCCGTGCCGCCAGGCCTTCCAGGACGCCGCGCACTTCGACGGCGCCGGCAATGTCGCTGGGGCTGACCGAGCGCACCTGATAGCCGCGCCCGCCAAACGGCACCAGCAGTCCTTCTTGTTCGAGGGTACGAAAGGCCATGCGCACGGGCATGCGCGACACGCCGAACAGCTGCGCCGTGGGAATCTCCATCAGCCGCTCGCCCGCCGCCAACTCCCCGCTGGCAATCATCTTGCGCAGTGCAACCAGCACCAATTGACCGGGTTTACTCATCCAGGCAACTTCCAGAAAACGTGAGCCGCCATGGTACCGCAAGTAGTACCGCAAGCACCTGGCCGCGTCAGATGAACGCCAGCGCTGCCCGTGCCCCGTCTATGGCGCCCAGGTGCTGCGCCAGCCGCGAGGGCAGGTAATCGAAAAAGAAACCGGCGCTTTGCAGCTTGGCGGCACGCAGCGGATCGTCTTCGCGCAGGGCCCTGGAGACCCGCGCGGCCCGCGCCCAGGCAAAGGCCAGCAACGCCACGCCACAGAGCTGGAGGAAATCCGGCGCCGCCCGATAGGGGTATTCACTGTCTTCGTGCGCGCGTTCACGAATGGCGTGCACCACACTGGCCAACGCGTCGCACAGGCTGGCCAACGCAGCGGAAAAGCCTGCGCATTCCTCATACTGTCTGCCCTGCGCGGCCTCGGCGCGCAACTCGGCCAGCAGCAGGCCAAAGGCTCGGCCGTCATCCCCCAGCACCTTGCGCAGCAACAGGTCATTGGCCTGGATCTCGTTACTGCCCTCGTAGATCATCGCGATGCGACTGTCCCGCAGGGTTTGCTCGATGGCGAACTCGGTGACGTAGCCGTAACCGCCGAACACCTGCAGCCCCTGGCTGGCCTGGCGAAAGCCCTGTTCGGTGAAAAACGCCTTGATGATGGGGGTCAGCAGCGGCGCCAACTGCGCCGCCGACGGGTCCTGGCCGTGCTCGGCCTGATCAAGCAGGTGCGCCGCCCAATAGCCGATGGCGCGCATGCCCTCGCTGGTGGTGCGCAGCTCCAGCAACACGCGGCGCATGGCCGGGTGATAACGGATCGGGTCAGCCGCCTGGGCCACCACCTCTTCCGGCCTTGACGGCGCACGCATCTGCAAGCGCTCGGCGGCGTACTGGCGGGCGTTCTGCCAGGCCGCCTCGACATGCCCCAGGCCTTGCAGGCCCACATGCAGGCGCGCCGAATTCATCATCACGAACATCGCCGCCAGGCCGCGATTGGGCTCGCCGACCAGCCAGCCCTGGGCGGCGTCGAACACCAGGGAGCAGGTGGCGCTGCCCTTGATGCCCATCTTGTGTTCGATGCCGTCGCAGTGCACGCCATTGGCCTGGCCATCGTCCAGCTGCCTGGGCACCAGGAACAGTGAAATGCCACGGCTGCCCGGCGGCGCATCGGGCAGGCGCGCCAGCACCAGGTGCAGGATATTCGCCGTGAGGTCGTGCTCGCCGCCGGAGATAAACAGCTTGCTGCCGCTGAGGCGATAACTGCCATCCGCCTGGGGTTGCGCGCGACAGCGCAGCAAGCCGACATCGCTGCCGGCCTGGGGCTCGGTCAGGCACATGGTGGGCAAGGCCTGGCCGCTGACGATGTCGGGCAGGTAGCGCGCCTGCAACCATGGGGCGGCGTGGGCCTTGAGACACAGGTAGGCACCGTGGGCGATCCCGGTGTACATGGCCCAGGCGTGGTTGCTGGCATAGAGCATCTCTTGCAGCGCCGCATCGAGCAGTTGCGGCAAGCCCTGCCCGCCCTGCTCCTCAGCACACGCCAGCGCCGGCCAGCCCCCCTCGACATAGGCGCGATAGGCCTCGACGAAGCCGTCCGGGGTGCTGACCCGGCCCGCCTGCCAGCGGCAGCCCTGGCGATCACCGCTGCTATTCAACGGCGCCAGCACGCCCTGGCTGAAGCGTGCCGCCTCCTCCAGCACCTGTACTGCCAGCGGCAGGTCCAGGGCCGCGAATGCCGGGTGGCGCTGCCAGGTATCGGGCGCCTGCAGCCAGTGTTCCAGGACAAATTGCATATCGCCCAGGGGCGCCTCATAGCTCCACATCGGAACACCTCATCGACAAAAAAGAATCGTGCGCTTCAAGCCCGGTAGGCAGGGTTCTCGATCAGCAACGCCATGCCCTGCCCGCCGCCCACGCACGCCGCAGCAATCCCGTAGCGCAGGTTGTGCTGGCGCAGTTGCCGGGCCAGGGTCATCACCAGGCGCAGGCCGGTGGCAGCCAACGGATGCCCCAGGGCAAGGGAACCGCCCTCGACGTTGAGGCGGCTGCTGTCCAGCTCCAGTTCATGGGCAACCGCCAGTACCTGGGCGGCCTGGGCTTCGTTGATTTCGAAGCGGCCGATGTCGCCCAGGTTCAAGCCGCTGCGTTGCAGCAGCAGGCGGATCGCCGGTGCCGGGCCGATGCCCATGAACTCGGGGGCCACACCGACCACCGCGCTGGCCAGCAGCCGCGCCAGGGCCGGGCGCGTGCAGGCCGAGGCACGCCCCACCAAAGCCGCCGCCGCACCATCGACCACCGCGCAACTGTTGCCGGCGGTTTGCACGCCGCCTGGATGCACGGCGCGCAAGCGCGTCAGGGCCTCAAGGTCGGTAGGACGTGGGTGGCTGTCGGCGCTGACGGCACTCGCCCGGCGCGCGAGGCTGATGCCCCTGGGCTGGTACCCCTCAAGCTCGAACACCTGGTTATCGACCGTGACGATTTCTTCCGCCCACGCGCCGTCACGTTGCGCCTGCAAGGCACGCTGATGGCTGTCGCAGGCGTAGCGGTCCACGGCCTTGCGGCTCAGGCCATAACGGCGCGCCAGGTTGTCGGCGGTGGCGATCATGTCCAGGCCGGGGGCCGGGTCGTACAGGGCCTCCCAGAGAAAATCCTTGAATTGCACCTCGCCGCCGAGGCGAAACCCATCCCGATGGGTGTAGGCCGCAATCGGGTTGCGCGACATGGATTCACTGGCCACGCACAGCGCCAGTTGCACCTCGTCGCGCAGTTGTTCAGCGGCCTGGCGCAGCAGCTCGAAACCGGTGGCGCAGATGCGCTGCACCCCCAGTGCCGGGACTGCTTGCGCCACCCCGCTGTACAGGCCGATATGCCGGGGCAGCAAGTAGGCATCGAAACTGGCCTGGGCCATGGAGCCGGCCAGCACGCTGTCCACGGCCTGTGGCTCGATGCCGGCCCGGGCCAGTACTTCGCGGCCCACCTTGATTCCCAAATCGATAGGCGACACCTGGGACAGTGCACCGCCAAGGTCGACCCACGGCGTGCGCACCGCCGCGAAAATCGCCGCATCGGCAAACGCCGAGTACTGCCCGGCGCTGTTCAAGGCTTGGGCCCGGCGCGCAGGATCGCAGGGTCTTCACCGCGATACAGCGCCTCGACCCTGGCCGCACGCCATTGCAGCACGGCGCGCTGGTTGATCGAACCCTTGTCGGTGATTTCCCCGCGATCGATAGACGCTGGCTCGTCGAGCAGGGCAATCCATTCCAGGCGACTGGCATTGCCGGTGGCCTCGCGGTTGAGGCGCTGCAACCAGTCGCCGAACCACTGGCGTACCGGTGCGCTGCCCAGCACCTCAGCGTCGCTGGCGTCGGCGCTCAAGCCGGCCAGCCGACGGCACTCGTAGAGCCGGGGGAATACCAGGGCGCCCAGGCATTCGCGGTCCGGCGCGGCAATCACCAGGTCCTGCACATAGGGCGCGCCGTCGAGCACCGCGCGATTGCGCAACGGGCCGACACTGACAAACACCCCGGAAGACAACTTGAAATCCTCGGCAATCCGCCCGTCGAACATCAGCCCCAATTGCGGCTGGTGCGGGTCGGCGAGCTTGATCGCGTCACCTGAACAGTAGAAACCCTGGTCGTCGAACACCTCGGCGGTTTGCTCCGGCGCCCGCCAGTACCCCGGCATGATGTGCGGCCCGCGAAAGCGCCCTTCGAACTTGCCGTCCAACGGCACCAGGCGCACCTCGCAGCCCGGCGCGGGCAAGCCGATGTAGCCGGCCATGGACAACGGCCCGGTGGTGAAGGTGCAGGACGGCGCGGCTTCGGTCATGCCCAGCCCGGCCATCATGCGGATACGTTCACCGCAGTGCTGTTCGGCCACGCGGTCGAGGCGATCCCAGATACTTTGCGACAGGCCGGCGGCGGCGAAGAAGAACAGTTTCATCCGCGCAAAAAAGCGTTCACGCAACTCGGCGTCCTGTTCCAGGGCGTTGACCAGTTCTTCCCAGCCCTTGGGCACCGTCAGGTAGGCCGTGGGCGAGACTTCCTTGAGGTTGCGCAAGGTCTCGGCAAAGCCCTGGGCCGTGGGCTTGCCGTCGTCGAGGTAAAAGGTGCCGCCGTTGTAGAGCACGATGCCGACGTTATGGCTGCCACCGAAGGTGTGGTTCCACGGCAGCCAGTCCACCAGCACCGGCGGTTCCTCACCGAACACCGGGAACGTCTGCAGCAGCATTTGCTGGTTGGCACAAAGCATGCGCTGGGTGGTGATCACCGCCTTGGGCAACTTGGTCGAACCCGAGGTGAACAGGAACTTGGCGATGCTGTCGGGGCCGGTGGCCTGGAACGCCGCGTCGGCCTCGGCGGCGCCCGGCGTTTGCAGCAGGCAGGCGAAGCTGGCCTGAGTGCGCCCAGGCACGTGGCCGCGCACGCTGATCAGCGGGGTCTCGGCCGGCAGGACGGCGTCGATGGCACGCTGGTAAGCCGCCGCATCGCTGACGAACACCAGCCCCGGTTGCAGCAGGTTGCACACATGCCGCAGCTTGGCGAAATCCTGGGACAACAACGAATACGCCGGCGACACCGGGCAATAGGGAATGCCGGCGTACATCGCGCCGAGGGCGACCTGCAAATGCTCGATGTCGTTGCCCGACAGCAAGGCCAGCGGCTTATCCGCCGACAACCCGTAACGCAACAGGCCCTGGGCAATCGCACGCACGCTGTCGAGCATCTCGCGGTAGCTGACCCGGCGCCAATCACCACCGGCCTGGCGGGCCGCGATAAACGTCTGCTCGGGGCGCACCCGGGCCCAATGCACCAGGCGATCGAGCAGGCGCGCCGGCAACTCGGCCAGGGGCTCCAGGGAGCGCATATGCAGCACGCCGTGTTCTTCAGTGACCGCCACCGCTGCGTGGCCGATGGAGACCTCGCGGTATCGCGGTGCGGGCTGGGGTTGCGGTCTGAATTCGGAACTCACAAGGGTGTCCTCCAGCAAGGCGGGTCAACGCCGCCTTGTTATTGTTATGTCGCGACGCCTGCTCAGATCGGGTAATGCCGTGGCCCGTTCTGCAAGGTCACCCAGCGCAATTGCGTGAAGTGCTCGATCGAGGCCTTGCCGCCGAAGCTGCCGTAGCCGCTGGACTTGACCCCGCCAAACGGCATCTGGGCCTCGTCATGCACGGTCGGGCCGTTGATATGGCAAATGCCCGACTCGACACGCTGGGCCAGGGCCAGTGCACGCCCGGTGTCACGGCTGAAGATCGCCGCCGAGAGGCCGAACTCGGAGTCGTTGGCCAGGCGCAACAAGGCTTCATCCCCGTCACCGCGCAGCAGTACCGCCACCGGACCGAAGGATTCTTCGCGGTACAGGCGCATATGCTCGGTAACGCCATCGATCAGGGTCGGCTGCAGGATGCTGCCGTCCAGTTGGCCACCCACCACCAGCCGCGCGCCCTTGGCGAGGGCATCGTCGATCAGGGCCTTGATGCGTGTGCCGGCGCCGGCGTCCACCAGGGAACCCAGAACCGAATCCGCTGCAATGGGATCGCCTGCGCGCAGGGTCGCGACCTTGGCCGCCAGCTTGGCGGTGAACGCATCGGCGACCTTGGCATCGACAATCAGGCGCTCGGTGGACATGCAAATCTGGCCCTGGTTGAAATAGGCGCCAAAGGCCGCCGCTGCCACCGCCGCGTCGAGGTCGGCGTCGTCGAGCACCAGCAACGGCGCCTTGCCGCCCAGTTCCAGCAAGGCCGGCTTGAGGTGACGCGCCGAGAGTTCGCCGACAATCCGCCCCACATGGGTCGAGCCGGTGAAGTTGACCCGGCGCACGGCCGGGTTGGCGATCAGCCGCTCGACAATCGCAGCGGCATCCGCCGGGGCATTGCTGATGACATTGACCACGCCATCGCCCAGGCCGGCGTCCTGCAACACCTGGCCAATCAGGCGGTGCACCGCAGGGCTCAGCTCCGAGGCCTTGAGCACCACGGTATTGCCGCAGGCCAACGGCATGGCGATGGCGCGGGTGGCGAGGATCACCGGGGCATTCCACGGCGCGATGCCCAGTACCACGCCGCAAGGCTGACGCAAGGCCATGGCGAAACTGCCGGGGACATCGGAGGGGATCACTTCACCGGTGATCTGGGTGGTCATCGACGCCGCTTCGCGCAGCATATTGGCCGCCAGGCGCACGTTGAAGCCATACCAGTTGGCCATGGCGCCGGTCTCGCCGGCGGCGGCAATGAATTCGGCGCTGCGCGCCTGCAATTGCTCGGCGGCATTGAGCAGGCGGGTGCGGCGTTCGTTGGGTGCCAGCGCCGCCCACGCGGGGAACGCGGCGTGGGCGGCCGCTACGGCGGCGTCGGCATCTTCCAGGGTGGCGGCGGCCACCCGCGAGACCACTTCACCGGTCACCGGGTTGCGGCGCTCGAAGGTTCGACCGTCACGGGCGGGGCACGACTGGCCGCCGATCAACAGGGGCACGTCCAGCATGGTGATTCCTCTTTATTGTCTTTATCGGGAATACGTTCAAGCAGGGTACAACGGCGCGGCCAGGCGGCCGCGCCCTTCAGCGTTTATACGCCTGCAGGCCAGGCTTGATGCTCTTGTCGTCGAGGAACTGCTTCATGCCCTGCTCGCGACCGCCCTCGGTATCGAGCAGGCGCGACTGATCGAGCTTGGCGTAGAGGTAATCCTCGTTCTGCTCCCAGGTCAATTCGCGGCAGCGCTTGAAGCCATGCTTGGCGGCACGCAACACCACCGGGTTTTTCTCCAGCAGGTTGCGCGCCAGTTCGATGGTCACTTCACGCAGTTGAGCCAGCGGCACGCTTTCGTTGACCAGGCCCATTTCGGCGGCTTTCTGCCCGCCAAAGGTCTTGCCGGTCATGATGTAGTACAGCGATTGGCGATGGCCCACAGTGTCGGCCATGGCCTTGCTCACCAGGTTGCCCGGCGGGATGCCCCAGTTGATTTCCGAAAGGCCGAAGGTCGCTTCGTCCGCACAGATCGCCAGGTCGCAGGCCACCAGCGGGCTGAAGCCACCGCCGAAGCACCAGCCATTGACCATGGCGATGGTCGGCTTGGCGTACATGCGCAGCAGTTTCCATTGCCATTGCGAGGCTTCGCGGCGAATTTTTTCCTGGAGGATTTCCGGGCCGGCGTCCACCTCGCGAAAGTATTCCTTGAGGTCCATGCCGGCGGTCCAGGCTTCACCCGCGCCAGTCAGCACCAGCACGCCGGCGGCAGGGTCCTGCTCGAGGGTTTCGAGGACGTCGATCATTTCCCGGTTCAGGGTCGGGCTCATGGCGTTGCGTTTTTCCGGACGATTGAGAATGACCCAGGCGATGCCTTCTTCGATCTCAACCTTGACGGTGGTCCAACGGCCTTCGTAATTGCTCATGGCGGTACGCTCTTGTTCTGGGTTTGAAGATGAGTCGAAATTAAACCGCAAATATAGTTATGTCAATTAACTATTAATCCGGATAACCAATATTTTTAAGCGATGAAACCTGCGTTTTCCAGGCGCTGTGAAAAGCCGGCATAGCCATGGCGCGCCAACCCCGGCAAACTAGATAGCCTTCTTAACCTCCACCTTCTGAGGATTGCACTGCCAATGGCCAAGCCTTCCACCATCGCCGCCACCAGCCAGGCCCTGCCCGACAACGACGAGGTACGGCCGCCGCTGGATTCAGCCCTGGACGATCTGATCGGCTACGCCATGCGCCGCGCCCAGCTCAAGCTGTTCCAGAACCTGATCGGCCGGCTGTCGGACCACGACCTGCGCCCCGCACAGTTCTCGGCCCTGGCAATCATCGAGCAGAACCCCGGGCTGATGCAGGCCGACCTGGCCCGCGCCCTGGCCATCGAGCCGCCCCAGGTAGTGCCGTTGCTGAACAAGCTGGAAAGCCGCGCCCTCGCCGTGCGGGTGCGCTGCAAGCCGGACAAGCGCTCCTACGGGATCTTCCTCAGCAAGAGCGGCGAAATCCTGCTCAAGGAACTCAAGGCCATCGCCGCCCAGAGTGACCTGGACGCCACGGCCGCCCTTGACGCCCAGGAACGCGAAGAGCTGCTGCGCCTGCTGAAGAAGGTCTATCAGGACTGAGCGGCCTACCAGAGCGCCACGGTGTAGAGGACCAGGAAACGGGTCTGGTTTTCATCGCGAAACGCCGCGCCGCTCGGGAAGTCATTGCGGTAGATCGACTTGCGCGCCATGAACCCGACGTTCTTCAGCGGGCCGTCCTGGATCACATACCCCAACTCCATCTGGAACTCGCGCTCCTTGCGGTCCTCGGCATTGAAAGCGGCCAGTTCGATGTTGTCGCCGCGCACATAGCGCAGCCGACTCTTGAGCCCCGGCACACCCGCTGCGGCGAAGTCGTAGTCATAGATGGCTTGCCAGGTGCGCTCCTTGGCGTTAAGAAAGTCCGAGCTCATGGTCAGCTCGCTCATGCCCATCAACTCGGTGCCGGAGATATAGGGTGTGGCCGTCTCCCCGCTTGAGTGCATGTAGCCAAGGCTGACGCGATGGCCGCCGAGGCGGTAGCCGAACAGCGCCGAGAGGTTGCGGTTATCCACCTTGCCCGCCTTGGCACTGCCGTCCTCGCGGCTGAAAAAGCTGCGCAGGTCGCTGGTGAGCACGCCATCGCCCAGCGGCAGGTTGTGCAGCAGTGCCAGGGTGTCCTGCTGGTAGAGGTCGGCGACCTGGGAGTGATAGACGCGCAGGCTGAGGTCTTTGTTGACCTGATAGTCCCCGCCCACATACGCCAGGTGCGACGTGGTGGCGGTGGCGTTGAAACGCCGGTTGGGCGAAGCGATGGTCATGGCCTGGTAGTCGGTGGAGTCGCGCTTGTTGATGCGGTCGATGTAGCCGGTGTTGAAGGTCAGGCCATCGATGTCCTTGGAGCTCAAGGTGGTGCCGCGAAAGGTTTGCGGCAACAGGCGCGACGGGCTGGCAAAGGCGAACGGCAGGAAGATCGACACATCGCCGGCCTTCACCGTGGTTTGCGCAAACCGCAGCTTGGCAGTCGGGGCCAGGCGCGAGTACTCATCGGCGGCGCGCTTGTCGCTGGCCGACACCGGCAGCAACTCGGTGCCGCTGCGGTCCGGCGAGGAGTCGAGCTTGACCCCCATCAACCCGCGCACATCCAGGCCGAAGCCCACCGGGCCCGGGGTGTAGCCCGATTCCAGGTTGAGGATGAACGCCTGGGCCCATTCCCGCGCGGCGGTCTTCGCCCCGTCGTCCTTGTAGTCGCGGTCCAGGTAGTAATTGCGCAAGGTCAAGGTGCCGTGGCTGTCGTCGATAAAGCCTGCGGCCCATAGCGAAGTGGGCAACACGCTCAAGGCCAGGCATGCCATGAGCAGGCGTGGGGTATTGTTCGACACACAGGCGACGGGCGCCGCTGCAACGGCGTGCTCCATAGGGAGTTCTGGCATGTTCGATGTCCATTTTTTGTTGTTGTTTTTGGGGTGGCACACGCTCGGCCCGGTCGGCTTCGCGAGCCAAGAATGGAAACAGCCGGCGGTGCCCGTCAACCACAACTGAGCGATAATCGAACATTAATAAAGCTATCTATTTTTTAGTTGCATATGGATCAACATCGCAAGCCAATGAATTACATGGATTTATTCATGCTTTATGGGCGAATTAATCCACGATTCATTTTTTAGTTATCTTTGTTATCTTAATCACCAGCAGCCACTCGCGCTCGTCACCACAACAAAAACAACAATGAGGTTTGCCCATGGACAGTCCATCGCGTCGTTCGACGCTGACTATTGCGTTGTGCTTTATCGTTGCGCTGATCGAAGGGTTCGATCTGCAGGCCGCCGGCACTGCCGCCGCCGGGTTACGTCAAACGTTCGCCCTGGATCCGAAGATGCTCGGCTGGGTGTTCAGCGTCGGCATCATCGGCCTGCTGCCGGGGGCGTTCTTCGGCGGCTGGGTCGCCGACCGCATCGGGCGCAAGAAAATCCTGGTGGGTGCCGTGCTGCTGTTCGGGCTGTTTTCCCTGAGCACCGCGTTTGTCGACAGCTACGCCAGCCTGTTGCTGGTGCGCTTTCTCACCGGCCTGGGCCTGGGCGCCGCACTGCCCAACCTGATCGCGCTGTGCGCCGAAGCAGTGAGCGAACGCAACCGGGGCACGGCCATCAGCGTGATGTACTGCGGGGTGCCGCTGGGTGGCGCATTGGCCGCGGTGGTGGCGATGTTTTCCAGTGAGCACTGGCAGACCACCTTTATCATCGGTGGCCTGGCGCCGTTGCTCGCCGTGCCGTTGATGATCCTGCTGCTGCCGGAGTCCAGCGCCTTTCGCCAACAGCGCGACACTACGCACGGCGCCCGCCCTTCTACCGGCCAGGCGCTGTTCGGCGAAGGTCGCGCCCGCACCACGTTGGCGTTGTGGCTCAGCTATTTCTTCACCCTGACCGTGATGTACATGCTGCTTAACTGGCTGCCGTCGCTGTTGCTGGAGCAGGGTTTCAGCAAACCCCAGGCGGGCATGGTGCAGATGCTCTTCAATATCGGCGGCGCCCTCGGCTCGCTGCTCGGCGGCGTGCTGCTGGACCGCTGCAATGCCGTCAAAGTGGTGCTGGGTGTGTATGCCGGGTTGCTGGCGGCATTGGCCGGAGTCGGGTTGTCGGTGGGCATCGTGCCCATGGCCATCGCCGGTTTTGCCGCCGGCCTGTTCGTGATGGCCGCGCAGTTGGTGCTGTACGCATCGGCACCGCCCTCCTACCCGACCTCGGTACGCGCCACCGGTGTCGGTGCCGCGGTGGCCGTCGGCCGCCTGGGTTCGGTGGCCGGGCCGCTGGCGGCCGGGCAACTGCTCGCCGCCGGCGCCGGCACCGCCGGGGTACTGCTGGCGACCTCCCCCGGGGTGGTGATTGCCACACTGACCATCATCAGCGTGATGGTGCGTACGGCGCCCACTAGAACTTATGCAGCCAATTGAGCACCAGTTTGTTGCCCTGCGTGCGGTTCTCCGCCTGCTGCTCGAAGTAGGCGTTTACCGATAGCACGTCTTCCTTGCTGAACCCGTAGACCAGGCCTGGGCCGATGGCCCAGACCTTCTCCCGACGCCCGCTCACGGCGTGCCCATCGACCTGGGTGTCGGTGATCTGCTTCAACCAGTAGCCGTTAACCCCCACGCTCAGTTGCTGGCTCACGGCATATTGCAGGGTCAGGTTGGCATGCAACGCCTGCCCGGCCTGGGTATCGGAAACATCCCCGAAGCCTGCCTGCGGATCATCGTTCTTGCCATTCCACAGGTACATGAACCGCCCGCTCGTCGACCACTTCGGGCTGAACCAGTACGTCGCCGCGTAATACGGGTTGAATGACCAGAAGTTGCTGCCTGGGTTGATCGAGCGCTTGCGGTCATAGGCGCCCACCGGCACCGAGATATCGGCTTCGATACGTTGGGTCAACAGCGGGCTGCCATCGGCGCGGCTCAGGGTCGGCAGTTGCACGAAGGGCCCCACAATCACATCACCAAAGCCGGCGCGAGAACTCAGGGCCGCATTGTTCAACCCGTCGTCGACATCCACATGGGCCAGGGAGGTGTTGATCAGGGTGAATCCGGGCATCGCGCCATTCGCCAAGGGTTGGCCGAGGTAGATGATCTGTGTGGTAGGCGCCACCACTTCCACGTCCTGGTTGGGCAGTGCCAGCTTGTGGCCGTTGGCATCATTGAAACGGCTGGCCCGGGAGTACGTCAGGTATTCCTCCAGGTACCAGCCCGGGCCGGCGGGTGCCGGTGAGCCGTCGTAGAAACTGGTGCTGCCCAGGTTGAGGCCGGGCAAGTCGTAAGCATGTGCAGTCGATGACAGTGCGATAAAGGTCCCGGCCGCAACCGTCCGCAAGATAGGCTTGAGCATCTTGTATGTCCTGTATTTTTGTTGTTGTTCAAGACCCCCGGCACGGTGGATCCGCACCGGGGTTTACCGCTGTAGCACCCCCTACACGTAGGTCGCCGCCAACCCACCGTCCACCGGCAGATTGACCCCGTTGACCCAGCGCGCGGCGTCGGAGCACAGGAAGGCGATCACCGCCGCCACCTCATCGGCCAGGGCCGGACGGGTCATGCGCTGGCTGTCCGCGGCCACCCGCTCCGGCCCGAGCATGCTGACAAAATCGTCGAGAATCGGGGTAAACACCGGCCCCGGCGCCACGCAGTTGATACGCACCGCGTGATCGCGAAACCAGCCTTGGGATTGCTGGAAGCTCCACACGATCAGCGCCTCCTTGAAGTACTGATAACAGCTGGCCTGCTCCACCGGATTGGCCGCCAGCCACTGCTGCCCGGCCTCGAAGCTGTGCGTCGCGGCCAGGGCCTTGTGCAGCTCCAGGCGTTGCGGCCACTGCGCACCGAGCACCGAAGCGACATTGACGATGCTGCCGCCCGCCGCCATGCGTGGCAGCAGCGCTTGAGTCAGGTGCCGCAACCCCAGGTAGTTGACCGTGGCCACCGCTTGCACGGGCGCGGTACCGGGCACGCCGGCAATGTTGCACAGCCCGTCGACCCGTGCCGGCAGGCGCGCCACCAGGGCATCGATGCTGGCCGGATCGCCCAGGTCAGCCTGGAAAAAGCCATCCAGGGTCAGTTGCGGTGCATGGCGATCAACGCCGATCACCGTGGCACCCTGGAAGCGCGCGAGCCGCGCCAGCTCGGCGCCAATGCCGGAGGCGACGCCGGTGACGACCAGGGTTTTGTTGTGCAGGTTCATGTTCAAGCCCTCTTGTTTTTGTATAGGCATAGGTGGATCAAAACGGATAGGCAGGTGCAGTGTTCTTCACCGTGACCCACTGCCACTGGCTGTACTCGTCCCAGTCGGCCGGCCCGCCTACGCTGCCGCCATTACCGGAAGCGCCGCGCCCACCAAAGGGGTTGATGCATTCGTCGGCGACGGTCTGGTCATTGATGTGCAGCAGGCCGCAGTCAAGCCGCTCGCCGATGGCCATGGCACGCCCGACCGAAGGCGAGATGATCGCGGCCGAGAGGCCGTACTCGGTGCGGTTGGCCAGCTCGATGGCCTCCTCGTCGGTGGCAAAACTGACCACCGTGGCCACCGGCCCGAAGATTTCATCCTCAAACGCGCGCATGCCTGGCCGCACACCGCTGAGCACGGTGGGCTGGTAGAACAATTGGTCGTATTCGCCACCCGCCTCCAACCGTGCGCCCGCTTGCAGGCTGTCGCTGACGATCTCGTGCACGCGCTGCAATTGCCGTTGGTTGATCAACGGGCCGAGCGCGGCTTCACCGCGGGCGGCATTGCCCACGGTCAACGCCCGGGCCTTGTCCACCAACTTGCGCGTGAGGCGTTCGGCGATGGATTCATGGGCGAGAATCAAGCCGGTGGCCATGCAGATTTGCCCCTGGTGCAGCCAGGCGCCCCAGGCGGCATTGCTCGCGGCCAGGTCGAGGTCGGCGTCTTCGAGAATGATCAGCGGGTTCTTGCCGCCCAGTTCCAGCGCGACTTTTTTCAGGTGTCGTCCGGCCACTTCGGCGACTTTGCGCCCCGCCGCCGTCGACCCGGTGAACGCAATCATCTGCACATTCGGATCGCGGCACAGCGCCTCACCCGCCGGCGCGGCACCGGGCAATACCTGCAGCAGGCCCTTGGGCAAGCCCGCCTCTTCGAACAGCCGGGCGATCAGAAAACCACCGCTGACCGGGGTCTGCGGGTCGGGCTTGAGCACCACCGCATTGCCCGCCGCCAGGGCCGGGGCCACCGAGCGCAGTGAGAGCACCAGCGGAAAATTGAACGGTGAAATCACCCCGACCACGCCATGGGGCTGACGCCGGGCATAGGACAGGCGACCTGCCGCACTGGGCAGCACCAGCCCGTGAGGTTGGGACAACAGCCCCGCCGCCTGATGCAGCAGCACAATCGCCTCGCGCACTTCGTGCTCGCCCTTGAACAACGCGCCGCCGGTTTCCCGCGCGACGTACAGCGCCAGTTCGGCAAAGGACTGCTGGGCCAGGTCCGCCGCCTTGCGAAACACCTCGGCGCGCTCCCGTGGGCCGAGTGCTGCCCAGGCCGGCTGCGCCAGGGCCGCGCTGCGGCAGGCGACGGCGATGTCGGCCGGGTTGGCCATGGCACAGCGCATCAGGGGTTCGCCGGTGGCGGGTTCGATCACCGCGATCACGGACCCCGAGGCAGGTATCCAATCGCCGTTGAACAGGCATTCGGACGCAATGGCCCGCTGTAGCAAGTGGGTGGTTTCAGGTACTGACATGGCAACTCCCGGTTCTTGTAATTGTCATCGCCTGCACAGGGTGCAAACGCCGCATCAAGCCTTGAGCAAAGGCTGTGCCGCTTGCACCCAACGACGCAGACATAAAGGACCGAGGGCTCTGGGACGAGGCCTGCCACGGGGCGCCCACGCCTCACCGCCCCATCGGCTGCAAAAACCGCGGCACCGCCACTTGTTCAATTGATAAGGTTATGTTTAATAACTATCTGAGCAGTTACTCATATCGATCACTCGCTTTGCAGGGGCATAACAATGACTAATCCCCACAGCGCGCTGCCCGACGACCGGGTGGCCAGCGCGCCCTACCATCCGCGCGGCGACAGCCGCCAACTCAGTGAGAGCAGTTCGCCCACCCCGGCGGAACTGACCGATTGCCTGTTCTTCTCGCCCGAAGACGGGCGTATCTGGCTCAACGATCAACGCATGGTGTTGCTGCACGGTTCGTCGTTCGGTGCCCTGCGCGCGGAGGTCATCGAACGCCTGGGGCTGGAGCAGGCGCGTGGCCTGTTCACCCGCACCGGTTATGTCTCCGGCGCGCGGGACGCGCGGTTGATCCGCGAGCGCTGGCCACAGGCCGATGCCGCCGCCGTGTTTCGCGCCGGGACCCACCTGCACACCCTGGAAGGCATGACCAAGGTCGAACCGCTGCACTTCAAGTTCGATGCCGACTCGGGGTTCTATGAAGGCGAGTTCCTCTGGCACCACTCCTGCGAGGCCGATGAACACGTGGGTGCCTACGGCATCGGCCAGGACCCGGTGTGCTGGACTGAAACCGGCTATGCCATCGGTTTTGTCAGTGGCCTGTTCGGGCAAATGGTGATTTTCCGCGAGGTGGAATGCCGGGGCATGGGCCACCGCTGTTGCCGGGTGATCGGCAAGACCGCGGAGCAATGGGGTGACGTCGAGCAGGACCTGCGTTACCTGAATGTGTCCCAGGCCGTCGCCAACGCCACGGTCGCGCCCACGCCCGACCACCCGGTGAACCACAGTGCCAGGGCCAACCCGCCGCAAACACTGGTGGGTGCGAGTGCGGCCTTCAACGCCGCGACACAAGCCCTGCAACGTGTCGCACTGACCCCGGCAACGGTGTTGATCAGCGGCGAGTCAGGGGTCGGCAAGGAGATGTTTGCGCGCCAGTTGCACCGGCTCAGCCGCCGCCAGGACAGCCCGTTCGTGGCGCTCAATTGCGCCGCCATTCCGGACAACCTGATCGAGGCCGAACTGTTCGGTGTCGAACGCGGCGCCTATACCGGCGCGACGCACTCGCGGCCTGGACGTTTCGAACGGGCCCAGGGCGGCACGCTGTTTCTGGATGAGATCACCAGCCTCAGCCTGGCCGGGCAAAGCAAGTTGCTGCGGGCCTTGCAGGAACGGGAAATCGAACGGGTCGGCGGGGTGCGCGGGATCAAGGTGGATGTGCGCGTGGTGGCCGCCACCAATATCGACCTGCGTAAAGCCGTGGCCGACGGCAGCTTTCGTGAAGACCTGTTCTACCGCCTGAATGTCTACCCCATCGTCCTGCCCCCGCTGCGCGAACGCCGGGACGACATCCCGCTGTTGATCAATGCGTTCCTCACGCGCTTCTGCCAGGAATACGCGCGAACGCCGGCGGGCCTGACCATGCGCGCCCTGAAGGTGTTGCTGCGCTATGACTTCGCGGGCAATGTGCGCGAACTGCAAAACCTGATCGAACGCGGCCTGATCGCCAGTGACGAAGGCCAACCCATCGACCTGGTGCACCTGTTTCGCAACGAACCGATGCCGGCCGATCCCTACGGCCTGGACGACCACGGCAGCCTGTCCAACAGCGCACCGCCGCCGTGCCTGGCACTGTTCGACACCCTTGGCCAACTGGAACCGGGGTTTTCCATCGAAGGCCTTGAATCGCGCCTGCTCAACGAAGCCCTGCAACGCAACGCCGGCAACCTGGCCGCCGCTGCCAGGCTTGTGGGGCTCAGCCGCGCTCAATTTGCCTACCGGTTGAAGAAGCATCAGCGGCAAATCCCTTGAATGCCAATTAGTGCTTTAAAAGCTTTACCCAATTAAGTATTTTGCAGGGATACCGGGGCGATAAGTGCCCCTCTTTTTACTCGTGACAAGGATCTCCTGTGAGCGGACTGCGTGAACGTCAGAAAGCCGAACGCCGGCAAGCTATCAGCCAGGCCGCGATCGAGCTGTTTGAACGCCAGGGTTTCCAGAACACCACCATCGAACAGATCGCCAGCCAGGCCGGGGTGTCGCCGCCGACGGTGTTCAAGTACTTCGGCAACAAGCAGGAAATCATCCTGGAAATCCTGCATCACGCCGATCAGCGCGCAATCAGTGACACCCGCCGCGAGATCCACACAATGGACGATCCGGTCGAAGCGCTGTGCCACCTGGAAAGCCTGCTCACCGGCTATGCCCTGGAAGTCATGCACCCCAGCCTGTGGCGTGAACTGCTGCCGCTGATCCTGTTCGGCGGCAGCAATGAACTGCCGGCTGGTTATCGCGCCATGAACGATGCGCTCAGGGCGGAAATCAGCGAACTGCTGCGGGAACTGCAACGGGCCGGCAAGCTGCGCCCGCAACTCGATGTGGAGTTGGCCGCGTTCCTGTTGAACGACTATTCGCACCTGCAACTGTTCAGGCTGGTGAACCAGGAACAGCCGGATATCGACGCGCACTCGACGCAGGTACGGCGCATCACCGAGCTGCTGTTCTACGGCATGCAGGCCTGACAGCTTCCAGGGCCGGGCCTCAGTAAAAGCGATAGCAACGAATCACCACCTGGTCGGCGCCCGGGTAATGCACCAGGCCGATAAAACTTGAACGGGTGAGCCAGTCCAGCCGCCCCTTGGGCACCTGAAACAGCGGGGTGCAGGTGCAGCGGTACTCCGTCTCAGGAATCGGCCATTGACCGTCGCGCTCCAGCTGGCGCCCGTACTCAGTCATGGTCAATACGCCGCGGTTACGGATGTTGATCACCTCGCCTTCGTCGGTCCTCAGGCTGTAGCGGGCATCCAGTTGACCGATGCCATCCGGGCGCAAAACAAAACAATCGTCTCCGCCCGCCAGGACCTGGCCGCTGATGCCGACCCCATCGAAGTCCCCGCCCATAATCGGGTAGTTGCAGCGCAGGCCTTCAACGCTGTCGCCCAGGGTCACACCCGGCCCTATCGCGACGCGCAGGGTCAGCACCCGCTGCAAGTTGGGGGCAATGTCCATCCGTTCAGTCATGGCAAGCTCCAGGCCCGGCGCGCACGCACCGGGCCACACTGATCAGCGGTTGCTCTTGATGGCCGTCCAGGTGCGGGTACGGATGCGCTCCACGGCGGCCGGAATCGGTTCCAGGGCGAACAGGGTCTTGCGCGCTTCCTCCGGCACATACATGTTGGGGTCGTTGCGGATGCTGGCGTCCACCAGCGCAGTGGCGTCCTTGTTCGGGTTGGGGTAGCCGATCTTGTTGCTGATGCGCGCAATCACGTCCGGGCGCAGGATGTAATTGATGAACGCATGGGCCTCCGCCAGATCGGGTGCCTTGGCCGGGATCATCATCACGTCCGCCCACATCGGCGCGCCTTCCTTGGGCAGTGCCATCTCGACCTTGACGCCCTTGCCGGCGGCATCTGCCAGTCGCGTGGCCAATGCGACACCGCCGGACCAGCCCACGCCCACACAGATATCACCGTTGGCCAGGTCCATGCCGTAGCGCGACGAGTTGAAGTAAGTGACGTAAGGGCGAATCTTCATCATCACGGCCTGGGCTTGCACATAGTCTTCACGCTTCTGGCTATTGGGGTCGAGGCCCTTGTAGTGCAGGGCAATCGGCAGGATCTCGTTGCCGGCGTCGAGGAAACCCACGCCACAACTGGCGAGCTTGGCGAGGTTTTCTTCCTTGAAGATGATGTCCCAGCTGTTCATCTGCACGTCGGGGCCCAGGGCCTTGCGTACCTTGTCGACGTTGTAGCCGATCAATGTGGTGCCCCATAGGTAAGGCACGGCGTAGCGGTTGCCGGTGTCACCCACGGCTTCCAGGGATTGCATGAACTGCGGGTCCAGGTGCTGCCAGTTCGGCAACTGCTGGCGGTCCAGCGGCTGCACGGCCCCGGCCGTGATCAGGTGCCCCAGGTTGGCGGTGCCGGGAAACACCACGTCATACCCTGAGTTGCCCGTCAGCAGCTTGGACTCCATGGTTTCGGCACTGTCGAACACATCGTAAATCGGGCGAATGCCGGTTTCTTCCTGGAAACTCTTGAGCACTTCGGGTGGCAGGTATTCGATCCAGTTGTAGATCCGTACGGTGCGTTCTTCAGCCAGGCAAAAACCACTGATGAGCAACGAGGCGACAGTGCCCAGCACGGTGTTACGCAAAAATCTGTTCATGATCAAAACACTCCAGCGCGGCCGCGATGGCTCGCAGCACTTAATAGCGGTAGGTGAAATACAGTTCCAGCGCACTGAACATCTGGTCGTTACCGAACACCTGTTTGGCGGCGGCCAGTGGCTTGACCCAGTTGTAGGACAGCGACGTATAGAACGACGGCGTGGGTGTCCAGTCGAGGAAAACCACACTTTCGTCAGCAAAGCGCCGATCGCTGACCGGTGCGCCCATGTAGTTTTTCTCGTCCAGCCAGAACTGGTAGTGAATCGCGCCGAGGGTCAGGGTGTCGTTGAGGTGGGTCTTGAGGGAGAACTGCTGGACGTTTTCGTTGCTGTTGAACAGCAGGTAGTTGCCGACCACGTCCCCGACCAGCCAGGTGCTCCAGTCAACGAAGCCCTTGCTCAGTGAATCCCAGGCTTTCTGGCGGTTGTCGGTGAGGTTGTCGTCGCCGGAAAAGCTCGCGTAGCGATAGCCGAGGATCGGTGTCAGCGGCACGGTGCTGAAGGCGTAGTCGGCCTGGGCGTACCAGGCGTTGGCATCGTAGTCGACGCCCTCGCCGCTGCCGCGCTCCAGCGCGTACTCGGCATTCAGCGTCAGCGCCTGTACGCCGGGTACCTTGGCGTTGAGCGCCCGCAGGTTGTACACCTGCATGCCGTCCCGACGGCGCGGGAGCGTGCTGCCTCGGGGGCCAAGGGCATTGACCTTCATGGCCATGGCGCCGAGCGTCACCTGGTCATCGAGGTTGTAGTCGAGGTTGACGCCGGTCATGCGGAAATCGCCCAGGTCATCATCGGTGCGCAGGGTGAATACCTGGGACTTCAGCGCGCCATGGTCCCAGGCCAGGATCGCTGAATCCTTGAAGGCGGTTCGCGGGCCGAGCCAGTAGGCGCCGTCTTTGTACTGGTCGAGGTTACCGTCCATGACGATGAACCCCGTACCGATCATGTAGTTCTGGCGGCCGGCGGTGAACTTCCACTCGCCGGCGCGAAAACCGCCGTAGAGTTCTTCGGCGGCAACCTTGCCGTCGGAGCTGCGGGTGAAGCCTCCCGCATCGCCATCGCCGAAGGTACTCGCCCCCACCAGGGAGCCGCCGGCCAGCAGGCTGAAATCCGGTTGCAACGCATACTCGAGCTTGACCCCCGGCTTTACGTAGACCTCTTGCCAGTTGATGCGGGCGCCGCCGTTCTTGCCGCTGCGTGCATCGACCTGGCCGCTGCCGAAGTTGACGCCACGGGTAAACAGCGTCGCCCCGCCCACGGTAAGATTGACTTCACCCTTGAGATCGCCGTCCTCAAAGGTGTAGCCCGCCAGCGCGACGTGGGTGGTCAAGGGTAAGCCGAGCGCTAACAGCGCTCGAGAGAAACGCTTGGTGAAAACCATAAGAAGCTCCTGTGGAATTATTGTTGTTACAGGGCAGTCAATGGCGACGCAGGGCGCCGCCAACACCTGGGCAAGCCAGGTGAATAGAACGCAAGACTCTTATTGTTTGGCGTGGATCAGCGACTCAGGTGGGCGGCGATCGCGCGCAGCATGCGCACGCTGTCGGTATCGAACGGGCTGACCGCATCGGTGAGTGACGATTGCTTGACGATCACCACGCCGGACGGCTTGTCGATGAACAGGTATTGGCCGTGGATCCCTCCGGCCATCAGGGCTTGGCTGTGGTCGTTGAACACGTACCACTGGCTGCGATAGGACGCACCCGGCGTCCAGCTGGAGAACTCGGCATTTTGCGCGTAGATCGCCGGATCAGAACCGGCGGCGATACGCGCTACGGTCTCGGGCGACAACAGCTCGACCCCGTCCTGGCGACCGTCGTTGGCGAGCAGGCGACCGAAGCGCGCCATGTCTCTCAAGGTGGCACTGAAGCCCGCCCCGGCAACGTTACGGCCCCAGGGATCGGCCATGAAATAACCGTCGCGCTCGCAGCCCAAGCGCCCCCAGATCTGTTCCAGCATCTGACTGCACGCCTGGCCCGAGGCCCGTTCCATGACCCATGCCAGGACTTCGGTGGTGGCGGTCACGTAATGGAAAAAGCCGCCGTGTGCGCCACGTTTTTTCAGTGACGGCAGGTATTGGTACAGCGATTCAAACTGGGCGTATGGCGCCGGTGCCGGCTGGAAACCGCAGGCATAACCGTACTGCGAACTCTCGGAGGCGGGATCGTCATACACCTCGTTGTAGTCGATGCCCACGGCCATATCGAACAACTGGCGCACGGTGGCATCGCCAAACGCACTGCCCACCAGCTCAGGCACGTAGTACGCGGCAGACAGCTCGGGCTTGAGCAGGCCGTTGGAAACCAGTTGTTCGCCGAGGGTGCCGATCAGCGACTTGGTCACCGAGAACATGATGTGCCGGTCATCCGCGCGCTGGCCGTTGAAGTAGCGCTCGAACAACACCGTGTCGCCCTGCATCACCAAAAAGGCGTCGGTCTGGCTGGCAACAAGGTGTTCGATCACGCTGATGCTGAGCCCGCATTCGCTGTCAAAACACAGTTGGTCCAGCGCTGTGGGCGCTTCCTTGAGCTGAGCGGCAGGCCTTGAACCCGCCGCCACATCAATCGTGGGACGCAGCCGCGCCAGATGACGGAACCCCCACTGGCTGAAGGGCGCGCGCATCCAGTTGTGCCACGTTACCCGGTGTTTCGGCTCGGCCGGGAAGCCCTGCATCAGCGCAGGTGCCACGGGGGTTGCAAAGCACGACTCATTGGCCTCGACGTAAAGAGTCGCCAGTACAGACGGGGTTTTAACACTCATCGGGATAACCCTGAAAATGACTCTGCGTGGGAGCAGATGCACAGGAATAATTATCCGATATTTTATTTTAGTCAATAAAACTTTTTACTCGTTAATTTTACAAACAGTTGTACGACAACAAAGACACACATGATAGTATTTCTCATGCAGCGGACGTTCGATTCGCTGCACCAGTGGCAAGGACGTCCGCTCGAGAAACGCGCATGCCTGTGCGCGTTTAAACACTCAAGTTAATCAAGGATCTGATTACTCATGACAAAACCCTCAACCTTCACTGCCTCCAAACTGGCCAGTGCCGTTATCGGTGCCCTGCTGTTTTCCAGCGTTCCTGCGCATGCCGCGGACATCTGGCTGGATTCGGCCACCACCGGTTGGGCCACTCAGAACGGCGGCACTAAGGGCGGCTCGCGAGCTGCGGCGAATAATATCTACACGGCAAAAAACGCGGCTGAGCTGAAAACCGCACTGAGCGCTTCGGTGGGCACCAACGGCCGTATCATCAAAATCACCGGCATCATCGATATCAGCGAAGGCAAGGCTTATACGACGACTGCTGATATGAAGGTACGCGGTCGCCTGGATATTCCTGGCAAAACCACCATCGTCGGTACCACCAGCAATGCCGAGATCCGTGAGGGTTTCTTCTATGCCAAGGAAAACGACGTCATCATCCGCAACATCACCATCGAAAACCCGTGGGATCCCGAGCCGAAGTGGGACCCCACGGACGGCAGCGCCGGCAACTGGAACTCGGAATACGATGGCCTGACCATCGAGGGCGCCAATAACGTGTGGGTCGATCACGTGACCTTTACCGATGGCCGCCGTACCGATGACCAGAACGGCAGCGCCAACGGCCGTCCGAAGCAGCATCACGACGGCGCGCTGGATGTTAAAAACGGCGCCAACTACGTGACCATCTCGTACTCGGCATTCAAGTCGCACGAGAAGAACAACCTGATCGGTTCCAGCGACAGCCGCACCACCGACGACGGCAAGCTCAAGGTCACCATCCACAACAGCCTGTTTGAGAATATCTCTGCCCGTGCGCCGCGCGTGCGTTTCGGCCAGGTGCATCTGTACAACAACTACCATGTGGGCAGCACCAGCCATAAGGTGTACCCGTTCTCGTACGCTCACGGTGTGGGCAAGAACTCGAAGATCTTCTCCGAGCGTAACGCCTTCGAAATCGCCGGTATCAGCGGTTGCGACAAGATCGCCGGCGACTACGGTGGCAGCGTCTACCGCGACACCGGCTCGACCCTCAACGGCAGCGCATTGAGCTGCTCGTGGAGTTCGAGCATCGGCTGGACCCCGCCGTACAGCTACACTCCGCTGGCTGCCGATAAGGTCGCCGCCGACGTCAAGGCCAAGGCCGGCGCCGGTAAGCTCTAAGCAACACTGTCACCTGTGAAATGAAAAGCCCTCGGTGACGAGGGCTTTTTTGCTACTGCACCAGTTGGTTGATCTCGATGATCGGCAACAGCACCGCCATCACGATCACCAGCACCACCGCGCCCATCACCACGATCATCAGTGGCTCCAGCAGTGCGGTCATGCCCATCGCCCGGCGCTCGATATCGCGGGACAGTGTCTGCGCGGCGCGATCGAGCATAGGCGGCAGCGAGCCGGTCTTTTCGCCGCTGGCTATCAGGTGGATCAGCAGGGGCGGAAATACTTTTTCCGCCGCCAGCGCCGTGGCCAGGCTGACGCCTTCGCGCACCTTGGCAGTGGCGTCGTTGACGCACTGGCTCAGGCAGTCGTTGGACAAGGTCTGGCGTGCCGCTTCCAGTGCACGCAACAGCGGCACCCCGGCGCCGCCGAGAATCGCCAGGGTCGAGGCAAACCGTGCGGTATTGAGCCCGAGTACAAAACGCCCGATCAGCGGCAGGCGCAACACGCGACGATGCCAACCCAGACGCGCCAGCGGGTTGCGCAGGTACACACGCCAGCCCCAGAAACCCGCGATCAAAGCACTGAGGCACAGCCAACCCCAACCGCGAATGAAATCACTGGCATTGAGCATCGCCAATGTCAGCCCGGGCAAGTCCTGGCGCGCCTGGGAAAACGCACTGACCACCTGGGGCACCACGTAGCTGAGCAGGAAGATCACGATGGCGATCGAGACCAGCCCTACCACTCCAGGATAGATAAACGCGGTGAGGATTTTACTGCGCAGGTTATTGCGTTCTTCGATGTAGTCGGCCAACCGCTCCATCACCTGGGCGAGGTCGCCGGACTCCTCTCCCGCCGCAATCAGCGCGCGGTAGATCTCCGGAAAGTCCCGTGGCCGCGCGGCCAAGGCATCCGCCAGGCGCATGCCGCTGCGTACATCGGCACGCACCGCACTCAGGGCCTGGA
Source organism: Pseudomonas sp. GV047 (assembly GCF_003058245.1). Taxonomy (NCBI): domain Bacteria; kingdom Pseudomonadati; phylum Pseudomonadota; class Gammaproteobacteria; order Pseudomonadales; family Pseudomonadaceae; genus Pseudomonas; species Pseudomonas sp. GV047. Next base: position 930 of record NZ_QCWA01000012.1, on the reverse strand, counting down.
CGATGTGTTTGCGCTCGGCTTGTTCCACCGTGGCACTCAACGCGGCCTCCAGTGGCAGGCTGGCGCTGAGCAGGCTCGCCAGTTGCCGCGTGGCCCAGGCCAGGTCGTTGTCCGACAGCTTGGCGCTGAACAGGCCCGCGCCAGCCCCTGAGGCCGTATTTTGCTCAAGGTGCACCGACAAGGCCGTCAAGCCACGCCGGCGCAGAATCCCGAACGCCTCGCGCTGACTGTCGGCTTCCAGGTGTCCGCTCTCGATCTTGCCCATGGCGTCGGCGGCTTCGAAACGGTAGCGATTCATCAGGCGTCCCGTGTCACGCGGAGCACTTCTTCGGGTGCCGTCACGCCGCTGTTGACCCAGCGTTCGCCATCCTCACGCATGCTGCACATACCGGCGCTGCGGGCTGCGGCCCTGAGCGCCTGCTCACCGGCGCCCTGGTGAATCAGCGCGCGAATCGCGTCGTCAATGCAGAACAGTTCATGAATGCCGGTGCGACCGCTGTAGCCGGTGTGGTTACACGCCAAACACCCCAGTGGACGCCAGGTGCCCGGGCTGGCCGGGTCTTCTTCCTTGCATTGCGGGCAGAGACGACGCACAAGGCGTTGCGCCAGAACCCCAAGCATTGAAGACGCCAGCAAAAACGGCTCGACGCCCATGTCCAGCAGGCGGTTGACGGCGGATACCGCGTCGTTGGTGTGCAACGTAGCGAGTACCAAATGCCCGGTGAGCGAAGCCTGCACCGCGATTTGCGCGGTCTCCAGGTCGCGGATTTCACCGATCATGATGATGTCCGGGTCCTGGCGCAGGATCGCCCGCAGGGCCAGGCCGAAAGTCATATCGATCTTGGCATTGACCTGGATCTGGCTGATGCCCGGCAGGTCGTATTCCACCGGGTCTTCCACGGTGAGGATATTGCTGGTACTCGCATCCAG
>NZ_QCWA01000011.1:0-225605 GCF_003058245.1 Pseudomonas sp. GV047 | reverse complement strand
ACCGCGTCCGTGAGGGTGCTGTTTACTCGGCCCCTGCCCGCGGCCCATTACCGGCTTGGGCCAATCCCTTTGCGCAACGCCCTACAAGTGCTGGCGGGCCCCACCTGGCAACTTACGACCGACGAAGTCAGCCGTTCGGTCTGCTTCGAACAGCAGAAAACGGATGCCGGTGTCGCGCTGATCACACCCGTCTTGCCCCATCAATCGGAGGCGCGGCCATGAAAGCCTCAACGTTTCAAACCCTCATCATCGGGCTCCTTTGCTTGGCGGTCGCCGGGCTGAGCGGTGGTTTGTATAACCAGTACCAGCGCATGGCAGAACTGCAGAGCACGGATACCCAACACCTACAAACTCTGGACACCCTGCAACGTGATGCAAACGCCCTCAAGGATGCACAGGAAAAACTGCAGTACGCGCTGAAAGACCTGAAACAGATGGTCGATACCGGTGAGCAACAGGCCAATACCCTCGATCCGATGTTGGATCAATGGGCGCAAGAGATACAGGAACTGCGCGACGGTCTGGCAGCCCGCGCCACCGAGGCAGACCTGACAGCGCTGCGCGCACGCCTTGAACAGGTCGAGCGGCAGCTTCTGGACCTCAAGACTCAGCCATCCCCCCCACCGCCAAACTCTTCCGCGACCAAGCCGAAACAGAAGGCTCGCCCCAAGCCCGTCCCGCTCTCGCCACCGTTCTCGGTGTTGGGAGTCGAATCCCGTGGCAGTGAGCGCTTTTTAGCGGTCGCACCTCCCGACAGTCGCTCGCTCATGGATGTTCGGCTGCTGCATAGCGGTGAGCAGTTCGGCGCCTGGCACCTAAAAGTACTGGAGCCGAACTCAGCCATCTTCGCGGTGGCCGCTCAGCCAGACCAGACCGTGCAACTCCCTTGAGAAGCGATCATGAACAGAGCGCCACTACTCCCCGTCGTCTGTCTCGCTTCGCTACTGACTATGGGCGCTGCGATGGGCAACCCCGTCACGACACCGTCACGGAACCAGGACAAGCAGGTCGCGCCCTTGGGGCGCTCTGACTCTGAACAGGCGGCGAGCTGGGGCCTGACCGAGCAGGAGTGGACGCGCTTCGAACAGATCCAAACCGGCCCGCGCGGTTTCTGGAGCCCGAACCTCGATCCGTTGACCGCACTCGGGGTCGAGGCCCAGACCGACCAAGAGCGCCAGCGCTATGCCGAATTGCAGGTTTCGTTGGAAGCCAAACGCGCCGAGCGTGAATTGGCCTACCAAAACGCTTACACCGCGGCCTGGACCAAGCTGTTTCCCGGGCTGCTGCCGATCCAGGGCATGGCATCTTCGTCCCCTACCAGCTCATCGGTCGCCCCGCGCCCAGCACTGTTTGTGGAGGACCACTGCCCTGCATGCACCGCTGAAGCACAACGTTTGCAAAACAGTGACACGACGTTCGATATCTACCTGGTGGGCAGCCAAGGCGAGGATGAACGCGTCCGTCGCTGGGCTCGGCAAGCGGACATCGATCCGGCCAAGGTTCAACGCCGGCAGATCACCCTAAACCATGACCGTGGTCGCTGGTTCAGCCTGGGGGCCTTGGGGCCATTGCCCGCCACTTACCAACAGGTGAATGGACAATGGGAACGCCTCGACTGAGTGGTATTGCGCTCCTGCTGACGATGCTCGCCGTCCAGGCTGACGAACTGCCGCCTCCTGCCTACCAACTGGCGGCGCATGACGCCGACATCCCTTCTACGGTGCTGTTCGCGATTGCCCTGCAGGAGAGTGGACTCCGCGTTCGTGGTCGGCTGCTGCCCTGGCCTTGGACACTGAACATCGCCGGAACACCCTACCGCTTCGCCACTCGCCGGGCCGCCTGTTACGCCTTACTTCAGGCACTCGCCCGACATGACGCCAAGCGGGTCGATGCCGGACTCGGACAAACCAACCTGGGTTACCACGGGCAACGTTTTTCCAGCCCCTGCGAAGCCCTTGATCCCTACCGAAATCTCGCCGTGACCGCCGTGCTGTTGCAGGAGCATCACGCCGCTACCGGTGATTGGGTGTCAGCTGCCGGCCGCTATCACCGCCCGGCAGGAGGAACGCCGGCCGCGCGTTACCGCGCCGGCTTTTCCCGACAACTCGAACGACTGCAGGTTTCCTTCAAACAGGGCACACCACCATGAAGCGAATATCCCTTATCTGCTATTTCATCCTGCTCTTGGCTCCTTTCGCCCAGCCGGAACTGACCGTAGCCGGGGATCAGCCTAGCGACTTCACCCGACCCCATTTTCAGGTCGCCAGGCCGCCAATAAACAACAAGACCCAGCCTGATCGGGCCATGCATGCGGACCTGTCCACGTTTGCCGATGAAGCCTGGATACTACCCGTCCGCAGCTCTCACTTGAGCCCCGGCCAAATCACGTCTCGCGCCCTGAACATGCCGGGCTTACGGCCATTTTTCCTGGTCGGTGAGGATCCCCAGTCACTGGCTTGGTTGCGTCAACGCGCGACTGAACTGCAGGAAATGGGCGCGGCCGGTCTAGCGGTTGAAGTAACCGATACCGAAGCTTTGGCCCGAATTCGAGCAGCCGCTCCGGACATCACCATCCTGCCGGTCAACGGCAACGACATCGCCACCCGCCTGCAGATTGAGCACTACCCCGTCTTGATCACCGCCACCTCATTGGAACAGTGAGTCAGGTCATGGCCGAGCATGCGATGGAGTCCAAGCTCCGGCCAGCGGTGGAGCTGTACACGGTAGCGATCTGCATCGCCGCCGCGGTGTTGTGCGTGTACTCGCCCTGGGCTGTGGCCCTCTCACCCGAGATCGGGCTGGCTGCGGCGCTGGCCTATACCCTGTTCGGCCTTATCCGCCTGCGACAAGCCTGGGAGGTGCTGCGCTATCGGCGCAATATCCGCCGGCTGCCCCGCTACGAACTGACCAGTCGGCAGATTCCGGTCAGCCGTAAGCGTTTGTTTATGGGGCGCGGCTTTCGCTGGACCCGCCTGCACACCCAGCGCTTGGTCGAGGCCCAGGATCCGGCGGTCGCCCACTATGTCGACCAACCGACCAGCTACCGCCTGGCCCGTGGACTCGAACAGCGCCTGGAGCATGCACCGTTTCCGCTCTCGACATTGGCCCGTGTCACCGCCTGGGACAGTGCCTTCAATCCGTTGCGCCCTTTGCCCCCAGTCGGTGGCTCGCCGCTGTTGCATGGGGTCGAGCCCAATGAAACGGAAGTCAGTCTGCCGCTGGGCGAACGGGTCGGACACACCCTGGTGCTCGGCACTACCCGTGTCGGCAAGACGCGACTCGCCGAGGTGTATATCACCCAGGACATACACCGTGTCGAACACGAGGTAGTGATTGTCTTCGATCCGAAGGGCGATGCCGACCTGCTCAAGCGCATGTACGTCGAAGCCAAACGCGCCGGTCGGGAGAAGCAGTTTTATGTCTTCCATCTGGGCTGGCCGGAAATTTCAGCCCGCTACAACGCCGTGGGACGTTTCGGTCGCATCTCGGAAGTGGCGTCACGCATCGCCGGGCAACTCAGCGGTGAAGGCAACTCGGCGGCCTTCCGTGAGTTCGCCTGGCGCTTCGTCAACATCATCGCCCGCGCTCTGATCGAGTTGGGCCGGCGTCCGGACTACCTGCAGATCCAGAGACATGTGGTCAATATCGATGCGCTGTTCATCGAATACGCCCAGCAGTTTTTCGCCAAGACCGACCCGAAGGCCTGGGAAGTGATTGTCCAACTTGAAGGCAAGCTCAACGAGAAAAACATTCCCCGGCATATGGTGGGACGCGAAAAGCGGGTGGTGGCCATCGAGCAGTACCTGGCGGCCAAACGGGTATTTGATCCGGTAATGGACGGACTGCGTTCGGCAGTGCGCTACGACCGTACTTACTTCGACAAGATCGTTGCCTCGCTACTGCCGCTGCTGGAGAAACTCACCACCGGCAAGACCGCCCAGTTACTGGCCCCCAACTACACCGATTTAGATGACCCTCGGCCAATTTTCGACTGGATGCAGATCATCCGAAAACGCGGCATCGTCTACGTCGGTCTGGATGCGCTGACCGACGCCGAGGTGGCCGCCGCTGTGGGCAACTCCATGTTCGCCGACTTGGTCTCGGTCGCGGGCCACATCTACAAACATGGCATTGACCATGGCCTGCCCCAATCGGGTAACAACAGTGACAAGTTGCCGATCAACCTCCACGCCGATGAGTTCAACGAGTTGATGGGTGATGAGTTCATTCCGCTGATCAACAAGGGTGGCGGCGCTGGTATCCAGGTAACCGCCTACACCCAGACCCTCAGCGATATCGAAGCACGTATAGGCAACCGCGCCAAGGCCGGTCAGGTGATCGGCAATTTCAACACCCTGCAAATGCTGCGGGTGCGCGAAACTGCCACCGCAGAGCTGCTTACTCAACAGTTGCCCAAGGTCAACGTACTGACCAAGACCCTGGTGTCGGGTGCCACCGACACCTCCGATCCTGAGGCCAACACGGACTTCACCTCATCCTCACAGGACCGTGTCAGCAGCACCAGTGTGCCGCTGATCGAGCCGGCTCATATCGTCAGTTTGCCCAAGGGACAAATGTTCTCCTTCCAGGCCGGTGGCCAGCTGTGGAAAGTCCGCATGCCGTTGCCAAAACCCTCCAACGACGACGCCATGCCCAAAGACCTGCAGGAACTCACTCAACGGATGCGGGCGTCTTACAACGAGCAGGCGGGACAATGGTGGAGCGCAAGCGGTGGTGGTCCAACCACAAGCTTCGATCTGGATCAGGTGGGGTAGCCCGGCCGCCACAGGTTTCGATTCAGCAAACACGTATTCGGCAGGCGCCGTCGCGGCATCAACTTAACGGTGTGCAATGGAGTAAACGATGGCGACTTCCGTCCAGAACGCGCCGCCACAACCGATCCAGCGCCCGGGATTAATCGTCTCGGCGATTGGCTTGGTTTTACGCATCATCGGTTTGCTGGTCGCCTCGTTGCTGTTTTCGATCCTGATCGAGTTCGCTGGCCTGCTGCTGTTCTGGGGTGATCAGGGTTGGCGGCACAGCCAAGCTATGTTGACGAACGAACTGGGCTGGCTGAGTGAGCACTTCAAATCTTCACTCATCATCCAACAACCTGGACAAACGATTGGCCAGTGGTTGGAGCTCCTCAATCAGTGGTTGTTGGTCAAGACAGGCTTCGCGGATTTTGCCCAGCAGGCGCGGGCTTCGAGCCAAGGCAACGGCTTTTGGGGCTGGACCAATCAGCTCTACGTACGCATTGAAGATTTCGTGCTGTCGGCGGTGTATGTCACTTTCACCTTCGTGGTGCGCCTGACCATTCTAGTCCTGGCGACACCCTTGTTTCTGCTGGCCGCACTAACCGGTTTTGTCGATGGTTTGATGCGCCGCGACCTGCGCAAGTTTGGCGCCGGGCGAGAAAGCAGCTTTGTCTATCACCGCGCCAAGCGAGCAGTTTTATCCCTGTTGATCGTGCCCTGGATCATTTACCTGTCCCTGCCCTTTTCGCTCAATCCTATGGCCGTATTTCTGCCTTGTTCCGTGATGCTTGGGGTGACCATGGCAATCACGGCGGCGACGTTCAAAAAATATATCTAGATGCAACACAAGTGCTAATTTCTTTATTTTATTCGACAGATGACATGCGGGCTTGGCGGCCGCAATCCTCTCGAAAAGCCCCTTGAAGTGATGCCCAGGCAACGATCTTTACAGGCAAGTAATCTTGCGTCTCCCCAATATGTCTTCTGCAGTAGGCAGACGCGCTACCACTTCAGCGGCAGTAGTACACTTCCACGGTATATCACCATGTCATCGCTATTTCCCGAAACCAACTTACAAGGCCACACATGCTGTCCGTGCTTACCGGGTCTACGGTATAGGCGGCCGAGCCGACTACAACCGAGTAACCTTTTCGCCCATTCCTCACACCATCAATTAATGCCTCAACAACTCCAGTGACTTCTTGCTCGTCTAGCTCTTTCAACGTAAACCAACGGCACTCCTCAATCTCGTTACATGGTCGCGGTTCCACGACCAGTGATGCAGAGCTCTCAAATAGGTGATGGATGATATGAGTGTCTTTAAATTCAGCTATGTAAGCCAGATGCGCTAACTCTAAACCCGTTTCCTCAGCCATCTCACGGAAGGCAGCTTCAATAGCAGTCTCGTTCTGATCGAGACGACCACCAGGTAGGTTCCATTTAGAGTTAGCCTTTCGCTTGCGTACGAGCAGCACCTCCTCTCCCCGATGGTATATCACCGTCGCCCTTTGCTTCGTGCGCTTAATCTTCGCCGGCTTGGGTATCATCACACTGTTCGCTCCACGCTATTCTAGACCAGGGTTCGACATTACTTGCAAAGGTAGAACTTCAGTCCTCTTCGTCCCCTTTAACTACCGCAAAGCCATTATCAGTTTTGTGTATTTTGATCTCCCAAAAACCAAATTCGCCGATATAAAGTATTGACTGCGGCGCTCGTCTTTTATGTAGGATCACTGCGTTCCTGCTGGCATAAAAGGTGCAATCCATTCTTCGAAGAACCCTCATGCTCGTACCACGCTGGCCATCCTCCCACCTGTCCCGACCATGATCCTCCAACCGTGTAGCTCCGTCGGGCAATTTCTAGACACTCCGCCTTCGTCGGCACAGCGATCGACATTCCAAAAGGTGGTGTAAGGTGCGTAGCTGGTGGCGTTAGGTACATGTAGTTTTTGGTTTTCTTCACCAGAGCCCAACCTTGACTTAGCAAAGTTTTATTTATCGATTTCGTGATATCGAAACAGTAAGCAGTTGGGCCAAACTTGCTGTGTGCGATACCACTTGGAATGATCTTTATGATTCGAATTAGCCATCCCGGCGGTACATGGCTACTGGCGGCGCGTTCGTGTTTAAAGCAAAAATTGCTGGTCATGGGTCATTTCTTTCAAGGAAACTTAGACCACGCTTACGTTGTGTATGCCAAGTCTATGAAGCGGATCTGATCGTTGCTCCGTTTTACAAAGCGTTATATCGGCGCAACCCTGCCAAGTAACGGCTATCAGCCGGGCATGGCCTGACAACCGCTTGAGGGGCAGAGCTGGACCGATCAACCAGTGCGCATATTAGAAAGAGTTAGCAGATCAAGACGCTTCCCCGACTTGGCATCGAAGAAATGCAAACTCTCGGCTGATAAATGGAACCAAAGTTTGCTCCCCGGCTGAGGGCGTTCATCGTGCGGCAAGCGAATTATCAGGCCCGCATCGCCAATACGACCGTGAGCCAGGTTATCTGCCCCCAAAAGCTCCAACGTCTCGACAACCATGGAGATCCCGTAATCCTCGCTCTGAGCGCGCGTGATATGTTCCGGGCGAACACCCACGACGATCTGCTTGTTTGCAAGGCTCGGTTTGCAGAAGCCCAGCGGGATCATCTCCCCAGAGTTGAGCTTCAGGCGCGTTCCGGTGTTGTCAATGTGACCGGCCAACAGGTTCATTGCCGGCGCGCCGATGAAGGACGCTACGAACAGGCTTGCCGGGCGCTCATAAACGTCCACAGGGGTGCCAATCTGCTCCACGATGCCCTTGTTCATGACCATGACTCGATCGGCCAAGGTCATTGCTTCAACCTGATCATGCGTCACGTAGATGCTGGTCGTTTTCAACCGTCGATGAAGTAGCTGAAGCTCAAGGCGCATTTGCACCCGCAGGCGTGCGTCGAGGTTCGACAGCGGCTCATCGAACAGGAACACCTCCGGCTCACGCACGATTGCCCGCCCCATTGCGACCCGCTGACGCTGACCGCCTGAAAGCTCTTTCGGGCGTCGGTTCAGCAACTGGTCCAGCTCCAAGCTCCGGGCAGCGTCCAGCACACGCTGACGGATCTGCTGCTTGTCCATACGGCGAATCTTCAACCCGTAGGACATGTTTTCTTCAACGGTCATGTGAGGGTACAACGCGTAGTTCTGGAACACCATGGCGATGCCCCGATCCTTGGGCTCCGCATTGGTGACTTCTTTGCCACCAATTTCGATGCTGCCGGAAGTCACTCGTTCCAGCCCGGCAACCATCCGCAACAATGTCGATTTTCCACAGCCAGACGGCCCCACCATCACCATGAATTCGCCGTCTTTGATTTCTACGTCCAAGGGCTGGATGATCTGATTCTTGCCATCGTACGACTTGGTTATTGCCTTGAGGGTTACGCTTGCCATGTTTATTTCTCACTCTCGACCAGGCCGCGTACGAAGGCACGTTGCATGACGAACACCACCACAATCGGCGGAATTAAAGTTAAAAGGGTTGCCGCCATCACCTCATTCCACTGCGTCGGCGATCCGGTTGAGGAAATCATGCTCTTGATGCCAGCTACAGCTGTTGCAAAGCTTGGGTCATTGATGACCAGTAAAGGCCAGAGGTACTGGTTCCAGCCGTAGATGAAAGTGATCACGAACAGCGCCGCAAGGTTGGTTTTCGAGAGGGGAATCACTACGTCCCAGAAGAACCGCATTGGGCCTGCACCGTCGATTCTTGCTGCCTCGATGAGCTCATCGGGCAGCGCGAGGAAGAACTGGCGAAACAGGAACGTGGCAGTCGCTGATGCCATCAGGGGCAGCGTCAAACCGCTGTAGCTATCCAGCATGTTGAGATCCGCGATGACTTGCACTGTGGGGAAGATTCGAACCTCCACCGGCAGCATCAGCGTGACGAAGATCATCCAGAAAAAAAGACCTCGCAGTGGAAAGCGAAACCACACCAGAGCAAACGCTGAGAGCATGGAGACTGCAATCTTGCCGATGGTGATGCTCAAGGCCATCACCAAGCTGTTCAGCATCATAATTCCGAATGCTGGCCCGCTACCGTTGACGCCATGCGACCAGATCCGGGATATGTTCTCCCATAGATGGCTACCAGGTACGAGCGTCATTGGCACTTGGTACACCGCATCTCCGTCCAGAGTGGCGGCGACGAATGCGATGTAAAGCGGAAACAGAATGGTCAGGGCACCCAGTGCCAGCAAGGTGTGGCTGAAGATGTCCAGCCCGGGTCTTTTCTCTATCATTGGTATTGCACCTTGCGTTCAACAAAGCGGAACTGAATTACCGTCAACCCGATAACCAGCATCATGAGAACCACGGACTGCGCGGCCGACGACGAGATATCCAGACCAGCGAAACCCTCGTGGTAGATCTTGTAGATCAGCGTTGACGTAGCTTGGACCGGGCCACCACCCGTAGCGGCATCGATCACAGGGAAAGTGTCGAAGAACGCGTAGATCAAATTGACGACCAGCAGGAAAAAGCTGACCGGCGCGATGAGAGGAAGCGATATGGTGAAGAAACGGCGGACTGGGCCTGCGCCATCAATAGCTGCAGCCTCGACCAGCGATTTCGGCACCGACTGCAACGCGGCGAAGAAGAACAGGAAGTTGTAACTTATCTTCTGCCAAATGGAGACCAGCACGATGAGGAACATTGCCTGGCCGCTGTTCTGAGCGTAATTCCATTCATAACCCAGACTGTTCAGACCGTAGCTGAGCAGCCCGATCCCCGGGCTGAACAGAAACATCCAAAGCACTGCCGCTACCGCCGGAGCGACTGCATAGGGCAAGAGCAGTAGCATTTGATACAGCTTGCGCAGACGCACCACGTAGTCGACCAACGCAGCGAGCAGGAGGGAGAACACCATCCCGCACACCGTCACCAACGTACTGAACTTAAGTGTCGTCCAGAAGGAGTCGATGTAGCGAGAATCATTGACCAAGTGCCGGAAATTTTCCAACCCCACAAATGTGCTCGAAACTCCGAACGGATCAGTACTGAGCAAAGATTGCCAAAGAGCTTCCCCAGCCGGCCAGAGGAAGAATATGGCAGTTATAAGCACCTGAGGCAGCACTAGGAGATAGGGCAGCGCGCTGGTGCGAAAGACCGGTCTGGATGAAGACATAGCTCACTCGAAATAGAAAATGACGTGAATCGGATTGCCTGCAAAGCTGGACTATTTCACTTGCTGCTCGAAGCGACGCAGTTGCTCGTTGCCGCGTGTAACGGCGCTGTCCATCGCAGCCTGCGGAATAGCGGCACCCGCCCAAACTTTTTCTAGCTCTTCACTAATGATGGTGTTGATCTGCTGCAGGCTTCCTACGCGCACGCCTTTAGTGAAAGGCAAAGGATCTTTGTTCTGCAGCTGCTTTGCAGCGACATCGGCGCCCGGATTGGCATCGTAGAAACCTTGTTGCTTGGTGAGCTCATAGGCAGCTTTTGTTACAGGTACATAGCCGGTCTTCTGGTGCCATTGCGCAGCATTCTCCGGCTGTGTAACAAATTGCATGAACTGTGCGACCCCGTTGTAGGTATCTGGGCTTTTGCCCTTCATCACCCATAGGCTGGCCCCGCCCACAAGAGAGTTCTGAGGCGCACCAGGCACTCCTTCGTCATAGGGCATCATGCCGACACCAAAATCGAATTTCGCATAACGCCGGACGGTTGTCAGGGAGCCGGAGGATACGGTGGCGATGCCGCAATCGCCGCTGTAGAACTTGCTGATCGCGTCGTCCTTCCGGCCGTAGTAGGACATGTCACCGGCCTTGTACATGTCGGCAAGCATTTGAATGTGAGCGACTACGGTTGGGTTGTTGAACACGAGAGACGAATCAAGCCCGTCATAGCCGTTGTTCTTGGTGGCTACAGGCAATGCATGCCAAGCGCTGTAGACCTGGATGTGCTGTACCGCCATAGCTCCGGATGCGTATCCGCAGGTCATGCCAGCCTTGCGAAGGGCGGCTGCATCCTTCTGCACTTCCTGCCAGGTCCGCGGCGCCTGATCCGGGTTTAGGCCTGCCTTTTTGAAGGCGTCCTTGTTGTAGAACGTCACAGGTGTTGAGCTGTTGAAAGGCAGAGAAGCCAGATCGCCATTCGAATCGCTGTAGTAGCCCGCTACAGGTGCCAGAAATTGCTTCTGATCGAACGGAATCCCTTGATCCTTGAAAAGCTGATGCACTGGAACAACCGCTCTGGAGTACATCATCGTAGCGGTGCCAAGATCATAAACCTGAAGAATGTCGGGTGATTTCCCGTTCCGTACTGCAGCGATCCCATTTGCCAGGCTCTGCTCATAATCGCCTTTCAAGGACGCAATGACCTTGTAGTCCGGATGCGATTGGTTGAAGCGCGACACCAAGGAGTCGATCTGCTCACCATTAATCCCATCCATCGAGTGCCAGAAGGTGATTTCGGTTGCTGCCAATGTATGTCCGCTTACCGCGAGGCCTACTAGAGCGGCCATCAAGCTACGACGCAAATTCACCATGGACATCATGTGTTCCTCTATCGGTTAGTGACCATGAGCGAAATCGCGCATGTTCAAAATTTGGAGGTACCTTGGCACTGCTGTGTGAAATTCAGGTAACAGCTTCATTGCATATTTGTGTCACTGGCACGCTGTAGGGCACGCAATACATCGCTCATCACAGCACTGCATTACATCTGTGACTGGGAGTCCCGAAGATCAAGCGCTCACCCAGCACCAGCTGGGGGTTAGTCGCGATTGGCGTTTTGAAGATTCAATGCTGCTCTGTCACAGAGCGTTAACAAAGTCGCGATACATTTCGCTCACATGATCGCAATCGATCATGCGTTGGAACCTAGTTGAACGTGGCTCAGAGCTGTCATACCGCCAATGATTTATTTCGCTCACACGCTCGGAAAACGTCAAAAACTGTTGAAATGAAGGCTTTGCGATGAACACTGCAGAAGAGCGTCAGACCAAAATAGTCGAGCTGGTGAACGAGGAGCGGTTCCTCGACATCAGCTCCTTGACGAAGCGACTCAATGTATCTGTGGCCACCGTCCGGAGGGATCTGGATGAGCTTGAGCAGGGTGGCCTGCTGCGTAGAACGCACGGTGGTGCTGTAAGTATCAACCAGGTGGCCCAGGAAGCGCCCCACGCAACTCACGCAGTGTCCAACCTGCCCCAAAAGGCCGCCATTGCAGGTATCGCGGCAGGAATGGTGGCAGATGGTGACGCCGTCCTGCTCGACGCTGGCACGACCGCACTTGAAATAGCAAAGCTTCTTTCCGGCCATAAGGGCCTGACTGTCATTTCCAATGGCGTTGATATCCTCAATGAGCTGATTCGCCATAACAGGCACAAGGTTTACTCGGTGGGCGGTGAGTTCACTGACATGAATCGTTCATACCGTGGTCCCTTGGCGGAAAATTTTGTTCGCCAATTCAACGTCGACCGACTGTTCGTAAACGCAAGCTCTGTCGACTTGGAGCGTGGTCTGATTTGCACGACTTGCCCAGTGAACGCGGGCATCCAAAAAGCAATGATTGAGGTATCACGGCGAGTAATTGTCGTCGCTGACTATTCAAAATTTACCAAGTCGAGCCTGTCGGTGACCATGAAGATTGAAGAAGCTGACACCATCGTCACTGACAAAGGCGCGCAGGGCATCATCAATAGCGCGCCAGAGCGCCTGCGGAAAAAATTTATCGTGGTCGGTTAACCCCGCGCCTGATCTCGCTTCATATGAAGCGAGAGTAGGAGCCGCCTAAAAACAAGGAAGGCACTGCGACTATCCATACATGGATAGTGTTCGCACGGGCCCCTTTTTGCCTAAAAAAACACTTTGAGGAGATGAGATGAACCCACTAATGATGACGCCCGAGACGATCCGAGTTGCCGGGCATCGTGGTCATAGCGCCGGGGCGCCTGAAAACACGCTCGCGGCATTCAGAAAGGCCCGTGAATTCGGCGGAGTAGGCGTGACCTGTGAAACGGACCTGGCGATGACAAGCGATGGGGAGCTGATCCTGCTCCACGACGACACGGTTGACCGTACTACCAACGGTCGTGGCTTAGTTAGCAAGATGACCTACGCCGAGATTACCAAGCTTGATGCCGGCAGTTGGTTCAGCGCTGAGTACCACAGCGAGCCAGTCCCACGCCTGCGCGACGCGCTGCAGTTTGCTCGCCAGCACGGGATCATTTACCAGGTTGAGATCAAGACCTATAACCAGAACCACCTTTTTTTCCCCAAGCTCAGGGCTCTGATCGACGAGCTAGGGTGTGCCGACCTGATGCAGTTCTCGTCCTTCGACTTCGCGCAACTGCGAGATCTGAAGAAGGCCATTCCGGAGGTGCCCACCGTTGGCATTTCTCACTCGCGGATGATCGATCCCGCAGCACTAGCCAAGCAAGCGAACCTGGATGCTATGAATATAGAGTTTCCCCACTTCGCAAGTGGTGAAGCACTGCAGCTCAAAGAGGCCGGCATTGCTGCGTTCATGTACCTGCCTAAACCGGAGTTGCTCAAGCCACTGCGGGCTTACGGCTGGGACGTACGAGCTGAGGTTGTTCGCTGGGTGCGTGACGGCTGGATGGACCAACTCCTTTGTGACGACGTTGAGTTGGTGGCGGCAATCAAGGACGAAGCAAATGGTAAATGATATGCGCGCCACTTGGTCGCCAGATGTAATCGATCGAAAAGTAATGGAGTCCATTGCTCGTGACGCAGGAGTGGTAGCCCTTAAGCATTTCTCCTCGTTATCAAATGTACAGGTGGAGTCCAAGGGCCATCTCGATCTGGTTACTGCCGCTGACAGGGAGGTCGAAGCGCTCCTGACCGCGAGTTTGCTGGAGGCCTTTCCCGCCGACAGCATCTACGGTGAAGAAGGTGGAGAAATCCGTGGCACTACAGGACGCACCTGGGTAATCGATCCAATTGATGGCACCTTCAATTTTGTTCGAGGTGGCCAAAACTGGGGGATCTCAATCGGGTTGTTTGAAAATGACCAGCCAGTTTTCGGGGTCATCTATGCGCCTGTCCGCGACCTGATGCTCAGTGGTGGAGATGGTTACGAAACACAAATGAACGGAATCGCCATGGCAGCTTTGCCGCCATTGATCCCTTCCCAAGGATCAGCTGGGATCAGCTTCCATCCATCCGTCCCAACCGCGGATCGCCTCGAGGTCGTCCGCTTCGTGATAGAGGATTTGGATTTCGCCTTCCGTATGGGCGGATCAGCGACCCTTTCGCTCATCGAAGTAGCGATGGGTGAAACAGACGGCTATGTATCACTGGGCGACTCGACCTGGGACGTCATGGCAGCGGTACCGATTCTGCGAAACCTTGGCGCAGTCCATTCCGTTGATTGGAAAAATACCGGGTTGGACGAGAAGCTACGTTGGGCCTGTGGCAGTGAGGACTTCCTCAAGAGCGTCACGCCATTGCTGGAAAAAATGAACGCAGCCCAAACGGGTAGAACCCATGTCTGATCTGTCTCGCTCCGGCATCCATATGCCTAATGACAAGTTACGGGAACTCACTGTGGATGGCCGGGGCGTTGCAGATATTCGACTGGTCCAGGTAGAAGACGGGCCAGGCCGAGGGCAGCGCCTGCTGCTTGTTCGCAACGGTACCGGTATTGGCATAGAGATCGCGCTGGATCGTGGCTTCGATATCAGTGCCGCGACCTGGCGTGGGATCAACCTAGGCTGGAACAGCGCCAACGGTATGCCCTGGCCTGCCCATCCGGCAGACGCCGAGAATGGTGTCGGTCTTTACAGAAACTTTGACGGATTCATGGTGACGTGTGGGCTGGACCACATCGGCGGTGCAACAAATGGAGAAGCAGATCACTTCATCCATAAGCACCGCAAACAGGTTTTCTATCCTCTCCACGGCCGTATCTCCAGCCAGCGCGCCACTCTGATCAGCTATGGTGTGGAATGGGACGAAGAGGTTCCAATCATTTGGGCTGAGGGGGTCGTTAAACAAAGCGCCGTATTCGGTGAGAACCTGGTGCTCAAACGTCGCATCTCACTCGATGTGTTCGGCTCCACTATAAACGTGCGAGATCGCGTCACTAATGCTGGCTTTCGTCCGACATCTCACGCGCTGTTGTACCACGTTAACTTCGGCTATCCATTTCTGAATCAGCATATAGAAATAAGCGGTGACATCTGCCAAAAATTTTGCGCGGCGTTTAATGCCGAAGACAAGCTACCATCGAGTAATTTCAGAGACTTTTACCAGCAAGTCCCTGTGGACTGCCAAAGCACACGGACCACGGTCGAGCTCCACAATCACCATTTGGCGGGCGGTGTTCGCGTCAGCTTGTCGTTCCCTGGTAATGCTTTGCCGGATTTTGGCGTATGGCGTGCATACCAAGCAGGAGTGTATGCGTTAGCACTTGAACCCGCGAGGTCGGCTACAAACAATTGCAGTTCAAATGAGGGCGTTATGCTACAGGCAGGAGAAGTGCAAAAATACGATATCAGTATAAAAATTGGCTCACCAATAGAGTAAGCGACCCGAAATCTAACTTACGAAGTTTTGATTTTTCTCTTTGTATAGTTCTACGGTTTCCGACACCCGCTCGAAGTGAGCTAGCCCGCAACATTACAACAAGAACCATCGCAACTTGAGTTGATAAGAAAGCACACCACTTCGTATTGAGGTGGTGCGCATAGCTTCGCCAAAAATACGATTTTTGAACCATCTTCCGCATATAGCAGGCGCGTCGAGTTCAGTTTCGCGCATGCTTAATGTAACCGTTATTGCTGACCAAACTTAGGAGTTTCGAAATGAGTTTTAAAAAGCTTGGCGTGTCGGCTATCCTTTGCTCTTTTGGAGCCTGTCAGCCGGTATTTGCAAGTGCCCAATCCGAGTCGTCTGGGTTCATCGAAGGATCCAAGCTGAACCTCAATATTCGTAACGCCTACGTCAACCGCGACTTCAGGGGGCGGCAGCCCACCTACAACTACCTACAAGAATGGTCTCAGGCCTTCACAGGCGTTTTTGAGTCTGGCTTCACTCAGGGTACTGTAGGTTTCGGTGCGGATTTGTTTGGCGGATACGCCGCCAAGCTCGATTCCAGTGGCGGACCAGCAGGCTATCTGGAATACGACTCCCAAGGCCCCAAGGATGACCTCTCAAGGTTCGGTGCAGCAGCAAAAATGCGCCTATCGAACACTGTAGTTAAGCTTGGGGACCAGTTCCTTCAGTTGCCTATTCTCAGCACCAGTGACTCCAAGGCACTTTTTGAAATGGCGCGCGGCGTGACCGTATCGAGCAAGGAGATCCGAAACCTCAAACTCGATGCTGGTCATATAACGGGCTTAACCTACCGTAACCAATCGAACTACGACACCGAGCACCTGAAAAGCTTGGATTATGTGGGGGGCGTGTACAAATTTGATGATGTCATTCCTGGTTTCTCCAGCAGCGTCTATTACGCCAAAACCGATGATTTCTGGAAAAAGTATTATCTCAACCTGAATTATATTCAGCAGCTAGGGGTAGGCCAGACCTTGACCTATGACGCTAACTTTTACCATACCAAGAGTATTGGCGAGGAGCGGAAGGGAGAGAAGGACAACCTTTTTTCAAGCTTTCGTTTGATTTACGGCCTAGGGGCACACACATTCACCCTCGGTTATCAGGGGCTAACCGGGAAAGGGGACTGGAACCACGGACCGGATGGCAATGGGACCTATTGGGTGTTCAATAGCATGCAGATTTCGGACTTCAATCATGAAGACGAAAAAACGTTAAACCTCAGGTATGACTATGACTTTGTCGCGCGGGGCTACCCAGGCCTGAAGGTGATGCTACGTACCGGCCGGTCCGATGGCTACAAGGACGGCCATGGGAACAACATAGACGGGCGAGCCATAGAGAATGACGTAGCTGCGAGTTATGTAGTCCAAAGCGGCCCTGCCAGCGGGCTATCGTTTGTGCTGCTCGCAGGGAAATATCGTAGCACTGTTAAGGGGGCTGACGCGGACGAAATCCGTTTTACTACCAACTTCCCGATAAACATATTTTAATACAATCAATCAGCATTTACGCCTTATCGCCGCATCGACCAAACGTTCAAGATAGACTGCTAGTCTTGCTTGCTTGTGGCACCTCATTACGCGCGAACGTATCTCACGACTACTTCTAGATCGGAATGATCGTACTGGTACCTTTAGCTCTGCATAGATACTGAGTTAAGTTGGACCGCCGCGATGGTTGTGTGGCCGACCTTTGTCGGCCTTTTATTCCGAAAGATCAAAGGGGCACTTAGCTGTAACTAAACATCCCCCGTACCTCCCCAGAATAAACGATACATCAGACCTCAGGTTTGTTACTGACGAAATCGACCTCTGACTTGATGCTGCCCTCAGATCCATAAGGGCCAACATCATGCCAACTACCCTTGTTCGCTGCTTGTTACTAATCTCATTGGCTATCGTCCATGGCGGTAGCTATGCCGCCTCCGCCCATGAACAAGATCAATTCAAGCTGATCCAGCAGCAGCTCGACACTATCGAACGCCTATCCGCTCAAGCCGAGAGATCCAGCAACGCTCAACCGAATGAGCGCTACCGCTTCGACTATGTCCAATTGACCCAAGACATCCAGCGTATCCGTCACGGTGTGCAGGGCTATCTCTCTCCTTCTCGCGCTCAACCCCGCGATCCCACTGAATTGGTCGGCGATTATCGCCTCGACACCCCGTCCGTGGAGTCCTCGCCATGAGCATGACTGAAGCTCAGACCGCTGCCTTCCAAAACGCTTCCGGCTTCACACCGCAGAGCAGCTCGACGCTGTGGATTTCCCTGGCTTTGGTCCTAACCCTGCTGTGGTGTGCCTGGGTGATGTGGACGGCTTACCGGGGATGGGCTGCCGGCACCGTCCGCTTCGGCGCGTTTGGCGGAAGTGCCGCACGCGTACTTCTCACCTTGCTGGTTTTGATGTTCTTCACCCTGTCCTAACACCGGAGATCACCGTCATGCTCAAGTGCCTTATCCCTCTAAAAAACAACCTGCGTGATCGTACGAACCAGCGCGTGATCGGTCTGCTGCTGGTGCTCGGTCCAAGTTTGGCTTTTGCCGAACTACCGACCATGGAGGCGCCTTCACGCGGTGAAGGTTCCGGGTTGATCGAGACGATCAAAAACTACGCCTACGACGGCGGCATCCTGCTCGGCCTGCTGATCGCCCTGCTCGCTTTTCTCGGTGTGGCTTGGCATTCCCTGACCGTCTATGCCGACGTGCAAAACCAGCGCAAGACCTGGAAAGACCTCGGCGCCGTAGTCGGCATCGGAGCCCTGCTGGTGGTAATCATCATCTGGTTCCTGACCAAGGCTGCCGCGATTCTGTGAGGTCGGCATGAACGACACTATCGAACGCCTTGCCGACGGCACCTTGGTTTTTCTGCCAGAGCGACTCAATCGTGATCCCGCCGTATTGCGTGGTTTGACCAATGATGAGATGTGGGTAGCGCTCGGCACCGGTGCCGTCATTGGCCTGCTGCTGGGCGTTCCTCTGGCGATCGCCACCGCCTCCATTGCCGTGGCACCGACCAGCATGATCGCAAGCATGGCGGTGGTGCTATTGGCCGGTGGCACACTACTGCGTCGGGCCAAACGGGCTCGCCCCGAGACCTGGTTGTACCGCAAGCTCGAATGGATACTCGCCAGCCGTTGGCGCCTCGGGCGCGGAAATTTGATTCTCCATTCCGGCGCCTGGACGGTTCGCCGTTCGCGTCGACTGCGCCCTGCCCTGTCCCGGTGGCAACCATGAGTCGTTTTCGGAACAAGGTGGATGCCCAACAGGCCCACATCTTCAGCCTGCGTCTGGCGGTAGTGATTCTGGCCCTGGTCTGTGCCGGGCTCTGGTATGGCTGGCGCTCGGCACCGACCGACCTGACCGTGCATGTTCCCCCGGATCTGCGCTCGGGCAGCACCCGCAAGTGGTGGGATATCCCCTCAGAGAATGTCTATGCCTTTGCCCTGTACATCTTTGGTCAGCTCAACCGCTGGCCCTCAGATGGCGAGCAGGACTATCGCCGCGCCATCTATGGCTTGCAGTCCTACCTGACCCCCTCCTGCAAAGCCTTCCTCGATGGTGACTACGAGTACCGCAAGGCCGCCGGCGAGCTGCGCCAGCGGGTACGTGGCGTCTACGAAATTCTGGGCCGAGGCTACAGCGAAGATCCGGAACTCAGGGTCAAGCAACTCGATCGCGACAGCTGGCTGGTCAAGCTCGACCTCAACGCCGATGAGTATTACGCCGCCGAACCGGTGAAACGGGTGGTGGTGCGTTATCCACTACGCGTGGTGCGTTTTGACCTGGATCCCGAGCGTAATAAGTGGGGGCTGGCACTGGATTGTTATCAGGGCACTCCGCAAAAAATCTCCCTGCCTGGAGGTGAACCATGAAGCGGATGTCTACCCTGGGACTCACCGTCGTACTGATGTTATGGGGAGCTGCAGCGCAGGCCGTCGAGTTGATGTACTGGGAACGCCTCCCCCTTGCGGTCCCATTGGTGATCAATCAAGAGCGGGTGATCTTTGTCGATGAGGCTGTTCGCGTCGGCGTGCCCTCAACCCTGACTGGTAAGCTGCGCGTACAATCAACTGGCGGCACGCTGTACCTGCGCGCGTCGGAAGCCATTGCCCCGACCCGACTGCAACTGCAATCGGTCACAACGGGCGAGATCATCCTCTTGGACATCGCAGCCACGCCTGGTGATCAACCGCTGGAGCCCGTGCGTATTCTCAAGAATGCTCCGGTGCAGGCTACCGAGACGGAATCTAGCACCGTCCTTGTTCCAGATCGTACGCCGATCCCGGTCGCCTTGACGCGCTACGCCGCACAGAGCCTGTACGCGCCGCTGCGCACTGTAGAATCCCTACCCGGTATCCGTCGCGTACCGCTCAAGCTGCGTACCGAACTGCCAACCCTGCTGCCCACCGAAAACGTGTCCAGCACGCCCGTCGCCGCCTGGCGACTCGGTGATTACTGGGTGACGGCGGTGAAGTTGCGCAATCGTGGTCCAGAGACGGTGCAACTCGATCCGCGCCGGCTTCAGGCCAAGCTATTTGCCGCGGCCTTCCAGCATGCTTTCCTCGGACCTGTCGGCAGTGCTGAAGACACCACGATTGCCTACCTCGTCACCCGCGGTGCCGGCCTCGAACACGCGGTGCTATTACCTCCGCCCGTTGCGCGAGGTGCTGACGATGAACGCTAACGCCTTGCTCAAATGGCTGGTACCGGCTGCGCTGCTGGCCGTGGTGCTGATTATCCTGAAAATTTGGGTCGCGGGTGGCAGCAGTTCCTCTCCAGAGCACCCAGTTGATCAGGGCAACATTCAGTTATCCGCCGAGCAAGCCAAGTCGCTCGGCATTGCGGGTGATACCCCGCGCGACACGGTCGCCACCCTGGTCGGCCAGGTGAAGGCCATGCGCAGCGACATGCTCGGTCTGAAGAAACACAATGAATCGCTGCAGACGGAGAACAACCGTCTGCGCGAGCGGGAAAACAGTGTCGATTCGCGTATCCAGACAGCGCTCGGCGGTGTAACGCAGCAGGTCGACGAAGGTCGCCGCCAGGCCAACGAGGCCCGACTCAAAGCAGAACAAGACAGTCGTCAGGCTCGCGGTCTGTTAACGCAATTGCAGGACCAGTTGTCGGGGCTGACCGGCAAAGGCAAGGACATGCCGATCGGATTGGGGCTTGAGCCCGGCGACGTTGCTCAGTTTGAAGGGCAGCACTCTGCCAATGATGCGCTGCAGTGGATTGAACCCTCGGATGCGCCATCCACCGACGCCCGAGGTAAAACCAAGACTTCCCCCGCATTGAGTCTACCTACCGCCTTCAACTCACTGGAAGGCTTGAAAGATAACGCTATTGATCGCAGCCAGAAACAGCTACGTGCAGTCACCCAGGGTGAGCGTGACCCGACACGTTCCGCTGATCGTACCGAAGGCGCGAAGCCGGTCTACACCATTCCCGAAAACGCAACATTGATGGGCTCAGTCGCCATGACCGCGCTGATTGGCCGGGTCCCGGTGGACGGCACCGTGAATGATCCCTATCCCTTCAAGGTGCTGGTCGGTCCGGAGAATCTGACGGCCAACGGCATCGACCTGCCGGACGTCGCGGGTGCCGTGATGAGCGGCACGGCGTCCGGTGACTGGACCCTGTCCTGCGTGCGTGGGCAGGTCGAGTCAATCACCTTTGTGTTTACCGATGGCACCATCCGTACGGTGCCTCAGCCGAGGGCGGCCGCCAGCCGCAATGCCTCCACCACCCAGAGTTCGAACACCGACAAGATTCGTGGTGGACTCGGCTACTTGTCCGATCCGTATGGCATTCCTTGCATTGCCGGCGAACGTCGCTCGAACGCCCAGCAGTACCTCGGCAGCCAGAGCCTCATCACTGCGGCCGGCGCCGGTGTTGCCGCTCTGCTCGGGGATGAACGGAACAACAGCAGCGTGATCAGTTCGGGCGGCAGTACGCTCGGGGTCACTAGTAGCACGGGTAATAGCGCGCTGAATTCAATTCTCAGTGGTGGGGTCAGCGACATCCGCGAGTGGGTCAACAAACTCTATGGCGAAGCCTTTGCCGCCGTATACGTACCACCAGCCGCCCAAGTCGCGCTGCACCTCGACCATGAGATCACCATCGACTACGAGCCCAAGGGCCGGAGCGTTCGCCATGAAAAAGACCATGCCTCCCTGCCTGATCTGGATTAGCGTGTTCTGCTGGGTCCTGGCGGGGTGCTCCACCGACAAGGAGACGCTACTGCACCATGGCGAGCAAACCATGCTGGACATCTGGAACGACGCCGGCTCACAAGGCACTCAGCAGCAACTGCTGGATGCTCGGCAACAGTTACGCCGTCCCCTGGCCCAGGCAGATTTCTCCGTTGCTCTCCAGGAACCATACACGCGCACCGCGGCGAACGAGATCCATAATTTGTTCCCGCGCCTGCCCAATCCCGATCTGGTGCTGTACGTGTATCCGCACCTGAGTGGTACCGAGCAGGCACCGGTTCCGGGTTACTCCACAGTCTTTCCGTTTTACCGACGGGTGCAGTACGCATTACCGGGTGAACGTCAGGAAGACTTGTAGTGCGTACCGGCGATTCGGGCAACCGTACTCCTGCGTGGAAAGCCTGGCGCCACCCATTGCGCCCTCGCGCCACCTTGGCCGATGAAGCTGCACTCTATGCGCATAACCCCAGCTTCACCGATCACCTGCCATGGGTCGAATACCTCGACACCGACCAGTGTTTTTTACTCGATGACAATCGCTCGGTGGGCGCGGTGTTCGAATTACTGCCCATCGGCACTGAAGGGCGCGAACCCGATTGGTTGATGGCGGCCCGCGATGCCCTTGAGGATGCCCTGCAGGACAGCTTTGACGAGCTGGACCAAGCGCCTTGGGTAGCACAGTTTTTCTGCCAGGACGACAACGACTTCAACCCCTACCTGACCCGGCTCACCGATTATATTCAGGACCCCGCGCGAGGGACGGCCTTCACCGAGGCGTATTTGGAACTTAGCCGCCGTCATCTGAAGGCCATCGCCAAGCCCGGTGGTCTGTTTGAGGATAAGGTGGTTACACGCCTGCCCTGGCGTGGCAATAACCGCCGAGTGCGCCTGGTGGTCTATCGCTGGCTTGAGTCTGACGCTGAGGAGACAGGACTCACCCCGGTGCAAGCCCTGCATCAGGCTTGCGAACGTATCGCTGCTTCGTTGCAGGCGTGCGGGGTGCAATCGACGCGAGTCGATGGCCGACGTCTTTATGCCTGGTTAGTGCCCTGGTTCAATCCGGCACCCAGGCTCACCGGTGAGGCCCCCGAAGAGTTCTATCGCCGCGTGGCCTATCCAGAGCCGGGAGATGGCGAGTCGCTGGAACTGCCCTTCGATCACGATTTTGCCGAGAGGTTGTTCTTCAACGAACCGCGTTCGGATGTACAGCGTGGACTCTGGTACTTCGACGATCATCCCCATCGTGTGATGGTCGTGGACAAGCTACGGCGGGCACCACTAATTGGCCAACTCACTGGCGAAACCCACAAGGGCGACGCGGTGAATGCGCTGTTCGACCAGTTACCCGAAGGTACGGTGATGAGTCTGACCTTGGTGGTCAAACCCCAGGATGTACTCGAGGATCAGTTGAACCGCCTGGCCCGCAAAGCCATCGGTGAAAACCTGGCCTCGACCCAGACCCGTCAGGATGTCGAAGAAGCCCGCTCAATCATCGGCCGCCAGCACAAGCTGTACCGCGGCACGCTGGCGTTCTACGTGCGCGGTCACGATGAGCAGCAATTGCACCAGCGCTCGGTCAGCCTGGCCAACGCGCTGCTGGGTGCGGGGCTGCAACCGGTACGCGAAGGCGATGAAGTCGCCGCCTGCAACAGTTACCTGCGTTGGTTGCCGATGGCTTACAACCCAGCCCGCGACACGCGAAACTGGTACACCCGCCTGGTGTTTGCCCAGCACTTAGCGAACCTGGTTCCGGTGTGGGGCCGCAGCGCCGGCACCGGCCACCCGGGCATCACTCTGTTCAATCGTGGTGGCTCGCCGTTGAGTTTTGATCCGTTGTCACGCCTGGACCGAGCCATGAACGGTCATCTGCTATTGTTCGGCCCCACCGGTGCCGGTAAGTCGGCGACCCTGGTCACCCTGCTGATGCAGGTCATGGCGGTGTACCGCCCTCGCCTGTTTATCGTCGAGGCCGGTAACTCATTCGGCTTGCAGGGCGACTACTTCGCGACACAGGGCCTGTCGGTCAATAAGGTCCAATTGAAACCTGGCGCCTCGGTCAGTCTCGCCCCGTTCGCCGATGCCTGGCGCCTGGTCGAGCAACCGGATCAAGTGGCGAGTCTGTCGATTGATGAGCTGGACGATGAGGCTGTAGCCAATCGCGGAGACCAGCGCGATGTTCTCGGTGAACTGGAAATCACCGCCCGACTGATGATCACCGGCGGCGAGGCCAAGGAAGAAGCCCGCCTGAGTCGAGCCGATCGCAGCTTGATCCGCGAGTGCATCCTGGATGCGGCGCAGACCTGCGTCACGGCGGGCCGTCAGGTGCTGACCCGCGACGTGCGCGACGCCTTGCTGCGCGTCGCCGCCGACCCGCACTTGCCAGAGAAGCGTCGTGAGCGTGCCCAGGAAATGGGCGAGTCCATCGACCTATTTTGCCAGGGTTTCGAGGGGGAACTGTTCGATCGCGAGGGCACGCCTTGGCCCGAGAGCGATGTGACCATTGTCGATCTGGCCACTTACGCTCGCGAAGGCTACGAGGCACAGATGTCCATCAGCTACATCAGCCTGATGAACACCGTAAACAACCTGGCCGAGCGCGACCAGTACCTGGGCCGACCGATCATCATGGTCACCGACGAGGGCCATATCATCACCAAGAACCCGTTGCTGGCGCCCTTCGTGGTCAAGGGCACGAAGATGTGGCGCAAGCTCGGCGCTTGGTTCTGGCTGGCGACGCAAAACCTTGCCGATTTTCCCACGGCTGCGCAGACCATGCTCAACATGATCGAATGGTGGATTTGTTTGAATATGCCGCCCGCGGAGATTGAGGAAATCGCACGGTTCAAAAAACTTACGCCGGCACAAAAAGCCTTGTTGCTCTCCGCCAGTAAGGAGCCGGGTAAATACACCGAAGGGGTCGTGCTATCGAAGAAGCTCGAAACGCTATTTCGGGCTGTGCCGCCTAGTCTTTACCTCGCCCTGGCCATGACGGAGCCCGAGGAAAAAGCCGAGCGCTGGATACTGATGCAGGAAAACGGCTGCTCAGAGTTGGAGGCGGCTTACCGGGTAGCTGAACGGATCGATAGAGCGCGAGGAATAGAATCAACATAGGAATAGCTATTCAGATATTGCTCTTCCAGAGAGTGAACTCTGCGATTGCATCGCAACTGACCAGACGTTTGCACGACAACTGAACAGTAGATTGCATTCGTGTTCCACACTTAGCCGGGCGGTCTGTTGCTGGCCATCGCCCGCGCGGGGCCACTTCAAATATTTTTATATCCGCCAAATGCAACCCCACTTTCTATTATTAATGATGCGACCCTGGTTGTGACCTTGCTTTAGCAGCCTTCTTCACTTCTGATTCCAAGCTGTTTATCAGATAACTCAAATCATGCTTCGAAATACGCTTCGGTCTGGCCATACGTACTGGGTCATTTATTCGCACCTTTGTTTCATCCGAAAGCGCGCGATCTAGACAAGTGGAAAATTCCATCTCATCGTCGAATATAGCTTCTACTTTTCGAGCCTCATCATGAATCAAAAGCGCCCTCAGAGGACAGCTCTTAATGGCTTTTAACAAACCATCATCAAGCGTAGTTAGAACAGGAATCATGAATTGATTACCCTTCTTTTCTGTCATAAGCGTTTCGCAATGTCGAAACATATAAAGGTCCCACGCAAGCGCGGAAATCCTATTATTCGAATCCCCGTTCGGGTTCCGCAACGCTGGCTCGTCAAAGATAGGCATTCTATTCTGCTTATCAGCGAATCCGCTCAGGGCCTTCCATCCGAAGTAAAGTTCCTTTAGGGGCATGACGTCAAAATTATCAAGACAAAAATTCACCAAGCAGCGAATACCATCATCTACGCTTTTGCCATTCCAGCACTCCAGCATCGCGCGTAAAATTATGGACTGCATCATATCTCGCCGTTGGATACAGGCCCATGCCTCCCGATTGGTCAAGAATGCATCCCACATTTCCTCAGCTGCGGGTATGTAGTCCTGAATCTGTTCGGCATGCCCGTTCAGCACCCTCTCCCTAACTTCGGGGATATGCATCATGGCATCAAACATCTTTGCTGCCGCAACTTTCTGGTACGGCCAAGGGTTATTAGGTTTTACAACTTCACGTAGGTTTTCCAGTGCCGCAAACGTCCAATCAAAACCACGCCCGCCTTGATCTTCAATGAACTGCAAGGTCGCCCGCACCTTTTCGCGGTGCCTCGAATCCTCATGACGAAAAAAACCAGGTAACTCAGTAAGAAAGTTTGTATCGAGTAGTGAGAAAAAGGGAAACTCCAAAGGCGCACTACCGCTCCTCATCTGCCTCTCGATAGCATCGGAAAATGCAAAAATTCCCTTTCCAGCAAATAGAGGAACCACGGGCACGTTTGGATTATCTGACCGGCCCAAAGCTTGCAATGGAACCCCTCCCTCATCACTCGCGAACAACACACGAATGCCCGAGAACGCTTCACGATCAGAAGCGACGATGTCTGCGAGGGAATCACCTGGTGAGCGACGTAGAATGGCAGTCTTTACGCGTAGCATCTTTTTCATTTCGTGATGCAGATCGAGTTTGTTTACCATCGTGATGTGCCCTCTTGAAGATATACTGGTGCGGTTGCCGACGCGGAAAATGAGAGAGATCGGTGGGTTGCTGCCACATATCTAGACTCCTTGCGCAACCTGATGCCCGCTCGCTTTCGTCGAGGGCAGCGCGAGTCGCAGAGCAAACATCGGGACAAAAACGCCGCACCTAAAAACCAAAAGTGATTTAGGACCGAAACCTGCTGGCCTGTGCCAATGCGATGGGCCAGGCTAAATGCAAACGGGTGGTCAAGTCGATACAGGTATCCGTGTACCGCGCTGAAGCCGCTGCTGAATCCTCAACAAGAATCCGGCTTCAAAAGCATCTTGGCAGTCGCCGACAGGAAAGGTCTTGCGGGTTTGCGCCAGCGCCCACCACAGTGGAGTCTCCCCGGGCGTATCAAGCCAAGCCTGAGCACATTTCACGCCACGTTCGATCATCGGGGCAAACTCGCTGCCCCAAGGCGTCAGAAGACTTGAGCATCCATCCGCCGCCGGAATTGAAATGTAGTTTTCGTCCATAAACACCCTAGATGTCTGAATTATTGTTAGATGTGGAATCCAACCTCGAAAAGCTTAACGACACCAAATGAACGCTCGATAACAGGCATGAACATCAAATGGCCTAGTTGGATGCCAATGTAGACTATATCCCGTGGATTGAGAGTCCCTCAAGGCGCAGTTTGCGCGCATGACTCAAAACTACGAACAGCTTCGTCTGCATCTGTCGGAAAACATCCGCTGGATGAGACGCGTGAAAAATCTGACCCAAGAGCAACTGGCGCTCATGGCCGAGGTGGATCGCACCTACGTCAGTCAAATCGAACGATGCACGGGCAATCCATCGCTGTTGGTCCTGTGCAAACTCGCCAATATTCTCGAAATCACCACAGATCAACTGCTTGCAAAACCCGCCACCCTGCGCAGCGCCCTTCACGTCAAATAATAGTCTCACAGCTCACAAATCCGATAGATCCGCCTTCATAATTTCCACTGACAGTCTTCAGTCCGTCACCGAACCTGCCCAGGCCATACACCGAGAGCCTGGATCATGCCTGTTGCCTGCTCGTCAATCTCGCCCACAAAGCTACGGCCCCTGGCGCTAAGCATCCTGCTGGCGTGCGGCCCAAGCGTGGCGCTGGATACCGGCAGCATCACCGCCTCTGTGCTTTCGCCAAATTGCCTCGCATACCGGGTCGTCGGCATTTGTTTCTGGCTGCTCTGCACACCCTTCGGCTGCGAGGTCAAAACCTCAACCAAGGTTCGTCATTTCATTCCTGAGCTGGTGGTCTCGAGCTACGCCACCACCGGCAATAACCCCTGGACCGAGATGGCCACCCTCTCCTCTCCCATCAGCGGTGCGGAAGGTGGCGGTAACCTGATCACGCCGAACACCCGCCGCGACAACCTGCCTCGCTTCAAGAACGTCGACGGTATCGGCCACCCCGGTGGCTGGGCCGCGACGCAACTGGCTTCGCAGTCCGGCTACGCCTGCGCCAGCGGTGCCACGGCGTTCATGCCCTACTACCTGAGCACCCTGGACTCACTGGCCTGGCGCCATGGCATCCCAGAAAGTTTTTACCCCGAGTCGCTCATGCCGGGAATCCGTGAAGTCGGTCGTCAGGTCTCGGGAAACATGTGGGGCAACGTTTATCCCCGGCAGGGTTTTCTGGTACAGCCCGACGACTTCAAGGCGGCCGCCGTCATGGCGCAACGGGCCGGCGATGTGATGACCCGCAACTGGCAGCCGCATGTGTACTTACCCCTCACGCCCGCCAAACACGACGGCTACTGGCCGCCTGGCCCGATCGTTGAAAACGACGCTTCGACCCACAAATGGCAATTGCTCTACCCCCAGGTTCAGCCCACGTGCACCATCTTCCCCAGCGATCCGTTACAGAGCGCGGATGGCGACTACGCCTGGTCGCTGTGGCGCCCCTATAGCTGCTGCAAACGTGAGGGACAGACCTTCCTGTTCAGCATCGACTTCGAAGGCGGTGCTTCATGAGTCGGCTTCTCGCACGATCATGGTTTGTCTTGGTGAGTCTGTTGCTCTACGGACTGCTGACCGTTGTCCTCCATGCCCACGCCGCCGAAGGCGACTACCGTCTGGGCACTCAAGGCGAAGTACTCGACGACCGAGTGATGTACACCATCGGTGGCGGCTCGGCAGTCGGCTCACCGAGTTCGCTCTACCGACCCAGTGGTCTCGGTGTCGGCGGCTCCTGGCGAGCGAACATGATGTGCGGAAACATGAGCCTCACCAACACCCTGCAAAACCAGCTGAACGGCGTCACCGAAGGTTTCCAGCAGATCATGGGCAGCATTGTGCAGAACGCGACCCAAGCCGTGATGTCGCTGCCGGCGTTGATTATCCAGCGCGCCAACCCCGGCCTCTATGAGTTGCTCAGTAACGGGGTGATGCAGGGTCGTATCGACTTCGACCGATCCAAGCTGACCTGCCAGGCCATGGCCGAGAAAATGGCCGACAAGGTCGGTCAGGCCGGCTGGGGCGCGCTGGCCAAAAACCAGGAGATGCAGGGCAACCTGGAGCAAACCGGCGGTGATGCAGTGGCCGCGGTGAAAAACACCGAGACCCATAACGGTAACAATGGGGTGTCCTGGGTCGGCGGCCAGAAGGCTGGAGGTAGCGGGCAGACACCCATTCGGGTGACCGCCGACGTGGTGCGCGCGGGCTACAACCTGCTGCATAACCGGTCGGTGGATGACAGTGCCTCGATCAGTAGCAGTGATTGCCTGGGCGGTGCTATTTGCCAGACATGGACCTCGCCCCAAGAGGAATCCGAATGGGCCGTTCGCGTTTTGGGCGAGAGCGAAGTCTCGACCTGTGACACCTGCGAAACCCTGCGTGCAACCGCGGGCAGCGGATTGACGCCGCTGATCCAGGAGGCCTATAGCGAACGTCTCAAGGCCCTGCAAGGGCTGCTGTCGGGCTCACTGCCGCCTACCCCTGACAACCTGGCGAAAGCCTCCAGCCCGATGCTGCCGGTGACCCGTGGTGTGGTTGAAGCCCTGCGCGACGATCCCGATCAGGATCTGTTGGCACGGCGCCTGGCCAGTGAGACGGCCTTGTCCAGCGTGCTCAACAAAGCGTTGCTACTACTGCGCACGCTGCTGGCGGGCAGTCACGAACCGAACATCGCCTCCGCCGAGCCGGCCCAAACCGCCTTGACGAAAAACATCGACGCTCTGGAGCGCGAAATACGCCTGCTGCAGACCGAACTGCAGGTCCGGCAGATGCTGGCCACCAACACCGCCAGCCTGGTGCTCGATCGGCATGCCGGCGGTGCTGATGCTTCGCGCACCGTCGAGCAAGGCGACCCTGAGCCGGGTCGACTCAATGATGCTGACGCCAGGCGCAAGTGAGCCATGAAACGCTCACCGTTTCTCACTCTGCTTTCAGGTCTGGGGATGGCTGCGGTGATGATCCTAATCGCCGCACTGGTCACCTGGATCGGCCGCACTGCGCTGGGTAGTTTCGAAGTCTGGCAGCAGGCATTCGAATCCGTACGGTCTTATCTGCGGTGGTGGCGCGCCCTGCTCTACGGCGCTCTCTTTGCGCTCTGGTGGAACCTGCTTCGACGCTACCGACATCGACCACAGGATCGACTGCGCGTGAAACGCATCGGGACACTAGGGCTCGTGCTCTTTACCTGCATCGAACTCACCCGACTGTGAGGCCACCACCATGCTCATGAGTACCAACAGCTACCTGGAGTTTTACCTCTCACTACTCGCCTGGATCATCAACAACGGCCTCTGGAGCGTCCTGTCCGACACTGGCCTGTTTGCCGCGCCCTTCGGTGCGATCATCCTCCAGGAATGGCTGTCGGCCCGTCAGCAAGGCGCGGATGAAGGCAACAAGGGACTGCTCTCGGTGCCACGGATCGAGAACCGGTTGTGGCTCGCCTACATCGTCGTCTTGTTCGGTTGCGCCCCCGTCTTTCCGTTGAGTCTTGCATCAATGGCGTTCGACGATGCGGCGAGCCAGCGCTGCGGCGTGAGTGTGGCCAAGCCTGCGGAAACCGCCTGGGGGACGACCTTCAATACCATCGGCGAACGCTCTGCCAACGTGCCGATCTGGTGGTTTCTGGTGCATGCCTTGAGCAAAGGTGTGACTGCGGCGGCCACCGCCTCCATCCCTTGCGCACCGGATATCCGGCAAATGCGCATGGAGATCGACAGCTCGCGCATCGACAGTCAGGTGCTGCTGCAGGAAGTCGCCGACTTCACTCGCGACTGCTACGGCTATTCCCGTTCTCGGTTGTTTACCAATCGCCCGCAACTGGACAAGTCACAAAGTCACGACGCATCCTGGATCGGCTCAAGCTATTTGCTCGACACACCCGGCTACTACGACACCGATCGCTCACGAACGCCGCGAGTCAGTTGGCCGTATGACGACAACCGCGATGTTTCCCTGCCGCGGCTGGAGAATGGCGCGGGCTACCCCACTTGCAAACAGTGGTGGAGCGACAGCGGTGTCGGGTTGCGCGAGCGCTTGATCGAGCAAGTCGATCCTTCGCTGCTAACTCAGCTAAAAGGTTGGTTGACTAGCCGATCGAGCAACGAGATCGAGGATGCCACCCTGCGTGAGCTGGTCAGTCCGCGCCAGCAATCGATGACCATGTCGCCCGGACAGGTGTACCAGGACTATGGCTCCAGCGCCCGTGGCGGCTCGATCAATCAGGGGCTCAATAATCTGGCCACCAATACCGGGTTAGCACTGGGCTCCTTCAGCAACTTCCCGGCGCTGAATGCGCTACGCGCCGCCCTACCGATGGTGCAGGCGTTCCTGATCATGGGCATCATCATCAGCTTGCCGCTGATTCTATTGGTCAGTACCTACCAGTTGAAGACCGTCATGACGGTGACGTTCGCACTGTTCACACTGCATATGCTGAGCTTCTGGTGGGAACTGGCCCGCTGGGTCGACTCCAGCATGCTCGATACCTTGTACAACCAGGTTTCGGCGTCCAATCAGCTGCTGTTGTCGCTGCCCACATCCGGACTTATGGATGGGACGGTCACCGCGCAGGTGATCGAGTACGTGATGGGGGCAATGTTCGTCGTGCTTCCGATGTTGTTTTTGGCTGCAATGAGCTGGGCAGGATATAGCGTTGGCTCAATTGCCGACGGCATGCTTAGCAAAGGAGCAGCTCAAGCGCAGGACGCTGGTGCAAGGGGCGCTGGAGCTCTGATGTCTGCTGGAAAGGCCTTAAGGAAGGGGTGAAGAACTCGACTACAGGTCTTTTAAATCAGGCTGACCGGGTGCGCGGCCATACTCATACTCACCATATGGGTCGCCATATGCCTTGTACCGGAGAGCATCCTTAGGTTTGATAGGCGTTCCATTGGCGATGGCCCAACACAAGACAATAAGGATCATCACCGACACTGTGAACCATAAGCTAACTAGAAGGAGTCCGGCGGATATTGCCAACTTGACAACTAGAAAACTCCCGCGAACAAGTAATTTACCTGCGGGCATTCCTGCCGTCTCCGCACCCTCAACCACGCGGGATTCAAACGCTTTCAACTTACGGTAACCACGCTTCACCGACAGACCACAGGCGTACGCCCAGCGGTGGGCACGTGAACTTTGAACAGGTTGCTGAGTCGGCATGGTCTCGCCCTCCTCTGAGCATTTTCATGGTTGAGGCAAGAGTATTAGCCTACTACTGAAAGCGGTCCATATCTGACCGTTTATCAGTTTGCTCAGACGGCGCCGCGAGCGTTTGGGCTGCGCGTTGAAAACAGCCCCCATATCCTAGTCCGCCAAGGGTAGGACCCGTAAACGGCTAGTAACCTTTCGGTATGCGATAGGTCTTGCCCTTTTTTGTGCGGTCTTCGAAAAAGTCCGCATGCTCCGATTCGTCCGTGCGTATGCAATCGCGCATCTGACCATTCCCAACATTGCATTTCGACCACTCAACCCGACTGCCTAATTCGTCCAGCCTCGCCACCTCGCCTCGACGCGCTTTTATTTCGTCTAACGACGGCACCCACAGATAGAGAGACACTACTACCAATGTAAGGATCGTAGCCTGCGCCGACAGGAAGTAGAGCCAACGCCTGCTATTCAATTTCTTTGCTGCCATGTTGTACAGTTCAGCAGCCCGCTGAGCGGCAGCATCTGCCTCCGTGAATCTCTTGCTCAACAGCTCAGCGGCTTGATTCGCAGTTGACTGTGCAGAACTCTCGATGCTCTGTTTGACGCCCGCCTCCAGTCGAACCAGCTTCTTTTCGACGCTATCCTGCAGCTCACGCAACGCATCAGTAGCCCGTCGAGACTTGCTCTCATCGATCTCTACAGCTTCGAGAACTTTGCGAGCCGCGCCAAAGAGGGCCTGAAAATTTCGATCGTGCGCTTGCTCTTGACTTGTTCCGGCCATCAATATCTTCCTAAAGTTGGACCTTTTAGATCGGGCATCTCGTGATCTGGTTGCTTCATCTCTCTCTGAAGGGAAAGATATCGCTCCTGGCTGTACTCGATCCATTGTTTGTGGGACAGGTTCAAATCCATCAAATCCTGTAAGGCGGCGAAATGCAGACCTCCACCGCTGCCGGCCACCAGCACCAATCCGCCTGTTCCGGTCTCCTCTGGCCCTTGAGCAAGCCGCACCAGATCGATGTAGTCGCGCTCAGCCCTTGTGATCTCAGCCGATCTGCGTTGCAGAATGCCAGCAGCCAGCTCCTCGATA
This sequence comes from Pseudomonas sp. GV047, assembly GCF_003058245.1. Taxonomy (NCBI): domain Bacteria; kingdom Pseudomonadati; phylum Pseudomonadota; class Gammaproteobacteria; order Pseudomonadales; family Pseudomonadaceae; genus Pseudomonas; species Pseudomonas sp. GV047. Next base: position 192,758 of record NZ_QCWA01000011.1, on the reverse strand, counting down.
AAATTTTGGAACCTCTCGCTTGACTTAGGCCGCTGCCTGGCGCCTTCGGCAAACGCATCGAGATAGGGCTCAATGCGTGCCGACAGTGCAGCGCTGGGAAGAGGCGCCGTTTCAATGTACCAATGCACCCGCCGCGAAGTACCTGGCAGGTCAGGCAATTCGTCCAATTTTTCGGAAAAAATTCGAGATAGAAACTGGTGACGACCAGCCTCTTTTTTTGACTTGTTAGCCTCAGTCTTAAACTCGATCAAACGTACTGTGCCAGGGAATGCCATCAGCAAATCCCCCAATCGTTTATCGTCTGGCGTTTGTTGAAGCAAGTTCACCATACTTGGTAACTGACCGGATCTCAGCTGTGAACCAAGAGCGAACCCCAGCCCGTAGAGAAAATTTCCGATAACCACATTTTCATACAACTTCATTGAACATCATCACCCTAGTATCACGCCCTTTAGAAGCTTGCCGGTACCGCTCCAAGCCTAACCGTTTGTCAGTCAATCCGGTCGAAAAAACAAGGCTGGCTTTCAGTAGACTCAGTTCGTCTAACGCGTTGGTTTATCTCGTTGCTATTTGCGAACAGCTCGGCTAAACCCGAGGTACGGATCGCTGTTATCGACAGCACTTTCCCAGGTAGCCAGAACCTTCAAGGCTACGTCACTTCGGTGATGGTTCTCCCCAAGTGCGATTAGCGTTCGGTGGCTCGCACGGTGACCGTTGCTACGGTGATGAACGCCTACTGCTCTCCTGAGCACCTTTCAAGCGCTGCTCGTGAGATAAGCCCTCTTGATTTTCTTCAACCCACTGCGGGGAAATCTTTCCCCGCACAGGACAGGTTTCTTCGCGTTTTCAACGGAGACATACCATGCCCGACTCACTTACACCGGAAACACTGAACACCCTTCGGTTGCCCATCGTGTTCACCCCTGGCGCGTGGCAACGCGCAGTACTGCTCGAGCAATCCGATCACGCTGAGAAGCTGCAGGTCGATCGGTTGAGCCACGTATTGCGCGCAGCCTTCGAAGCCCACCTGGCCTTTCCACACAAGCCTTACGTGCTGTTCGAGGTAATCCACATTGAACCAACCGATCGCTTAGACCAAGACCCGTTGCTGCAATTGAGTCTGAGCCTACTCCAAGAACCGGGTCAGCCTGCCGCCTTGCTGATAGCGCTTGCAGGAGAACACCAGCGCTAAGCGCAATGGGCGGCGCCCACCTCCACATTCGGACGGCATGCAAGACCTGCATCAATCCAACCCATCACCCAACCGGGGAACCCTCCCCCGACGGGCAAGGCGTTCCTCCGTTTTTCTCTCGAGGAAATTGCCATGCGCGATATCTACCAAGACGTGACAGACAAGATCGTTACCGCGTTAGACCAAGGCGTTGTTCCCTGGATCAAACCCTGGTCCTCAAGTGGCTCCGCTTACATCGGTCATCAACCCTACCCCATCAACGCCATCACGCGACGTCCGTATTCGGGCATCAATTTACCGCTGCTCTGGGCCGAGGCCAGGTTGCAGGGGTTCACTCAAGATCGTTGGCTGACTTTCAATCAAGCCAAAAGAGCTGGCGGGCACATTCGTAAGGGTGAGCACAGCACTCTGGCGGTGCTCTACAAGCCGATGGAGCGCGACGAAGAGACCGAGTCAGGCCAACCCGTACTCGATGAAAAAGGTCAGCCTAAGGTCGCTCACTTCGGCATTCTCAGGACGCATTTTCTGTTCAACATCGAGCAAACGGACGGGCTCGAAATGCTCAATGACGCCTTGCTCCAGACGGAACAGAGTGATCCCTTCCAACCCAACAGCGCCGCGGAAAATCTGCTGTTAAGTTCAGGTGCACGCATCGTTCATCGGCCCGCCGACGAAGCCTTTTATCACCCGATTAAGGATCTCATCCAACTGCCGACAAAAGCACAATTTCACGATGAAGGCGGGTACTACGCCACGGCACTTCATGAACTGACGCACTGGACCGGGCATCACGCTCGGTTGCAGCGCGAAGGCGTGACCTCTGCCTGTCCGTTCGGGTCGCCAGGCTACGCGTTTGAGGAGTTGATCGCAGAGATGGGCGCTGCTTTTTTATGTGCCTACGCCGGTATACAGGGGGAGCTGCGGCACGAGGGCTACATCGACTCCTGGCTCGGCCTGCTCAAAGCTGACAAACGCGCGATCTTTCGCGCCAGCGGTCAGGCCCGAAGCGCCTCGGAGTTTGTACTCACCCTGGAGCAGCAACGGAAGCGGATGGTGATGGATGATTCACGATGCATGAACGATGGAGTTTGATCATTACCTCACCGCTGCAATCGCATCAAAGGGCCCAACGCAAGTTGTGCCCTTTTTTTCTGCGCCCAGAAAACCCCATTCCGTTGGGCTCTAATTCAAAGAGTCAGGGATGGGCACATCCCCGCAACCCGTCATTCCTCATCCAGGTTCTGCGCCAGATAATCCACCAACTCGAGCGGACTTCGGCTATCGATCACCTTGTAGATCAGATCACGCTTACTGCGCGGCAACTTCTTGACCACGCTCTTCGCCGAGGCCCGGACGGCTTCGTCGGTCCCATGGATACGTGCCGCGAGCAGCAGCACGAGCGTGGCGTCAGTGAGGTTCATGGCAAGCCCCAAAAAAATAGGCACCGCAGTGTACCGACTCTTGTCTTTGCCGTACTAGCCCCAACAAAACGATGCCTAGCAGTATCCATATTCCGATTGCCGCGCAAAGGGACACGCGCCAAAAGGACGGTAAGGGTTGGAAAGGAATGGGGGGTCAAGGGTAAGAGCCCTATCCGAAAAGGCTAAAAGGCCACTGACCCAGCCACTTCCCGGAGGTAACGATGCTCAGCCTGTTTCGCCGCAAAAGGCAGAAGCCATCTCCGCCACCGACCATCAACGTCGCCGAAGGTTACCTGCCCATCGAGTCGGCTCACAGCTTGTTAGCAGCGGAGCACCGCCGCCAGCTGCTCGATCGAATCTGGCAGTACACCGCCCTCTCCCACGCTCAGTTCATCCAGCTCTATTTAAATCCGATCCATCGCTACGCCGAGCAGGTCCAGCAACTCCCAGCCAGCGAGACGCACCACCATGCGTATCTCGGTGGCATGCTCGACCATGGACTGGAGCTGGTGGCTTGCAGTTTGAAACTGCGTCAGTCGTATCTGCTCCCCACCGGCGCTGCGCCCGAAGACCAAGCCGCCCAGACCGATGCCTGGTCGGCGGGTATCGCTTATGGCGCCCTGCTGCATGATATCGGCAAGATCGCTGTGGACCTGCTGGTTGAGCGCCAAGATGGCCGCCTTTGGCATCCTTGGCAGGGTCCCCTGGATCAGCCCTACCGTTTTCGCTATCTCAAAGGTAGGGACTACCACCTGCACGGTGCCGCTGCAGGTTTGCTCTACACCCAGATTCTCGACCGCTCCATCCTCGATTGGCTCAGTGGATTCCCGTCACTGTGGGCCAGTCTGCTGTATGTCCTGGCGGGTCAGTACGAACGTGCCGGCGTGCTCGGCGAGTTAGTGACAAAGGCCGACCGCGTCTCCACCGCACAGAACATCGGTGGTAACCCCAGCAAGGCGCTGCAAGCGCCGATTCATTCGCTGCAACATCACTTGATCAGCGGACTGCGTCACCTGGTTCAGCACGAGCTGAAACTCAATCAGCCGGGTGCCGCGGGATGGCTGACCCAGGACGCGCTCTGGCTGGTCAGCAAGACGGTCACGGACAAGCTGCGAGCCTATCTGCTGTCGCAATCGATTGAGGGCATTCCCTCATCCAACATCGCTGTGTTCGACGAGCTGCAATCGCATGGGCTGGTCGAGTCGACCCCGGAAGGTAAAGCCATCTGGACCGCTATTGTCGCGCAGGGGAACTGGCAGCAGAGCTTTACCTTTCTGCGCCTTCAACCGACATTGATCTGGGGGAGCGAAGACCGGCCTGAGGCTTTCAACGGAACGGTGAGCGTTGCAGCCGATGATCACTCGACTGACACTTCGACATCCCCACCAGCCCCTAAGGCAGGCGGAACAGGATCGCATCAAGACCAATCGCTGGAAGGTGCTATGGCGATGGAGGATGCCGGCTACCTCGATACATTGTTGGACATTTTCGAAATGGGAGAGCCCGATATGCGCGATATGACGTCGGAAAATGCTCTCGAAATCTCAGATCATCCTTCGAATAACCTTGGCCAGGCATTCCTGAATTGGGTCAGAGAAGGCATTCGCAGTCACAAGTTAATCATCAACGGCAGTAAGGCTAAAATCCATACAACGAGTGGTAGCGTATTTTTGGTAAGCCCTAGTCTATTTCAATGCTACGTCCAAGAGTTCCCGAAGGCTCCAGGCATCCAAGGTGTAAGCGAAGGATGGCGCCGCGTTCAAAAACAGTTTGAAAAGTTAAAAATCCACAGGAAGACCGAAAACGGGCAGAACATATGGACTTTACAAGTAGCAGGTAATCGCAAAAAATCGACGCTCAAAGGATACATACTTGAGCGTCCCGATTATTTACTAGACGAACCACATCCTGACAATCCATTTCTCACCATTCATAAAAACCATGAATGATGCGAAGCAACGTTTGTTCAGGAGTTTACGGTCTGAGCAACAATGCATACTCTCTAACGCCTTTAGACTTGTGCTTACCCTGACCTTTATAGACATGGTTGACAGCAAAGAATTCAACCTCTTTGGTTAAAGGAGAAACCAAATCTATGACTGTTTCAATCGAGGCCACCCCAGTGCTTGAATAACTCCAAAGACAACTCCAACCCCTATTTAAGCAAGCAGAGATTATATCCGCGATCAAAACGTCTATCTGCGAAGTATTCCTTGTCGCAAATGCCGATGCAAAACGTCCAGGATCACCTCTTTTAGGCATAGATGCTTTATCCCTAACTTCAGGATAATCATAACGAACCAAAGTCTCCAGAATATGATAATATCTGCTATATTCGTCACGGGTATATGGAGGATCCAGATATACGCAAACCTGTTCCCCTCGGAAAAGCTCATCCGCCGTAGCAACAGCCTCATGCCAAGGTCCCAAAATTGGAACAACTGGATATTTTATATTTGAACTCTCAGCCCCAAGACTCGTAAGTCGAATGAAAAATTCGTGTGCGACCGACAACCCTCGACAAACAACAAGGTCAGGCGCCAAAGCTTCAAGCCTCTCGAATGAACTACCATCAAATTTAGGTTGAGCGAAATGTCCCCCATAAGAATAAGCACAAGAGCTCACCGCACAAATTAGAGCGCCTAACGCCCAAGATCTTTGCGAATCATCAAGAATTTGATCAATAGCATATCGTAAACTATCAATTTCAGCCGCCTGACGCACACCAAAAAAAAGATTGGCATAATACATACTAAATAGCAGATACGGATGTGTGCCTGGCGCAACTTTGCGAGCATCAATTAACGCATCCAAATACTCATCAGACTTTGCTTCAGCATTATTTATACGAGGGTAGCTAACTATCCATCGACCGAAATCATCCAGCATTTCTGGGGAAAGCTCAGATGATAAAAAATCATTCTCCAAATCAATCTGGGTTTTGATATATTCAGGCATTAGCTCGTAGTGCGCTCTAGCCGCACCCAATACACCTTCCGCAATGACTGTGGCGTCGTCCGCGCCAAGGCCACCGCCTTGTACCATCGCTAGATGAGTAGAAAAACTCTGAGCATCAGAAGCATATGTACGCCACTCTCTACTGAAAATCCCAGAAGTAGCGCCGGACCCACACATCAAATCCAAAACTATAGTTTCTGGGGGAAAGAAAGTATGCACTATCTCAGAGAGGTATGGGCCTAAAAATGCTTTTGACCCCATATAATGTGCTGATCTTGAAAACTGAGTGACACGCGAGCTAAGTGATGAGGACGCGCGTGACTTTGCCAGACGGATTCGTTTTATTAACTCTTTCGACTTGGTCGTCACCTCAACAGCACCCAGCAACTCTTGCTGCCAACTATCGGACTCAACATCACTGCTACTTTTCTCAGCTTGCTCAATCCAATGAGGAAGAAGCTGAAGAAAAACCTCATTACCTTCTACTTCAACATCTTCTCCAACTAACCCCGCACTTATAACTGTGCCCGCCCCTAAGGGCAAATCTTCAGTAGACGGAAAAAGACTTGTGGGATGCGGATTTGTATAATTCAATGACCTCGCATGATTAGTAAGCGCTGACAAAATCTTAACCTGCGTCGCAGAGTACAACGCCTTATCAGCACCCGAAATGGCGCAAAGTATTTTTTTCGACAGCCAAATACTTTCATCCTCGGTGAGAGTAGACTCAAGCGATTTAACTTTGACGGGGGAAGTACGTTGGTATTCACTCATCTTTATCACCTATTTTAGTCGCAAATACCAATAAACCAAAAGGTGACATCTCAGTTTCGATTTTATACAAGTGTGTTGCCAACAGTGCTTTCTGAAAAGCCGCGAAGCCTTTTGACTTATGAAAATTCGCCGCCCAAAGGCCATCTGTGCGAATCAACTTGGAAAGCTTTATAAGCTCATCATGAGGAATTGTTTCATAATGCATGACATAACAACTCAATATCAGATCAAATTTTTCAACTGATATGTCATGAAGCTCTCCATCCTCAAAGACGTCAAGACCATTTTTTTTGGCCAACTCTCTATTTTCAGCAACAAAATCGTAACCTCGCAACAAGATCCCTTCGCGCGCAAGAGAACTGGCCATCACTGTCCCAGGTCCACATCCAAAATCTAATATAGATTTCAGAGGGTTTTCACTCCTCCGCTGTGCACCTTCGAAAAGTGCGTGATAGCATGAAATATTCCTACCAGCATCAATCAGGTTGTTATAGACATCACCTGCAACTATAGAAAACAGCAGATGAACGACCTCCTGCTGCAGGTCGATTTCACCCATGCAATCTATATAGCAGGATTCAAATATCTTTAAAAACCCACTTTCTATTACTTGTACGAGACACCCCACGGGCAACCCATCTTTAGTTGCTGGAATCTCATAGAGGTAAAAATTTTTGCTTTGGCCTACTTCTTGAAAACCGAACAAGGCAATCCACTCTAGCAGTGGAACTCTACTTTTGCGCACACCAAGGAAAGCCACCATTAGTCACTCGCGGAGTCGACAATCTGTTTAGCCACACGGGTATGGAACTCATCGCTACCTATGTGCAGGCTCAAAGCGACATAGTTAAGCTCACCCAATTGAAGGCCGTCTGGCGACACCGCTACTCCGGCAATATTCGCTATTTTATTTATCAAGTCTTCAGCCAATTTAATCGAGCCATATAGACTGTAAGGAAATCCGATAAATGCCTCTACCGTTCTCCAAACAAAAACAAAATCTAAGAATGTAGCCGATGGAGAAGCAAATCGTGGCGTGGCCCAGACAGAGATCAATCCAAGAGGCCTAGGCTCACCATGCTCATCTGGGACGTGAGGAACTACTAAGCAAGCACGTCGAGTGGATCTGGATTTTTTGTGGTGGCCAACGTAGCGGGCTGAGTAAGATACGAAAGCGTCAATCTGGCCTGCACTTTCAAGCCCCTTACGGATGATTCCATCATCAGACAACAATACGGTGCTCGCATATTGCTCCAAATTTGGTAATTGATCGGCTAAGTAATCCGGAACGCGGTCAATAAGAGGAGACATCAATTTTAGCTTAAAGGCTATTAGCTCTCTTTGTTCTTGCCCTGAATCATCTATTGAGAAACGAATTTTTTCGGCTTTTCTAAGTGTATCAATAATAATCGGATAGGCTTCACGTGAAGTCTTACAAAAAATTCCCTCACTCTGGTCTAGCGCCGCGGCAGAAATCATTGGCCTCTTGAGAGAGTAGTCGTCTCGATGCGCAACCGTATCATCTGAACGTTCATCACCAGAAAACGACAAATAGCAATTATACAAGGCATCAAGCAACGCATCACTATTATTGACAATCAATACTTTGCCATTCAACTGCTCTTTTATTTTCGCAACCTGATTGGTTGTAAGACCGGTCAGATTGGCAATCTCATCATTCGACCAAGCTCCAAGATCAGTAAGTCGCTTAAAAACCTCAGTACTTTCTGGAGTATCTCCCCACACCAAGACAGGCGCAGGATTTTTAGCTTTATTTAAAGCTGATACTACTTGTGCAAGGGCTGCCTGCCAAAAATCTGGCAGTCCTCCACCAGTTCGGGGCCTAATATCAACCCTGACATGGTCAATTAAAAAGTCAGGTGGTAGTTTAGCTCCACCGGGAGTCCGCGGCTTCTGGTCAAAGCCGATTTGCACTCCCACGGCTACACCTTCCTTTTCATTGTCCGAGCCCTTTCCTACCAGACTTCCAAATGAAATACTGCCATGGCCTCTTTCATCCAAGTCTCCCCACACCTTTATCTCATCGATATACACGGCACATTGTACGGAGGACTCATCAAACATCACTGATAAAGTCTCGGCCGCACTCGCTGGCCACTTGTTATTTATCGCTGCTCTAGATAAGGCATGCATCACTGCAAGGGTAATAGAACTTTTAGAAATACAAAGCCCGTCCCCCGAGCGATTCAACAAATATCGCTCGTCACACTCATCTGTGATAGCTACCCCAAACCAGGAGATGACATCAGCGACTGCTGCCTCGACTTCCTCAGGTTGTGGCGGAAAACTCGTTAGCAAAGACACTTGATGCACTATGAGGTTAAGTCGCTCGTCAACAAAGCAATTCTCAAAAAACTGTCGGCTTTTTGAAAAGCACAAACCGAGCTTAAAAAAATCAGATAGTGAGACTGGATACTTTACTGAGTCAAACTGATCTTCTGAACTTTGAAAACTAACGGTCCCTCGTTTTTTTTCTTTATGCTCGTCTCCGGACTTGGTCAGAGCCTCACACATTTTTTTAATACCATGAATATCTTTAGAAACATCATCGATACTTTTAGTAATCACTCCGGCGGTCATTCCAATACGCAGCTTTTTCTCGCCAAAAGACAAGCCATGTATTTTTGTTCTTAACTCCCATAGCCGCGCACTGATATCCATGGGTCTATCACACGGCAACACTAAAATAAACTCATCACCTCCGTCAATGAACGCTAATCCGCCCAGCACCCGACACAATTTGTGCATCTCAGCGTACACTTGACGTATTGCTCTATCACCTTCGTCATGGCCGCACTGGTCATTAACTGATTTAAACTTATCCAAATCAATATAGACCACAGATAGCTGAGGAATGTTATCAAGACTGGACATAGGCACGATAGAGTTTCTAAACATCTCTTCTGCACCGGCAGCCTTTAAATAAAGGCCGCCATGATTATTCCTGTACTCACTACCCCAAACCTCCACCAGAGAAGCAAATAGCTGATGCAGTTTCTGTTGTACATTGAGATCGGCTGACTGGGACTTATCAGTGATGTACAATTCAATAGTGACGCCAGCGCTATTTATGCGATCTATAACGAAAGGGTCACCACTGCACTGCCCCCATTCATGAGATACGTCTTGAATGGTAACTTTTAGTCCTAGCTTAGATAAGCCAAACGCCTGTTCTACCTCATTTAGGCGTTGTTCAAGCTCGGCGGGAGAAATAAAATAGTTTATTGCGTCACTTTTCAGCTTCGCGATTGGGTCTCTTGATCCACGACTTTTCAGAATCATGCTTTCCTTGCCTTTCCAAATAAGCGCTGAGCGCGACGGACAATTTCCAGTACATCAATTGCAGCCTTTCCTGCGCCATGCGTAGAGTAAAATTTACTCGAAGCCCTAGCAGCATCAGACGAATCTTTTACACAGACGCTAAGTCCTGCCCAGGTTAGCAACTCCACGTCATTATCATTATCCCCAACAGCTAAAACATATTGAGGCAATATTCCGTATCTATCACAGAGAACCTTCAGGCCCAGCGCCTTAGAGGATCTCATAGGTCGCAATTCAATATATACGGACCCGCTGGCCGTGACTGAAACGCCTGGTAATAGATTCAATCGGGATACAATGCATTTTTTTTCTTCGGGCGATGGTACTGCTACCAACATAGCGACCACTTTATCAGCAGAGAGATCTATATCCGAAAAATCTCTCACCATCATCCCGTTAAAATCCAGCTCAGGCTTGCGAGTTTCACCTTTGAAGAAAACACTTTCCGTAGATGAATAATCACTTATAAGCTTCGCTTCAGGATCAACCGTATAAATAAAAAGTCCCGCACTAGAAAATTCAGAAAGCAAGTTAATAACATCAACTACCACATCTTCGGCGATTACTTCATGGGCGACAAGCGCCTGTTTTTCAGGCTGCATTACGACACTCCCGTTATATAAAACAAGAGGAACCTTACTGAAGCCGCCGAGTTGTTTTACCGTTGAGGATACTCCTGTCAGGGTCCGCCCTGTCGCTAATGTTAAATGTAAATTACGACCAGGACCGCTTAGCAACGAGAATAACTTTATTAATCGATTTCCAAGCGGATCCTGAGGCCGCAATATCAACGTGCCATCCAAATCAAAGGCAATTAGCTTCACCTTAGCGAATGGCAACAACTCGCTTGGGTCACACAGGGCCCCAGGCAAAGGCTTGGGTTTATTTATCAATAACGAACACATGATGAACCTGCCGCCTTGTACCGTTAGTTGACTGATAACCAAGAGCTGGAACTTGATGAACCTTTAAATCCCCAAGCTTTGATAAAGATTTTTCCAAATCTGAAATAGATATGTAAGCACCGTCTGCATACTGCAATACAAGACGAGACCAACAAACTGAATCTATCAACTCAAGTAGATACGGCAACTTCATAGCATCTCTTATTTCTTTTCCCTCAGAAGATCGAATCAAGGGAAGCCCCGACTTACTGGCGTCATCAACCTTAACAGGCTTCAATTTAGCAAGTGTCTCTGGCAGATGATAGTATCTCGAATAGTCCCTATTATTATAAGGAGGATCAAGATATAAAACATCAAAACTTTTCCCTGACAAATAACTCAGAGCATCCGCCTGTACAGCTGTACCTGGAATCCCGTCAGTAATACCATCAAACCATTGAAAAGAAAAATTCTTAAGAGACTTCCGATCCCACCCCTTCAAATAGGCATAGTAAGTTCCTGCCGTATTTGCAACGGAATCCATGCTATTAAGAAGAGACGCTACTAAATATTTCTCCTCATTAAGATTGATCCACTGCATCTTCTTCCAAATCCCAATCTGTCGCCACGCACCGCCAATCTTCGCGGCATTAGCTGCAGTAAAGAAGGCTCTCTTTGAAGAGTATTCTCGTACGAACCAAGGCGATGTAGATGCGGTATTATTCAGTAGCGTCAATAGATCGAAGTTGTCTGAGACGCTCAATTTTTGTTTAAGACAGGTGAAATCAGGTTCAGACACGCATGAGATCCGCACGTGCTGAAATGCATTAGGAAAGCTTAGTACGTCACATGTTGTGACCGCGCAACCTCGCTTCTTAAATTCGGCGCCTATATTACCAAGGCCCCCAAAAGCATCTGCTGCGGTTGCTTGACCCATATCATCCAAAGCCAAATCGGCTACTAGCGAAGCTGTCGATGCTTTGGAGCCAAAATATCTAAACATTATCAAACTCGATCATCAAAGGCCCTTAGGCGGCAGCGCGACCCAAAAATCAGCTATCGTACCATAGCGCACGACGGCCATCTCCCTGTCTCCAGAGGCCAACGCGACAACTTGGAGGTCCACGTACGATGAAGCCAACCGTTAGCGTGATTGCCTGTCTAGGATGGGGCTCACTTGTGTGGGATCCGCGCGAGCTGCCTTCCAGGGGAGGCTGGCGCCACGATGGGCCTATGCTGCCGATCGAATTCGGGCGCGAGTCCGGAGCCATGAAAAACCAACGAGGTAACAAAATGTCGTTGGTCATATGCCCCGGTAGCGCACGGGTAAGGGCTTACTGGACAGTTCTTGACGTTCCGGACATGGGTACAGCGCGTATATGCCTAGCTAAGCGCGAGGGTATTCCCAAGAATTGGCAAACAGACATCGGTTTCGCTGATCTTCTCAATGATCATGCGCTAGGCATGGAAGCCGACACCATTACGTCTTGGGCGGCACACATGGGGCTCGCTGGCGTTGTCTGGACGAACCTATCTCACAAATTCAACAACGAGCATGTGTTACCCAGCGAAACCGAGGTAATTACGTTTCTGCGCTCTCTGGACGATACCAATCGAGAGGTTGCGGAGCGCTACGTCCGTAACACTCCTACTCAAATCGATACTATCTACAGACGAGCGATTGAGAAGGAGCTTGGTTGGCTACGCTGCGACTAATTCATTCAGGCTACTCTCAAAACAACTCAAATCTCGAATTGAGATGTCCCATCCATGAGGCACGACAGAGGGCGCAACCGAGGCAGAATTTGCGCCTCGACTGCCTGTAAAGCCAGGCTAGAGCCATGGCGAATGTTTTTGAGGGGAGAACAACCTTGACTGTATTTACAGGCTTCGGGCTAACCACGCTTTTCGGCGCAGCTAAGCGTCAACCGCAAGCACGCAAGCACGGCATCGATAGTTATAACAATCAGACTACTGCGTTTGATCGGCCCTATACTTCCATCAGCAGGAAGTTAATAGCCTCCATCGACCGAACCTCCACCACTGGAAATACGTGATATCCGATGACTCTACCGGAGTTTGAGTGAACGCCCGGATCAACACACTAGCAACAGAGAGCTCCGCTCTACCTATATTCATCGTCCGGACCATGCCTCGCGGACTTTCCAGATCTGCACCCCAAGAACGATCATCTTCGCTTTTTTAGGTTCTTGCACTGGTACGAGCTACCCGTATACACAAGACTCGAATACCTATCAGATAGCAACGCTACCGAGATCCAGGATATCCGCGGGAGTAAATGTAGGAGTGGTTTTGTAGGCATGAAAAAGCCCAACCTAAGAAGATTGGGCTAACTCATTGAAAAATATGGTCGGGACGGAGTGATTCGAACACTCGCCCCCTAGCACCCCATCTCCTTTTTCATACTTCTTGAAAGACTCCGAAATTTTACTCTGGATTTTTTACAAGCTAGTATTTACTTGAGCTCCAGCGGTGTTCTGCTCTACGAGAGTCCAGTAACGTCCATCAAGAGCCGACGTTTTTGTGGGGGTAAAAGTAGGGGGAGTCCGTTTCATGGCCAAAATCACCATCAAAGAACTTGAGTCGCTGACCGCCAATGATGAAGGACGGTGTATCCGTCAGCTTTTTCTATCGGTATCGGTGGGAAGGAGAAAATAAAGAGTACTCCTGTGGTTCCTGGCCGCGCAAATCCCTGACTGACCTACAAAGCACGGCACTTTTCCTGCGAATGGCGGGGCGACGTCGGGGTCAAACCTGCATCAGGTCGACTCTGTAATTCTCATCGCCGACTCCCCTACCACCTCCCGAATCTTGTCCATCAATGCCTGCGCCGCTGGAGATTGAAGCGCCCCCGCTCTAGAGATAAGGCCAATCGGCCGCGTAGTGTGGCTAAGGGAAAGCGGCAGTCGCACCAGATCACCGCTGGCCATTTCATGTTCCAGCTGATGTGCGGAAACGGCGGCAAGCATGTCTGAGCGCAGTAACACGCCGCGCAGGATTGCCAAGTCCGCCGTTTCAATCACAGGATTGGGTTCGGCAATGCCGATGTGGGCAAAAAATGCGTCCAGCAGTTGTCGCGCCGGGGAACCGGCGCGAGGCAGGATCCAGCAGGCGGCACTCAAGTCTTCATAGACTGGCGTGCGCTTTAACCAAGGGTGGTCGCGGCGTACCAGGATCACCATTTCTTCTTGCAGCAAGGCCTCGCTATGCAGGTCGCTGGCGTAGGCCGACGGACGTAGAGCCCCCAGCACAAAATCCACATCGCCTGCACGCAGCTCACTAGCCAACAGGTCGAACGGACTTTCGTTGGTGACGATTCGTACATGAGGGTGTTCCAGGGTCAGGCGCACTATGGCTTCAGGCAATATCCCCGTGCGCCCAAGAGGCAGGGCCCCTACGTGCACGACGCCTTGAAGGGAGCCACCCAACGCAGCGATGTCCGCATCGATGTGACGCAGCTCATTCAGGGCTCGGCGTACCCGCACCAACATTGCCAGGCATAGACGAGTCGGCAGCAAGCCGTGGGGGGTGCGTTCAAATAGGCTGCAGCCGCTACCCTGCTCAAGTATTTTGATAGCGGCGCTGATCGCTGGTTGGGACACCCCCAGGGTGTTGGCGGTCGTTTGCATATGGTGGGTTTCGCAGAGCTTGGCGAACGCTTCCAGGCGCCTGGTCTGGAATAGGTAAAGCGGCTCAGCGGCCGGACCCATCGCCTGCCCCAGTAAAGGCGGTACGGCGAGCAGTTCATCCATGGCCCGCCGAGCCCGAGGCACTGCGCGCTCACCATAATCGGTCAGACGCATACCACTGACGTTGCGCTCAAACAACGCAGCGCCGAGGCGCTTCTCTAAGGCCAGGATGGCGCGAGTCACGACGGGCTGAGCCCGGAAAAGCACGGCGGACGCCCTGGATACACTGCCGTGTTCGACAACCCGAAGGAACGCTCGAACCTGCATAAAATTGGGCAATTCAGGACTGCGCATGTATACCTGCCGAGGTTTCGAGAAAGCTGTCGGACAGCATGCATAATTCATCACGATAAGTAAAACGCATACCTCCTACCGCCGAACGCATTATCCACCACCCATCTCAAATGCGAATGTGGGCTCTATCAAACAGCCGCAAGAAGAGCCCTCCCATGATCAATAAAACAAAAACTGCACTGGTCGTCAGCGCCCACTCTGCCGATTTCGTCTGGCGCGCAGGTGGTGCCATCGCCCTGCACGCCCAACAAGGTCACGCCGTTCACATCGTGTGCCTTTCCTACGGAGAAAGAGGTGAGTCGGCCAAGCTCTGGCGCAAAGGCGAGATGTCTGAAGACAAGGTCAAAACCGCGCGTCGCAGCGAGGCTGAAGCCGCAGCGGAAATCCTTGGCGCGAGCGTGGAATTCTTCGACATCGGTGATTACCCGATGCGTGCCGACAAAGAAACGCTGTTCCGCTTGGCCGATGTGTTTCGTCGAGTACAGCCGGAGTTCGTCCTCAGCCACTCGATTAAAGACCCGTATAACTACGATCACCCGTTAGCGATGAACCTGACCCAGGAAGCGCGCATCATCGCCCAAGCTGAGGGCTACAAGCCTGGCGAAAAAATTGTGGGTGCCCCTCCCGTTTACAGCTTCGAACCCCATCAGCCTGAGCAATGCGAATGGCGCCCGGATGTACTGTTGGATATCACCGAGGTCTGGGACAAGAAATACGCCGCCATCCAGTGCATGGCAGGCCAAGAGCATCTTTGGGAATACTACACACGCGTCGCACTGCAACGCGGCGTTCAGGCAAAGCGCAATGTGGGTATCGCCTCCACCCGCAACATCGTTTACGCCGAGGGCTATCAAAGCATCTTCCCACGGGTGACGGAGAACCTGGCATGAGCACACTGATCGGAAAAACCGGCATTGTCGTGCGCAACATCCCACGTGCTGACGCGGCTTTGATCGACGAACTGGATCGCTTTGGCGTTGCTACTGTGCATGAAGCCCAAGGGCGTAAAGGTCTGTTGGATTCTGCTATTCGTCCCATTCAGCAGAACCAGAGCATTAGCGGAACGGCGGTGACCGTGTTGGTCGCGCCGGGCGACAACTGGATGTTTCACGTGGCGGTCGAACAATGCCAACCGGACGATATCCTCGTGGTCGCGACATCGTCACCCTGCACCGATGGCTACTTCGGCGACCTGCTCGCCACATCGTTGATGGCCCGAGGGGTACGCGCCCTGATCATTGACGCTGGGGTACGCGATACCCGAACGCTGCGGGACATGGGCTTCAAGGTATGGTCGCGGGCGGTTCATGCCCAAGGCACCGTCAAGGAAACCCTGGGTTCAGTCAACGTGCCCATTATCTGCGCCGGCCAGTTGGTCGAGCCCGGGGACGTCGTAGTGGCTGACGATGACGGCGTGGTCATTGTTCGCCGCGAAGAGTTGCCCGACGTGTTTGAAACCAGCCGAAAACGCGCTCAAATCGAAGAGCAGAAACGCGTGCGCCTGGCGGCTGGCGAGTTGGGCCTGGATATCTACGCGATGCGTCAGAAGCTCGTCGAGCGTGGGCTGACTTATTACGACAACCTCACTGACGTGCAAGGATAACCTTCATGCGCCAGACCCGAATTCCATGCCTCATGATGCGTGGAGGCACCTCCAAGGGCGCTTACTTCCTGGCTGACGACCTGCCGCCTGAAGGTAAGCTGCGTGATCGAGTATTGCTGGCCGTCATGGGCTCACCCGATACACGCCAGATAGATGGCATCGGGGGCGCAAATTCGTTGACCAGCAAGGTCGCCATCATCAGCCGTTCAGATCGCCCGGACGCTGATGTCGATTATCTGTTTGCTCAAGTTTCAGTCGAACACGCTCAAGTGGATTACGGCCAGAATTGTGGAAACATCCTCGCAGGTGTCGGCCCCTTTTCAATCGAGCGAGAGCTGATCAGCGCAGACGAATCGCTGACGACCGTGCGGATTTTTATGGTGAACACCGGCCAGATCGCCGTGGCTAACGTCCGCACACCAGGTCGCATCGTCGAGTACGCAGGGGATACCCGCATCGATGGCGTTCCTGGCACCAGTGCTCCTCTGATTGTCGAGTTCGAAGACATTGCCGGCTCCAGTTGCGGAGCGCTCTTGCCTACCGGAAATACCATTGACCGCTTCGATGGCATTGAAGTGACGTGTATCGACAATGGAATGCCTGTTGTGCTGATCAGGGCGACTGATGTGGGGTGCACGGGCGATGAAAACCCCGAGCAACTGGACGCCAACATGGCACTCAAAGCGTTGCTGGAATCGATCCGGCTGCAGGCGGGCCCGTTGATGAATCTGGGGGATGTGCGCGAGCGCACAGTACCGAAAATGTCCCTGATAGCAGCCCCCCGCAACGGAGGCGCCATTCGCAGCCGTACCTTCATTCCTCACCGCTGTCACACGTCAATAGGGGTGTTCGGCGCTGTCAGTGTCGCATCTGCCTGCCTGATTCAAGGGACAGTCGCGAGCAGTTTGGCCCAAGTAGAAACCGGTGATCGAGTCCAATTGTCTGTCGAGCATCCAACCGGCGAGTTCACGGTGGAGCTGCGTGTGATTGACGATCAGTTAGCCGGTTGCGGGTTGGTGCGCACGGCCCGGCTGTTGTTCGAAGGCAACGTGCTCATTTCTGGGAACGTCTGGCAAAAACCGGTGAAATCGTAATGACCACGACCGTATCCATGATCGGCTTCGGCGAAGCCGGTGCCATTCTGGGCGAGGATCTTGCGGCACAGGGCGTAAAGATCTACGCCTATGATCGCCTCCTTGAAGACCCGGCCAAACGAGCAGCGCTGCATGAAAAAGCCCTGCGGTGTGGCGTTCAACTGTGCGAGAGTGCGGCTCAAGCGATAGCGCTTGGCAAGTGGATCATTTCAGCCGTCACAGCGGATAACGCACTCGAAGTCGCACTGAGCGCGGCGTCACTGATGAAGCCCGGACAACTGTTCATCGACATCAACTCAGTGGCGCCCTCTACCAAGCGCGCAGCGGCCATAGCGATGCAGCAGCATGGCGTCGATTACATCGATGCCGCCGTCATGGCGCCGGTACCACCGCAACGCTTGAAAACACCGATCCTGTTAGGCGGCCAACACGCCACCCTGGTCGCTGAACGATTAAGCGGCATAGGCATGAACGTGCGGGTAGTGGCGGAGGTGGTTGGCGTAGCGTCGGCGATAAAGATGTGTCGAAGCATCATGATCAAAGGCCTGGAAGCACTCACCACCGAATGCTTGAGTACAGCTCGCCAATACCATGCCGAGGACGAAGTGCTGGCGTCATTGCACAAGAGTTTCCCGCAGATGGGTTGGGACGGCGCACTCCCCCACTACCTGATCAGTCGCGTGGCAGAGCACGGTCGGCGCCGCGCGGAGGAAATGAAAGAGGTCGCAAAAACCGCTCGCGACGTCGACGTGGTTCCGAACATGAGCCAAGCCATCGTCAGCGCCCAACTCGGGCTCGTCGATGCCATGATTGATGCCGATATTGATTACTCACACCTTGAGCCATTCAACTGGATAAACCTGATCGACACGCTGTATGGCAGTCCAATCGCTCATGGAAGCGCAATTCAGGAAAAGCGGTAACATAGCCTTTTTCCCAGAGTCGCCCCCATGGATCTAAAACAGCTCGAATGTTTCGTCAGGGTGGCCGAGTTCGGAAGTTTCACCAAAGCGGCTGCCGTACTGAACATTTCTCAATCGGTCGTCAGCCGTCAGGTCAGGCAGCTTGAAGTCGAGCTGCAGGAGCATCTGCTCTTGCGAAATGGTCGGGGGGTCTTGCTGACGGCCTCCGGGCAACGCTTGTTCGATCATGGCAAAGGCATCTTGCGGCAGGTGCAGGTGGCTCGTGAAGACCTGCGCGAACAACGCGACACATTGTCTGGCAAGGTAGTCGTCGGGCTTCCTCCAAGTATTTCCCGACGCCATACCGTGGGAGTGGTCTCTGCCTTCCGAGAGCGCTTTCCTGACTGCATATTGGGGATCAAGGAAGGCCTGACTCATTCGATGCGCGAGTGGCTGCTTCTGGGTCGCCTGGATTTCGCACTGCTCTTCAATCCTGGCCACAGCGCACAACTGCAATATGAGCACATCCACTCGGAACCATTGATGCTCATAGGTAGCCAGCACTCCAACCTCCCTTCCCAGGTATCGATGAAAGACTTGGGCCAATACCCTTTAATCACTCCCAGCGAACCTCACTCCATACGCCGCCTCATCGAGAATGAAGCGTCGAGACATGAGGTGCATCTGAATGTTTGCCTGGAGGTCGATAGCATCCCGTCGCTATTGGAGCTGATCAATCTCAACATGGGCTACGGCGTACTGTTTCGCTCGGCTTTGGCAAACGGCGACGGGAAGCTAGAAGGACTCAAAGCTGCACAGATCTTTGATCCGTCCATCCAGACACACTTATTTATCGCCACGTTTGAGCAGCGTCCGCTGTCACGCCTGGCAGAACAGACCCTGTCATTGGTTCGTGAGATCTGCATAGACTGAATAGACGCATGCAAAATCCGCATAACTGCTAGAGCCTGTGTCTTGTTGTTGTAAGGCGTCGAGACGGCCACCATCGGCCATCGCTTCCGCTAACGATAACTAAAGGACACGAGATGAAAACCTGCCTCGCCCCTGACGCCAATCCTACAAAACCAAAGCAGCCACTTCCTGTGGGCGCTTGGGATGCTCACTGCCACGTTTTCGGCCCTGCGGCTGACTTCCCTTATGCAGAAGATCGTAGCTATACCCCACCAGACGCCGCGTTTGAAACGTTGCGGGCATTGCACGACCACTTGGGATTCACTCGCGGAGTCATTGTCCAGGCCAGCTGTCACGGCAGTGACAATCGCGCAATGCTCGACGCTATTGCACGGAGTGAAGGACGGTATCGAGGCGTAGCAATCGTTGACGGCAGCGAAACCGATGAGCAGCTTGCCGAGATGGATGCTGGCGGTGTGCGCGGCGTTCGGTTCAACTTCGTTGCACATCTGGGTGGCGCGCCAGACCTGGACGTCTTTGATAGCACTGTGGATCGCCTTGCGGATTTGGGATGGCACGTCGTCCTGCACCTTGATGCACAAGACATCCTCACCTATGCGCAGAGATTAGCGCGGATACCGGTACCTTTCATCATCGATCACATGGGTAGGGTCAAAGCTCAGGATGGCATTGAGCAGCAGTCCTTCCTCGCATTGCAGCAACTGATGGAAAACCCGCTGGCGTGGGTCAAGGTATGTGGCGCAGAGCGTGTATCAGTGGGCCGGAGGCCATTCGATGACGCGGTTCCGTTCGCAGAGCGACTGATTGAGATGGCACCAGATCGCGTACTGTGGGGCACTGATTGGCCGCATCCGAACATCAGTAAAGACATGCCCAACGACGGCGGGTTGGTTGATCTGATGTTCGACTTCTGTACCGATCCTCTGCTGCGTCAAAAACTGCTGATCGATAACCCGATGAAGCTATACGGACGCTAAGCGCAACACCTTTGCTGCACCTCCAAAAATAAGACTTTCAGTGAGTGAACGCCATGAACCCCAGTCCTGCATCTGCTCAGGTAAACGTAAGCATTCCTATCAAGGTGAAGACTAAGCCGCCCTTCTATCGCGCGATGTACTTTCAAGTCCTTTTGGGGATTATCGCGGGAGTTGCCGTCGGCCATTTCTGGCCAACCTTTGCGGCCGATCTCAAGCCGCTGGGCGATGCGTTCATCAAGCTGATCAAGATGATTATCGGCCCTGTGGTTTTCTGCACAGTCGTTACCGGCATCGCCGGTATGCGCGATTTGAAAAAAGTGGGTCGAGTCGGAGGGAAAGCACTGCTCTACTTCGAAGTCATCTCCACTGTTTCACTGCTGATCGGCCTTATCGGTGGTCACCTGTTTAGTCCAGGTGCAGGTTTCAATGTGGATGTGAATTCGCTGGACGCGTCGGCGGTCACTGGTTTCGCCGAGAAGGCTCAGCACATGCACATGGTCGAATTTCTGATGGGGATCATTCCCTCGACGTTTGTTCAGGCGTTTGCAGAAGGTAACGTGCTTTGCATATTGCTGGTCTCCGTACTCTTCGGGTGCGCGTTGTCAGCCATGGGTGAGAAAGGCAAACCGGTTTACGACATGATCGAAGGCCTGTCCGGCGTGTTCTTTCGCATCGTGCACATCATCGCCAAGCTTTCCGCCATCGGCGCATTCGGCGCCATCGCGTTCACCGTCGGTACTTACGGCGTCGGCGCACTTCTCCCTCTCATGAAACTGGTGGGCAGCTTCTACATTTTGTGCGCGTTGTTCGTGATTGTGGTACTGGGTGGAGTCGCGAAAATTTGCGGGTTCAGCATCCTGCGCTTTATCTCTTATATCAAAGAGGAGTTGTTGGTCGTTCTCGGCACCAGTTCGTCGGAAGTCGTTCTGCCTCAGATCATGGAAAAAATGGAACGACTGGGCTGCTCCAAACCTGTCGTCGGGCTGGTTATTCCCACGGGTTATTCCTTCAACCTCGACGGTACCAACATCTATCTGACGATGTCGGTGCTGTTCATCGCTCAAGCGCTGAATATCGACCTGTCACTTTCTCAGCAACTTACGTTAGTCATCGTGGCCATGCTCACCTCCAAAGGTGCCAGCGGTGTGTCAGGGGCAGCCTTCGTCATGTTGACCAGCACCTTGATGGTGGTGCCGCTTGTACCGGTGGCGGGCATGGTGTTGATCCTGGGTATCCACCGCTTTATGGGCACCGGCCTTGCCATGACTAACTTGGTTGGTAACGGTGTCGCCGCGCTGGTTGTCTCAGCGTGGGAAAAAGAACTGGATCGCGACAAGCTTGCTCTGGAACTTGGCACCAAACCGTAAAACTTCTGCTCTATCGATCACACCATATCTAAACAGTCTCTGTTCGGTCCAGCACCGAGCAGCGACTCCCTGCGTCAGGAAAATAATAAAAATGAACCGCGCCTTATATGTTGCTTTGCTCACACCTGTACTTATCTCCATCGACACCTCAATGGCCGATGACTTTATCGCGGACAGCAAGATTCGCCTGGAAGCACGAAACTTCTACTACAACGGGGATTTTCGTCAGGGAACGGGCGTCTCCAAAAGAGAAGAATGGGCTCAAGGTTTTTTGCTCAACTATGAGTCGGGATACACACCGGGAATCATCGGCTTTGGCGTCGACGCACTGGTGTTTGCGGGCTACAAACTGGACTCGAGCCCAGACCGTTCCGGTAGCGGCCTCCTCCCCAAACGGGCTTCCGGTGAGGCCGTTGATGAATATTCAAAAGCAGGCTATGGCGTCAAACTCAAAATATCTCAGACATCCTTGCGCTATGGGATGTCATTGCCAAAGGTTCCGGTTCTTCAGTACAACAACAGTCGACTGCTTCCTCAGACATTCCAGGGCTGGCAGATCAACTCTACCGACGTAGATCGCCTGACCTTGAACCTGGCTCAATTCGATAAGACGATTACGCCCGACTCTACCGACCTTCAGGACATCACCCTCGCGGTGAAAGACGGTCGCTATCGTGCAACCGGTATCGGCGATAACTATCGATATGGCGGCGGGACCTACAAGCTGACGCCAGCGCTAAGTGCAACGTACTTTTATGGCGAGCTTGATGATGTGTACCGCCAGCAGTTCGCTGGGTTGATACACAACACGCGCCTCGGCAAAGGTACGTTGACCACTGACCTGCGTGCTTTCTCAAGTCGTGATGTTGGCGCAGCTAAAGCAGGAGAGGTTGATAACCGCGCATACGCTGCCGCGCTCGGCTACGCCCTGGACAATGGGCATAGCGTCATGGCGACCTACCAAGTCATGGGCGGTGCTACGGGCTTTCCTTACATCAATAACCCCTACCTGCCCAACTACGTTCAGTACCACGACTTCGGAAGCGCTGGCGAACGTAGCTGGCAGCTGCGGTATGGTTACGACTTCGCAGCCATGGGTATCCCAGGACTGAGCTTCTTCACTGCCTATATCCGGGGAGACGGTCTGAAGACGGTCGGTGCCGAGAAAGAGTGGGAGCGTGATGTGGACGTAAACTACGCCTTCCAGGGATCGTTGAAGGGGTTCTCTGTGCGATTACGGAATGCAACCTATCGAAGTGACGCTGCCAGAGATATTGACGAGACACGCTTGATCGCAAGCTACTTGTTCACATCCTTTTAAACTGAAGGCTAATACCGTTGGAGAGAGGTCAGTTACGCTGCGCAATAGCGTTTCACGGACGGCCGCCCGCAACGCCAAGACTGGGGATTACAGAATGCTGTGATCGACGACCGGCATCTTTGGCCCAGGCTGCGTGAAAACGCATGGGCCGTTTTGAAGTCTGCGTTGCTACGTTAAATCTGCCAGCATTATCCGCTGTAGATTCCACTTAGAGCCAGCCGGTTTGTAGGGGTAAAAACGCCAAAAAACAAAAAGGGGTCGCGAGATAAAATCTCGCAACCCCTTGAATTATATGGTCGGGACGGAGTGATTCGAACACTCGACCCCTAGCACCCCATACTATTAATCAGCCGACTTCCACTGCGCACTCAGACACCCCGTTGAAATTCGCCCGGTATGCGGCATGTATGCTTCGGGCGTAGGCGGAGAAACGCCGCCCTCTAGCGCATCTATTAAATCCGCCCAATATTGCATCATCCTACGTCTCGGCTCGACGTATTCTGCATGATTGTATGCAGCCCGAATTTGGTTGGTATCAGCGTGTGAAAGCTGCGCCTCAATCCACTCTTCTACAAAGCCAACCTCGTTGAGCGCCGTTGAAATGGTGGCCCTGATGCCATGCCCGGTGAGCCTTCCTTTGTACCCCATGCGGCTGATCGCAGTGTTAAGGGTATTTTCACTGATCATTTCCTGCTGTTCGTATCGGTGAACCAGTAGGTACCGCGCACCGCGCGCCCTTAACTGCATTAGCCGCTGCACAATTGCAATTGCTTGGGTAGACAGTGGAATCACATAAGGTGGGATCTCATCCCCCTGGGTTCGAACACGGCTCCGGAGTTGCTTGACACCCTCCGGCGGCACCAACCAGATCCCTTTGTCGAGGTCGAATTGGTCTGGCCTCGCCGCCCTTAGCTCTCCTGTACGTACCCCTGTCAACAGCAATAGAAGAATACCAAGCCGTGTCGCTTCTGCACAACCATAGTGGGCTACGGCCCTGAGTAGTCCTGGAAGTTCATTTACCTGGAGGAAGGGATTATGGCGAACTGGTCGCGGCGTCTCGGCAACGATATCAAGATCTGCTGCTGGGTTCACATCAACAAGCCCTTCCGCCATAGCAAAACGAAAGATCTGGTTGAGCCAGGTGCGCACCTTTCGAGCAGAGACCAGCGCCCCTCTGCGCTCAATTCGCCTAATGAGCTCCAGCACGTCACCACGAGAAATATCTGAGATCGGAAGATCGCCCAAGCACGGCAGCATGTCCTTCTTCAGGTATTTACTGGCTTGCCCTGCACTGCCCTTCTTACTTTTCGTCAGCTTTTTACTTCGGAACTCATGCCAGCGACCAGCAACCGCTTCAAACGTGTTGTTGGCGGCGTGAGAGGCTTTTTGGCGCTCGGCGCGACGATGTGAGCGGGGATCGATATTGTTGGCCACCAGCGCACGTGCAGCCTCTCTCCGCTGGCGAGCCTCCTTGAGGCTAACGTCAGGATAGGTGCCGAGGGAAATGCGCAATTGCTTGTCATGCCAATAGAAACGGAAATGCCAGCGTTTCGAACCCGTAGTAGGCACTTGCAGAGATAAGCCATCCCCATCAGTTAACGTATAAGGCTTGCTGGCGGGCTTGGCTTGCTTGATCGCTGTATCTGTCAGAGCCATCAGACACCTCCTATTGGATCAAGGAGGGGAATACAACCCAGCGGTAGACGGACCAATACGAAAATTGATGCGCAAGGAATCGTAAAAGGCTGTGCCAGCGGTGTACTTAAATGTGTACTTAAAAACCGTGGCTGAAGATGGATTCCAGTGGAATTCAGAAAACGAAAAAAGCGGCTCAAGGCCGCTATTTCCGTAGCTTCCAGGCGTTCAGTGGGCCTTAGTGGAAGCAAATATGGCGCAGCGGACGGGACTCGAACCCGCGACCCCCGGCGTGACAGGCCGGTATTCTAACCGACTGAACTACCGCTGCGCGTAACACGTGAAGCGAATGGTGGGTGATGACGGGATCGAACCGCCGACCCTCTGCTTGTAAGGCAGATGCTCTCCCAGCTGAGCTAATCACCCTTCGTTTCGGTGTGGGCGCATCATACACCAAAAAATCGTAATGTCTTGATTTAAATGCAATTTATTCAAAAAAAGTTTAGCGCACGATTTTTTGCCATATTCTGGACAGCAAAAAGCCCGCGATCAGGCGGGCTTTCTGTGGTGACCTGGCGTTCAGCGTTCCAGGCTACCGAATATGGCGCAGCGGACGGGACTCGAACCCGCGACCCCCGGCGTGACAGGCCGGTATTCTAACCGACTGAACTACCGCTGCGCGTAACACATGAAGCGAATGGTGGGTGATGACGGGATCGAACCGCCGACCCTCTGCTTGTAAGGCAGATGCTCTCCCAGCTGAGCTAATCACCCTTCGTCTCGGTGTGGCGCGCATTCTACGGAGCGACCTTATGTCTGGCAAGCACTTTCTTAAATCTTTTTTTTGAGGCCTTCCAATGGCTTAGGCAGGGTTGGCCTGGGGCGCTATCAAGAGAATAATGCCCCCCTTTGTATAAAGGAGAGACTCACCCCATGTGGTTCAAGAACCTGCTTATCTATCGCCTGACCCAAGATCTGCCTGTTGATGCCGAGGCGTTGGAAGCGGCCATGGCCACCAAACTGGCGCGCCCTTGTGCCAGCCAGGAGTTGACCACCTACGGTTTCGTCGCACCGTTCGGTAAAGGTGAAGACGCTCCCCTGGTTCACGTCAGCGGTGACTTCCTGCTGATCGCCGCCCGCAAGGAAGAACGCATCCTGCCGGGTAGCGTGGTGCGTGACGCACTGAAAGAGAAAGTCGAAGAGATCGAGGCCGAGCAAATGCGCAAGGTCTATAAAAAGGAACGCGACCAGATCAAGGATGAAATCATCCAGGCCTTCCTGCCCCGCGCTTTTATTCGCCGCTCGTCGACCTTTGCCGCCATCGCGCCGAAGCAAGGCCTGATCCTGGTGAACTCGGCCAGCCCGAAACGCGCCGAAGACCTGCTCTCCACCCTGCGTGAAGTGATCGGCACCCTGCCGGTGCGCCCACTCACCGTGAAAACCGCGCCCACCGCCATCATGACCGACTGGGTCACCACCCAGAAACCGGCCGATGACTTCTTCGTCCTCGACGAATGCGAACTGCGCGACACCCACGAAGACGGCGGCATTGTGCGTTGCAAGCGTCAGGACCTGACCAGCGAAGAAATCCAGCTGCACCTGACCACCGGCAAAGTCGTGACCCAACTATCCCTGGCCTGGCAGGACAAGCTGTCCTTCATGCTTGACGACAAGATGACCGTCAAGCGCCTGAAGTTCGAAGACCTGCTGCAAGACCAGGCGGAACAGGACGGTGGCGAAGAGGCCCTGGGTCAGCTGGACGCCAGCTTCACGCTGATGATGCTGACCTTCGGCGACTTCCTGCCGGCGTTGATCGAAGCCCTCGGCGGCGAAGAAACCCCGCAAGGTATCTAAGCCGTTTGAAGATCAAATTGTGGGAGGGGAATTGCCCCCTCACACATTTGATCGCATTTGCACTTCAAGAATCTAATAACAAGGACACCCCCATGCGCGCACTCGCCGCCTTGAGCCGCTTCGTCGGCAATACCTTCGCCTACTGGGTGTTGATCTTCGCCGTTGTCGCGTTCCTCGAGCCCAGCTGGTTCATCGGCCTGAAAAGCGCCATCGTCCCGCTGCTGGGCCTGGTGATGTTCGGCATGGGGCTGACCCTCAAACTTGAAGACTTCGCCGAAGTCGCTCGCCACCCGTGGCGCGTGGCCCTGGGCGTGGTCGCGCATTTCGTGATCATGCCGGGGGTGGCGTGGCTGCTGTGCCAGGCCTTTCACCTGCCGCCGGAAATTGCCGTCGGCGTGATCCTGGTCGGTTGCTGCCCAAGCGGCACCTCATCCAACGTGATGACCTGGCTGGCCCGTGGCGACCTGGCGCTGTCGGTGGCCATCGCTGCCGTCACCACCCTCCTCGCCCCGCTGCTCACCCCGGCGCTGATCTGGCTGTTGGCCTCGGCCTGGTTGCCGGTGTCGTTCATGGAGTTGTTCTGGTCGATCCTGCAAGTGGTGCTGCTGCCGATCGTGCTCGGCGTGGTCGCGCAACGCGTGCTCGGCGAGCGGGTCCGCCATGCAGTGGACGTGCTGCCCCTGGTGTCGGTGGTCAGCATTGTGATCATCGTCGCCGCGGTAGTGGCTGCCAGCCAGGCGAAAATTGCCGAATCGGGCCTGCTGATCATGGCTGTGGTGATGCTGCACAACAGCTTCGGCTACCTGCTGGGCTACTTCACCGGCCGTGTGTTCAAACTACCATTGGCCCAACGCAAGTCGTTGGCACTGGAAGTGGGCATGCAGAACTCAGGGCTGGGCGCCGCCTTGGCCAGCGCGCACTTTTCGCCGTTGGCGGCAGTGCCCAGTGCGTTGTTCAGTGTCTGGCACAATATTTCCGGGGCATTGCTGTCGACGTATTTCCGCCGCATGAGCGAGAAGGAAGACCGCCGCGTACTGGAGAACACGCCGCAAACTTGATCGCATGATCAATTTTCGGCACTCTACCGGGCTTCGCGGGGACGACCTCGCGACGCTGTCGAGGCGCACAATCCGGGGACGACCCCGCCTATGGAAGCGAGGTCATCATGTCCTGGATCATTCTGTTTTTTGCCGGTCTGTTCGAAGTCGGCTGGGCCGTCGGCCTGAAGTACACCGACGGTTTCAGCAAGCCACTGCCCACCGCCCTGACGATTGCCGCCATGGCCATCAGCCTCGGCCTGCTGGGGCTGGCCATGAAAGAACTGCCCCTGGGCACCGCCTATGCCATCTGGACCGGTGTGGGCGCGGTGGGCACCGTGATTGCCGGGATTGTCCTGTTCGGGGAGTCCATGGCGTTGTTTCGATTGGCCAGTGTGGCGTTGATCATTTGCGGGCTTGTTGGGCTTAAGATCAGCGCTTAGGCCGCTACCGCCATCGGGGGCAAGCCCCCGATGAGTCCGGTACATCCAGCACAGAACTACCTGACACTCCCCCGCAAAACACCCACCACCGCCTGCAACTGCGCAGGCGTAGCCGCCTCCACGGCAACAGGCTCACCCGCCACCAATACCACCCGCGACCAGATCCGATGAAAGAAGCCCTTGTGCGGATCGCGGCTGAAGAAACTCCCCCACAGCCCCTGCAACGCCATCGGAATCACTGGCACCGGTGTCTCTTCCAGGATGCGCGTCACCCCACCACGGAACTCATTCATCTCGCCATCCGCCGTCAATTTGCCTTCCGGGAAGATACACACCAACTCCCCGTCCTTCAGGTACTGGGCAATGCGCGTGAAGGCCTTTTCGTAGATCTGGATGTCTTCATTGCGCCCGGCAATCGGAATCGCCCCGGCGGTGCGGAAGATAAAGTTCAGCACCGGCAAACGGTAGATCTTGTAGTACATGACAAAGCGAATCGGCCGACGCACCGCGCCACCGATCAACAACGCATCGACAAACGACACGTGATTGCACACCAGCAACGCCGCGCCTTCATCAGGGATAGCGTCAAGGTTGCGATGCTCCACGCGGTACATGGAGTGGCTGAGCAGCCAGATCATGAAGCGCATGGTGAACTCGGGGACGATCCTGAAGATGTAGGCGTTGACCGCGATGTTGAGCAGCGACACCACCAGGAACAACTCCGGGATCGACAGCTTGGCCACGCTCAGCAGCAGGATCGACACGATCGCCGAGACCACCATGAACAGCGCATTGAGAATGTTGTTGGCGGCGATCACCCGCGCCCGCTCGTTCTCGGCGGTACGCGACTGGATCAGCGCGTACAGCGGCACGATATAGAAGCCGCCGAACACACCCAGGCCAAGGATATCGAACAACACCCACCAGGCCTGGCCGTAGCTGAGCACCGCGAGCCAATCGTTGGCCTGGACGTTCTGCGGGAAACCGCCGGAATGCCACCAGAGCAGCAGGCCGAACACCGTCAGGCCGAACGAGCCAAACGGCACCAGGCCGATTTCCACCTTACGCCCGGAGAGTTTTTCGCAGAGCATCGAGCCCAGGGCGATGCCCACCGAGAACACCGTGAGGATCAGGGTGACCACGGTTTCATCGCCGTACAACCATTCCTTGGCGTAGGCCGGGATCTGCGTCAGGTAGATCGCGCCGACAAACCAGAACCACGAGTTACCGACAATCGAGCGCGACACCGCGGGCGTCTGCCCCAGGCCCATGCGCAGCGTGGCCCAGGACTGGGTGAAGATATTCCAGTCCAGGCGCAGTTGCGGCGTGGATGCGGCCGCCCGTGGAATGCTGCGGCTGGCCAGGTAACCCAGCACCGCCACGCCGACAATCGCCACCGCCACGATCGGCGCGTAATGGGTGGACGACATCATGATCCCGGCGCCAATGGTGCCGGCCAGGATGGCCAGGAACGTGCCCATCTCCACCAGGCCGTTGCCACCTACCAGCTCATCTTCGTGCAGGGCCTGGGGCATGATCGAGTACTTCACCGGACCGAACAGCGCCGAGTGGGTACCCATGGCAAACAACGCCAGCAGCATCAATTCCAAATGGTTGAACAGGAAGCCTGTGGCACCGACGGCCATGATCACGATCTCGCCGATCTTGATCGCACGGATCAACGCATCCTTGTTGAATTTCTCGCCAAACTGCCCGGCCAGCGCCGAAAACAGGAAGAACGGCAGGATAAACAGCAAGGCGCACAGGTTGACCCAAATGCTGCGGTCACCGTCGATGGTGAGCTTGTAGAGAATCGCCAGGATCAGCGATTGCTTGAAGATGTTGTCGTTGAAAGCGCCCAGCAACTGGGTGATGAAAAACGGCAGGAAGCGCCGTGTGCGCAGCAAGGTGAATTGTGAGGGGTGGCTCATCGTCCGTGTTCCTGCGTGGCCTAATAGTTATCAGGCCACGACTTTACCTAACTCCGCTTACTTATTCCCTAGTCCTGCAATGCACGGCGAAACAAAAAGCTCGCCTTTGTAGGCGCCCTGCACAGTGCGCTTGGCCACGATCAGCCACATCAGCGCCAACGCCGCCACCAGCAGGCTGCCGAAGGCGCTGAAGAAGCCCAGGTGCAGCAGGTTCGCCAGCTTCAGCGTGGCCAGGGCGTACACCCCCAACGGGAAGGTGAAGCCCCACCAACCCAGGTTGAACGGGATACCGCCGCGCAGGTAACGCAGGGTGATCAATACCGCGATCAGCATCCACCACAAGCCGAAGCCCCACAGGGTGATGCCTGCGACCAGGCCAAGCCCATTGGCTATTTCACCCACGCCGGGCAAGCCATTGGCGGCAAAGATCGCCGGAGCATCGCCGCCCAGCAACAACATGCCCAGGGCACCGGTACCGATCGGGCCCAACGCCAGCCAGCTCGACGCCGCCATGTTGGCGTGGGGCAGTTTGTGCAGGGCCATGCGCAACATCAGGATGGTCAGGATGCTGAACGCCACCGGCAGGGAAAACGCCCACAACACGTAGCTGGTCACCAGCATCACCAGTTGCGAATGAGCGTCCGCCAGGTGCGGCGCGAGCAAGCCGCCGCTGGCTGCGGCGACTTCGGCCGCCACCACCGGCAGCAGCCAGACCGCAGTCATCTGGTCGATGCTGTGTTCCTGGCGGGTGAACATCATGAAGGGAATCAGCACACCGCAGGCCAGGGCCATCGCCACATCCAGCCACCACAGGGCTTCGGCCAGCGGGATCACATCGGCGCCCCAACGCGGCAGGCCAAACAGCAGCAAGCCATTGAGAATGGTCGCCAGGCCCATGGGGATGGTGCCGAAGAACATCGAGACCGTGGAGTGCCCGAAAATCCGCCGCGCCTCGTGGAAAAACATCACCCAGCGCGCGGTATACAAGGCACTGAACAGAATGAACAGGCCAATGGTGAACCACCACAGTGCTTCGGCAATGGCCTGCAAACCTGGCAGGTTGACCGGCCATTGCGCCAGGGCCAGCGCCAGCACCCCGGTGCCCATGGTCGCGGCGAACCAGTTGGGGGTGAATTGGCGAATCACTTCCCGAGGCCGGGTCAGGTGACTGAAGGGTTTGTAGCTGATGGTCGTCGAGCAGTTCATGATGGCAATCCTCTTCCTCGCATGAGGTTGAGGCCATGGTAGAACCTGATCGAATATCTATATAACGGGTAATATCTCTAACTGTTATCTACTTTACAGATATGCAGGCCGCCTTGGATTTTGCCGAATCCTGCAGCAGCAAGGCGACCAACGCCCCGAGGGCCAGCAGGATCAGTACGGCGCCGTAACCGTCGGTGGTGACGATCAGGCCAAAGCGGCGAATCAGGTTGCCCGCCAGCAGCGAAGGCAAGCAGAACGCCAAATAACTCAGCACATAGAATGCCGACATCAAGCCTGCCCGTTCATGGGGCAAAGCCAGCGGCACCACACTGCGCAATGCGCCGAGAAAGCCGGCGCCAAAGCCGCTGCCGGCGATCAATGTGGCGATAAAAAACAGCGGCAGGCTGGCGCTGTGCACCGCCGTAAGGATCAGCGCCACCCCCACCGCCAGCAGCGTCGCGCCCAGGCGCAGCACCTTGCTGGCCGGGCGATTGCGCAGGGTGAAGATCATCAGCGCCCCGCTCAACGTCAGCACCGCCACCAGGCCGCCACCGATAAGGTTCGATGTAGAGCCTGTCGCCGCCCGTACCAGCGACGGCGCCAGGGACAGGTAAAAGCCCCCCATCGCCCACACCGCCACGTCCACCGGCAATGACAGCCACAACGCGCGACGCGCCTGGGGCGGCACATGCAGCGTGGGGCGCAGCGAGGCCAGTGCACCGGGAATACGATCAACGGTTTCCGGCAGGCGCCACACATACAGCGCCTGCATCAGCATCAGCGCCAGCAGCGTCCAGTAGATCAACTGCGTCGGCAGTGGCGCGAACTCCGCCAGCACACTGCTGCCCATCGCACCGCACGCCATGCCCAGCAGAGGTGCCACGCTGTTGACCAGCGGGCCCTGCTGGCGGTCGGTGTCGAGCAAGGCCGCGCCCAGCACCGCCGTGGCCATGCCGGTGGCAAACCCCTGTACGGTACGCGCTGCGATCAGCCAGGCCACACTGTCTTCATTGATAAACAGCAGCATCGCCAACATATTCAGGACCAATGCCGTAAAAATCACGGGCCTGCGTCCCAGGTGGTCCGACAGCGAGCCCACGGTCAACAGCGCCGCCAACAGGCTCAAGGCGTACACGCCAAAGATCAGCGTGAGCGTGCCCGCCGAAAAAAGCAGGCCCTCCTGATACAGGTGATACAACGGTGTCGGCGCACTGGAAGCGGCGAGAAACGTCAGCAACGTGACCGCGAGGAACACCAGGCTGGAACGATGAGAAGTGAGGCTGGACATGGGCACGCTCCGCTAAAGCTAATTTTTTGCTTTTGCGGAGTGTGCTACTCGCCGGCGCTTAAAGCAAATTCTTTGTGTTAAGGTCACAAGCATGGCGATAAAAGAAGGCCTCCGCCCGGGGGGCCGCAGTGCCCGGGTACAGGAATCGGTCCACTCGGCCGTGCGTGAATTGCTCGAAACCCATGAGCGCTCCAGTGTCACGGTGCCGATGATTGCCGCGCGCGCAGGCGTAACGCCCTCGACTATCTACCGGCGCTGGGGCGACCTCTCGGTGCTGCTCGCGGATGTGGCCCTGGCGCGTATGCGCCCCGACAGCGAGCCCGCCAACACCGGCAGCCTGCGTGGCGACTTGCGGGCGTGGGCCGAGCAATACCTGGATGAGATGAGTTCGGAGCCGGGCCGCAACATGATGCGCGACCTGCAATGCAGGGGGACGCCGGGCTACTGCGTGAGCATCTTGAGTGGGCAGCTTCAGGCGATTGTCGACCGTTATCCGCACCAGTCGCCACCGAGCGTGGACCACTTGATCAATCTGCTGGCAGCGCCGACGGTGTTTCGTATTCTGTTCTCAAGCGTGCCGCTGACGGCTGAAGAACTGCACGCGCTGATCGAGCTGGCTCTGCAGGCCTGAAGACCTGAAACAAAACCAAATGTGGGAGGGGGCAAGCCCCCTCCCACATTTTTTGACCGCGCTTTATCAGGTACGCATCCCGCGCCCGCTCACCAGCAGCTTCGCGCAACCGATATACAACACCACAGTCGCCACCAGCATGAAGGTGATCGCCACGCTGATCTTGATATCCGACACGCCCAGGATGCCGTAGCGGAAGGCGTTGACCATGTGCAGCACCGGGTTGGCCAGCGACACGGTCTGCCAGAACGGCGGTAGCAAGGTGATGGAGTAGAACACCCCGCCCAGGTAGGTCAGCGGCGTCAGCACGAAGGTCGGGATGATCGAGATGTCATCGAAATTGCGTGCAAATACGGCGTTGATAAACCCCAGCAGCGAGAAGATCGTCGCCGTCAACACCACCACCAGAATGGTGACGCCGAGGTGATGCACCTGCAGGTGGGTGAAGAACAGCGACAGCAGCGTCACGATCACACCCACCATCAAGCCGCGCAGTACGCCACCCAAGGTGTAGCCGATCAGGATGGTGTGGGGCGACACCGGCGAGACCATCAGCTCTTCGATGGAGCGCTGGAACTTGCTGCCGAAGAAACTGGAGACCACGTTGCCATAGGAGTTGGTGATCACCGACATCATGATCAGGCCCGGCACGATGTACTCCATATAGGTGAAACCACCCATGTCGCCGATCTGCCGGCCGATCAGGTTACCGAAGATCACGAAGTACAACACCATGGTGATCGCCGGCGGCAGCAGGGTCTGCGGCCAGATCCGGGTAAAGCGCTTCACTTCGCGGTAGACGATGGTCTGCAGTGCGACAAGGTTGGGCTGCAGCTCAGAACTCATACCGCCACCTTCGTCAGATTTTTCTCCACCAGGGACACGAACAACTCCTCAAGGCGATTGGTTTTATTACGCAGGCTCAGCACGTCGATGTTCTGCGCCGCCAACTGGGTGAACAACGCAGTGATGCCCATGGCTTTATCCACCTGGACTTCCAGGGTATGGCTGTCCACCAGGCGGCTGGGGTAGCCGAGCAGTTGCGGTGGTGCCGACAGGTTGTTCTTCAGGTCGAGCAGGAAGGTTTCCACATGCAGTTGGCCCAGCAGGTTACGCATGCTGGTGTTCTCGACGATGGTGCCGTGGTCGATGATGCCGATGTTGCGGCACAGCTGCTCAGCCTCTTCCAGGTAATGGGTGGTGAGGATGATGGTGATGCCCTTCTCGTTCAGCTCGGTGAGGAAGGTCCACATCGAGCGACGCAGTTCGATATCCACGCCGGCGGTGGGCTCATCGAGGATCAACAGGCGCGGTTCATGCACCAGTGCGCGGGCAATCATCAGGCGACGCTTCATGCCGCCGGACAGCGACCGGGACGGCACGTCGCGCTTGTCCCACAGGCCCAACTGGGTCAGGTATTGCTCGGCGCGCTCCTTGGCAACTTTCGCCGGGATGCCGTAGTAACCAGCCTGGGTCACGACAATGTCGAAAGTCTTTTCAAACTGGTTGAAGTTGAATTCCTGGGGCACCACGCCGATGGAACGCTTGAGCGCCGCCGGGGATTTGTCCAGGTCGTGGCCGAAGATATTCACCGTGCCGCTGGTCTTGTTGACCAGAGTGGAGAGGATACCGATGGTGGTGGATTTGCCGGCGCCGTTGGGGCCGAGCAAGGCGAAGAAGTCACCTTCAGCAACGTCCAGATCGATACCACTCAGGGCCTGGAAACCGTTGCCGTAGGTTTTGGTTAGCTGCCGGATGGACAGAGCGGAACTCATATCGGAATACGCACCAAAGAAGGGAATAGAAAGAGTAGATGAGGGCGCAGCGCACGTAGTTCAACGGCGGCGCATGACAGGCATGGTGCTTGCCCGAGCCGCACAAGTACAGTCACCTGTATTAATAGTCAGTATTAAGTCAACGCGGTCATGACCGCCTTGCGGTAGGCCGGGCGCTGTTGCAGGCGCTGGTACCAGGCCTCCAGATGGGGCATCGCAGGGCGCTCGATGGGCATCTCGAACCAGGCGTAGATAAAGCAGCCGAGGGGAATATCACCCATGCCGAAGGTCTCGCCCGACAGGTAAGGCTGCTCGGCCAATGCATCGTCAACGGTACTCAGTGCATCGATACAGGCCTGACGCCCGGCGTTGATGCTGCCCCAGTCCTGCTTCTCCGCCGGGGTGCGCACAACGCCCCAGAACACGGCCTTGAACGGCTCGGCGAGGGTCGAGGTGGTCCAGTCCATCCATTTCTCGGCGCTGGCACGCGCCTGCAGGTCGCTCGGGTATAACCCCGACGCGTGTTTGGCGCAGAGGTAGCGCACGATGGTGTTGGACTCCCACAGCACAAAGTCGCCATCCTCGATCATCGGCACCCGGCCATTCGGGTTCAATGCCCGGTATTGCGGCGTGTCCACCACGCCAAAAGCCCCGCCCGCATCAATTGCCTCATAGTCCAGGCCGAGTTCCTCGGCGCACCACAGTGCTTTCCTGACGTTTGATGAATTTTTACGACCCCAGATTTTCAGCATGACCGCGCCTTTTTGTTGATGAACATGGCTGGATGAACGCAGCAGCATACGCCGGTTCACCCGCGGCTCAAATCGCTCTGCATGTCGCCCAACAAGGCCGGCATCTGTTCGGCAAACAGGTGCGGGTAACATTTCTCCAGATGGGCGAAGAAGAAATCCTCGGGCACATCGGGAAACTGCCCATGGTCCACCACGTACTCCATCGAGCGCTGCCCCTGGCGGTTGAATGCATGGAACACGCTGTCGTTGATCCCGTCGAAGTCCAGTGGTGGCACGTCGAACACCTCACACAGTTGGCGGTTGAACGCCGGCGTCGCCTTAACCCAGCGGCCATCCAGGTAAAGCTCGGTGTAGCCGTGCATCGCGAACACATCGCTTTTGAGCAACGCGATCAGGCGCGGTGTCGACAGATGATTGCGCACATCCGCAAGACCGATGCGCGCCGGGATGCCGCAGTGGCGAGCGCAGGCGGCGAGCAAGGTGGCCTTGGGCACGCAATAGCTTTCGCCGGCGGCCAGGGCAAAGCTGGCGCTGAGGCTGCCGGGGTCGCGGCTGAAGGTGTAGGGGTTGTAGCGAATCGCCTCACGCACGGCGTAATAGAGACTGACCGCCTGGTCACGTAAATTCGCGCTGGAGCCGCGGTGTTTTTCGGCGAACTCCACCACCGCAGGGTGGTCACTATCGATGAAGCGGCTGGGGCTCAGGTACGTATCCATGAGTTAGATCTCCGAAGGAAGCCTGGAGTTTAACGACAGGTCCGCCACGGAGATAACGACGATTCGGCCAAATGTCGGCGCCTGATGCCAGGTGTTCCCAGTACAACTTGTAACACCCTGATCACCCCGCTTGTTCGGATGCCGACTAAGCTCCCTGGTGGTTTCGCCCCTGGTTTCACGGAGGATTGAATATGCTGTTGTTGTGGATACTGGTTCTGGTGGTCGGCATTGCCTACCTGGCACATCGCCGCGTCGCCCCCCTGCCCGCCCTGGGCGTGGTCGCCGTTTACCTGCTGGCGATGGGCGCCTGGAGCCATGCACCGGGTTGGCTGCTGCTGATTTTCTGGGTATTGATCGCTGTGGTGGCCGCGCCCTTGCTGCTGCCGGACCTGCGCCGCCAATACTTCACCAAGCCGCTGTTCAGCTGGTTCCAGAAAGTCCTGCCGCCGATGTCCGAGACCGAGCGCGACGCCATCGACGCCGGCACCGTGTGGTGGGACGGCGAACTGTTCAGCGGTCGTCCCGACTGGGACAAATTGCTGGCCTACCCCAAGGTCCAACTGACCGAGGAAGAACAGGCCTTTATCGACGGCCCCACCGAAGAACTCTGCGCCATGGTCAGCGACTGGGAAATCGGCCAGGCCATGGACCTGCCGCCGGCCGCGTGGGAGCACATCAAGACCCACGGTTTCTTCGCCCTGATCATTCCCAAGGAATATGGCGGCAAGGGCTTCTCCGCTTATGCCCACTCCCAGGTCGCGATGAAACTCGCCACCCGCAGCGGCGACCTCGCCTCCACCGTGATGGTGCCCAACTCCCTCGGCCCGGCCGAATTGCTGTTGCATTACGGCACCGACGAACAACGCAACCACTACCTGCCGCGCCTGGCGCGTGGCGATGACATCCCCTGCTTCGCCCTCACCGGCCCGCTGGCCGGTTCCGATGCCGGCGCCATGCCTGACACGGGGGTGATCTGCAAAGGCGAATGGGAAGGCAAGGAAACCCTCGGCCTGCGCCTGAACTGGGAAAAACGCTACATCACCCTTGGCCCGGTCGCGACCCTGCTGGGCCTGGCCTTCAAGGCCCATGACCCCGACCACCTGCTGGGTGAAGAAGAAGACCTGGGTATCAGCCTCGCACTGATCCCTACCAACACCGCCGGTGTGGAAATCGGCCGTCGCCACCTGCCCCTCGGCGCCGCGTTCATGAACGGTCCGAACTCCGGCAAGGACGTGTTCATCCCCTTGGAATACCTCATCGGCGGCCAGGAAATGCTCGGCAAAGGCTGGATGATGCTGATGAACTGCCTGTCGGTCGGCCGTTCGATCTCCCTGCCCGCCGTGGGCACCGGCGCTGCCAAGTTCACCAGCCTGGTCACCGGCCAGTACGCCCAGGTGCGCGAGCAGTTCAACGTACCGCTGTCAGCCTTCGAAGGTATCCAGGAAGCCCTGGCGCGCATCGGCGGCAACGCCTGGCTGATGGACAGCGCACGCATGCTCACCGCCAATGCCGTGGACCTTGGGGAAAAACCCTCGGTGCTGTCGGCGATCCTCAAGTACCACCTGACCGAACGCGGCCGCGAGTGCATCAGCCACGCCATGGACGTACACGGCGGCAAGGGCATCATCATGGGCCCGAACAACTACCTGGGCCGCAGCTGGCAGGGCGCGCCGATCTTCATCACCGTGGAAGGCGCGAATATCCTCTCGCGCAACCTGATGATCTTCGGCCAGGGTGCCATCCGCTGCCATCCGTTCGTGCTCAAGGAAATGGCGTTGGCCGGTCGTGAGGACCACGATCAGGCGCTGAAGGAGTTCGACGGGCTGCTGATGCAACACATTGGTTTTGCCGTGAGCAATGCCGCCAGCACCCTGGTGCTGAACCTCGGCGTGGGGCATTTCGAGAAAGCCCCGGGCAACCGTTTGAGCCAGGGTTATTTCCGCGCATTGAACCGCCAGGCTGCCGCGTTCGCGCTGCTGGCGGACCTG
The DNA here is from genome assembly GCF_003058245.1 of Pseudomonas sp. GV047. Taxonomy (NCBI): domain Bacteria; kingdom Pseudomonadati; phylum Pseudomonadota; class Gammaproteobacteria; order Pseudomonadales; family Pseudomonadaceae; genus Pseudomonas; species Pseudomonas sp. GV047. The sequence continues at coordinate 154,730 of NZ_QCWA01000011.1, read as the reverse complement.
AGCATGATGCTGCTGGGTGGCGAGTTGAAACGCCGCGAACGCCTGTCGGCACGCCTCGGTGACGTACTGAGCCACATGTACCTGGCATCGGCGGCACTCAAGCGTTACCACGACCTGGATTCGCCGGATCACCTGGAACCGCTGTTCGCCTGGGCCATGGAAGAAAGCCTCGGCGAGTCCGAGCGTGCGCTGGATGAACTGTTGACCAACTTCCCGAATAAAGTGCTGGGCTGCCTGCTGCGGGTGATTGTGTTCCCGTTCGGGCGTCGCCATACCGGTCCGTCCGATGCGCTGGATGCGGAAGTGGCCGCGGTGATTGGGCGCGCCAAAGGCGATCCGACCCTGGAAGAATTGCTGGCTGGTTGCTACCGCCCACAATCGGCAGACGATCCGGTGGGCGCGCTGCAACACGCCTACGACCTGCTGGGTGCCAGCCACCCGCTGCAGAAAAAACTGCATGCCGCGCTCAAAAGCGGCCAGGTCAAACCGACTGCCGGCGAGCATGCCATCGACGCCGCGCTGCATGCCGGTGTGCTGCAACCGGCGGAAGCGCAAACCTTGCGTGACGCCGAAGCGGCACGGCGCAAGGTGATCGACGTGGATGATTTCAGCAAGGAAGAGCTGGTACACGCTGAAGGTAAAGTCCGCTGAGTCCGGCGGTCATATAAAAACGGGCGCGAGAGGCATATACTCTCGCGCCCGTTTTTGCTTTAGAGGACTTATCTCGTGTCCAACGTCGTTGCCGATCATCTCGTCTTGCTCGACCACCTGCGCAGCATCCTGGTTGCCGTCGGCGAAGCCGAACAGGTGCCCGAGGAAAGCCACACCCTGTTCCTGGAGCGCTTCGACGAACTGCGCGCACTGCTGCCGATCGACCCGATCGAAAGCCAGTACCTGGGCCAGGACCTGATGAGTCAGGTCATCCTGCGCTACCCGCAGATCGCCCACCTGGTCCCGCGCGACCTGCTGTGGTTCTTCGGCGGCGATTGCCTGCACTTCATGCCCGACGAAGAACTGGACCTGTACCAGGCCCTGGAAGAGCGTCGCTTTGAAGCCGAACAAAACGACGAACCGTTCGACTGGAACCAGGAAAAGCAACTGCTGGCCATGCCGCAGGACCAAAGCAAACACTGATTGTTCAAGACACTGCACAACTGAATGCGGGAGGGAGCAAGCCCTCCTCCCACATTTTCGACCGCGCCTATCGCCGGCGCAATGTCGGCTCCCTCGCCATGCACTCCACCAGATAATCGATAAACACCCGCAGCTTCGGCGGCAGGTAGCGCGTGGGCGAATGCAACAACCACGCCTCGCCATGGTAGGACGCAATAAAGTCCCACCCGGGCAGCACCTGTACCAAACGCCCCTCCTCCAACGCATGACGCGCGGTGAAATAGGGCAAGCTGCCAATTCCCACGTGCTGCAACACCGCATCCAGCCGAACGCCGGTGTGGTTCGCCGCATAACGTCCACGCACGCCAACCGTCACCGCCTTGCCGCCCTGGCGGAATTTCCAGCGCGAGTCACCCGGTGTTTCCCCCAGGTAGATACAACTGTGCTCCAGCAAATCATGGGGATGACTCGGCGTGCCATGCTCGGCCAGGTACTGCGGTGTCGCGCACAGCAAGTGCTCGATGGGCAATAGCTGTCGCCCGACCAGCCCCGGTGGCGGACTGTCGGTGATGCGAATGCTCAGGTCGACATTGTCGTCGATCAGGTCTACATGCCGGTCTTCAAGGATCAGTTGCACATCCACCTTGGGATAACGCCGCAGGAACTCCGGCATATGCGGGTGCACCACAAACCGCCCGACCGCCTTCGGCACACTGACCCGCACCAGGCCCTCGGCCTCGTGGGCGAACTGGCCGCTGATTTCCATCACTGAGCGCGCCGCGCTGACCATCTCCTGGCAGCGTTTGAAGACCTCCTCACCGGCTTCACTCAGGCGCAATTTGCGCGTGGTGCGTTGCAACAAGCGGGTTGCCAGGGCCTTCTCCAGACGCGAGATGCTACGGCTCACTGCCGACGGCGAAACGCTCAACTGCCGCGCCGCTTCGGAGAAGCTGCCGGTCTCCACTACCTTGACGAAAATCGCCATTTCGCCCAGCAGCGGCAAAGGAAGATTGATGCTCATGACGCACAGGTCCATTGATAATTGAGTGGATTATCACCTATCCACGCACTATTTATACTCCCCGCAGAACCCTGATGCGGATGTAGAAAATGACCGAGCGCCTGTTTTTCACCCATGACCACCTGACCGCCGAGCTTGAAGTACTCAGTTGCACCCCCTGCGAGGGCCAGTTTGCGGTCGTTTTGCAATCGACGATTTTTCATCCCCAAGGCGGTGGCCAGCCGTTCGATACCGGCTGGCTGGGCGACAGCCAGGTGCTGCGAGTCACCCAGGAAACCGATCGCGTGGTGCACTATGTCAACCAACCGGTGGAACCGGGCCCCATCACCGCGCGAGTCGACGAACCGCGCCGAACCCTGCACACCCGCCTGCACTCCGCCGGGCATTTGATCGGCAACGCCGGCGAAACCCTGGGCTGGCTGCCGATCAAGGCGCACCACTGGCCAGGTGAAGGCAAGATCACTTTTATCCGTGGCGAAACCGCGCAAGCCATGGACGCCGAGATCATTCAACAGCAGATCAACCAATGGATCGCCGCCGACTATCCGCGCCATATGGCCCTGGACGACGGCACCCGCGAAGTGGGCTTCGGTGATCTGCCCACCTACGCTTGCGGCGGTACCCATGTGCAAACGCTGGGCGAGTTGGGTCAGGTAACGATCCTGGCGCTTTCGGAGAAAAAGGGCGCGTTGTCGGTGCGTTACAGCCTGGACTAAAGCACGGGGTCGAGGGTGATATCGAGTTTTTAGATAAGCCTCCCAGTGGCCTCCCGGGCACACCTTGGCAGTGGTAGTGTGTCGAAATATTTCTGACACGTTGATCAGGAATCCCCTATTTCCCTTTGCAAAGGAATGCCCCTGACCATGCACTTTCGACTCAAGCAATTGGCGGCTGCCACCCTGTTCGCGACCAGCCTTTCGATGATGACCACGCCTGCCTTTGCCAACATCACCCCAGAGCAAAGCACGGCGATCCTGAAGAGCTTCAGCGAAACGTCGGTCACGGATTTCCGTGGTTTCCTCGGCACCCTGGCCAAAGGCGACCTGGGCAAGGCCGACGACGTAGGCCCGGCGATCGGTGCCTTCCTCGATAACAAAACCCTGAGTGCCGACCAGCAGAACGAGATCCACCGCCTGCTGGGTATTTACACCCGAGTGAAATACGGCAAGGCCACCTTAGATACCCTGCGCGAACTGGTAGAAATCCCGACCTTCAACGTGGACGGCGTGCCGCAGTACAAAAATCCGGAATTCATCCGGATTGCCGACAAGATCCAGGCCCTGGCCAAGACCTTCAACCTGAACTTCCGTAACATCGACAACCGCGTGTACGAGATTTCCCTGGCAGGCAGCGGCGACGAAGTGGTAGGTATCCACGCCCACGCCGACGTGGTGCCGGTGACGCCGGAGAACTGGGTGTTGAAAGACGGCACCAGGCTCGACCCGTTCAAGGTCACGCTGATCGGCGACCGCATGTATGGCCGTGGCACCGAGGATGACAAAAACGGCATCGTGGTGGCGATGTACGCCATGAAGGTGATCAAGGAAGAAAAGTTGCCGCTGGCACGAAACTTCAAGCTGCTGGTGGACACCACCGAAGAAACTTCCGGCGACGCGATCCCCTATTACTTCGAACGCAACCCGACGCCACAGTACAACCTGGCGCTGGATGGCGGCTACCCGGTGGTGATTGCCGAAAAAGGTTATGGCACTGTCATGGCCACCTTCCCGCGCCGCAAAGGGGAAGGCAAAGGCGCGGAAATCATTGCGATGACCGGCGGCATGGCCACCAACCAGATTCCCTCGGCCTCGGTTGCCACGTTGATCAGCGACACGCCGGCCGAACTGGCCGCCAGCCTGCAAAAAGCCGGTACGGAGTATGCCAAACGCAACGGCGGTGATTTCGAAGTGACAGCCAAGGTGGTTGGCAAAGAGGTCAAGCTGACAGTGACCGGGGTTTCCGCGCACTCCTCCGAGCCCGAATCCGGCATCAACCCGGTGTCGCGCATGCTGGAGCTGATCCACAGCATCGACGGCAAGATCGCCCTCAAGCACAACCACATCACCGACGCGGCCCGTTATGCCTCGGACAACTGGGGCCTGGATTATCTGGGCGGCAAATTGGGCGTGGGTTTCTCCGATGATTTCATGGGGCCGCTGACCACCTCGCTGACCTTTGTCGGCCTGGATGACAAAGCCTTCAAGCTGGCGGTGAACCTGCGTGTACCAAAGGGCAAATCGCCGGATAAACTGAAAGCCGAGATTTCGGACAAGTTGAGCGCCTGGGACAAGCAAACCAAAGTCAATGTGGACTTCACTTACTCGGTCGCCGAACCGATGTACCGCAACCCGGAAGGTGAGTGGGTGAAGGCCTTGTTGGCCGTGGCCAGCGAAAACCTGGGCATGGAGCACAAATTCGGCACCTCAGCCGGCGCGACGTCCGTGCATGAACTGCCCAATGGCGTGCAATTCGGCCTGGCGCGGCCGGAAGTGAAGTACACCGGGCACACCGACAATGAGTTCAAGACGGTCGACCAGTTCTTGCTGGATCTGCAGATCGTCACCGAAATGATGGGGCGTATCGGACAGTTGCCGAAGCTCTGACAGCGATTGAAGTGTGCGCAAAAAAACGCCGGTCAGTGATGATCGGCATTTTTATTCAGGTTCTTCATGCGCCCAGGTATCGCTTGCGCTCCTGCTCCCGCTGCAACATGTCCAGGGGTGGGTAGTAGATATACAGGGAAGACTCGATGGCAAACCATGCCGACGCCAACATTACCCCGCCCGCTACCACGACCATGCTGGCCAGAAACAGCCCCGTATCACCCAGTACATGCATGGCCGAGAAAATCAGCGAACCAGTGCCGAATCCAAAATATGGCACCGCCCAATCCACGACGGACAGCACCAAACAACCAAACACCAAGTGCGCTACTTTGTTCATCATCAACCGGTGCTGTTCTCGCAACTGCACATGCCGCTGATACCAGCTAAGCAGGAAATCACTGTTTTCCTTCAGTGCCAGGTCCAGAAGGTCGTTGGCCCACACATAACCGCTCCCCCTTGAAGGAGGTGTATAGGCATCACCCAAGAGCTTTGGAAAGGCCATTCGCAACCTTGTGCCGATCCCACGAACGATTTCCGTCAACAGCGGCAGAACGAAAGACACCACCAGCGCAAAAGAGGCAGCGGTGACCGCCAGGAATCCCAAGTCAGCAAGCAATGCGTCGCTGCTGGTCGTCCATTCCACCAAGGGCGTCCGGGTATGGATTAGCAAAGCGATATCAAGAAACAGCACAACGCTGACAAAGCGCATTGCCCAATGGAAATCCCATGCTTTTTCCAAGGCGCTGATACCCAATGGGGCGACCTTGGTTTCACCGGACGATTGAGAAGTTTCTGCCATCACGCGTGCTCCTTGAACTCAAACGCCAGACTATATCTCGAACACGCCAGGATCTGAGCCAGGAAGATGACAGGTTCAGGCAGATGAACAAATAACGCACAAACAAAAACGCCGATCATCACTGATCGGCGTTTTTGTTGAATATGGAGCGGGAAACGAGACTCGAACTCGCGACCCCGACCTTGGCAAGGTCGTGCTCTACCAACTGAGCTATTCCCGCAAATGGCGTCCCCTAGGGGACTCGAACCCCTGTTACCGCCGTGAAAGGGCGGTGTCCTAGGCCACTAGACGAAGGGGACACGCTACTGAAACACATGGTGTGTATTTCAGTGCCCAGAGGCCTCGTCCGAAGACTTGGTCCTGGTTTCACTCAGTGCCGCCCGAAAGCCACACTGCTTGTAAATTGGAGCGGGAAACGAGACTCGAACTCGCGACCCCGACCTTGGCAAGGTCGTGCTCTACCAACTGAGCTATTCCCGCATATGGCGTCCCCTAGGGGACTCGAACCCCTGTTACCGCCGTGAAAGGGCGGTGTCCTAGGCCACTAGACGAAGGGGACACACGTACAACATTCACTCCCTACCGCGTTTCGCTGTGTGCTTTACGCTGTAAGTGGCGCGCATTCTATGGATGGATTGAAAGGTCGTCAACCCCCAAGGATAAATTTATTTAAATCAATGACTTCGCCCGTGTTTACCGACCCGCGCAGGGCATTCTGCCCGTCCAGGCCTTGACGCCTATATTCTGGCGTCCGACAAGGCGCTATAGTTCGTTCCAGCAAGTGATGGCAATGTGCATCTACGCAGGGAGCGGCTACTTATATAGAAGAACTACCTGGGTAACTGGTCGATCAGTCCTATCCGTCGACAAGCCCAGTCACTACACTCCACTGTAAACCCTATCAAAGAGGTCACACCGGTGACACCACTCATGATCACCCTGCTGGTAATAGCCGGGATCGTAATACTGATCGCCATTGGCTACATGAACCACGTGGTGGAAAACAACAAGCTGGAAAAGAAGCGCACCGAGATCGAGCTTAATGATCGCCTGCGCCGTTGCGGTGAGATCACCGAGACCTTCCCTGGCCAACTGATGACCCCGGCGCTCAAGCTCTTACTGGCCCGCCTGGAGCTCAACGTCAATCAACGCCTGTTGAACCTCAACAAGACCAGTGCACCGCTCAAGGCCCGTATCACCGAGCTGAACACGCTGGTGGCCCAGGGCGAGTCCATCCCGGTGAACAACCCGCCGGCGCCGATCCAGACCGAAGCCAAGGCCAAGGACGTGCGCTTCCTGCTGGAAGCCCTGCATGGCCAGGTCACCCGCGCCGCCCAGGACGGGTTCCTGCCGACCAACGAAGCCAAGCACTGGATCAAGGAAATCCGCCATATCCTGGTGCTGTTGCACATCGAGTTCTTCAACAACCTCGGCCAGCACGCCTTGCAGCAGGGCCAGCCTGGCCAGGCGCGCCTGGCCTTCGAACGTGGCGTGCAGTACCTGCGCAAGCAGCCTGAACCGGTGCTCTACAGTGCACAGCTGCAATTGCTGGAAGGTCAACTGGCCCGCGCCAACTCGACCGTCCTGGCTAACAGCAAACAGGCGGCGGAGGAAGTCAACGAATTGACCGAAGGCATGAAAGAAGTCGACGCCGATGCCGAGTGGAAAAAGAAAGTCATCTACGACTGATCTGCCCACTCCCCTGGGGTGAGCGGGCTGCCCGCTCGCCCCAACATGCCATCAATTTGCATCTATCGCCCCGCCCCCGACTAGCGTAAAAAAGTGCCCCTCACTCCGTGAAGTCAGAGGCCCGCTATGCCTATCGCCGTCATTGATGGACAACCGCTGCATTACGTCGACCAGGGCACCGGCCCTGTCGTCCTGCTCGGTTCAAGCTACCTGTGGGACCGCGACATGTGGGCCCCGCAGATCGAAGCCCTGTCGCAACAGTACCGGGTCATCGTGCCCGAACTGTGGGGCCACGGCGAATCGGGCCAACTCCCCACCCCCACCCACACCCTCGACGACCTTGCGCGCCAGGCCCTGGCCCTGCTTGACCATTTGGAGATCGCACAGATCAACCTGGCAGGCCTGTCGGTGGGCGGCATGTGGGGCGCACGCCTGGCGTTGCAGGCCCCCGAGCGGATCAACAGCCTGGTGCTGATGGACACCTACCTCGGTGCCGAGCCAGAGGCCACGCGCCAGTATTACTTCTCGTTGTTCAAGATGATTGAAGACGCCGGCGCCATTCCTGAGCCGTTGCTGGATGTGATCGCGCCGATCTTCTTTCGCCCCGACATCGACCGCGAATCGGCGCTCTACCAGGATTTTCGCAAGTCACTGCAGGACTTTCCCCGGGAACGCCTGCTGCACAGCATCGTCCCCCTGGGTCGATTGATCTTCAGCCGCGAAGATGTGTTGGAACAACTACCGCAGTTGGACGCCGATACCACCTTGGTGATGTGTGGCGAACAGGACAAGCCTCGGCCACCCGCCGAATCCGAGGAAATGGCCGAGCTGATTGGCTGTGCCCTGATCCTGATTCCAGACGCCGGGCATATCTCCAGCCGGGAGAACCCGGATTTCGTCAACGAAGCGCTGCTGACCTTCCTCGCCAACCACGCCTGATCGCCCCCCTTCGATCGCCGCCTCGGGGCGGCGATCAAAGGCGGAAGTGCCCCACCATCCCCTTGAGCTCCGCCCCCAACTGCGCCAGTTGGATGCTCGACGCCGCATTGCCCTGCATGCTCAACGCCGATTGATCGGCACTCGCACGAATACTGGTGACACTGCGGTTGATCTCTTCGGCCACCGAGCTCTGCTCCTCAGCCGCAGCGGCAATCTGCTGATTCATCTGCTGGATCAACGACACCGCTACCGCAATGCTGCCCAGGGCACTTTCGGTTTCCAGCGCATCGCTGACCGCCAGCTTGACCAGTTCGCCACTTTGCTGGATCTGCTGCACCGATGATTGCGCCGCGCTGCGCAAGGTACTGACGAGCCGCTCGATTTCTTCGGTCGATTGCTGGGTGCGCTTGGCCAGTGCCCGGACTTCATCGGCCACGACCGCAAAACCTCGGCCCTGTTCACCGGCGCGGGCAGCTTCGATGGCGGCGTTCAAGGCCAGCAGGTTGGTCTGTTCGGCAACGCTTTTGATCACGCCCAGCACGGTGCCGATATGCTGGATTTCGGCACTGAGGCTCTCGATGCTGGTGCTTGCGCGGGTACTGGAAGTGGCCAGCAGCTCGATGCGCTGCAAACTCTGGCGCACCACCTGTTGGCCACTGTCGACCTTCTCGTCCGCCGTCTGCGCGGCTTGCGCGGCCTCTTCGGCGTTGCGCGCCACATCGTGCACAGTGGCGGTCATCTGGTTCATCGCAGTGGCAACCTGCTCGGTTTCCTCCTTTTGGCTGCTCACCTCGACGTTGGTCTGCTCGGTCACGCTGGACAGCGACTGCGCCGAGCTGGCCAATTGTTCGATACCGGCCTGCAGGCCGCTGACCATCTGGCTTAGGCCGCTGCTCATCTGCTGCATCGCCTGCATCAACTGGCCGATTTCATCACGACGACTGACCTCCATGCGCCCGCTCAGATCCCCGGCGGCAATCTGTCGGGCTACCGCGATCACACTGCGCAGCGGCGCGACGATCAAGCGGGTAATCACCCAGGCCGCAATCAACCCCACCAGCAAGGCCAGGGCCGACGAGCCAATGATCAACATCGCGCTTTTCTTCAGTTGCGCCTGCATCGACAGGTCTTCAGCGTCATAGGCCTGGTTGACCCGGCTGACGACCTGGTCAGCTCGATCATGCAGTTGTTTGTAGACGACTTTTTCCTGAGCCAGCAGGCCGGTGTATTCCCCCAGCTTTTCGCTGAAGGCGGCGATATGCCCGGAAACTTCGTTGAGCACCGTCTGATAACCAGGGTCCTTGACCGACGTTTTCAGTTGCTCGACCTGGGCCAGGGCCTGGTCGGCCTGCTCGATCTTGCCTTGCTCGGCGTCGTCTGCATCCGCCTTGCGGCTCTGGTCCAGGCGCACATGGGCTTCGTTCATGGCCTGCAACATCAAGCGGGAAACCTGACTGATCTGGCCTGCCTGCTCGATAAACTCGGCGCCCTCCTTACCTTGGCTTTCCTTGAGGCCATAGGCGCCGTCGTCCGCCAGCCCGGCCTGCAATACATCCAGGTTATTCGCCACGCTGGACACCGACCAACTGGCCATTTCCAGCGCCAGGTCCTTGGTCTGCGTCAGCTCGACAAACTCATCGAACGCCTTACGGTAGGCTGCGAGGGCCTGCTCGACCTCGGTCATCACCGGCACATTCGCCGCAGACTGGGCCTTGAGGCCGGCCGCCTGGGCCGCCAGGGCATCAAGACTTTCATGCAAGGCGTCGACGGCCTTGGGGTCGGCGTGCAGCGCGTAGTCCTGCTCGATCAGGCGCACCTTGAGCAAGCCGCTGTTAAGCGACGACATGGCCTTGAGGCCTTCAAAACGCTGGCCAACGGTTTGCAGGGACCACACGCCGATAGCCGCGACCAACGCCGTCAGCAGCAGCACCAGGGTGAAGCCCAAGCCCAGTTTTTTCGCCATACCCAGGTTGGCGAAACGTCGTTGCACGCCTGAAATCATTGCACTTGAATCCTCTTGCAATGGCGGACGCCATCAAGTCCGATGGACAAGCAACGAGATTCGCAACCAAAAGGCACTGAGCACAAGGCACTGGCGCCACAATAATGGCAAAAAGCTACACGCTCGTCGTTTTCAGAATGGTCGAGGTCGATCTGGCGGGCCCCATCGCACGGAACAACGCCAAGGCACGTTGATCAGTAGCATAGGCGACATTAAGGCGTAGCCACTCACTGTGCCCGCCGGTGGGACTGAACAACGCCCCAGGCGACAACAACACCCCCAACTGCCGGGCGCACGCCTGCAACCGCGAAGGCTGCGCCGTCCCCGGGCGTGCCCACAGGAACATACCGCCGGTGGGTACGGCGAACACCTCCCACTCTTCGTCCTCCAGCACTTGCAGGGTCACGGCCATTTCACTGCTCAACCGCTTGCGCAGGCGCTGCACCCACTTGCGATACGTGCCATTGGCCAGCAACGTCGCGACCACCGCTTCAGCAAACCGGGAGGTGCCGAAACCGGTCAAAGTCTTAAGGCTGGCCAGTTGCGCGATGATTGCACTGCTGGCGCAGAGGTAGCCCACACGCAAGGCGCTGCTCAGGGTCTTGGAAAAACTCGCGACGTAGATCACCCGATCATCATGGGGCAATGCCGAAAGCCGCGTGCAACTGGCCTGTTGCAGGTCGCCGTAGACATCTTCCTCGATGATCAGGAAGTTCTTGCGGTGTGCCAGTTCCAGCAAGCGCTCGGCCACCAGCCGGCACAGGCTGGTGCCCGTGGGGTTGTGATAAAGGCTGTGGATGAACAGGCACTTGGGATGATGGTGCTGCAGCAGCGCTTCAAGTGCCGGGAGGTCGGGGCCGCCTCGGGTACGCGGTACTTCCAGCAGTTTCACGCCCTGGAACGCCAGCTGCCGGTAGAGATTGGCATACCCGGGGGTTTCGACCACCACGCTGTCGCCGGCCTTGAGCAGCGTACGTATCAGCAGGTCCTGGGCATGGCTGGCACCTGCGGTGGTCAGGATGCGCTCCAGGCTGGTGGCGATGTGAATCTGGGTCAGGCGCTTGAGCAGTTGCTCGCGCAGCGCAGGCAGACCCAGAGGGGTGCTGTAGTTGAACAGGCCGGCCGTGTCGGTGCGGGTGACTTCGCGAATCGCGTAACTGATGTCATCGCTTTCGCGCCAGGCATCGGGCAACCAGCCGCAGCCCAGTTTCAACTCGCCCAACGGATTGTCGGCAAAGGCGCCCCACTCGCGCTCCGCCCCCTCATACCAGTTGCCTTCGTGGCAGGCAGCCGGCTGGGCCACCACAAATCCCGAGCCCTGCCGGGGCGCCAGCACCCCTTGGGCGACCATCCGTTCGAATGCTTCGATCACACTGGATTGGCTGAGCAGGTTGTCCAGGGCCAACTGGCGGACGGATGGCAAGCGTGTTCCGGGACTCACGCCGTCCTTGCGAATCCATTGCACCACGGCACTGACGATTTGCTGCACTACCGGTACAAGGGCCTGTCGATCGATCCCTAAATCCATGAGCCACTCACTTCAACTGTCTGTTATCAACCCGGAGAGTTAAGCACAGAAGCAGCAGGTTGCCGGCCGCATAAATTTATTAAATTATTGATTTTATTGACTTATTTACCTACTGACACATATTCGGTCACAGCGTTTTGCCAGCTTTGGAAAAGCCCCACGCGCCCCCAGACGTTTTCGAACAAGGGGCCGGCGCCAGGTCCTAGATAGCCGTCGCGCCACCGTCCACGGCCAAGGCGTGGCCGGTGGTGAACGCCGCTCCGTCGCTGCACAGGTACAGCACTGCGCTGGCAATTTCCTCCACCTTGCCGATACGCCCGACCGGGTGCATGGCGGCGGCGAATTCGGCCTTGCGCGGGTCGGCTTCATAGGCGCGCCGGAACATATCGGTATCGATCACCGCCGGGCAGACGGCATTGACGCGGATTTTCTTCTTCGCGTACTCGATCGCCGCCGATTTGGTCAGGCCGATCACCGCATGTTTGGAGGCTGCATAGATACTCATCTTCGGCGCCGCGCCCAACCCCGCCACCGACGCGGTGTTGACGATCGCCCCGCCGCCCTGAGCCAGCAGCAGCGGCAACTGGTACTTCATGCACAACCACACACCCTTGACGTTGACGCCCATGATCGCGTCGAACTCATCCAGGCTGCCGTCCGCCAGCTTGCCCTTCTCGATCTCGATGCCGGCGTTATTGAACGCATAGTCCAGGCGACCATAGGCGCCGATGGTCTGTGCCATCAACTGCTGCACATCCGCCTCCTGGGTGACGTTGCAGCGCACGAACAGCGCCTCGCCCCCGGCCTGGTGGATCAGCGCGACCGTACCCTCGCCGCCCGCTACGTCCAGGTCGGCGACCACGACCTTCAAGCCTTCGGCGGCGAACGCCAGCGCAGTGGCGCGACCAATACCGGCGGCGGCGCCAGTCACCAGGGCGACCTGGCCGGAAAACGTCATGCTCATGGAGGATGTCCTATTGGGATTAATGGCAGTGGCACGAGTCTAGCCAACGCCGAGACGCACACGTCAGCACTATCAGAAGGCCGGTTAGCGCCGTATGAGTCATGGTGATAAAGCAACCGGGCTCACTATCAATGGCACCTATCAATGAGCATTCGCACCCTCGGCTGACCTTGCCCCCAGGCCGTCCAAGGTCTATCAATCATGCTTCACTTCTAAAGAGTCCTTGCCATGACCGCCCAGACCAACCGCCAATTCCTGCTCGCCAAACGCCCGGTCGGCGCGGCCACGCGGGAAACCTTCACTTACCAGGTCGTGCCGGTGGGCACCCCCGGGGACGGGCAGGTGCTGGTGCGCAACGAATACCTGTCCCTCGACCCGGCCATGCGTGGCTGGATGAATGAAGGCAAGTCCTACATTCCGCCCGTAGGCCTCGGCGAGGTCATGCGCGCGCTGGGTGTGGGCAAGGTGATTGCCTCGAATAACCCGAAATTCGCCGTCGGCGACTACGTGAATGGCGCCCTGGGCGTGCAGGATTACTTCCTGGGCGAGCCGCGCGGCTTCTACAAGGTCGACCCCAAGCTGGCGCCCCTGCCCCGTTACCTGTCTGCGCTGGGCATGACCGGCATGACCGCCTACTTCGCGCTGTTGGACACCGGCGCGCCCAAGGCCGGTGAAACCGTGGTGATCTCCGGCGCGGCCGGTGCCGTGGGCAGCATTGCCGGGCAGATCGCCAAGCTCAAAGGCTGCCGCGTGGTCGGCATTGCCGGCGGTGCCGACAAGTGCAAGTTCCTGGTGGATGAACTGGGCTTCGACGCCGCCATCGACTACAAGAACGAAGACGTGCCCGCCGCCCTCAAGCGCGAGTGCCCTAAAGGTGTGGATGTGTATTTCGATAACGTCGGCGGCGACATTCTTGACGCGGTGCTCAGCCGGCTGGCGTTGAAAGCCCGCGTGGTGATTTGCGGGGCCATCAGCCAGTACAACAACAAGGAAGCGGTGAAAGGCCCGGCCAACTACCTCTCACTGCTGGTCAACCGCGCACGGATGGAAGGCTTTGTGGTGATGGATCACGCGGCGAACTTTGCCGCCGCCGGGCAGGAAATGGCCGGCTGGATGGCCCAGGGCAAGCTCAAGAGCAAGGAGGATATCGTCGAGGGGTTGGAGACGTTCCCGGAGACGCTGATGAAGCTGTTCAACGGCGAAAACTTTGGCAAATTGGTGCTCAAGGTCAGCTGATACACGGCAGATCCGCGCGTCCCCACGCGAACGTGGGAACGCGCATCGATCAGGCGATCTCGGCGACTACCGCCGCCAACGCCTTGGCCGGATCCGCCGCCTGGCTGATCGGACGGCCGATCACCAGGTAGTCGGAACCCGCGTCCAGTGCCTGGCGCGGGGTCAGGATGCGGCGCTGGTCGTCCTGGGCACTGCCCGCCGGACGAATCCCCGGGGTCACCAGTTGCAACGACGGATGGGCAGTCTTCAAGGCCTGGGCTTCCAGCGCCGAGCACACCAGGCCATCAAGGCCGGCTTTCTGCGCCAGGGCGGCCAGGCGCAGTACCTGCTCCTGAGGCTCGATGTCCAGGCCGATGCCAGCCAGGTCCTCGCGCTCCATGCTGGTCAGCACGGTCACGCCGATCAGCAACGGCTTGGGGCCGTTGCGCTGTTCCAGCACTTCGCGGCAGGCGGTCATCATGCGCAGGCCGCCGGAGCAGTGTACGTTGACCATCCACACGCCCATCTCGGCCGCAGCCTTGACCGCCATGGCGGTGGTGTTGGGGATGTCGTGGAATTTCAGGTCGAGGAACACCTCGAAGCCTTTGTCACGCAGGGTGCCGACGATTTCCGCGGCGCAGCTGGTGAACAGTTCCTTGCCGACCTTGACCCGGCAAAGCCTGGGGTCCAACTGGTCAGCCAGCTTCAGTGCGGCGTCACGGGTGGGGTAATCCAGGGCGACGATGATAGGAGTCTGGCAGACGGACATTGGAATGGGCTCTCAGGCAAGTCGAAATCGGCGCGGATTGTAGCGCAAGCAGCGCCGTTGCGGGATCCGATGATCGGTAAATACTGACCAACCGCCATCAGCCGGGCATTCCAGATGATTATTTCAAAGCTGATACATTCATGACATGCCCACAACACGCCCTGCCGCTAGCCTCGCCCGCACGACCCACCGACCAGCACTACCAGCCATGGGGCTGGGCGCCTATGCTGAGCGCAACAACCAGGCAGATGATCGCACTATGCATACCCCTTCCGTCCCCTTGAACGACGAGCCCAAAGGCGCGGTGGTCGCCGATGACAAGCGCTGGAACACCCGTGCGCTGATCGTCGACGACGATGTGCCGATCCGCGAATTGCTGATCGACTACCTGGCACGCTTCAATATCCTCGCCACCGGCGTGACCGACGGCGCCGCGATGCGCCTGGCCATGCAAGCCGAAACCTATGATGTGGTGGTACTCGACCTGATGCTGCCGGGGGAAGACGGCCTGACCCTGTGCCGCTGGCTGCGCGCCGAGTCGGATATCCCGATCCTGATGCTCACGGCCCGCTGCGAGCCCACCGACCGCATCATCGGCCTGGAACTGGGGGCCGATGACTATATGTCCAAGCCCTTCGAACCCCGTGAACTGGTAGCGCGGATCCAGACCATCCTGCGCCGCGTGCGCGATGACCGCACCGAACAGCGCGCGAATATCCGCTTCGACAACTGGCGCCTCAACAGCGTGTTACGTCAATTGGTGGCCGACGATGGCCTGGTGGTGCCGCTGTCCAACGCGGAATTCCGTCTGTTATGGGTGTTTATCGAACGCCCGCGCCGGGTGCTGAGCCGTGAGCAGTTGCTTGATGCCGCCCGTGGCCGCTCGATAGAGGCCTTTGATCGCAGTATCGACTTGCTGGTGTCACGCCTGCGGCAAAAACTCGGGGATGACCCCAAGGCACCGCAGTTGATCAAGACCGTGCGCGGCGAAGGCTACCTGTTCGACGCCCGGGATATTGGCTGATGCGCGCGCCCTTCAACACGCTGTTCGGTCGGCTGTTCGGCGTGTTGCTGGTGGCGATTGTGCTGGCCCATGGGCTGGCGTTCTTCTGGTTTCACCACTACGGCCAACCGCCGCCGCCCCCTCCTGAGCGTTTTATCGAGCAGCCGGACGGGACCCTGGCGCCGATGCGCGACAAGCACCCACGCCCCTGGTTTGGCGGCCCGGTGGTGCCCCTGACCTTTCAATTCGTCTCGTTGATTATCGCGGCCTGGTACGGTGCCAAACTGCTGAGCCGGCCGATACAGCGCCTGAGTGAAGCGGCGGAACGCTTGAGCCTGGACCTCGACAGCCCACCCCTCGATGAATCCGGCCCGAGGGAAGCACGGCAGGCCGCCTCGACCTTCAACCTGATGCAAAGGCGCATTCGCGAGCAGGTCAGCCAACGCGCGCGCATGCTCGGCGCCGTCTCCCATGACCTGCGCACCCCGCTGTCACGCCTCAAGCTGCGCCTGGAGCAGATCGAGGACACCCGGCTGCAGGGCCAGATGCGCCAGGACCTGAACGACATGATCGGCATGCTCGACGCCACCCTGAGCTACCTGCACGAACAGCGCACCAGTGAAACCCGGCATTGGCTGGATGTGCAGGCGCTGGTGGAGTCCATGAGTGAAAACGCCCAGGACCAGGGCTCCGATGTGCAATGTGCGGGCAGCTGCCTGCCCTTGCAGGTGCAACCGATGGCCCTGCGCTCATGCCTCAACAACCTGATCGACAACGCCTTGCGTTATGCCGGCACAGCCCGCGTGGAGCTGGAGGACAGCCGCGAAGCGCTGGTCATCCGTGTGATCGACCACGGGCCGGGGATCGCGGTCGATAAGCGTGAGGCGGTGTTCGAACCGTTCTACCGGCTGGAAGGCTCGCGTAACCGCAATTCCGGCGGCGTCGGCCTGGGCATGACCATCTCTAAGGAAGCGGCAGAACGCCTGGGCGGCCGCCTGAGCCTGGAAGAGACCCCAGGCGGCGGCTTGACCGCCGTGATGTGGTTGCCCAGGGCTTAAAGGGGCTTGTCTTCACGTCGAACCTGGGCCTGGGTTGCGCTCCAATCCATCAACAGGCTGTAGGCCACGGCCAGCAGGGTCGGGCCGATAAACAGGCCGATAAAGCCAAAGGCAATCAAGCCGCCGAAGACCCCGAGCAACACGATCACCAGCGGCAGGTTGCCGCCACGGCTGATCAGGTACGGCTTGAGCACGTTGTCCACGCCGCTGATGATGAACGTCCCCCACACGCCAAGGAACACCGCATAGGTGTAGTCGCCTTTCCACGCCAGCCAGGCCGTGGCCGGGATCCATACCAGCGGCGGGCCCATCGGGATCAGGCTGAGCAGGAACGTCACGATCCCCAGCACCAACGCACCCGGCACGCCGGCGATCAGGAAGCCGATCAGTGCCAGCAGGGCCTGGGCGGCGGCAGTGCCGATCACACCGTTGACCACACGCTGCACCGTACCGGCCACCAGTTCGATGTAGTAACCGGCACGGTCACCGATCAGGCGTTCCAGCAAACGATGCACGAACATCGCCAGACGCGGCCCGTCACGATAAAAAAAGAACACGAACACCAGGCTCAGGGTCAGCTCAAGGATGCCCCCGCCGATCTGCGCACTGCGCGCCAATAGCCAGTTACCCACCTGCCCCAGGTACGGCTTGAGGCTGACCATCAGCGCCGCGCCCTGCTCGTCGATGCTGTTCCACATGCCGACCAGGCGTTCCCCCACAAAGGGAATCGCGGCCAACCAGGTTGGCGCCTCGGGCAGCCCATCGACCTGAATATCCTTGATCAACGCCACGGCATCGCGCACATGGTCCGCGAGATTGAACCCCAGCCATACCAGCGGCACCGCCACCAGCAACATCCAGCCCAAGGTCAGGATGCCGGCGGCCAGGGATTCACGGCCACCCAGCCAACGGGTCAGCAGCACCATCAACGGCCAACTGGCAAACGCCAGCACCGCGCCCCAGAACAGCGCCGACCAGAACGGCGCCATCACCCAGAAGCTGGCACCAAACAGCACCAGCAGCAGGATTTGCACCAGCAGGCGATCGTTATTGAGCATGGGGTATCTCTAGAAAAGGCTGTAGGAAGAGAGCTTAGGCGAACGGCACGGGTCCGTTCGCCCTGTTGCGGTCAGCGTATCAGATGCAGGTGCAGGCCTTGGGTTTCAGTGCTGCCGGTTTCCAGGCGCGCGGCGCGCACGCCTTTATCGACCAAAGCCTGGCGCCAGGCTTCGGCTTTCGGGCCGGTCAGGCTGACGCGCAAGGTCGTATCGAGGTTCAAGCCCCGGGAAATCAGGGTCAGCCAGGTGTCGTCGGGGTCGCCGCCAAGCGCGGGGAAATCCAGCTCACCGGTGCTTTTGAGCTCGCGCAACAAGGTGGCCGAGGTCGGCAGCAGGTCGCCCAGCGGTGCGCCGGCATCCAACTGCTCCACATGCAGGTAGGCACGGCGGTTGCCTCGGGTGATGCCGTACATGGCCACCAGGGAGTTTTCCTGCGGGGCAGCCAGACGCAGCAGCAGGTATTCCTGCTGGCCGTCGGCCCCTACCAGCTTGGCATTACCGAACACTTCGTTGGCCCACAGGCTGCTTTCACCGCAATCGCGGGCCTGGCACCAGAACAACAACTGCGCGCCGTTGGCCTGCAACGCTTCGCGCGTCGACGTGAATGCAGCACTGGAGGTGTGTTCGGCAGGCAGTTCGTAGGTAATCGCTGTGGCTCGCCCACGGGCGGTGGCCTGGCCCTCGTAACGCAACTGGCCACTGATCTTGCGGATCGCCCCCATGGGGTAGATGCGTTCCTTTTCTTCAGCGGGACGGTAATCGACGATCTGTGCGTCGACCTGACGGGCCACGGCAGGCAGGTCCTGGCTTCCCGGCACATCGGCGGCGAACACCAAGGGGCTGAAACAGCACAGTCCGAGGGCACGTATACATCCTTTACGCAGGCTCATCGGATCGGTGAGCCCTGGCCATCGGAGGTCGCAGCAGTGTTGAGTTGGTTCATGGTTGACTCCCTTTCAATCCGCCCAGCCTCGGCAGTTGACCGCCCCAAGTCAAGGCGCGGAGAAGAACCGATTGAAACAGTCTGCAACAAGGACCGCACCGGGCTCATCATTCAGGTGTAAATGATGGCCACCCGGCAACGTGGTTACCGTAAAGGGTAGCTGGGAAAGCAATTCGGGATGTTTCGCCAACATGCCATCGGCGGCGACCACCAACTGCGCAGGGCAACCCACGCGGCGCACGAAAGCCATCGCCTGCTCATCGGTCAGGCGCATCGGCGAAGCCAGGGTCAGGCGACTGTCCGAGCGCCAGGTATAACCGCCCGGCACCGGCATCAAACCGCGCTGGGCCAGCAGCTCTGCGGCTTCACGGCTCACGGCGACCAGACCTTTCATGCGCGCCTCAACCGCCCGATCCAGGGTGGTGTAGACCGGCTTGCGCTTATCCTGCAGGTTCAATTGCGCCTGCAAGGCCATGCCCAGGCGCTCGGCCGCGTTCTCACCGCTGGCCGTGGGCGGGATCACGCCGTCAATCAAACCCAGGTGCGTCACCCGTTCCGGCAAGGCACCGGCCAGCACCAGGGACACGATGGCGCCGAGGGAGTGGCCGAGTAATGCAAAACGTTTCCAGCCCAGTTGCTCGGCAACGTGCAGCACGTCGTGGACGTAATCCCACAAGGCATAACCGGCACCTGTAGGACGATGCGCCGAATGCCCATGGCCGGCCATGTCCAGCGCCACGATACGTAAACCCGCAAGCTTCGGCGCCAGGCGTGCAAAGCTGTTGGCATTGTCCAGCCAGCCATGCAGGGCGATCACCGGCAAACCGTCCTCGGGGCCAAACAGATGGGCCGCCAACTCAATGTGCGGCAGGCTCAGGCGAACCTCTTCGACGGGTGTGCTCATGCGCAGCTGCGCTCCCGGGCTTCCCAGCGCGCGAACAGGGTCTTGATCAAGGTCGCGGTGTCCTGGGGGCGTTCGAGGGGAAACATATGGCCGCCGGGCATGGTGAGCATTTCGCCCATGGGCAGACGGTCGACACCGCTGGCGTGGTGACGCATCACCACGCGGCTCTGGCGACCGCGCACCACCGCCAGCGGCACTTTCAATTGGCGCACCTGGCCAGGGCTGGTGTGGGGCACGCCCCGGTAGATGCTGATTTCGGTGGCCGGGTCGAAACGCAGGCGCAGGCGATCACCCGCCTGGTACAGGCCGTGTTGCAGGTAGGCGTCGAAGCATTCCGGGTCAAAGCCTCGGAACAGGGTCTTGCCGGCAAAGTAGCTGCGTGCGGCGTCCAGGTCGCTGAACTCTTCACGACGGCCCAGGGTGCGCCCGGCCGGCGTGAGGCGGTCGATAAAACCGAAGCGCTTGGCGGCGCGGATCACCCAGCGGTCGGCGCGGGTCAATACCGGCGAATCGAGCATCACTACCCCGCGATACAGCTGCGGGCAGCGCAGGGCCGCGTGCAAATGCAGCACGCCACCCAGGGAATGGCCCACGCCCCAGACGGGCTGCGGTTGCTGCTCCAGATGATGGATCAACTCGTCCACCAGGTTCTGCCAGTTATCGTCCACTGGAAACCTGGGGTCGTGACCGTGCTGCGGCAAGTGAGCCACCGCATATTCCGGGGCCAGGGCGGCAAACAGCTTGCCGTAGGTGGCCGAGGGGAAGCCATTGGCGTGGGCAAAAAACACGTGCTGCGACATAGCGGATCCATCTGCAAAAACCGAGATTGATTGTCACCAGGCCCAAGCCCCACAGCAATGACTGTAACTGCCAGGAATGATGACACTCACGCCACACCTATCGCGCCGGAGGGGTTTCGCCCAAAGGCACCACGGCCATGGTCAGCCGTGAGACACAGTTGCACTTGCCGTCATCGGTGGTCAGGCGAATGTCCCAGACCTGGGTGGTGCGGCCGATATGGATCGCCTTGGCCACCGCCGTCACCCGCCCGCTGCGCACACCGCGCAGGTGATTGGCGTTGACCTCCAGGCCCACGCAATAGAACTTGCTCGGGTCGATGCACAAATAAGCCGCCACGGAGCCGACACTCTCGGCCAGTACCACCGACGCACCGCCATGCAGCAGGCCGTAAGGCTGGTGAGTGCGGTGGTCGACCACCATGCTGGCGGTGAGGGATTCGTCGTCGAAGCTTTCAAAACGGATGTCCAGCAGTTCACCGATGGTGTTTTTCTGGCCGGCATTGAGTTGTTCGATATTCGGTTGGGTGCGCCACAAGCTCATGGAATTGTCCTTATTGGTTTTATTACGACCCTAATCCTGCCACACAACTGCCTCGCTGCGCTCGCTCCAACGAAAAACGACGGACATAAGACCCGATCCTCTGTGACCCGGCGATAGCCTACGGATTCTTCACGCTGACCAGGCTCATCAACCCCGCCAGCGGGAAGTCGCCTTCAAGCTCCGCCAGGCTGGCGGTGGACATCGGCTGCGGCTGGCGCTGATGGCCATGCTGCAGAAAACTGATCAAGCTGCCGACCAGGGGCTGATGACTGACCAGCAGCACGTTGTCATCACTGTCGAGCTTGCTCAGGACCTCCAGCGGATTGCCCTCCGGCGTGAGCCAAGGCACCGTGCGGATATCCGGTTCAAAACCCAACGCGTCCCGCACCAGCTGTGCAGTCTGCTGCGCCCGCACGTACGGGCTGGCAATGATCGCGCTGAGCGGCTGGCCGATCAGGTGCGCCGCACTGCGCAACACCTCGGCGCGGCCATGTTCGGTGAGGTTGCGCTCGGCATCCGTGCGGGCATGCGCCTCGGCCTCACCGTGACGCAAGACCCACACCTTCATAGCTTCGGCTCCTCATCCCGCACCGGGTGCGGCGCCGGCGGCACGCTGTGGGCGGCTTCGCCCTCGGGAGCGCGAGGGGTTGGCCAGTCGGCGAACGGCCAGGGCTTCTGTTCGGTGTGGAAGCTGCCAAAGCGGCCGATCTGGGCAAGAAACTGGCTGAGGCTGTCGCCGAAGTTCATCAGGCCCAGGTTCGGCGCGCTGTAGACCAGGCGGTAGATCAACTGCACCACCACCAATGCGCCGAGCAGGAACTGCGCCACCTGCCACACCAGGGCAAACACCAGCATCCACAGGATGCGCAGGATAATGGACTCGTACTTGGGGGCTGCTTTCGGATCGTTCATGGCGCGTTCCTCAGTTGAAACCACTGGTGGAAATAAAGTCGACGTCGGTTTTGGGCTCGGCCCGCATCAGCAACTCGATGACCTGGTTCAAGGTGCGCCCTTCAAACAGGATCGCGTGCAGCCCGGCGACCAGCGGCATGTACACGCCGACTTCCTGGGCCTTGGCCTTGAGCACCTTGAGGGTGTTGACCCCTTCGGCCACTTCGCCCAGGCGCGTCACCGCGTCTTCCAGGCTCAGGCCCTGGCCCAGGGCGAAACCCACCTGGTAGTTGCGGCTTTTCGGCGACGAGCAGGTGACGATCAAGTCGCCCACGCCGGCCAGGCCCAGGAAGGTCATGGGGTTGGCGCCCTGGTTCACCGCGAAGCGGGTCATTTCCGCCAGGGCACGGGTAATCAGCATGCTCTTGGTGTTTTCGCCCATGCCCAGCGCCACCGCCATGCCGGCGATGATCGCGTAGACGTTTTTCAGCGCCCCGCCCAGTTCCACGCCAAAGCGGTCGCCACTGGCGTATACGCGGAAGGTCCGGCCATGCAGCACCGCCTGGACGCGCTCGCACAACGCCTCATCCTCGCTGGCGATCACCGTGGCGGTCAGCGCGTGCTCGGCGACTTCCCGCGCCAGGTTCGGCCCGGACAGCACGCCAATGCGCGCCCGGGGGGCGATCTCGGCGAGGATTTCGCTCATCAGCTTGAAGGTCTGCGCCTCGATGCCCTTGGTCAGGCTGACCAGCAGCTTGCCCGCCAGGCGCTCGGCATGGGGCGCCAGCACCGCGCGCAAGGCGCTGGAAGGCAGCGCGACAAAGCACAGGTCGCAGTCCGCCAGGGTGGCCAACAGGTCGGTGACCGGCTCGACCGCCGGATGAATCTTGATGCCTTTAAGGTAACGAGGATTTTCGCGGTGTACGCGAATGGCCTCGGCCTGCTCGGGATCGCGCATCCACTGGCGCACCGCATGGCCGTTCTCGGCCAGCAGGTTAGCCACGGCGGTACCAAAACTTCCGCCTCCCAGGACCGCAATAGGGCGCTGTTCAGTCATATGCAATCCGTTAATCCATACCAGTGGCGATGGCGGCATTATACGGGGCGACCCGCTTGCGGCCAGCCCCCGTATCAAATCGTGGGCCTGTCGGGAAATGCCATGTCCGTGTAACGGAATTGCAAGGGCGACGACTGGCAAATAGCCTCGCCTCGGTTAACATGGGCGGCTATCCGTCATTATCAAGGCCATGTCGTGTATTTGGGCCCTCCTTCCCGTTCATCTCTACTGCTTATGCTGTTGTGCAGTGCACCTGCGCTGGCTGACGACCTGTTCCTCGACAGCCAGCCGCTGCCGCAGGTATTGACCGCCACGCGTCTCAAGCAATCGGCGGCCGCCGTGCCGGGCAGCATGACCGTGATCGACAGCGAGTTGATCAAGGCCAGCGGCGCAAGGGACATCAGCGAGCTGCTGCGCCTGGTGCCGGGGATGATGGTCGGCTACACCACCGGCAACCAGGCGGCGGTGAACTACCACGGCACCAGCGCCAGCGATGCGCGCCGCATGCAGGTATTGATCGACGGGCGTTCGGTGTACCGCGCCGGCCTGGCCACGGTGGACTGGAGCGACATTCCGGTAGCAATGGAAGACATCGAGCGCATCGAGGTCTTCCGCGGCCCCAACACCGTCAGCTACGGGGCGAATGCCTTGATGGCGGTGGTCAATATCCTCACGCGCTCACCGGCCAACAGCCATGGCTCACGGGTGAAGGTGATTCGCGGTGAGCGCGGTATCAATGACTTTTATGCCAGCCAGGGCGTGGGCTGGGAAACCGGCGATCTGCGCCTGTCGCTGTCCGGGCAACAGGACGATGGCTTTGACAGCGATGCCGCTGGCGCCGACCGCCGCGACGGCCGTCGCCTCAACCGCTTCAGCCTGGCAGTGAGCCAGACCTTGAACGCGCAACAGAGTATCGACTGGCAACTGAATGCCAAGGAAGGCACCAACCAGCGCCCTTATACCTACACCCCGGTATTCGCCGGGATTACCGAGGGCGGCGACAATTCCGACGTCACGGCCAAGGACTACGCCGGTTCCCTGCGCTGGAACTTTGATTTCAACCCCGAGCACAGCCTGTATATCCAAGGCTCGGCCCAGCAGTGGGACCGCCGGCAAATCTGGAAGGCCTGTGACGCCAAGGTCTCGTTCAGCCCCGAGCTGACCCAGTTGTGGCAGCTCAACCCCAACTATGCCGAACGGCTGGCCCGGCATATGGACACCTACAGCCAGGGCACCGCGCCACCGGGCAGCGCCGCCGAACAAGCCTTGGCCAACCAGGTACTGGACCAGTGGCGCAACGGCGCCAACCAGAGCGTCTGCGGCGACATCGACCAGAGCACCCGCGAAAGCCGCTACGATGTGGAAATCCAGGACACCCTCAGCCTGTCCGACAGCCTGCGCCTGGTCAGCGGCATGAATTACCGCTACGACCGCGCCGACTCCGATACCTACTTCAACGGCACCCTGGACGACACCACCTGGCGCCTGTTCGGCCAGTTGGAATGGCGCGCCAGTGAACATTGGCTGCTGCAAGGCGGCGCCATGTTCGAAGACACGCACCTGAGCGGCCATTCGCTGACGCCCAGGGTGGCGGTCAACTATTTGATCAACCCGCGCCACGGCTTGCGCGCGGTGTACTCGGAAGCCATCCGTTCGCCGGACATGTTCGAGAACAATGTCAACTGGAGCTACCGCGTCACCAACCTCAGCTCACCGACCTATGGGCAGAGTTCCGGACAGTACTTCGTGAAGACGCGAGGCCCGGGCAACCTCGACAAAGAACTGATGCGCTCGCGGGAACTGGGCTACAACGGCTTCTTTGCCGACATCGGGCTGAACATGGACGTGAAGGTGTTCTACGACGAAATCACCGACATGATCAGCTCGCCGCTGCGCAATAACCAGTACATTGCCAGCAACGCCAACAGCTCACGCTTCACCGGCGCCGAGTCCCAGTTCGACTGGCGCGTGAGCAACGCCGACCGCCTGCGGCTGACTTACGCGTATGTCGACGCCACCACCAGCAACCCACTGGACAAAGCGCAGACCGCGCGTAACAGTGGCTCGGCCGGCTGGTTGCGCGAATGGGGCCAAGGTTGGTCCAGCGCGCTGTTCTACTATGGCGACGACGCACTCAACCAATATCGTTTCGAACGGGTCGACCTGCGGGTGGCCAAGCGCATTGCCCTGGGCAAAGCCAACGTGGAGCTGGCCGGCATGTTGCAACAACGCCTCGATAACCAGCCCACCACCTGGGCCGACAACACTTACGACCATCGTCACGTACTCTACTTCAGCGCGGAGTTAGAGTTCTGACATGGGCGACTCGTCACGGATGACCTTCTTCTTTATCTATAGGCTGCGGCAACTTGCCGGGCTGCTGGCCGGCCTGTTGCTGTGCGCACCGGCGTGGAGCGCCGAGATCCTGCTGACTGCCGCCGAAGACGGCGCCGGGGTGCAGGCCTTTACCCAGGCGCTGGCCCGGCAACGCCCCGAAGACCGCGTCACCTTCACGTCCCTCGGCGACTTGCCAGCACCCAGCCACCTGCCCGCCGGCACGCGCCTGATCCTGCTCGACCTGCCCGGCCTCGACTGGCGCCTGCGGGATACTCAAGGGCCGCCGACGCTGGTACTGCGCATCAGTCGGCTCCAAGCCCATCAGCGCCCGGACGCCTCACGGCACGCGCGGGTCAGCCTGTTGTGGAGCGACCCGCCGCTGGAGCGGCAGCTGCGCCTGATCAGCAGCGTCCTGCCCCAGGCACGGCGCATCGGCGTGCTCTACGGCACCGACAGCGAATTCCTGCTGCCCGAATTGCGCCAGCATGCGGCGGCCCTGGAGCTGGAGATCGTGCCGCAGCGCTGGGACAACACTAACGACAGTCGTCCGCTGCAAACCCTGTTCAGGAACAGCGACGTGCTGCTCGGCCTCGATGACCCGCAGCTGTACAACCCGAAGACCGCTAAAAACCTGCTGCTGAGCAGCTACGCCCAGCAATTGCCGCTGTTCGGGCCCAATGCAGGGTTTGTGCGCGCCGGCAGCCTCGCCAGCACCTACAGCGACCAGGACGATTGGCTGGCGGTACTCGATCGTTTGCTCGACCAGCCGCCGGCCGCTTGGCCACGCGCGCTGTACCCCGAACGCTTCAAAGTCGTGGGCAACGCGCAGGTCGCACGCTCACTGGGCATCGAACAGGTGGACGAAGCCAGCGTCGCCGCCCGAATGGCCGAAGGAGAAAAACGCCCATGACCTTGCGTCGTCGTTGGGACATCAATACCCGCACCCAGCTCATCACCCTGGGCCCGGCGCTGTTGCTGACGTTGCTGTTGATCAGCTTCTTCACCTTCGTGCGTATCCAGGACCTGCGCCAGGAACTGGACCACACCGGCCAATTGATCGCCAACCAACTGGCACCGGCCACCGAATATGGGGTGATCTCGGGCAACAACGATGTGCTCGACAGCCTGCTTCGCGCCACGCTGGCGACGCCCCATGTGCGTTTCCTGGAGATTCAGGACAGCAGCGAAAATATCCTGGTGTACGTCGAGCAACCCGCGGAGAAACACGACCGCGCGCTGTCGGTCAAAGTGTTCCAGGCACCGATCCGCCTGCAGCATATCCAGTTGGGCAATGACTTTTTCCAGGACAACCTCAACGAACCCAAGGCCCCCCGCGCGGACTACCTGGGCCGGGTGATCGTCGGCATGTCCAATGACGCCTTCAGCCAGCGCCAGCAGGAGATCCTGTTCAAGGCCGGTATCCTCGCGCTGTTCGCCCTGCTGTTTACGTTCCTGCTCGCCCGGCGCCTGGCGGCGAGCCTGTCGCAACCGATCAGCGCCATGGGCAATGCGGTCAAGGCCATCCAGCAGGGCGACTACAAGACGCCGCTGCCGATTGTGGATGACTCGGAGCTGGGCGACCTGTCGCGGCATATCAACAACCTCGCCGAAGGCCTCAACCAGGCCAGCCGCGAACAACAGCAGGCCATGGCCCAGTTGATCCAGACCCGCGAAGAGGCCGAACGGGCCAACAACGCCAAGTCAGACTTCCTGGCCATGATGAGCCACGAACTGCGCACGCCGATGAACGGCGTACTGGGCATGCTGCAACTGCTGGAAACCACCGAAATGACCGAGGAACAGACCGAATACGCGGCGCTGGCCTCCGAATCCACCGAGCATTTGCTCAAGGTGATCAACGACATTCTCGACTTCTCGCGCATCGAACGCGCGGCCCTGGAGCTGGAACATATCCCCTTCAACCTGGCCGACCTGATCAACAGTTGCGCCCAGGCCTTCCAGCACAGCGCCCAGCAGCGCGGGCTGGCGCTCAAGCTGTCGATCCCGCCCGGCATGGACGCACTGCGGGTACAGGGCGATCCGACGCGGATCCGCCAGATCCTGGTGAACCTGATCGGCAATGCCTTGAAGTTCACCGAACACGGCACCGTCAGCGTCGAGCCCCACTGGCAGGTGCTCGACCATGAGTTGGTGTGGTTCACCTGCACCGTGCGTGACAGCGGCATCGGGATTTCCGCCGAGCGCCTGGAATTGATGTTCGATGCGTTCCAGCAGGCCGACAGTTCCATTTCAAGACGTTACGGCGGTACCGGTCTCGGGCTGCCCATCGCCCGTACCCTGGCCGAACGCATGGGAGGCACGCTGCGCGCGCAGAGCGAAGAAGGCCGTGGCTCGGTGTTTACCCTGGAGATCCCGCTGGCCATCGACCCCCACAGCCAGCCGTCGATCGCCCTGGATGCCGAGGGCAAGCACAGCGCCGGCGAGGGTCGCCATGTGTTGCTGGTGGAGGACAATCCGGTCAACCGCACCGTGGTCGAAGCCATGCTGCGCAGCCTGGGCTTTGAAGTCAGCCTGGCCACCGATGGCGCCGAGGCGATCCGCAGTGCCGAGAGCCTGATCTTCACCGCGATCCTGATGGATTGTCGCCTGCCCCTGATCGACGGTTATGAAGCCACCCGGCAGATTCGCCAACTGCCCGGCTGCGCCGACCTGCCGATCATCGCCCTGACGGCCAACGCCTTGCAGGGCGACCGGGAAGCCTGCCTTGCGGCCGGAATGAACGATTACCTGGCCAAGCCGTTCAAACGCACGGATCTGCAGCAAATCCTGCAGCGCTGGGTGCAATAGCGGCGCGCCATCAGCCAACTCCGACTGGCGTGAAAGACGAAAGTGCGGCAGTCTTAGGCACCCGAACGGGCCCATAAACAGGCTCGGTTTAAAATTTCAGTGAACAAGTGTACATTCAGTACCTTGCCGCTGTGACTTTCACTACAACGCAATAGTCTATGTGTAGGCTGCCGACATGAGGCATGAACGCTTCATTCGGTTCGGGAAGATTTGCCCTACCCTGCCGCATGGGATTATTGAGGAGCTCGCATGACCAAACAAAACGCCTTTACTCGGGAAGACCTGCTGCGCTGCAGTCGCGGTGAGCTGTTCGGCCCAGGTAACGCGCAACTGCCCGCCCCGAACATGCTGATGGTGGATCGCATCACCCATATCAGCGAAGAGGGTGGCAAGTACGGCAAAGGTGAATTGGTCGCCGAGCTGGATATCACCCCGGACCTGTGGTTCTTCGCCTGTCACTTCGAAGGTGACCCTGTCATGCCGGGCTGCCTGGGCCTCGACGCCATGTGGCAACTGGTCGGCTTCTACCTGGGCTGGCAAGGCCTGCCAGGCCGTGGCCGCGCCCTGGGTTCGGGCGAAGTGAAGTTCTTTGGCCAGGTCCTGCCGACCGCCAAGAAAGTCACCTACAACATTCAAATCAAGCGCGTCCTCAAGGGCAAGCTGAACCTGGCCATCGCCGACGGTTCGGTGACTGTCGACGGTCGCGAGATCTATACTGCCGAAGGCCTTCGGGTCGGCGTATTTACTTCCACTGACAACTTTTAAGGGTTATCCGCATGCGCCGCGTCGTTATCACTGGTCTGGGCATTGTTTCTTGCCTGGGCAATGACAAAGAGACCGTCACCGCTAACCTGCGTGCAAGTCGCCCTGGCATCCGCTTCAACCCGGAATATGCCGAAATGGGTCTGCGTAGCCAGGTTTCCGGCTCCATCGACCTGCCCCTCGAAGAACTGATCGATCGCAAGATCTATCGCTTCGTGGGCCACGCTGCCGCCTACGCCTACCTGGCCATGAAAGACGCAATCGCCGACTCCGGCCTGAGCGAAGACCAAGTATCGAACGTACGCACCGGCCTGATCGCCGGCTCCGGCGGCGCATCGACCCTCAACCAGATGGAAGCGCTGGACATCCTGCGCGAAAAAGGCGTGAAGCGAGTTGGCCCGTACCGTGTCACACGGACCATGGGCAGCACCGTTTCGGCCTGCCTGGCCACGCCATTCCAGATCAAGGGCGTGAACTACTCGATCTCCTCCGCATGCGCCACCAGTGCACACTGCATCGGCACCGCCGTCGAGCAGATCCAACTGGGCAAGCAGGACATCGTGTTCGCCGGCGGCGGCGAAGAAGAACATTGGAGCCAGTCGTTCCTGTTCGACGCCATGGGTGCCCTGTCCACCCAGTACAACGAAACCCCGGAAAAAGCCTCCCGCGCCTACGATGCCAAGCGTGACGGTTTCGTCATCGCCGGCGGTGGCGGCATGGTGGTGGTCGAGGAGCTGGAGCACGCCCTGGCCCGTGGCGCCAAGATCTACGCGGAAATCGTTGGCTACGGCGCTACTTCCGATGGCTACGACATGGTTGCGCCAAGCGGTGAAGGCGCCATCCGTTGCATGCAGATGGCCATGTCCACCGTGGACACCCCGATCGACTACCTGAACACCCACGGCACCTCGACTCCGGTCGGCGACGCCAAGGAAATGGAAGGTGTACGCGCGGTGTTCGGCGACAAGGCACCGGCCATCAGCTCCACCAAGAGCCTGTCGGGTCACTCCCTGGGCGCCGCCGGCGTTCACGAAGCGATCTACTGCCTGCTGATGATGGAAGGCAACTTCATGGCCGGCTCGGCCAACATCGACGAGATCGACCCGGTCGTCGCCGATATGCCGATCCTGACCAAGACGGTTGAAAACGTCAAAGTCGACACCGTGATGAGCAACAGCTTCGGCTTCGGTGGCACTAACGCCACCCTGGTGCTGAAACGCTGGCAGGGTAAGTAAGCCCCGCAGGTTGATCACCTGAAAAAGCCCCGACTGGTTCGGGGCTTTTTTATGGGCGACTGGATTTGAGACCGCAACCGCATTTGCGTGAGACGAAAACGCAATATCAACGCGCCCCCTCATCGCCGCGAGGTTTAGGCAGGATGGCCAGGAAGTTGTCCCTCGCCACTTTGTGGGCAACGTCTTCAGGCAATGCATCAAGGAAGACATCAAAGCGGTGCATTTCCTCACCCAGCTTGCTGAAACGCCCGACGACATCCGAACCCAGCATAAAGCGCTCCGGGAAGCGTTCCACCAGCGTTACCCACTCCGGCCGAGGCTTGCCCCCATCATCCAGCAAGTACGGCGTGAGCATGCTCCAGGACAGGTCGATATACAGGTTGGGGTAAGCCTCGAGCATACGGCTCAAGGTGGGCAGCAAAAAGTCCATTTGCACCTGGTGGCGGTGAATTTCCTTGCTGGTGCCGGCGTGAGCCCAGATAAAGCGAGTGTGCGGGTGGTTGCGCAGCGGCTCTTCGATTTCGGCCAAATACAGCGGGTTACGCTCGCGCTTGGAGGTGATGTTGGAGTGCAGCATCACCGGCAAGTCGTTTTCCGCCGCCAGGTGATAGATGCGCGTCATGGCCTCGTTGTTGGCGCGCGGGGTATCCCCCGATGTGAGGGCGGTAAGGTCGTCGTGGCGGGTAAACACTTCACCGATGCCTTGCCACAGCCCCGGGTTGAGGTCGAGCATGCGCTGGATATGGGCATCCGAGTTCTTGTCATTGGGGTTGAAGCCGGACAGAAACGGATGAAAGTGCTGGCGCTGTTCAGGCGTCAGTTTATTTACCGCTGCGGCGACAATCACGTCGGTGGCGCTGTACCAATAGGCATCTGCGTCATCACCGGCGTAGTAGCGCGGGCGCTTGGGTTCGTCTTCGTGCCATTTCTTTGCGACGGGAATGCCGGAAATCATGACATGCTCGATGCGATTATCTGCCATCGCCTTGAGCAATGTGTCCATCCCCGCCGTTTCCTGGAAGAAATCCACGTAATGCAGGTGGGCATCGCTGTAGGCATAGTCGCGAGCCTGTGTCGCAAGGCTGTTGGCGGCGAGCAACAGGGCGAGACTCAAGCGGGTCCAGGGCACGGTATAACCTCGATAAGGGCGAATACCGGTAGACCTTGCGTGCCATACCGGGGTTCAGCCGGCAAAAAATGTGGAACACCCCCGTGCCAGCATGCTCTATAACTGCATGACCTTCCTTCTGCCACCCCGTGAGGTTTGCCATGCCTGTTACCGTCAATACGCTGAACGCCGACAACTTCCGCCACAGCGTCAATATCAATAACCACGAGCTGTTTACCGACCTGCCCAAGAGCCTGGGTGGTGACGACTCGGCGCCCTCCCCCCACGATTACTTCGACGCCGCGCTGGCATCGTGCAAGGCGCTGACCGTCAAGCTCTACGCCCAGAAAAAAGACATCCCCCTGACCGGCGTGACCGTGGAAGTCACCCACGACGCCACCGAAGAACAAAAGGGCAAATACAGGCTCAACGTCAAGCTGACGCTCAAGGGCGTACTCACCGACGAACAGCGCGACGAGCTGCACCGCGTGGCCGATCGCTGCCCGGTACACAAGCTGATGACCACCGCCGAGGTCACCATCGAAACCCGCCTCTCTGAAGGCGCGTTCAGCCAATAGCGGCAACCTCCCGTCGAGCGGGTTATGCTCATTACCCTACAACCCGCTCAGACTGGGACGCACCATGACCACCCTCACCGTGATCCGCCCACGCCCCGAAGATGTCGAAGGCCAGCCGATCCTGCGCCCGCTGCCCTCGCGGGAATGTCGCAGCGTCGGGCCCTTTGTGTTTTTCGACCATATGCTGCCGACCCGCTATGCACCGGGCAGCGGGATGAACATCCGCCAGCACCCCCATATCGGCCTGTCCACCCTCACCTATCTGTTCGAAGGCGCACTGCAGCACAAGGACAGCCTGGGGTCGGATCAGGTGGTAGAGGCCGGCGATGTCAGCTGGATGACCGCAGGCAGTGCAATCGCCCATGTCGAGCGCACACCCGAGGCACTCAAGGCCCGTGGTTTCAGCATGCATGGCCTGCAAGTATGGCTGGCATCGCCCAAGGACCACGAAGAGGGGCCTGGACACTACAGCCATCACCCTGCGGCGAGCCTGCCGGTGAGTGACAACCTGGGCGTGCGGATTCGCCTGATCGCCGGCAGTGGCTTCTGCCTCAAGTCACCGGTGCCGGTGCTGTCGCCTACGTTGTATGCAGATGTACACATGCAAACGGCCACGACCCTGCTGATTCCTGACGAGCACGAGGAACGCGCGGTGTATGTGCTGGAGGGTGAAGCCCAGTTGGAGGGTGAGCAGCTTGAGGTGCACAGCCTGGTGGTATTGCCGGCCGGGCAGGTAATGACCCTGTTCGCCGAAAGCGATTGCCAGTTGGTGGTGTTGGGCGGAGCACCGCTGGATGGGCCACGGCGGATCAATTGGAATTTTGTCGCGAGCGATCCGCTGAAGATCGAGCAGGCCAGGCAGCGCTGGGCCGCTGGGGATTGGCCGACGGTGCCGGGTGAAACCGAAAGAATTGAGTTGCCGGTGAGATAGCTATCGGGGGCAAGCCCCCGATGACGCTGGAACAGGCGCTGAAGATTCAGCCCTTGAACACTTCATCCAGCAAGTTATGCATCGACCGGAACGCCCGTGCAGCGGTCTTGGCGTCATACATCATCTTGCCCGGCACATTGGCGTGCGGGTCGGTGAAGGAATGCACCGCACCGCCGTAGCTCAGCAATTGCCAGTCCACGCCGGCCGCGTTCATTTCATCTTCGAACGCCGGCAGTTGCTCTTTCGGCACCAACGGGTCGGAAGCACCGTGCAGCACCAGCACTGAACCCTTGATGTTTTTCGCATCTGCCGGG
The DNA here is from genome assembly GCF_003058245.1 of Pseudomonas sp. GV047. Classification (NCBI taxonomy): domain Bacteria; kingdom Pseudomonadati; phylum Pseudomonadota; class Gammaproteobacteria; order Pseudomonadales; family Pseudomonadaceae; genus Pseudomonas; species Pseudomonas sp. GV047. The sequence goes on along the minus strand of NZ_QCWA01000011.1, from coordinate 121,757 downwards.
TTCGGCGTGTCGAGGGTGCCGTGGAACGATACGGCAGCCTTCAATGGCGCACCGGTCCGTGCCAGCTCCAGGGAGCAGCAACCGCCGAAGCAGAAACCAAAGGTGGCCAGCTTAGAGGTGTCCACTGCCGCTTCGGTCTGGCCCTGCAGCTGCTCAAGGGCAGCCTGCATGCGTTTGTTCAGCAACGGGCGATCATTCTTCAACGGCATCATTGCGGCACCGGCTTCATCGCCATTCGACGGGCGCACGGTTTGCCCGTAGAGGTCGGCGATCAGCACCACGTAGCCCTTGGCGGCAACGCTCTTGGCGATCTCCTCGGCACCCGCACTAACCCCCATCCAGTTCGGCGCCATCAGCAGGCCGGGCAGCGGGTTCTTTTGGCTGGCATCGAACGCCAGGCGGCTTTCATAAGACTGGCCATCAATCTGATAGACCACGGAACGCACGGTGACTTGGCTCATCATTTTCTCCAGTTAGGGTGCACTAGAACGAAAAAACCCGCCGAAGCGGGTTTTTCTACAACGGTATCAAACCGACAGTTCAACCAACAGCTTGTTCAGTCGGCGCACGTAGGCGGCCGGGTCCTTGAGGCTGTCGCCAGCGGCCAGGGCCGCCTGGTCGAAGAGGATGTGGGACAGGTCGCCAAAGCGCTCTTCGCTCTGCTCGCCGTCGAGTTTCTCGATCAACGGGTGAGCCGGGTTGAATTCGAAGATCGGCTTGGAGTCCGGGACCTTCTGGCCGCTGGCTTCGAGAATCTGGCGCATCTGCATGCCCAGGTCCTGCTCGCCGATGGCCAGGATCGCCGGGGAATCAGTCAGACGATGGGAAACCCGCACTTCGCTGACGGCATCGCCCAGGGACGCCTTGATCCGCTCAACCAGGCCTTCTTTGGCCTTGGCGACTTCCTCGGCTTCTTTCTTCTCTTCCTCGGAGTCCAGGTTACCCAGGTCCAGGTCGCCACGGGCCACGTCGACAAAGGATTTGCCGTCGAACTCGTTGAGGTAGCTCATCAGCCACTCATCGATACGGTCGGTCAGCAGCAGCACTTCGATGCCTTTCTTGCGGAAGACTTCCAGGTGCGGGCTGTTCTTGACCTGTGCGTAGGTTTCGCCGGTCAGGTAGTAAATCTTGTCCTGGCCTTCCTTGGCACGTGCCAGGTACTCGGCCAGGGACACCACCTGCTCGCCCTCTTCACCCTGGGTGGAAGCAAAGCGCAACAGACCGGCGATTTTTTCCTTGTTGGCAAAATCTTCCGCCGGGCCTTCTTTCATGACCTGGCCGAAGTTTTTCCAGAAGCCCTTGTATTGCTCTGGCTCGTTCTTCGCCAGTTTTTCCAGCATGTCGAGCACGCGCTTGGTCAGCGCCGACTTCATGGAATCGATGATCGGGTCTTTTTGCAGGATTTCCCGCGACACGTTCAGCGACAGGTCATTGGAGTCGACCACGCCCTTGATAAAGCGCAGGTACAGCGGCAGGAACGACTCCGCCTGGTCCATCACGAACACGCGCTGCACGTACAGCTTCAGGCCCTTCGGCGCTTCACGCTGGTACAGGTCGAACGGCGCACGGGCCGGCACGTAGAGCAGCGAGCTGTATTCCAGCTTGCCTTCGACCTTGTTATGGCTCCAGCTCAGCGGGTTTTCGTAGTCGTGACCGATGTGCTTGTAGAACTCCTGGTATTCCTCGTCCTTGATCTCGGTACGCGGACGGGTCCACAGGGCACTGGCGCGATTGACGGTTTCCCATTCCTGGGCAGGCTTCTCTTCACCTTCGGCAGCCGTTTGTTCTTTCGGCAGCTCGATCGGCAAGGCGATATGGTCGGAGTACTTCTTGATGATATTGCGCAGGCGCCAGCCATCGGCAAATTCGTCTTCACCGGATTTGAGGTGCAGGACGATGCGGGTACCACGGTCAGCCTTGTCGACGGTGGCGATTTCAAATTCGCCCTCGCCCTTGGAAGCCCAGTGCACGCCTTCGCTGGCGTCAAGGCCGGCACGACGGCTGAACACTTCAACCTTGTCGGCCACGATGAAGGCCGAGTAGAAGCCCACACCGAACTGGCCGATCAGGTGCGAATCTTTCTTCTGGTCGCCGGACAGGTTTTTCATGAAGTCGGCGGTACCGGATTTGGCGATGGTCCCCAGGTGGGTAATCGCATCTTCACGGCTCATGCCGATACCGTTGTCTTCGAGGGTGACGGTATTGGCGTCTTTGTCGAAGCTCACACGGATTTTCAGTTCCGCGCCGCCTTCCAGCAGTTCAGGCTTGGACAGGGCTTCGAAACGTAATTTGTCGACAGCGTCAGAGGCGTTCGAGATCAATTCGCGAAGGAAGATTTCCTTGTTGGAATACAGCGAATGGATCATGAGGTGCAGCAGTTGCTTCACCTCGGTCTGGAAGCCCAGGGTTTCCTTTTGAGTTTCCACACTCATGGTCATCAAACTCCAATTGGATGGCAGTGGCCGCGCCCTGAAGGGTTGGCGGCGGGTTGTCATCAAAGTTGGGGGCTAAGAGCAGGATTTCAAGGGCGGACCACGTCCTCGATCTTGAAATGCGCACGGGCGGTGGCGATGGGCTCGGCGGCGGTGGTTTGCCAGGCGGTGATCGCCACATTCGCCACACGTCGGCCCTGGCGCCACACCTGGCATTTGGCGTAAGTGTCGCGAAACTGGCCGGCGCGCAGGTAATCGAGGGAGAAATCGATGATTTTCGGGAGGCCCGGCGCTCCGGTAAACACCAGCAGGTGCAACGCCGCTGCCAGCTCCATGAAGCCGGCAATCACCCCGCCGTGAAGCGCCGGCAATATGGGGTTACCAATATTGTCCTCGTGGGCCGGCAGGCGAAACAGCAATTCATCCCCCAGCCGGGTGCATTCGATACCGATCAGTTTGGCGTAGGGGATCAGGTCCAGCAGCGCCTCGTAGCTGCCGCGCTGATGGGCCTGTTCCAGGCGGGTCTTGAATCGATGGGTCATGCCTGCTCTCCCTTGATGGCGCGCCCCAACCCTTGGGTGCCCTTGAGACGCTTGCCCATGCGCATGAAGGTGCCCACCACATGGGCGATGGGTTGTTGCGGGTCGTCCTGATAGGCAAAACCACGGGTGAAGATCACGTCGGTGGTCACCCGGTAGCACTGGGCGAAACCATATACCGGCTTATGCGGCTCGGCGGGATGCATATAGTCGACACGCAGGTCCAGGGTCGGGCACACCTCGAACTCCGGCAGGACACACAGGGTGGCCATGCCGCAGGCGGTATCCATCAAGGATGTCAACGCGCCACCGTGGATCACGCCGGTCTGGGGATCACCCACCAACTGCGGCGCGTAAGGCATGACCAACGTGATGCCCTCCTCGCTGGCATGATGAACGCTGATACCCAGCACCTGACAATGGCGCAAGGCCGAGACAAAGCGCGTCGCGCGCTCTAACAAGGGATTTTCGGTCATTCGTTGCAGACTCTTATTAGTGTTGATGGGCGAAATAGACGGTGCGGGCGAAAGTTCCTTTGAGGTCGTTGTTTATATATCTGTGGAATAAAAGGAACTAATGCTGAACGGCCATGCTCGAAAGGCCAGTAGATATCTTCACTAAGGAGAAACACCCCATGCGTAAGACTTTAGCTATTTCCATGATGTTGGCCGCTGCCCTCGGTCTCGCTGCTTGCGACAAGAAATCCGAAGACAAAGCCCAAGATGCAGCAGCGCATTCTGAGCAAGCTCAAAAAGACATGGCGAAAGCTCAGGATAAAGTGAACGACGCTGCGAAAGAAAACGCCGATGCTGCCAAAGCTCAGGCTGAATCGAACGAAGCCGCCGCAAAAGAAGCAGCACCAGCTACTCCTGCCACCGGTTCCTGATACCGCGGCATGAAATAGCTTCGCTGCAAAAAGAAAGCCCGCTTATATAGCGGGCTTTACTTTGCCTGTTGTTTTTAACTCAGCGCGTCACGCATTAAATCTCCTCTTTGGCGGGCTCAGGCATCGGTGTATCCGTCTGCGTATACACCATCACTTGCAGTACGTCGGAATGAAACTCCCGGCGATACAACACGAACACCACCCCGGCACTCATCAACATGAACAACCAGGGGCTGACGAACCACGCCAGCATGGTCATGCCGAAGTAATAAGAACGCAGGCCAAAGTTGAACTGGTTGGCGGCCATGGAAATCACTCGCGCCGCACGCAGGGCAAACGCCTTGCGCTCCTGCTCCGACACATGCCGCTCACCGATCATCGGTGCCGACCCGACCAGCACCGCGGCAAAGTTGTACTGGCGCATGCACCAACTGAAGGTGAAGAAGGCATAGACAAAGACCAGCGCCAGGCAGAGCAGCTTGATCTCCGACATGCCCTGGGAGGCCTGCTGCACCATGGGTATGTCCGCCAGCAATGACACCGCCCGCTCGGAGGCCCCCAGCACCGTGAGAATGCCGGCGAGGATGATCAAGGTGCTGGAGGCGAAGAATGAGGCATTACGCTCCAGGTTGCCGATCACACTGGCGTCGGCGATGCGGTTGTCACGCAGCAGCATACGACGCATCCAGTCTTCGCGATACAAATGCAGCACGCTGGCCAGGCACGCGGTGTCTCGGGCTTTCCAGGTGGCATAACGGGTGTAGCCGCCCCAGCACAGGATGAACCAGAGGGCAGCAAGCAGGTGGATCTGATTGGCTTCGACGAACGACATGCGGGTCCTTGCAGAAAGAAGATTGAGAAACTTTTTGCGTCTGTTCGACGTTAGCGCAGAGAAAAAGACACTGCCTTGCGCTCAAAAAAAATGCCCCGTATCAATCGATACGGGGCATTTCAGTGCAAGCCGAAGCCCGCGAGTTAAGCGATAGCTTCACTACGCTTGCCGAGCACTCGGTCGACCACCACAGCCACGACCAGCGTCATCACCGAGGGCACCAGCCACGCCAGGCCTTGCTCACTCAGCGGCAGGTTCGCCAACTGCGAAGGCATCCAACCCGCCAGACCCGCGCCCTTGAGCGCGTCGATGCAGCCAAAGATGAACGACACCAGCATCACCGGACCGACGATACGGCCCTGCTCCTGCCAGAAGTCTTTGCAGAAACTCAACGCCACCAGCACGATGCACGGCGGGTAGATCGCAGTGAGTACCGGGATCGAGAACGCAATCAGCTTGGTCAGGCCCAGGTTCGACACGAACAGCGAGAACAGCGCCAGAATGACGACCAGCGCCTTGTAGGATAGCGGCAGGATTTTGCTGAAGTACTCGGCACACGCGCAGGTCAGGCCGACGGCTGTGACCAGGCATGCCAGGGAGATCAATACAGCCAGGAACCCACTGCCCAGGGAACCGAAGGTGTGCTGAACATAAGCGTGCAGCACTGCGGCGCCATTGGCCGCGCCGGCAGCGACTTCATGGCTGCCCGACCCGAGGCGGAACAGGCTGACATACACCAGCGCCAAACCGACGCCGGCAATCAACCCGGCAATGATCGCGTAGCGGGTGATCAGCTTGGGCGATTCGACACCACGGGAACGGATCGCATTGACGATCACAATGCCAAACACCAGCGCACCCAGGGTATCCATGGTCAAGTAGCCATTGATAAAGCCCTGGGAAAACGGTGCGGCGACGTATTCCGGGGTGGCGACACCCACCTCACCAGCCGGCAGGGCAAACGCGGCAATGCCGAGGATGGCCAGGGCGATGATCTTCAGCGGCGCCAGGAAGCGACCCACGGTGTCCAGCAGTCGGCCTGGGTACAGGGAGACAAAGAACACCACCAGGAAATACACCGAGCTGTAGAGGAACAACGCCAGCGGGCTTTCGCCGGTCAGCGGCGCCAGGCCCACTTCAAACGACACGGTCGCGGTACGCGGGGTGGCGAACAGCGGCCCTACCGCCAGATACGCCGCCGCCGCGAGCAGGCCACCGGCGATCTTGCCGATCGGGCTGCTCAGCGCGTCCATGCCGCCTCCGACCTTGGCCAGGGCGATCACAGTGACCACCGGCAGGCCAACGGCGGTGATCAGGAAGCCCAGCGCCGCCATCCAGACATGAGGCCCGGACTGCAAACCAACGATAGGCGGGAAGATGATGTTGCCGGCGCCCACGAACAGGGCGAAGGTCATGAAGCCCAACGCCAGGATGTCCTGGCTTTTCAACACTTTCATTTGAGGAAATACCACACTACTGAATCGGAATTTAGAGAGGGATTCCCTATGGATGAGGGAAATGCTGCCGGCCCTTATGGGCACCGGCCGGTCTAGCGCGCAGCTTCCTTTTGGGAGGCGGACGCATAAAGAGGCGGCTAGGGTACAGAATTAGCCTGACAAACGCACTGTTGCGGGGCGGACTGTCCGATAAGCGACATCTCGATGTCGCGTTTTCATACTTAATTTGGCAATACAAACAAAATTGTGGGAGGGGGCTTGCCCCCGATAGCGGTGCGTCAGTCCCACATTAGCTGGCTGATGCACTGCAATCGGGGAAAGCCTCCTCCCACATTTGAATCGTCAACAATCTGCAGAATGCACAAAGGCCACCCGAAGGTGGCCTTTGCTGGTAAAGCGTCAGCTAAGCGCGAGGCTTACTTGACAGCCCAACCGGTCAGCTCGGCCAAAGCCTTGCCGATGTCTGCCAGCGAACGCACGGTTTTAACGCCTGCGTCTTGCAGTGCAGCGAATTTCTCGTCTGCAGTGCCTTTGCCGCCAGAGATGATTGCGCCCGCATGGCCCATGCGCTTGCCCGCAGGGGCAGTCACACCAGCGATGTAGGAAACAACCGGCTTGGTCACGTGTGCCTTGATGTAGGCAGCCGCTTCTTCTTCAGCCGAACCGCCGATCTCACCGATCATCACGATCGCTTCGGTCTTCGGGTCTTCCTGGAACAGCTTCAGGATATCGATGAAGTTGGAGCCCGGGATCGGGTCACCGCCGATGCCGACGCAAGTCGACTGACCGAAACCGGCGTCAGTGGTCTGCTTCACAGCTTCGTAGGTCAGGGTGCCGGAACGGGAAACGATACCGACTTTACCTGGCAAGTGAATGTGACCTGGCATGATGCCGATCTTGCATTCGCCTGGAGTGATCACGCCTGGGCAGTTAGGGCCGATCAGGACTACGCCCAGCTCGTCGCACTTAACTTTAGCGTCCAGCATGTCCAGGGTAGGAATGCCTTCGGTGATGCACACGATCAGCTTGATGCCGCCGAATGCCGCTTCCAGGATCGAGTCCTTGCAGAAAGGAGCTGGAACGTAGATCACGCTGGCGGTGGCGCCAGTGGCAGCTACAGCGTCTTTCACGGTGTTGAACACTGGCAGGCCCAGGTGCTCGGTGCCGCCTTTGCCCGGGGTTACGCCGCCAACCATCTTGGTGCCGTATTCGATGGCTTGCTGGGTGTGGAAACTACCTTGCGAACCGGTAATACCCTGGCAGATAACTTTGGTGTCTTTATTGATCAGGACGCTCATTATTTGCCCTCCGCAGCTTTGACAACTTGTTGAGCAGCGTCGGTCAGGCTGGTAGCCGCGATGATGTTCAAACCGCTTTCTGCCAGTACTTTAGCGCCCAGTTCAGCATTGTTGCCTTCAAGGCGAACAACAACCGGGATTTTAACGCCGACTTCTTTCACTGCACCGATGATGCCTTCGGCAATCATGTCGCAACGAACGATGCCGCCGAAGATGTTGACCAGTACTGCAGCGACGTTGGAGTCGGACAGGATGATCTTGAAGGCTTCGGTTACGCGTTCTTTGGTAGCACCACCGCCCACGTCGAGGAAGTTGGCTGGTTTGCCGCCATGCAGGTTGACGATGTCCATGGTACCCATGGCCAGGCCGGCACCGTTGACCATGCAACCGATGTTACCTTCCAGGGCTACGTAGTTCAGTTCGAACTTGGCAGCGTGCGCTTCGCGCGGATCGTCCTGGGACGGATCGTGGAAAGTCTTCAGCTTAGGCTGACGGTACATGGCGTTGGCGTCGATGTTGATCTTGGCGTCGAGGCAGTGCAGATCGCCATCAGCCTTGATCACCAGCGGGTTCACTTCCAGCAGGGCCAGATCGTGATCCTGGAACAGCTTGGCCAGACCTACGAAGATCTTGGCGAACTGGGCAACTTGCTTGCCTTCCAGGCCCAGCTGGAAAGCCAGCTCGCGACCCTGGAATGGCTGGGCGCCAACCAGTGGATCGATAGTGGCTTTCAGGATTTTTTCTGGGGTTTCGTGAGCGATCTTCTCGATGTCCACGCCACCTTCGGTGGAAGCCATGAACACGATGCGACGGCTCGAACGGTCAACGACAGCGCCCAGGTACAGCTCTTTAGCGATATCAGTGCACGATTCAACCAGGATCTTGGTGACTGGCTGGCCATTGGCATCAGTCTGGTAAGTCACCAGACGCTTGCCCAGCCACTGCTGTGCGAAGGCCTTGGCGTCTTCTTTGCTGCGAACCAGCTTAACGCCGCCCGCTTTACCGCGACCACCAGCGTGGACCTGGGCTTTGACAACCCACTCGGTGCCGCCGATTTTGTCGCAAGCTTCTGCTGCTGCTTCCGGGGTGTCTACTGCGTAGCCCTTGGAAACTGGCAGGCCGTATTCAGCGAACAGCTGCTTACCCTGATACTCGTGAAGATTCATGCTTTTTACCGTCTTCGTTAGGTACTGCGCATTCGGCGCTGCGCTCATTATGAGTGCCGCGCCACCTGTGACTGCTGCTTGCGCAACTTGCGGGGCTCAAGGCCCGTAAAGCTGCGCAAGACTGCGTCCAGCGGATATTCCGCGGTGAGTCTTGCGCGCAAGGCTCACGACGGGCAACTCCGCCGTGGTTTCTTATTATCTCGCTTAGCGCTTCTTCTTGTTGGCGATGTGGATGGCATGGCCATTCACTGCCAACGCGGCTTCGTGCAGCGCTTCGGACAGGGTCGGATGGGAGAAGACCATCATGCCGATGTCCTCGGCACTGGTGCCGAATTCCATACCGATCGCGCCCTGCTGAACCAGTTCTGCTGCGCCTGGGCCAATCACGTGGACGCCCAATACGCGGTCAGTCTTGGCATCAGCGATGACTTTGACAAAACCACCGGTGTCGTTGGCTGCCATGGCACGGCCAGAAGCGGCGAACGGGAAGGTGCCGACGTTAACTTCAACGCCTTCAGCTTTCAACTGCTGTTCGTTCTTGCCGACCCATGCAATTTCCGGGTGGGTGTAGATAACCGATGGGATCAGGTCGTAGTTCATCTGGGTCTTGTGGCCCTTGATGCGCTCGACCACCATGATGCCTTCTTCGGAAGCCTTGTGCGCGAGCATCATGCCGCGAACCACGTCGCCAATGGCGTAGACGCCCGGAACGGTGGTAGCGCAGTGATCGTCAACGTGGATGAAGCCACGCTCGTCGATGTTCACGCCGCTGTCGGAAGCCAGCAGGTCGGTGGTCACTGGACGGCGACCAACGGCCACGATCAGCTTGTCGAACGTGATGGTCTGTTCGCCATCCTTGTCGGTGTAGGTCACGACGACTTCTTCGCCGTTGACCTTAGAGCCGGTCACGCGAGCGCCCAGCTTGATGTCCAGACCTTGTTTGGTCAGGGTTTTCAGCGCTTCCTTCGACACTGCGGTGTCAGCAGCCAGCAGGAACGTGTCCAGGGCTTCCAGCACGGTCACTTCGGAACCGAGGCGGGACCAGACCGAACCCAGTTCCAGGCCGATGACGCCGGCGCCGATCACGCCCAGGCGCTTAGGCACAGCCTGGAATTCCAGGGCGCCGGTCGAATCAACGATCACGTTCTGGTCAACCGGAGCTGGTGGAATATCGATTGGACGCGAACCTGGGGCCAGGATCACGTTCTCGGCTTCGATGACTTCTACCGAGCCGTCCGGCTTGGTGATTTCAACTTTTTTGCCGGCCAGCAGCTTGCCGTGGCCTTGCAGGGAAGTCACGCCGTTGGCCTTGAACAAGGTGGCAACGCCGGAAGTCAGGCCTTTGACGATGTTGGCTTTACGGCCGACCATTGCTGGCACGTCCATGGTCACGCCGGCATGGTTGATGCCGTGGATCGCGAAACCGTCCTGGGCTTCGTGGAATTTCCAGGAGCTGTCCAGCAGCGCCTTGGACGGAATGCAACCGACGTTCAGGCAAGTACCGCCCAATGCCAGTTTGCCTTCCTTGTCGGTGTATTTTTCGATGCAAGCAGTCGAGAGGCCCAGTTGTGCGGCCTTGATGGCGGCAACGTAGCCGCCAGGACCCGCACCAATCACTACAACGTCAAATTTCTGCGACATGAAAATAGTTCCTCTATTTAGCAGCAAGCTTTCAAGCCGCAAGCCCCAAGCCCAACTGCCTTATCCGGCAATCTGTCACTTGAGACCTGCAGCTGCTTCTATCAGATATCCAGCAGCAGACGAGCCGGGTCTTCCAGCAGGTTCTTGATGGTCACCAGGAAAGTCACGGCTTCTTTACCATCGATCAGGCGGTGATCGTAAGACAGCGCCAGGTACATCATTGGGCGGATCACGACTTGGCCGTTGATGGCCATCGGACGCTGGATGATGTTGTGCATGCCCAGGATCGCGGCTTGTGGCGGGTTAACGATCGGCGTCGACATCATCGAACCGAAGGTACCACCGTTGGTGATGGTGAAGGTACCACCGGTCATCTCGTCGATGGTCAGCTTGCCGTCACGGGCTTTCTTGCCGAAGCCGGCGATGCCGCCTTCGATTTCAGCCAGGCTCATCAGTTCGGCGTTACGCAGGACCGGGACCACCAGGCCACGGTCGCTGGACACGGCAACGCCGACGTCTGCATAACCGTGGTAAACGATGTCGCCGCCGTCGATGGAAGCGTTGACTGCCGGGAAGCGTTTCAGCGCTTCGGTGGCCGCTTTCACGAAGAACGACATGAAGCCCAGGCGCACGCCGTTGTGGGACTTCTCGAACAGATCCTTGTACTTCGAACGCAGAGCCATGACTTCGGTCATGTCGACTTCGTTGAAAGTGGTCAGCATCGCCATGTTCGACTGTGCTTCAACCAGGCGCTTGGCCACGGTGGCACGCACGCGGGTCATCGGCACACGCTTCTCGGTGCGGTCGCCGGCAGCGAACACAGGCGCAGCGGCAGCCGGGGCAGCAGCCTTGACAGGCGCGGCAGCCGGAGCGTTTTTCTTGGCTTCAACAGCAGCGACCACGTCTTCCTTGGTCACACGGCCGTCTTTGCCGGTGCCTTTGATGGAAGCCAGGTTGATGCCGTTTTCTTCAGCCAACTGGCGAGCAGCCGGTGCGGCGATTGGATCTTCGCCACCCGCAGCCGGAGCGGCAGCAGGTGCCGAGGCAGCGGCCGGTGCAGCAGCGGCAGCAGGAGCAGCGGCAGCGCTGCCCTCTTCGATCGAGCCGAGTACCTGGTTCGACAGAACGGTAGCGCCCTCTTCGGCAACGATTGCGCCCAGCACGCCGTCAGCTTCGGCCAACACTTCCAGCACGACTTTGTCGGTCTCGATGTCGACGATCAGGTCGTCACGCTTGACGGCCTCACCTGGTTTCTTGTGCCAGGTGGCAACGGTGCCATCGGCAACCGATTCCGGGAATGACGGGGCTTTGATTTCGATAGCCATTATCTGTGGGTCCTTAAAATTCGGTTTCAGTCAGCGCGAAGGCGTTAAACAGTGAAAGCATCTTGCAGCAGTTTTTCCTGCTGCTCGGCGTGCATCGACGCATAACCACACGCAGGTGCAGCGGAAGCATCACGGCCGGCGTACTCCAGGCCCAGGGCCTTGTTGTGGTTACCGATGCTGCGACGCAGGTGATGCTGGCTGCTGTACCAAGCGCCCTGGTTCATCGGCTCTTCCTGACACCACACCACGTTAGTGAGGTTGGTGTAAGGCGCGATGGCCTCCATCAGGTCGTCTTCCGGGAACGGATAAAGCTGCTCGATACGCACGATGGCGATGTCTTCGCGGCCTTCGGCACGGCGTTTTTCCAGCAGGTCGTAGTAGACCTTGCCGCTGCACAGCACCAGGCGAGTCACCTTGGCCGGGTCCAGCGTGTCGATTTCTGGAATAACGGTCTGGAACGAGCCATCCGCCAGATCTTCCAGGGTCGAGATGGCCAGTTTGTGACGCAGCAGCGACTTCGGCGTCAGCACGACCAGCGGCTTGCGCAGCGGGCGGATTACCTGGCGACGCAGCAAGTGGTAGATCTGTGCCGGGGTGGTCGGCACGCACACCTGGATGTTGTGCTCGGCGCACAGTTGCAGGTAACGCTCCAGACGGGCCGAGGAGTGCTCAGGGCCCTGACCTTCATAGCCATGTGGCAGCAGCATGGTCAGACCGCACAGGCGACCCCACTTGTGCTCGCCGCTGGTGATGAACTGGTCGATAACCACTTGGGCGCCGTTGGCGAAGTCGCCGAACTGGGCTTCCCAGATCACCAGCGCATTCGGCGTGGTGGTCGAGTAACCGTATTCGAACGCCAGTACCGCTTCTTCGGACAGGAACGAATCGTACAGGTCGAAACGTGGCTGGCCTTCGTAGAGGTGCTTCAGCGGAACGTAGGTGCTTGCGTCTTTCTGGTTGTGCAGAACCGCGTGACGGTGCGAGAACGTACCACGGCCGATGTCCTGGCCAGTCATGCGGATCGGGTGACCTTCGAACGCCAGGGTCGCGTACGCCATGGTTTCGGCGTAACCCCAGTTGATCGGCAGGCCGCCGGCTTGCATCTTCTGACGGTCTTCGTAGATCTTCGCAACCTGGCGCTGCACCACGAAGCCTTCCGGAATTTCCAGCAGCTTGGCGGACAGTTCCTGCAGGGTCTTCAGATCGAACGAGGTGTCGTGACGCGCCGTCCAGGTGTGACCCAGGTACGGACGCCAGTCAACGAACAGCTCTTTGTTCGGCTCCTTGACCAGGCTTTTTACGACATGCAGACCATTGTCCAGCGCGTTGCGGTATTCATCGATCTTCGCCTGAACACGTTCATCGTCAACGATACCGGCCTTGGTCAGGCTTTCGGCATACAGCTCACGGGTGGTGCGCTGCTTGGTGATCTGCTGGTACATCAACGGCTGGGTGCCGCTTGGTTCGTCGGCTTCGTTGTGACCGCGGCGGCGGTAGCAAACCAGGTCGATCACCACGTCACGCTTGAATTGCATGCGGTAGTCGACAGCCAGTTGGGTCACGAACAGCACGGCCTCCGGATCATCGCCATTCACATGGAGGATCGGCGCCTGGATCATCTTGGCAACGTCGGTGGCGTACTCGGTGGAACGCGCGTCCAACGGGTTGCTGATGGTGAAGCCAACCTGGTTGTTGATGACGATGTGAACGGTACCGCCGGTCTTGAAGCCGCGGGTCTGCGACATCTGGAACGTTTCCAGGACCACGCCTTGACCGGCGAATGCCGCGTCACCGTGGATGGAAATCGGCAGGACCTTTTCACCGGTGGTGTCGTTACGACGATCCTGGCGAGCACGGACCGAACCCTCGACCACTGGAGAAACGATTTCCAGGTGGGATGGGTTGAACGCCATGGCCAGGTGAACTTCACCGCCGGTGGTCATCACGTTGGACGAGAAGCCCTGGTGGTATTTAACGTCACCGGAACCCAGCTCGACCTTCTTCTTGCCTTCGAACTCGTCGAACAGCTCACGCGGGTTCTTGCCGAAGGTGTTGACCAACACGTTCAAGCGACCACGGTGGGCCATGCCGATCACGATTTCCTTGGTGCCGTAGGAACCGGAACGCTGGATCAGCTCGTCGAGCATCGGAATCAGGCTCTCGCCGCCTTCCAGGCCGAAACGCTTGGTGCCCGGGTATTTGGTACCCAGGTATTTTTCCAGGCCCTCGGCTGCGGTCACGCGCTCAAGCAGGTGGCTGCGCACGTCGGCGGACAATACCGGACGGCCACGCACGCCTTCCAGGCGATGCTGGAACCAGTGGCGTTGCTCCGAATCGGTGATGTGCGTGAACTCAGCGCCGATGGTGCGGCAATATGTCTGCTGCAACGCTTCGTGAATTTCGCGTAGGCTCGCTTCCTCTTTGCCGATGAACAGGTCGCCGGCACGGAAGGTCGTATCAAGATCGGCATTGGTCAAGCCGTAATGATTGATCGACAGGTCAGCAGGTGCAGGACGCTGCCAGAGCCCCAGCGGGTCAAGCTGGGCCGCCTGGTGGCCACGCATCCGGTAGGCCTGGATCAGTCGCAGTACTTCAACTTGCTTCTTCTCGTGCTCACTGCTCACGCTGCCGGCGGAAACCGGTTGGGCGCGGCGCTGGTTCTTTGCCAGCAGCACGAACTGATCGCGAATTGTTGCGTGCGATACATCGGTGGCAGCGTTGCCGTCTGAAGACAACGTCTGAAATTTGGTGCGCCATTCTTCTGGCACAGCGTTAGGGTCGTGCAGGTAGAGCTCATAAAGCTCTTCCACATAGGCAGCGTTACCACCTGAAAGATAGCCGCTGTTCCACATGCGCTGCATCACGCTTTCTTGCATGCTTGGTCACCCTCGATTTGGGGACACCACCGGCGAAAACACCGAGTTTGCTTGCAAAAGGCCAAGTGCAGCGACCAAAACAAGCCACTTAGGATCACGCTGATAGTTCGGGTACCAACCCGAATGCCCCTGCTTGTCTCATTTCTTCAAAATAAGAGCTGCGGCTTTGTAAGTCGCTGCTCAAGTTAAAACTACGGCGCCGGTTGAAGCCTGCGCCGTAGCATTTACGGGCACAACGGTCCTGCTTTGTTACAACGTCAGTTACACACCGCTTTGCAGCAGCATGTTACGGATGTGACCAATGGCCTTAGTCGGGTTCAGGCCTTTGGGACATACGTTGACGCAGTTCATGATCCCGCGGCAGCGGAATACGCTGAACGGGTCATCCAGCGAAGCCAGGCGCTCGGACGTCTTGGTGTCGCGGCTGTCTGCCAGGAAGCGGTACGCTTGCAGCAGGGCAGCTGGACCCAGGAACTTGTCCGGGTTCCACCAGAAGGACGGGCACGACGTCGAGCAGCAGGCGCACAGGATGCACTCGTACAGGCCATCGAGCTTTTCACGCTCTTCTGGGGACTGCAGACGCTCGATGGCCGGAGCCGGCGTGTCGTTCTGCAGGAACGGCTTAACTTTCTCGTATTGCTTGTAGAAGATGCTCATATCAACGACCAGGTCACGGATAACCGGCAAACCTGGCAGAGGACGAACGATCAGCTTGTTGCCTTTGACAACGGCGGACAGCGGCGTGATGCACGCCAGGCCGTTTTTGCCGTTGATGTTCATGCCGTCGGAACCGCACACACCTTCACGGCAAGAGCGACGATAGGAGAAACCTTCGTCCTGCTCTTTGATCAGTGCCAATACATCCAGCACCATCAGGTCTTTACCACCGGTATCGACCTGGAACTCCTGCATGAACGGCGCAGCGTCCTGATCAGGGTTGTAACGATAAACACTGACTTTCAACATGGCAGCCACCCTTAGTAAGTCCGAATCTTCGGTTCAAACGTCGGAACCGTCTTCGGCGAGAAGTTCACGGCACGCTTGGTTACGCGCTTGTCACCCGGGAAGTACAGGGTGTGGCACAACCAGTTTTCGTCATCGCGATCTTCAAAGTCTTCACGAGCGTGGGCACCACGGGATTCCTTACGAACCTCGGCGGCGATCGCAGTCGCTTCAGCCACTTCCAGCAGGTTTTGCAGTTCAAGGGCTTCGATACGAGCGGTGTTGAACGCCTGGCTCTTATCGTTGATCTTGACGTTGGCGATGCGCTTGCGCAGATCGGCCAGCTGGGCAATACCCTTCTGCATGTATTCGCCGGTACGGAATACACCGAAGTAGTTCTGCATGCAGCTTTGCAGCTCGCGACGCAGGGTTGCCACGTCTTCGCCATCAGTGCGCTCGTTCAGAGCGTTCAGGCGCGCCAGGGCGGCCTCGATGTTGGCGTCGGTGGCGTCATCGTATTCGATGCCGTCGGTCAGGGCTTTTTCCAGGTGCAGGCCAGCCGCGCGGCCGAATACCACCAGGTCGAGCAGCGAGTTGCCGCCCAGGCGGTTGGCACCGTGTACCGATACGCAGGCCACTTCGCCTACCGCGAACAGACCGTGGATGATCTCGTCCACGCCTTCGGCGTTCTGGGTGATCGCCTGGCCATGAATGTTGGTCGGAACACCGCCCATCATGTAGTGGCAGGTTGGAACAACCGGAACCGGAGCAACCACCGGGTCCACGTGGGCAAAGGTCTTGGACAGCTCACAGATACCCGGCAGGCGGCTGTGCAGCACTTCTTCACCCAGGTGATCGAGCTTCAGCAGTACGTGGTCGCCATTCGGGCCACAGCCGTTACCGGCGATGATTTCCTTGACCATCGAACGGGCAACGACGTCACGACCCGCCAGGTCTTTCGCGTTCGGAGCATAACGCTCCATGAAACGCTCGCCGTGCTTGTTGATCAGGTAACCACCTTCACCACGGCAACCTTCGGTGACCAGTACACCGGCGCCGGCGATGCCGGTCGGGTGGAACTGCCACATTTCGATGTCCTGCACCGGCACGCCGGCACGCAGTGCCATGCCGACGCCGTCACCGGTGTTGATCAGGGCATTGGTGGTGGAAGCGTAGATTCGGCCTGCACCGCCGGTCGCCAGAACGGTAGCCTTGGCGCGGATGTAGGTGGTTTCACCGGTTTCGATGCAGATGGCGATCACGCCAACGAATGCACCGTCGGCGTTCTTCACCAGATCCACTGCGTAGTATTCGTTCAGGAACGTGGTGCCGGCTTTCAGGTTGCCCTGATAAAGCGTGTGCAGCAGCGCGTGACCGGTACGGTCGGACGCGGCGCAGGTACGGGCAGCCTGGCCGCCTTTACCGTAGTCCTTCGACTGGCCGCCGAATGGACGCTGGTAGATGCGACCCTGTTCGGTACGGGAGAACGGCAGGCCCATGTGGTCCAGCTCGAACACCGCGGCCGGGCCTTCCTGGCACATGTATTCGATAGCGTCCTGGTCACCGATGTAGTCGGAACCCTTGACGGTATCGTACATGTGCCAGCGCCAGTCATCGTTCGGGTCGGCGGACGCGATGGCGCAGGTGATGCCACCCTGGGCCGACACGGTGTGGGAGCGCGTCGGGAATACCTTGGTGATCACGGCAGTCTTGTGACCGCCCTGGGCCAGCTGCAGCGCTGCGCGCATGCCGGCACCGCCGCCACCAATGATGATGGCGTCGAAGGAAATAGTTGGAATGTTAGCCATGAATCAGATACCCCAAAGAATCTGCACACCCCAGACGAAGTAAGCGAACATCGCGACGCCGCATACTGCCTGGAAGAGGAAACGGACTGCGGTCGCGGACTTGCCCAGCGCCATCGGCGTCAGGTAGTCGGTCGCGATGGTCCACATGCCGACCCAGGCGTGAGCGCCCAGGGCTACAAGGGCCAGCAGGCTGAAGATTCGCATCGCATTGTGGGAAAACAGCCCGTGCCATTGCTCGTAGCCGATGCCCGGGTTTGCGACGAGGTATCCGATCAGGAAAATGAAATAAGCCGCGAGAACGACCGCAGACACACGCTGCGCCATCCAGTCATAGAGGCCCGAACGCGATAGGTTCGTAACGCTGGTTACCATATCCAAACTCCTGCCAGAACGATCAGCACCACGGAAATGGCGATGATGATTTTCGAGCCCAGGCGGCCGCCTTCCAGCGTCTCACCGATGCCCATGTCCATGATCAAGTGGCGCACACCGGCTACCAGGTGATACAGCAGAGCGGACAGGAGGCCCCATGCTACGAACTTGGCCAGCGGGCTGGTCAAGCATGCCTTCACCTCGGCGTATCCTTCCTCGGAACCCAGGGATTTGCTCAATGCATAAAGCATGATGCCCAAGCCCAGGAACAGGATGATGCCGGAAACACGGTGCAGGAACGACGTAACGCCGGTGATGGGGAGTTTGATGGTCCTTAGGTCTAGGTTTACAGGTCGTTGGCTATTCACGGCTTTTTTTCACACTGAAGAGCCCCTAACAATCAGGGCAAAGTTGTTGGGGAGTGCGACTGGTCAGGTAAGCACCACCCAGGGAGTGCGACCCCCAATGAAAGCAAGCCCAAAAGCCCTTGGCGGTCGGTGGCCGAGTATAGACAGTTAGGTTACTAATGACAACGCGCGCACCTCACCCTAATAGCGGATTGCGCTGGCGGGATAAAAGGCGTAAATGGCAGGCAATTTCGAGGAAAAAGTCCGGTTAAAGCCTTCTGGGGCAAGACTTTAGGCAAATTGACATCTGAATTTATCTCACTATAGTGGTGCGGGCCCTGCGTGGGGGGTCTGTCTGATGATTTGAAGCATAAATAGGAGGCCACATGGCTGACAAAAAAGCGCAGTTGATCATCGAGGGCGCAGCCCCCGTCGAGCTGCCCATTTTAACCGGCACCGTTGGTCCCGATGTTATCGACGTACGGGGCCTGACGGCCACGGGCCGTTTCACTTTCGACCCAGGCTTCATGTCGACCGCCTCTTGCGAGTCGAAGATCACCTATATCGACGGCGACAATGGCATCCTGCTGCACCGGGGCTACCCGATCGAGCAACTGGCGGAAAAATCGGACTATCTGGAAACCTGCTACCTGCTGCTAAATGGCGAATTGCCAACAGCCGAGCAAAAAGCCCAGTTTGTCAGCACCGTGAAGAACCACACCATGGTTCACGAGCAGTTGAAGACCTTCTTCAACGGCTTCCGTCGCGACGCCCACCCGATGGCGGTCATGTGCGGCGTGGTCGGCGCCCTGTCGGCCTTCTATCACGACTCCCTCGACATCAATAACCCGCAGCATCGCGAAATTTCCGCGATCCGCCTGGTTGCCAAGATGCCGACCCTGGCCGCAATGGTTTACAAGTACTCCATGGGCCAACCCATGATGTACCCGCGCAACGACCTGACGTACGCGGAAAACTTCCTGCACATGATGTTCAACACCCCGTGCGAGATCAAACCGATCAGCCCGGTGCTGGCCAAGGCAATGGACCGGATCTTCATCCTCCACGCCGACCACGAGCAAAACGCCTCCACCTCCACCGTGCGCCTGGCAGGCTCTTCGGGTGCCAACCCGTTCGCCTGTATCGCCGCCGGCATCGCAGCGCTGTGGGGTCCTGCCCACGGCGGTGCGAACGAAGCCGTATTGACCATGCTCGATGAAATCGGCGATGTGTCCAACATCGACACGTTCATCGCCAAGGCCAAGGACAAGAACGATCCGTTCAAGTTGATGGGCTTCGGTCACCGGGTCTACAAGAACCGCGACCCACGCGCCACCGTCATGAAGCAGACCTGCGACGAAGTGCTGAAGGAACTGGGCATCAACAACGATCCGCAACTCGAACTGGCCATGCGCCTGGAAGAGATCGCCCTGACCGACCCGTACTTCATCGAACGCTCGCTGTACCCGAACGTCGACTTCTACTCGGGGATCATCCTCAAGGCGATCGGCATTCCAACCAGCATGTTCACCGTGATCTTCGCCCTGGCGCGGACCGTGGGCTGGATCTCCCACTGGAAAGAAATGCTCTCCAGCCCGTACAAGATTGGCCGCCCGCGCCAGCTGTACACCGGCTACGAGTCGCGTGACATTACCAAGCTGGAAGATCGCAAGTAAGCACCTTTCAGCAGCACCGAAAACGGCCTCCCTCAGTGGAGGCCGTTTTTATTTGTGGCGCCTGATCTACCGCCATCGGGGGCAAGCCCCCTCACACATTTGAACGTATTCATAGATCAAGTGTGGGAGGGGGCTTGCCCCCGATGAGGCCAGTAGCAGCCCCCCATAAGCCCCAGGCAAAAAAATACCCCGGCCTTTCGACCGGGGCATTTCTTTATCCAGCTACAACCTTAGTGATTAACCGCCCCACTCGCCCCCAGGCCAGTCTGCGAACGCACAAACTGCGGGAAGTACAGCGCACGCTCTTTCTCTGCCGCCGCCGACTTGTCGGTGATGGAGAAGAACCAGATACCGATGAACGCAATGATCATCGAGAACAGCGCCGGGTATTCGTACGGGAAGATGGCTTTTTCGTGATGCAGGATCGAGACCCAGATGGTCGGACCCAGGATCATCAGGCCAACGGCACTGATCAGGCCCAGCCAACCGCCAATCATCGCGCCACGGGTGGTGAGGTTTTTCCAGTACATGGAAAGCAGCAACACCGGGAAGTTACAGCTGGCGGCAATCGAGAACGCCAGGCCGACCATGAACGCGATGTTCTGGCTTTCGAACAGGATGCCCAGGCCAATCGCCAACACTGCGAGGGCGATGGTGGTGATCTTCGATACGCGAATCTCATCCTTTTCGTTGGCCTTGCCTTTCTTGATCACGCTGGCGTACAGGTCATGGGACACCGCCGAAGCACCGGCCAGGGTCAAGCCGGCAACCACGGCGAGGATGGTGGCGAAGGCCACCGCCGAGATGAAGCCCAGGAAGATACTGCCACCCACCGCGTTGGCCAGGTGCACCGCCGCCATGTTGTTACCGCCCAGCAAGGCGCCTGCAGCATCCTTGAACGCCGGGTTGGTGCTGACCAGCAGGATCGCGCCGAAGCCGATGATAAAGGTCAGGATATAGAAGTAGCCGATGAAGCCCGTGGCATACAGCACGCTCTTACGCGCTTCCTTGGCGTCGCTTACGGTGAAGAAGCGCATCAGGATATGCGGCAGGCCGGCGGTACCGAACATCAGTGCCAGGCCCAGGGAGAACGCGGAGATCGGGTCTTTCACCAGGCCGCCGGGGCTCATGATCGCTTCACCTTTAGGGTGGACCTTGATCGCCTCGGAGAACAGCGTGTTGAAGTCGAAGTTGACGTGCTTCATCACCATCAGCGCCATGAACGAAGCACCGGACAGCAACAGCACCGCCTTGATGATCTGCACCCAGGTGGTCGCCAGCATGCCGCCGAACAGCACATACAGGCACATCAGGATCCCGACCAGGATCACCGCCACATGGTAGTCGAGGCCGAACAGCAGCTGGATCAGCTTGCCCGCCCCCACCATTTGCGCGATCAGGTAGAACGCCACCACCACCAGGGAACCACAGGCCGACAGGCTGCGGATCTGGGTTTGCCCGAGGCGATAGGACGCCACGTCGGCAAAGGTGTACTTGCCCAGGTTACGCAGGCGCTCGGCGATCAGGAACAGAATGATCGGCCAGCCCACCAGGAAGCCGATCGAGTAGATCAGGCCGTCGTAGCCGGAGGTGAACACCAGTGCGGAAATACCCAGGAAGGACGCGGCCGACATGTAGTCGCCGGCAATCGCCAGGCCGTTCTGGAAACCGGTGATCTTGCCGCCGGCCGCATAGTAGTCGGCCGCCGACTTGTTGCGCTTGGAAGCCCAGTAGGTGATGCACAACGTCGCGCCGACAAAGGCCACGAACATCAGGATCGCTGCGATATTCAGCGGTTGTTTGTGCACTTCACCGGTCAATGCATCCGCCGCCCACACCGCAGGAGCGAAGACCGAAGCGCCGAATACTGCCAATAGACGACGGATCATTGCGCAGCCTCCTTGAGAATCGCATTGTTCAGGTCGTCGAATTCGCCGTTGGCGCGTCGCACATAGATGCCGGTGAGGACAAAGGCCGACACAATCAGCCCGACCCCGATGGGGATGCCCCAGGTGATGGATGAGCCGGGGCTGAGTTTAGCCCCCAGTACTTGTGGCCCGTAGGCGATCAACAGGATGAATCCGGAGTACAGCCCTAGCATGATCGCCGAGAGAATCCAGGCGAACCTTTCCCTTTTTCTCACCAGCTCCTTGAAACGCGGGCTGTTTTGAATCGAGAGGTAAATGCTGTCGTTCATTGTTTTTATCCTCGCAGCACAGCTTTTTTATTATTGGTACGTATCCACTGTATGCGGCTACGGAACAGGTTCCAGACGACCTTAGTATTAGACGGAGTGTAGCGAGGGATTGAGAGGGCGCAGAAACATTTGCGGGTGACGAAAATAATGTGGGAGGGGGCTTGCTCCCGATAGTGGTGAGCCAGTCAGATCATTGACGACTGACACACCGCAATCGGGGGCAAGCCCCCTCCCACAGGGGGTTGTATCAAGGCATTGGGGGGTTATTTACCGGTCCACTCGGCTACGCGCTCAGGGTGCTTGGCCACCCAGTCCTTGGCCGCTGCATCAGGCTTGGCGCCTTCCTGGATAGCGAGCATGACTTCGCCGATCTCATCCTTGGAGGCCCACTGGAATTTCTTCAGGAACGCCGCGACTTCCGGCGCTTTCTTCTCCAGGCCCTTGCTGCCGATGCTGTTGACGGTTTCAGCAGCACCATAAATCCCTTTTGGATCGTCCAGGAAACGCAGTTTCCACTTGGCGAACATCCAGTGTGGCACCCAGCCGGTGACCGCAATGGATTCCTGTTTGTCTTCGGCACGGGTCAGCTCGGCGATCATCGCCGCACCCGAACTGGCTTGCAGTTTGTAGTCGAGGCCGTACTGCTTGATGGCTTCGTCGGTCTTGAGCATCACGCCTGAACCGGCGTCGATGCCGACGATCTTGTTCTTGAAGGTGGTGTCGGTCTTGAGGTCTTCGATGGACTTGGCCTTGACGTACTCCGGCACGATCAAGCCGATCTTCGCATCCTTGAAGTTGGGGCCGTAGTCGACCACCTTGTCCTTGTTCTTGGTCCAATACTCGCCGTGGGTCACCGGCAGCCAGGCGGAGAGCATGGCATCGAGCTTGCCGGTGGCCACGCCCTGCCACATGATCCCGGTGGCGACCGCTTGCAGTTTGACGTCATAACCGAGCTTTTCCCTGATCACCTCTGCCGCCACATGCGTGGTGGCAACGCTGTCGGACCAGCCATCTACATAACCGATGCTCAGGGTTTTGCTGTCGGCGCTGGCCAGTGTGGAGCTCATCGCAACTACCAGAGTGGCAGCTGCGCCCAAGAGTCGTCGCATCTTCATCGTACTTCCCCGAAAGTGCTGCGCCCGACGGATGTCGAGCGACGTCAACCTGTTGTTATGTGGTGCGCCGCGCCCCCTTCACGCGCATCGATCCGGCTGCTGCGACATCAGTGGAGTGCTGACACGTCGATCATCAACCTGCCGCAGCCTTCGACCTGCTCTGTCAGCGACCTCATGCAAGCAAGAAACGACATCACATCGCCAGTAGGACTTTTTGTAGGACTTAACCCCACGATCCCGCCTGAACTTTGCATGTCAAAATTATGCAGCCCCACTGGGATAGCGCAAATCCGGGTAAGATGCGCGCCTTTGCTCCCCCAGATAAGCCGACCATGCCCGCGACTGCCCGCTTCCCTGCCCTGCCCTATTGCTTCGCTTTGATCCTCGGCCTGCTGGCCCTTGTCGGCTACTGGTATGGCCTCGGCCGGCCGGTGGTGCTGCCAGATGTGGCCAGTGCCAGTCACAAGCTGCAATGCGCGTCGTACACACCGTTCGACAAGGACCAATCGCCCTTCGACCAACCGTTCACACTGCGCCCCGCGCGCATGGACGCCGACCTGGCCCTGCTGGCCACCCGCTTCGAGTGCATCCGCACCTACTCCATGACCGGCCTGGAAGCCTTGCCGGACCTGGCGCGCAAGCATGGGTTAAAGGTGATGGCGGGCGCCTGGGTCAGCAGCGACCCGGTCGCGACCGAAAAAGAAGTCGACCAACTGATCGCCTCGGCTAACGCCAACCCCGATGTGGTCACCTCGGTGATCGTCGGCAACGAAGCGCTGCTGCGCAAGGAAGTCACCGCCAAACAGCTGGTGGCGCTGATCCATAAGGTCAAAAGCCAGATCAAGCAGCCGGTCACCTACGCCGACGTCTGGGAGTTCTGGCTGCAGCACCCGGAAATCGCGCCGGCGGTGGACTTCCTGACCATCCACCTGCTGCCCTACTGGGAAGATGACCCCTCCGGCATCGACCAGGCCCTCAAGCATGTGGGCAATGTACGCCAGACCTTTGGCAACAAATTCGCGCCCAAGGACATATTGATCGGCGAGACGGGCTGGCCCAGCGAAGGCCGCCAACGCGAAACCGCGGTGCCGAGCCGGGTCAATGAGGCCAAGTTCATGCGTGGCTTCGTGGCCATGGCCGAGGCCAATGGCTGGCACTACAACCTGATCGAAGCGTTTGACCAACCGTGGAAGCGCGCCAGTGAAGGTGCCGTGGGCGGCTACTGGGGCCTGTTCGATGCCGACCGCCAGGACAAGGGCATCCTCGCCGGGCCGGTGACCAATGTGCCGCACGGGCCGCTGTGGCTGGGGGTCGGCGGGATTATCCTGCTGGGCACGCTGGTGCTCGGTGGTCGCGTCCGCAGCTCGCGCGCCGCGATCGCCCTGCCCCTGCTGGGTGCAGTGGCTGCCTGCGCCATCGGCACCTGGGCCGAACTGACCCGCGTGACTGCGCGCTTCAACGATGAGTGGGCATGGGCCGGTTTACTCGTGGCGCTGAACCTGCTGGTACTGGCCCACGCGGCCCTGGCCCTGAGTGCCCGTGAAGGCTGGCGCGAACGCCTGTTCAGCTGGCTGGAACACCGTGCCGGCTGGCTGGTGGCAATCGCCGGGTTCGCGGGCGCCGTGATGATGCTGGCACTGGTGTTTGACCCACGCTACCGCAGCTTCCCGAGTGCGGCGCTGCTGCTGCCGGCGTTGGTGTACCTGGTTCGTCCAGTGACCGGGCCACGCCGGGAGATTGCCTTGCTGACCTTTATCATCGGGGCCGGCATTGCGCCACAGCTGTACCGTGAAGGCTTGCTGAACCAGCAGGCTTGGGGTTGGGCGGTGGTCAGTGGGTTGATGGTTGTGGCTTTGTGGCGGTGCTTGCGGATGCGCAAGGCTTAAGAGCGCCATCGGGGGCAAGCCCCCTCCCACCTTTGGACTGCGTTCTCATGTGGGAGGGGGGTTGCTCCCGATTGGTCTTGTCAGGCGCGCCGCGACTGCCTGACCAACCGCAACCCCGCAATCACCACCGCAAACACCGCAAACGAGGTGTTGTACAACGCCAGGGCCGGCAGCCCGAACGCCAGCCCCAGTACCGCCAAGCCCCATCCCGCACGGCCCGGCACGAAAAACGCCAGCACCGAGGTCACCAGCGCGGCCCAGCCCAGCACCTTGAAGTGAATCATCAAGCCCAGGTTCGAACGCACCTGGCATTCCCAGCGGCTGGCCTCGTCGGCACAGATGCCGACCCACTGGCCATCTTCCATAAAGCCGTAACGCGCGCCATAACTGGCAGCCAGCCATAACGGCAGGGCAATAAGCAGCAAAATCAACGGCAAGCGGCGGGACATGGAGCACTCCGATAGGCAAAAACGGCGCTCAGCTTAATGCGCCGGCGGCCGTTAGCAAGGTGCATACACACAATTAGTGTTCACTAATGCATGGCAAAGTGTATCGTCTCGCTACTATTACCCCGAATCCGACGTTATTTTCCGACTTTTCGTGCCGAGAGCTGGCACTTCGGTGGCAACGCGGTGGTCATAGCCTGCGAACTTCATTAAGCACGTTTCCTCTTAGGGATTAAGTCATGCTCCGTTCCTTGCGCTGTGCTGCCTTACTGGGCAGCCTTTTTTTGAGTGCGTCAGCACTGGCCGTCGATATCGACCAAGCCAGCTATGGCTACCCTTTGACCAACCCATTCGAAGCGACCATCGCCACCACACCGCCTGACCTTCGGCCGACATTGCCGACCGACGACGAGATCAATCAGTCCGACTACACCCTGAACATGCGCCCCGAGCGCGAGTTCAGCCTGCCGGACAACTTCTGGGCAGTGAAGAAACTCACGTACCGCATCGCCAAGCAGGACCGGGCCGCGCCGCTGATCTTCCTGATCGCAGGCACCGGTGCGCGGTTTGACAGCAGCATCAACGAATACCTGAAAAAACTGTATTACCAGGCCGGCTACCACGTGGTGCAACTGTCGTCGCCCACCAGCTTCGACTTCATCGCCTCTGCGTCGCGCTTCGCCACCCCCGGCATCAGCCAGGAAGATGCCGAAGACATGTACCGCGTGATGCAGGCCGTGCGCGCCCAGAACGCTTCGCTGCCGGTGACCGACTTCTACCTCACCGGCTACAGCCTCGGCGCGCTGGATGCGGCATTTGTCAGCAAGCTCGACGAGACCCGCCGCAGCTTCAACTTCAAGAAAGTGCTGCTGCTCAACCCGCCGGTCAACCTCTACACCTCGATCACCAACCTCGACAAGCTGGTACAGACCGAGGTCAAGGGCATCAACAACACCACCACCTTCTATGAACTGGTGTTGAACAAGCTGACCCGTTACTTCCAGCAAAAGGGCTACATCGACCTCAACGACGCCCTGCTCTACGACTTCCAGCAATCCAAGCAGCACCTGACCAACGAACAGATGGCCATGCTGATCGGCACCTCGTTCCGCTTCTCGGCGGCCGACATCGCCTTTACTTCGGACCTGATCAACCGCCGTGGCCTGATCATCCCGCCGAAGTACCCGATCAGCGAAGGCACCAGCCTCACGCCGTTCCTCAAGCGCGCACTGCAATGCGACTTCGATTGCTACCTCACCGAACAGGTGATCCCAATGTGGCGCGCCCGCTCCGACGGCGGCAGCCTGTTGCAACTGGTTGACCAGGTCAGCCTGTACGCCCTCAAGGACTACCTGCACGCCAGCCCGAAAATCGCCGTCATGCACAACGCCGATGACGTGATCCTCGGCCCGGGCGACCTTGGTTTCCTGCGCAAGACCTTCGGCGATCGCTTGACCGTCTACCCCCTGGGCGGCCACTGCGGCAACCTCAATTACCGCGTCAACGCCGACGCCATGCTGGAGTTCTTCCGTGGCTAAATATCTTCTGCTGCTTGCCGCCCTGATGTGCGCAGGCGTTGCCAATGCCGACAACAGCAAGGCTCACGCGCCTGTGGTGATGGACTCCGACGGATTCAAGGAGCCGTTGAGCAAACTCAAGTTCAACCCGGGTCTGGACCAACGCGAATTCGAACGCTCGTCGGTCAACGCCCTCAACGTGTATGACCCGCTCGAATCGTGGAACCGCCGCGTGTACCACTTCAACTACCGCTTTGACCAATGGGTGTTCCTGCCGGTGGTCGACGGTTACCGCTACGTCACGCCAAGCTTCCTGCGCACCGGCGTGAGCAACTTCTTCAACAACCTGGGCGACGTGCCCAACCTGTTGAACAGCCTGCTGCAACTCAAGGGCCACCGTTCCCTGGAAACCACCGGGCGCCTGCTGCTCAACACCACCGTCGGCATCGCCGGCCTGTGGGACCCGGCGACCGCCATGGGCCTGCCGCGCCAGAGCGAAGACTTCGGCCAGACCCTGGGCTTCTACGGCGTGCCCGGCGGTGCCTACCTGGTGCTGCCGATCTTCGGCCCGTCGAACCTGCGCGACACCGGCGGCCTGCTGGTGGACTACACCGCCGAGTCCCAGATCAACTTCCTCAACGTCTCCGAAGTCAGCTCCAACCACCCGGAAATCTGGGCCCTGCGCGCGGTGGACAAGCGCTACCAGACCAGCTTCCGCTACGGTCAGATGAACTCGCCGTTCGAGTATGAGAAGGTGCGGTATATCTACACGGAATCGCGCAAGTTGCAGATTGCCGAGTAAATAACGCCCGTAAAAAAGGCCATTCGATTGAATGGCCTTTTTTGTGTCGGCGATTTATGCCCTGAGCGCTTTCCAGCTCTTGCCCACCACACTGACCACTGCCACTACCACCGCCCCGGCAACAATCCCCGCCACCGCATTCAGTAACGTCGGCATCAACCACGCCAATCCACCTGTGCTCTGGCTCACACCCTCGATCCAGTGATGCACCACCGGCACGCCATGGGTAAGGATGCCACCGCCGACCATGAACATCGCCGCCGTGCCGATCACCGACAGGCTCTTCATCATGTACGGTGCCGCCCGCAGGATGCCGCCACCGATACGGCGAGCCATCTGGCCAGGCTTCTGGGTAAGCCACAGGCCCAGGTCATCCAGCTTGACGATGCCAGCCACAAGCCCGTAGACGCCGATGGTCATGACGATGGCGATGCCCGACAACACGATCACCTGCTGCATCAGCTGCGCATCAGCCACGATACCGAGGGTGATCGCGATGATTTCCGCCGAGAGGATGAAGTCGGTGCGGATAGCGCCTTTGATCTTGTCCTTTTCGAAAGCCACCAGATCGGTCGCCGGGTCGGCCACGGCTTCGACCAATTGGGTGTGTTCGGCCTGGTCTTCAGCCTGGCTGTGCAGAAATTTATGCGCGAGTTTTTCGAAGCCTTCGAAACACAGGTACGCACCGCCGAGCATCAACAAGGGCGTCACCGCCCAGGGTGCAAAGGCGCTGATCAACAGCGCCGTCGGCACCAGGATCAGCTTATTGACGAATGACCCCTTGGCCACCGCCCACACCACGGGAATTTCCCGCTCGGCGCGCACACCGGAAACCTGCTGGGCGTTAAGCGCCAGGTCGTCACCCAGCACGCCGGAGGTCTTCTTCGCGGCCACCTTTGTCATCAAGGCAACGTCATCGAGTACCGCGGCGATATCATCAATCAACACCAACAAGCTGCTTCCTGCCATGAATCGGGCTTCCTTAAGAGAGGGATGGGCGGAGCATAACGCGGCGCAGGGCTTTGCGGGCACATTGTTGAGGCCCGCGGATAGCCGGTGCTACCATGCGCAACCGCCTGTCCTGGCAAGGAAACTCCCCGTGCTCAGTTTCATAGATACGTTTCTCTTTTGGCGAGTGGCTGTTGTCGTCAGGCAAGGAGCCGCGACGACTCATAGCTCGCTATGGGGAGGAGCGGCGACGCAGAATGGCGGCAACAGACGCCGTCAAACAGAAACAGTATCTGTGAGACTGAGCACTTTATGAGCACCATTCGCGAGCGCAACAAAGAAAAGATCCTGCGGGCGGCGAGCGAGGAGTTTGCCGACAAGGGCTTCGCCGCGACCAAAACCAGCGACATCGCCGCCAAGGCCGGGCTGCCCAAGCCCAACGTCTATTACTACTTCAAGTCCAAGGACAACCTCTACCGCGAGGTGCTCGAAAGCATTATCGAGCCGATCCTGGCGGCGTCCACGCCGTTCAACCCCGAGGGCGAGCCTTCAGCGGTGCTGAGCAACTACATCCGCTCGAAAATCCGCATCTCCCGCGACCTGCCCTTCGCCTCCAAGGTGTTCGCCAGCGAAATCATGCATGGCGCACCGCACCTGAGTGCCGAGCAGGTCCAACAACTCAATGCCCAGGCCAAGCACAATATCGACTGCATCCAGAGTTGGGTGGATCGCGGGGTGATCGCGGCTATCGACCCTCATCACCTGATGTTCAGCATCTGGGCGGCGACGCAGACCTATGCGGATTTCGACTGGCAGATTTCCGCGGTGACCGGCAAGGCCAAGCTGGATGAGGCCGATTATGAAGCGGCGGCGCAGACGATTATTCGGTTGGTGCTCAAAGGCTGCGCGCCGGACTGATGCACCGAGGTGCCTGTGCCAATCGGGGGCAAGCCCCCTCCTACCTATTGAACCGTGAATACGCTCAAGACTGTGGGAGGGGCTTGCTCCCGGTGAGGCCCTTACAGTCACACACCACTCAAGCTGATACCCCCGCATCCGCCCTCAACCCAAGCCCTTCGATCGCCGTGATCGCACACTGCTCATCAATATCCGACGTATCCCCGCTGATCCCGATCGCCCCCAGTACCGCCCCCGCCTGATCCCGAATCAACACCCCACCCGGCGCCGGCACCACGCTGCCTTGCCCCAGGCTGTTCAACGCCGCGATAAACGCCGGCCGTTGCTGTGCGTCCAGCGCCAGCAAGCGCGAGCCCTTGCCCAGCGCAATCGCGCCCCAGGCCTTGCCGATGGCGATGTGCGGGCGCAGCAGGCTGGCGCCGTCTTCGCGCTGCACGGTGATCAAGTGGCCACCGCTGTCGAGCACCGCAACGGTCAGCGGTGCGGCTGAGATCGTGCGCCCTGCGCTGAGGGCCTGGCTGGCCAGTTGGGTGGCAATCTTCAAGGTTAAAGCGCTCATGGTGCCGTCCTTCTTTTGTTATTGGGAAAGCGGTGGAGGTCTGTTTGATCAGATGCTCGATCAAACAAATAGAACACAATGACATTTATTTTTGTATACAATATTTTCAAACAAAGGCTCCACACGTCGAAAAAAGCGGTTCCGACGAACGCAAAGACCAACCAATAAAATGGATTGACCTGTGCCTCCCGCCGTGAATACACTTTGGACAGACACCACTTGTATACAATTACAAAACGCAAGAGGCACCAAAATCATGAGCAAAATGAGAGCAATCGAAGCCGCCGTCCTCGTCATGCGCCGCGAGGGCGTGGACACCGCCTTCGGTATCCCAGGCGCTGCGATCAACCCGCTGTACTCAGCCTTGCAGAAGGTGGGTGGCATCGATCACGTCCTTGCTCGCCACGTTGAAGGCGCCTCGCACATGGCCGAGGGTTACACCCGCACCAAGGCCGGCAATATCGGCGTATGCATCGGCACCTCGGGCCCGGCGGGCACCGACATGGTCACCGGCCTCTACAGCGCCTCGGCCGACTCGATCCCGATCCTGTGCATCACCGGCCAGGCACCACGGGCCCGCATGCACAAGGAAGACTTCCAGGCCGTGGACATCACCAGCATCGTCAAGCCGGTGACCAAGTGGGCGACCACCGTCCTCGAGCCGGGCCAAGTGCCGTACGCGTTCCAGAAAGCCTTCTATGAAATGCGCTCCGGCCGCCCTGGCCCGGTGCTGATCGACCTGCCGTTCGATGTGCAGATGGCCGAGATCGAATTCGACATCGACGCCTACCAGCCGCTGCCACTGGCCAAGCCACTGGCCACGCGTATCCAGGTCGAAAAGGCCCTGGCCCTGCTGGATCAGGCGGAACGCCCGTTGCTGGTGAGCGGCGGCGGTGTGATCAACGCCGACGCCAGCGAGCTGCTGGTGGAGTTCGCCGAACTGACCGGCATCCCGGTGATCCCGACGCTGATGGGCTGGGGCACCATTCCCGACGATCACCCACAGATGGTCGGTATGGTCGGCCTGCAAACCTCCCACCGCTACGGCAACGCGACGCTGCTCAAATCGGACGTGGTGCTGGGTATCGGTAACCGTTGGGCCAACCGCCACACCGGTTCGGTCGAGGTCTACACCGAAGGGCGTAAATTCATTCACGTCGACATCGAACCGACGCAGATTGGTCGCGTATTCACCCCGGACCTGGGCATCGTGTCCGACGCCGGCTCCGCGCTGACGATGTTCATTGAAGTGGCCCGTGAGTGGAAAGCCGCCGGCAAGCTCAAGGACCGCAGTGCCTGGCTGCATGACTGCCAGCAGCGCAAGTCGACCCTGCAGCGCAAGACCCACTTCGACAACGTGCCGGTCAAGCCGCAACGGGTGTACGAAGAGATGAACCAGGTGTTCGGCAAAGACACCTGCTACGTCAGTACCATCGGCCTGTCGCAGATTGCCGGCGCGCAGTTCCTGCATGTGTACAAGCCCCGCCACTGGATCAACTGCGGCCAGGCCGGCCCGTTGGGCTGGACCATTCCGGCGGCGCTGGGCGTGGTCAAGGCCGACCCGGGCCGCAAGGTGGTGGCGCTGTCCGGCGACTATGACTTCCAGTTCATGATCGAAGAGCTGGCCGTGGGCGCGCAGTTCAAGCTGCCGTACATCCACGTGGTGGTGAACAACTCTTACCTGGGGCTGATCCGCCAGGCCCAGCGCGGGTTTGAAATGGACTACTGCGTGCAATTGTCTTTCGACAACCTCAACGCACCGGAGCTGAACGGTTATGGCGTCGACCACGTCGCAGTTGCCGAAGGCCTGGGTTGCAAGGCCCTGCGCGTATTCGAGCCGGGGCAAATCCAGCCGGCATTGCGCCGCGCCGAGGAAATGATCGAAGAGTTCAAGGTGCCGGTGATCGTCGAGATCATTCTGGAGCGCGTGACCAATATTTCCATGGGCACCGAGATCAACGCCGTCAACGAATTCGAAGACCTGGCCCTGGTCGGCAACGATGCGCCGACCGCCATTTCCCTGCTCGATTAAGGAGAACCCTATGCCACGCTTTGCCGCCAACCTGTCCATGCTGTTTACCGAACAGGACTTTCTCGCGCGCTTCAAGGCCGCTGCCGAGGCCGGGTTCCAAGGTGTCGAGTACCTGTTCCCCTATGAATTCAGCTCGGCTGACATCAAGGCCCAGCTCGACACCCATGGCCTGACCCAGGTGCTGTTCAACCTGCCGGCCGGTGACTGGGCCAAGGGCGAACGCGGCCTGGCTTGCCACCCGGACCGGGTCGAGGAGTTCCGCGCCGGGGTCACCCTGGCCATCGCCTACGCCCAGGTGCTGGGCAATACCCAGATCAACTGCCTGGCGGGGATTCGGCCGCAGGGTGTGGATGATGAAACCGTGGAAAAGACCTTTGTCGCCAACCTCAAGTACGCCGCCGACAAGCTGCAAGCAGTAGGCATCAAGCTGGTCATGGAAATGATCAACACCCGCGACATTCCGGGCTTCTACCTCAACAACACCGCCCAGGCCCTGTCGATTCGCGAACAGGTGGGCAGTGACAACCTGTTCCTGCAGTACGACATCTACCACATGCAAATCATGGAAGGCGATCTGGCCCGGACCATGGCCGCGCACCTGGAGGAGATCAATCACATCCAGCTGGCGGACAACCCTGGGCGCAATGAGCCGGGAACCGGGGAGATCAACTACCGCTTCCTGTTCGAACATCTGGACCGCATCGGGTACGCGGGCTGGGTCGGCTGTGAATACAAGCCGCTGACCACCACCGAAGCGGGTTTGGGCTGGCTTAAAGCCCATAACGCCATCTAACCGACACCACACAAAACCTTGTGGGAGGGGGTTTGCTGTGGTGATGGGGGGCTTTACCACTGCCCCCATGGGGCTGCTACGCAGCCAGCGCGGGACAAGCCCGCTCACCACAACAAGCCCCCTCACCACAACAAGCCCCCTCACCACCGCAAGCCCAGCGCCCACAGAGCATAAAAAGAGGATTTCATCATGGCTAAAATCGGATTTATCGGCACCGGCATCATGGGCCAACCCATGGCCGCGAACCTGCAGAAAGCCGGTCATCAACTGTTTCTTTCCGAACACCACGGCAAGGCACCGGCCGAGCTGATCAGCGCCGGCGCAGTGGCCCTGGCCACCCCGCAGCAGGTGGCCCAGGAAGCCGAGTTCATTATCGTCATGGTCCCCGACACCCCGCAGGTCGACGACGTGCTGTTCCGCGCCGACGGTGTGGCGGCGGGCCTGTCGCCGAACAAGGTGGTGATCGACATGAGTTCGATCTCTCCCACAGCCACCAAGGCGTTTGCGGCAAAGATCAACGAGCACGGCGCGCAGTACCTCGACGCCCCGGTGTCCGGCGGTGAAGTCGGCGCCAAGGCCGGTACCTTGAGCATCATGGTCGGTGGCGAACCACAGACCTTCGAACGTGCCCTGCCGCTGTTCCAGAGCATGGGCAAGAACATCACCCTGGTGGGCGGCAATGGCGATGGCCAGACCGCCAAAGTGGCCAACCAGATCATCGTCGCGCTGAATATCCAGGCGGTGGCCGAAGCGCTGCTGTTCGCCTCCAGGAACGGCGCCGACCCGGCCAAGGTACGTGAAGCGCTGATGGGCGGCTTTGCCTCATCAAAGATCCTCGAAGTGCACGGCGAACGCATGATCAAGGGCACCTTCGATCCGGGTTTCCGCATCAACCTGCACCAGAAGGACCTGAACCTGGCCCTGGCCGGTGCCAGGGAACTGGGGATCAACCTGCCGAACACCGCCGGCACCCAGCAGGTGTTCAGCACCTGCGCGGCGCTTGGCGGCGGTAACTGGGACCACTCGGCGCTGATCAAGGGGCTGGAGCATATGGCGAATTTCTCGATTCGCGATAAGTAATCCCCCTTTGAAAGGGCTGTACCTCTAATAACAAAAATACCCGGGAGCCCGCTTATGTCGGTCGATCCGCAACACCTGCTTCGCGAGCTGTTTGCCACAGCCATCGACGCCGCCCACCCCCGGCACGTCCTCGAACCCTGCCTGCCCGCCGACCGCAGCGGCCGCGTGATCGTGATCGGCGCCGGCAAGGCGGCGGCCGCCATGGCGCTGGTCGTCGAGAATTGCTGGCAAGGCGAAGTCTCAGGCCTGGTGGTGACCCGCTACGGCCACGGCGCCCCTTGCCAGAAAATCGAAGTGGTCGAAGCCGCCCACCCGGTGCCCGATGCCGCCGGCCTGGCGGTGGCCAAGCGCGTGCTGGAATTGATCAGCAACCTGAGCGAAGACGACCGGGTGATCTTCCTGCTCTCCGGCGGCGGCTCGGCACTCCTGGCACTGCCTGCCGAAGGCATCAGCCTGGCCGACAAGCAGGCCATCAACAAAGCCCTGCTCAAATCCGGCGCCACCATTGGCGAGATGAATTGCGTACGCAAGCACCTCTCGGCGATCAAGGGCGGTCGGCTGGCAAAGGCGGCCTGGCCAGCCACGGTCTACACCTACGCGATTTCCGATGTGCCGGGCGACCAGGCCACGGTCATCGCCTCCGGCCCCACGGTCGGCGACCCGAGCACTTCGCAACAGGCTCTGGCAATCCTCAAGCGCTACGGTATCGATGCCCCGGCGTCCGTGCGCAGCTGGTTGCAGAACCCGGCCTCGGAAACCGTCAAGCCCGGCGACCCGGTACTCGCCCGCAGCCACTTCCAGCTGATCGCACGCCCGCAACAATCCCTGGAAGCGGTGGCGGTGAAAGCGCGCCAGGCCGGTTTCAGCGCGCTGATCCTCGGCGACCTGGAAGGCGAAGCGCGGGAGGTGGCCAAAGTGCACGCCGGCATCGCGCGGCAAATCGTGCAGCACGGCCAGCCGCTGGCGGCGCCGTGCGTGATCCTCTCCGGCGGTGAAACCACCGTCACCGTGCGCGGCAACGGCCGTGGCGGGCGCAACGCCGAATTCCTGTTGAGCCTGACCGACAGCCTCAAAGGCCTGCCCGGCGTGTACGCCCTGGCCGGCGACACCGACGGCATCGACGGCTCGGAAGACAACGCCGGCGCAATCATGACCCCGTGCAGCTATGCGCGCGCCGAAGCCCTGGGCCTGTCGGCCAGCGACGAGTTGGATAACAACAACGGTTATGGCTACTTCGCCGCCCTCGACGGCTTGATCGTTACCGAGCCGACCCGCACCAATGTCAATGACGTGCGCGCCATCCTGATCCTTGAGACTGCCCGCCATGACGCCTGACAAGAAGGTCAAGATCCTCGCCACCCTGGGCCCGGCCACCGACGGTATCGACGACATCCGCGAGCTGGTGCAAGCCGGGGTGAATATCTTCCGCCTCAACTTCAGCCACGGTGAGCATGCCGATCACGCCCGGCGCTACCACTGGATTCGCCAGGTGGAGCGCCAGCTCAACTACCCGCTGGGCATCCTCATGGACCTGCAAGGGCCGAAGCTGCGCGTCGGGACGTTTGCCGAGGGCAAGGTGCAACTGGTGCGTGGCCAGGCCCTGCGCCTGGACCTGGACCCGACGCCGGGTGACCAGCGCCGGGTCAACCTGCCCCACCCGGAAATCATCGCCGCCCTGGAACCGGGCATGGACCTGTTGCTCGACGACGGCAAGCTGCGCCTGCGCGTGATCACCCGGCACGCCGATGCCATCGACACCACCGTACTGAATGGCGGCGAGTTGTCCGACCGTAAAGGCGTCAACGTCCCACAAGCCTTGCTGGAACTCAGCCCGCTCACCGCCAAGGACCGTCGCGACCTGAGCTTCGGCCTGGAGCTGGGCGTGGACTGGGTGGCGCTGTCGTTTGTGCAGCGCCCGGAAGACATCCGCGAGGCTCGCGAGCTGATCGGCGACAAGGCCTTCCTGATGGCCAAGATCGAGAAGCCCTCAGCCGTACAACGCCTGCGGGAAATCGCCGAGCTGAGCGACGCGATCATGGTGGCCCGGGGCGACCTGGGCGTGGAAGTGCCGGCGGAGAGCGTGCCGCAAATCCAGAAAGACATCATCCGCACCTGCCGCCAGTTGGGCAAACCGGTGGTAGTGGCGACGCAGATGCTGGAGTCCATGCGCTTCTCGCCGGCGCCAACCCGCGCGGAAGTGACGGATGTCGCCAATGCAGTGGCCGAAGGCGCGGATGCGGTGATGCTGTCGGCGGAAACCGCGTCGGGCGAGTACCCGCTGGAAGCCGTGCAGATGATGAGCAAGATCATCCGCCAGGTGGAAAACGGCCCGGACTACCAGACCCAACTCGACGTCAGCCGGCCCAAGGCCGATGCCACGGTGTCGGACGCCATCAGCTGCGCGATCCGGCGCATCAGCAGCATCCTGCCGGTGGCGGTGCTGGTGAACTACAGCGAGTCGGGCAGCTCCAGCCTGCGCGCGGCGCGGGAACGGCCGGTGGCGCCGATTCTCAACCTCACGCCGAACCTGTCCACCGCGCGCCGCTTGAGCGTGGCGTGGGGCGTGCATTCGGTGGTCAATGATCGACTGAGGCAGGTGGATGAAGTGTGTTCCACCGCGCTGGAGATTGCCCAGGCCCAGGGCATGGCGCAGCGCGGGGATACCTTGGTGATTACTGCCGGGGTGCCGTTCGGGCAGTTGGGGTCAACCAACTCCTTGCGCATAGAGACGCTGATCTAGCGCCTGCAGAGGCCCCATCGGGGGCAAGCCCCCTCCCACATTGGACTGCATTCACACATCTAACTATGTGAACCCAATCAAGTGTGGGAGAGGGCTTGCCCCCGATGGGCCCAACTCGGTCCCACTGAATACCCATCATGCACACCCCAACCTGCCCCGACTGGGCCGAAGCCCTGCTCAACGGCTTCAGCCAGATATTCCTGCAACGCCATCCGTGGTGCGGCCTGCTGTGCCTGTTGGCGATCCTGATCGGCGCTCCGGCCTTGCTCGGCGGTGCACTGCTGGGTGGGGTCGCCGGGTTGCTCACGGCCCAGCGTCGCGGCTATCCCAAGGCCGAGCGCCAGGCGGGTATCTATAGCTACAACGGCGTATTGCTGGGCCTGTTGATCAGCCAGCATTTCGCCTGGTCGGCGTTGTTGCCGCCGCTGATCCTGGCGTGCGGCGGCCTGAGCGCGATCCTCACGCGGCAGTGGCTGAAACACGCCAGCCGGCCGCATGACCTGCCCGCCTACACCGCGCCCTTTGTCGGCCTGGGCTGGCTGCTGCTGGGCAGCGTCCCACACAGTGCCTTGGCCCTGGGCGAGCCCGATACCCTGGCGGTGCTCGGCGCGCCGTTCACCGGCCTCGCGCAAATCATGCTGCTGGACCAGCCGCTGGCGGGCGTGCTGATTGCCCTCGGCCTGTGGCTGGCGAACCGGCGTGCCGCGGTCTGGGCCGTGATCGGCGCCAGCAGCGGCGTACTGATCGGATGGCTGCTGGACGACACCAGCGCCGCCCTCCTCGGCCTGCACAGCTACAACCCCGCTCTCGCGGCCCTGGCGCTGAGCCAGGCACGGCGCCAACCCTGGCTGCCGCTGCTCGGCATCCTGCTGGCGATCCTTCTCACACCGGGCTTTGCCGCCGTGCACCTGCCCGCACTCACCGCGCCGTTTATCCTCGCCTGCTGGCTGGTACGCGCCGGCGCCCGAATACTCAGGAAACCCCGCATGGACAGCCCCTTCGAATCCCCCTAGGCTTGCTCGATATTCGATTCAGGCGGGCTTTATGGACAGCAACAACGACTGGCGTCAGCGGCTCTACATCATGGTTTTTCAGAGCGACACCGTCGCCGGGCGGCGCTTTGACGGCATCCTGCTGTTGATCATCCTCGCCAGCCTGGTGATCGTGATGCTCGACAGCATCGACCAGGTCCACCAGAACTACGCCGATGTGCTGGCCTACATTGAATGGGGCTTCACCCTGATCTTCCTGATCGAGTACGGGTTGCGCCTGTACTGTTCGCCCAAGCCGTTGCGCTACGCCTTCAGCTTTTACGGGCTGGTGGATCTGCTCGCCATCGTGCCCGGCATCCTTGCGCTGTACTACAGCGACGCGCAATACCTGCTGATCATCCGCATCATCCGCATGCTGCGGATTTTCCGCGTGCTCAAGCTCAGCCCGTACCTCAAGCAGGCCAACTACCTGATGGCGGCGCTGCGCGGCAGCAAGCAGAAGATCGTGGTGTTCCTGGTGAGCGTATGCACCCTGGTCACGGTGTTCGGCACCTTGATGTATGTGATCGAAGGGCCGGAGCACGGCTTCACCAGTATCCCCAAAGGCATCTATTGGGCGATCGTGACGCTGACCACTGTGGGCTTTGGCGATATCGTGCCCAAGACGCCGTTGGGCCAGGTGATTTCGTCGCTGGTGATGATCACCGGTTACTCGATCATCGCCGTGCCCACGGGTATTTTTACGGCCGAACTGGCCAGTGCCATGCGTGGTGAGCAACTGCAGCACGACTGCCCGGTGTGCAGGAAAAACAGCCATGAGCCCAACGCGGCGTTCTGTTCGCGCTGTGGCAGCGCTCTTTTTAAGAAAGTGGAATAAGCAAAGTTCTTTTTAATCTTTAAGCGACTAAGTGCCCCCGGCTATAGTCGCTGGCAATGTGCCTCCCCTCTTCTCCCGAACAACAAGGAATGAGCAGTGAAAAAACTCGTAAGCGCCTCTCTCCTGGCCGCCGGCCTTGCCCTTGCGGGCGCCGTCCAGGCCGCCCCGGTCACTCTGCTCAACGTCTCCTACGACGTGATGCGCGATTTCTACAAGGACTACAACGCCGCCTTCCAGAAGCACTGGGAAGCCGAGCACCCGAACGACAAGCTGACCCTGCAGATGTCCTTCGGCGGTTCCAGCAAACAAGCGCGCTCGGTGATCGACGGCCTGCCGGCTGACGTGATTACCATGAACATGGCCACCGACATCAACGCCCTGGTCGACAACGGCAAACTGGTGCCGGACAACTGGGTCACCCGCCTGCCGAACAACAGCGCGCCGTTTACCTCGGCCACCGTGTTCATCGTGCGCAAGGGCAACCCGAAAGCCCTGAAAGACTGGCCGGACCTGCTCAAGGATGGCGTGCAGGTGATCGTGCCCAACCCGAAAACCTCGGGTAACGGCCG
The DNA here is from genome assembly GCF_003058245.1 of Pseudomonas sp. GV047. NCBI lineage: Bacteria > Pseudomonadati > Pseudomonadota > Gammaproteobacteria > Pseudomonadales > Pseudomonadaceae > Pseudomonas > Pseudomonas sp. GV047. The sequence continues at coordinate 82,689 of NZ_QCWA01000011.1, read as the reverse complement.
CTACACCTACCTGTCGGCCTGGGGTTATGTGCTCAAGAACGGCGGCGACGAAGACAAGGCCAAGGCCTTTGTCGGCAAGCTGTTCAAACAGGCGCCCGTGCTGGACACCGGTGGCCGCGCCGCCACCACCACGTTCATGACCAACCAGATCGGCGACGTGCTGGTGACCTTCGAGAACGAAGCGGAAATGATCGCCCGTGAATTCGGTCGCGATCAGTTCGAAGTGATCTACCCAAGCGTCTCCGCCGAAGCTGAGCCGCCGGTGTCGGTGGTGGATAAAGTGGTCGAGAAGAAAGGCACCCGCGTGGCGGCTGAAGACTACCTGAAGTACCTGTGGTCGCCGCAAGGCCAGGAAATCGCTGCCAACAACTACCTGCGCCCGCGTGACCCGAAGGTGCTGGCCAAGTACACCGACCGCTTCCCGAAAGTCGACTTCCTGTCGGTGGAGAAGACCTTTGGTGACTGGCGCACCGTGCAGAAAACCCACTTCAATGATGGTGGGGTTTTCGACCAGATCTACTCCGGTCAGTAACTGACAAATGTGGGAGGGGGCTTGAACCCTCCCACATTTAGATCCGGGTTTTGCAGTTACATCGGCGGTGTCACGCCATCCTTGCCGGCTGAAATGGCTTGGGCAGTGATTTTCCCATCCGCCCCCTGCGCGGCAAACAACACCACCTTCACCCCCGGCTTGAGCAAGCTGCGGTCCCCCGGTTCCAGGTTGACGATCGGCACATCCTCCGGCACCACGATCTTCTGTTCGCCGCCTTTGTATTTCACGGTCAACGTCCGCCCTTTGCTGACCACCAGGTCGCCGACGGTGCCGTTGGTCATGCTGCTTCCTTCCTTCAGGTCAAACGCCCGATGCCCGTCCCCCGTGCCGGCCATGGCCGGTGGGAACACATGCACTTCCAGCGCCGTCAGGGTGCCGTCGGCGTTGGGCATGGCGGCCGAGCCGATGTAGCTGCCGGGTTTTATTTCGTCGATCCTGGCCAGGGTAACGGCGCGCACCTGGGTATCCTTGGTCAGGTGCACGGTGACGTCTTCACCGCTGTTGACCTTGACCTGCATCGCATCACCGTCCATCGCGGTGATTGCCCCGCGTACGCCTACGCGCGGTGCATCGGCGGCATTGGCCAGGCCGAGGGCCATCGCAACAGCGAGGCTTGAAGCCAGGAGTATCTTGTTGAGCGTGATTTTCATGGCGCTGGATTTCCTGTTTCGGCAGTTGTTTCTGAATGTATCATCACCCGGCATAAGTGATATCACCACAAACGGCCTACTCGCCGTTGAGCCTTGTCTTTACTCTCGCTCGCCATCTACCTTCGCTTTTATGAGAACACCATGAATGCTACCCCCCATGCTACGAGCACCATGACCCGCGCAATGGTGATGCTGTTTGCGTTTTGCTGCGGCGCCATCGTCGCCAACATCTACTACGCCCAGCCGATCATCGAACTGATCGCACCGGACATCGGCCTCACCCCGGCGATGGCCAGCCTGATTGTGTCCCTGACGCAGATCGGCTATGCCCTCGGCCTGTTCTTCCTGGTCCCCCTGGGCGACCTGCTGGAAAACCGCAAGCTGATGATCATCACGACCCTGGTGGCGATTGCCAGCCTGCTGGGTGCGGCCTTTACCGAACAACCGAACCTGTTCCTGCTGGTGTCGTTGCTGATCGGCTTCAGTTCGGTGTCGGTACAGATCCTGATCCCCCTGGCCGCACACCTGGCGCCCGCCGAGTCTCGGGGTCGGGTGGTCGGCAGCATCATGGGTGGGCTGCTGTTGGGCATCCTGCTGGCGCGACCAGTGTCCAGCGTCGTGGCTGACCATTTTGGCTGGCGCGCGATGTTCATGGCCGCCGCCGCGTTGATGGTATTTATCAGCGTGGTGCTGATGCTGACCATCCCCAAGCGCCAGCCGGACCACAGCGCCAGCTATGGCCAATTGCTGCGCTCCCTGGGCACCCTGTTGCGAGAACAACCGCTGCTGCGTCAACGCGCGTTTTACCAAGGCTGCATGTTCGCCACGTTCAGCCTGTTCTGGACCGCCGCCCCGCTGGAGCTGGTGCGCAACCACGGCCTGAGCCAGACCCAGATCGCGATCTTCGCCCTGGTCGGTGCTATCGGCGCCATTGCCGCCCCCATCGCCGGACGCCTGGCCGATGCCGGTCACACCCACCGCGCATCGCTGCTGGCCATGGTCTTTGCGGTATTGAGCTTCCTGCCGGCCTTCGTGCACCCGCTGTACAGCGTCATCGGCCTGGCGGTGACCGGCGTGGTTCTGGACTTCTGCGTGCAGATGAACATGGTCCTCGGCCAACGCGCCATCTATGCACTCGACGCCAACAGCCGCAGCCGCTTGAACGCGCTGTACATGACCAGCATCTTCATCGGTGGTGCCTTCGGCTCGGCGATTGCCAGCAGCGTGTACGAACACGGCGGCTGGCTGGGTGTGATGCTGGTGGGCAGCGCGTTCCCGCTGGTGGCGTTGTTGCGGTTCCTCAGTGCGTCGCGGCAAACGGCTGTCGCCACCGCCTAGGAACGCACCAACTTCTCCAAAGCCGCATCCGCCAGAAATGACGAGCGGCTTTTGACCTTGTGCTCGCGCACATACCGGTCAATTCGCTGGATGACATAGCCGGGCAAGGTCACATTGACCTTCTCGGTCTTGCCCAGATACGGCGAGATGTCCAGTTCCAGCATGCCCCAGCCCATCCCGGCATAGTCTTCATGGGTGTGATGAGTGCCCACCGACCTTGGCATCGGAATCACCCCGCCCTCGGCGGCGATCTCCTGCCGCAGGATGCGCGCGACTTCCACCGCGGCGTTGTAGGCCTCTTCGAAACTGTCCCCGGCGGTGACTGCGCCTGGAATATCGGGGATCTGGATACCGGTGGCGGTGAAGTCATCGCCCCATTCGATACAGATTGGGTATTGCATGAATGCTCTCCTTAAAACTGAAACAGCCCGGCACGTTTCCTGATGCTTCTGATGGTGCCCAGCGGCAGATCCTTCTTCGGATGCGGCACCGGGATCGTGTACGGGTTATAGCGGTGGGTAAAAATAGGATGACTGCCCGTGACCCGATCCAGCACCCAACCCGCCTCTTGCAGCGCCTTGATCAATAGCCTGCCTTGCACACCAGCCTCCTTGGCTCGGCCTAAATAAAAGCAACCCTAGAGTTATCTTTACTCAAGCACAAAATAGGTCAGGCTGACTGATGGTTGTTTTGCGCGATGTTGAAAACCGCCAACCGAATGACATGCCATGGGTATTCCCCACAGGCTTGTCTGTGCATGGCAAGGGCCAGGGCGCCGGCGTTTGCCGACCATGGCAGGCGCTGATCAAGGCCTGAGCCTGTCAGCGCCTCGTCATGGCAGTGTTATCTGCGGGCATCCGACGGCTGGACGATGTTTTGTATCCACTGCAACAAGGCTGAGAACGCCTTGATCATTACCTCGCGTAACGCTGCAAGCGGGTCCGTGCTGCTATCCAGCGGGGGCGCCGGCGGCGGCGCAGGGGCCGGTGTGGGGACAACCTTCGGTGCGGGTTTAACCTCCGGCTTTTGCCCCTGCCACTGCACATCGCCGGGTTTGATCTGGCCAATGCTCTTGACCACCAGGTCGGCGCTGCCGCTCCCCTTCAGATCTATCTCCAGGCTTGAACGCCCGGTGGCCGCGTCGTGCCTGAGCAATGCCTCGCCGGCGCGACCAGAGAATCGATCAGTGAACGTCAGGGCACCGACGCGCGCCTCTTTCAATGCACCCGAGACGTCAATCTTGTCCGTCCCGCTGGTAAAGTCCTCGATCAGGTCAGGCTGCTGCGGTGTGGAGTCGCTGGCCTTGTCGTAGTCAAAAATATCCGCCCCGCCGCCGCCCCGCAGCCTGTCTGCACCCAAGCCGCCCTTGAGCCGATTGTCCGCTTCATTCCCCGTCAAGACATCACGTCCGGCCCCTCCGATGGCGTTTTCAACCACGCAGCCCTTGGCGATGGAAACATTGCCCTTCAAGCCGCCCACATCAGAAAACGACTCGGCTTTCAAATTGATGTTCTGGTTCTGGGAAAACCCGGAACAATCCAGGGTGTCGTTACCGCCCCCATCCCATATGCAAAAGATAGCTTTATCCCTCGCACTGGTGAGGGTCATGGCGTCGCGGCCGGTATTGGAATTGAAGCCGTAGGTAGTGTCGGTGTTGCGGGTTTTGTGATTGGCCCCATAGAGCCGCTGAGCGGCTGCGATGTCATCCATCATCGGGGCAGAGGGATTCGAATACCGAAAATCATGGCCGGCCTGGTTCGTCTCCGACCAGTAGCTCATCACACTGCGTGCCTTGGTATCGCCGGCATACCTGGCACCATTGTTGTAATCAGCGCCGCCGCCATTGTAGTCACCCGGATGCTGCAGGCCGATGGCGTGGCCGATTTCATGCACGGTAGTGACTGAAAAGTGACTGCCCTGCGCCGGCGAACTACTTTCTCGCAGTGTGCCGACCGTGGCCGTGGTGGTGGTAATGCCGCGCGAGGGTGAGCTGGCGACGCCACGGTCACCGTGCGGGTTGTTTTTGATGTGAACCGTGCCGTCGGCGCCGGCTGCCCGCTCCTTGAAACTGATGTTGGCCACGTCCTCCCAATATTGCACCGCCTGGCGCACTCGGCGCTGCTGCGCGGCGCTGAACGTCGGGTCCACCGTATAGGAGAGATCGATCCGCTTGTCGCCATTACGGTCGTGGAAGTGCAGGTTGTCGCGGGTGATGTACTTTCCGGCCTGTTCCGTCGTGAAGGTTGGTTTGCGACCGGCGCCCACACCATAGGGGCCAGGATCGGAAGGCGGCAGGTTTTCAAGTGAGAAGTTGAGCCGAGAACGTTCAGAGCAAATCATGGGACAGTGCGCTCCTTATAGTAAGTTGATGAGTCGAGTCAATCAGAATCGACGCAATAAACTCCCATGCAGAAAACGCTCAGGACAGCGCTGATTTAGTTCGTACTGAAACACCTTAAGGCGGCGCAACATGCGCTAAGACAGGCACTAAACCACTTGCAATTTAAACAACTGAACACACACTTTCGCGCAAAAAAACCTATTGGATTCTCAGGAAAAAAACATAATCCTACAAAACCGTGCTGCTTCGACTACACCAAATCCGCCTTCACCCAGATACATGCACTTAACTTTTTCCGCCGAGTTCGCTGCATGTCAGGATCTCGCCGCTTGACATGCCCCGCACCTCACCGGTGCAGAGCAGGGTCAGGTCAATACGCAATGCCTCTGGTTCAGGCAACACAGCAGGCGCTCGACCGTGTGCTCCAGTGGCCCGGAGTTATCCAGCACAAACAACCCCGAGCCATTGCCGGCGATCAGGTCGGCGGTGAACCGTGCATTGCGCGCCAGGCGCTCCTCGATATCCGCCAGGGCCTCACGCCCCCGCGCCACCAGGCGCTGGCGCAATACGGCTTGATCCACCGCCAGCAACAGCACCCACACATCCGGGTAGCGCTCGCGGGTCTGCGCCAGGTGCGCGCGAGAACCATTGACCAGCACGTCCTCCCCCGCCGCCAGCCATTCGTCGATGACCTTGGGAATGCCGTAGGACAACCCGTTGGCGTGCCAACTGAGGGCAAACGCGCCCTCGGCCTGCATCACGGCGAATTGCTCCGGGCTGACACCCTGGGCCGCCTCACCCACCGCTTCCGCCGAGCGTGTGATCACGCGGCGTACAATCCGGCAACCGCGTTCGGCCAATCGTGGGCGTGCAGCCTCCAACAGGCTGTCCTTGCCCGAACCCGATGGCCCGATGAGATAGATCAACCTGCCCGCCATCAAAACACCCTCTTCGCTTGTTGCCAGATTGGTTGCACCACGGGTAGCCCTGCGCGGCTCCTGGCTTGGACCAGGTCGGCGCGCAGGCCAATGGCGATTTGGCCCCACACTGGAAAGTATATCCAGCAATCCCTCGGCAGCGGCCACATTACCGAAGTGCGCGCCGCCTCAATATTTTCTGGGCGTAGTGCTTACTCAACCCTGACGGGTTGGTGAGGTTTTTTGAAAGTCGCGTGTTGCGGTGATTCAGTCCGTTTCAAAGGGCGAGATAGCCGGAAGTATCTTCAATTCAAAATCTTCCAGAGCCAACATCGCCCCATTTGAAAGCTGCCAGGTGTAGAAATCCGAGAAGTCCCCTCTGGCCAATGCACGAATCACCTTTGCCACAAAACCATGTGCCACCAGCAAAACAACCTGTGTTGGATAAAGCGAAGTTAACTGGACCAAGCCTTGGTGTACTCGCGTGACCACATCAGCTATCGACTCACCACCGTCAGGCCCTGCCGCCCATTGGCGCGTGATGTCCTGTGCCCAAAGCGCTGGATGCATGGCCTTGGCCTCCGCCTGAGTCAACCCTTCGAACACACCCACATCGCGCTCGCGGAAGCTGTCAATCGTCACAGGTTCAAGGTTTAACACACGGTTAAGAATCTGCGCCGTTTGCCGCGCCCGCAAGCGTGGAGAAACGATCAACACCTCAATACCGCCGGGTAGTTTTTCGCTGAGCAAAACAGCCTGTTCCCGGCCCCGCTCGGTCAGTTCCGGGTCGAGTGCGCCGAGGTAGCGATGCTCCGCGTTGGCCCACGTTTCGCCGTGGCGTATGACGTAGAGGTTCATGAGGGTCCGTCTCGTTGAAGGGTGGGGAGTTAATCTGGTCCTGATGATAGTGCCGCCTATCGCCTAATGATCGCTCCCATGCTCCGGGTGATCAATCAAATCAGCGAAACGCTAACAGGACGTTTCCTACGATCTCTGTGGCTTGCAGTAGCTATAACGCACCGTTAGCCTCTCGCAGTCGCTGCTCATCAGCGATCAGGCTTGGTCGCCTGGATTAGAATGGCGCACAGTGCCGCGCAAGCGGCATTATTGTGTTCGCGTTATGGCGAGCTGTGCGTGGGAGGGCTTAGGGCCCTGCCGGGTTTCCATTCCCTGGTCGACCAACCTGCGTACAGCTCGCCGCCTTTCCGCTTGGTCGCGGATGTGGTGAGCTCCAACTGAATGGAGATTTACTGCATGAAAAAAGTCACGCCAAATCCCCCGCCATCCTCCATGGATGACACCCCGCAAACCCCACCCAACCTCATCTTCAGCGTCCACCCCGGCCTCAGCACCGAAGCTGCCTTGAGCAATGCCAGCGAGATGCTGGAGTCGGCGACTGTGTGTGCCTACGACTGTGCCGAGCACTTGGATGGTTCAAGCCGCAGGCAGGTGCTGGCGGTGGTACAGATGGTTGAGATTGCGCAGTTGTTAGTGGGGGCGGCGCTGGAGCGGGAGTGTCCCGTGGCTTGATGGCTGAGGAGATCTCCTGTGGGAGGGGGCTTGCTCCCGATAGCGGTAGGTCAGTCAGACATTAATCAACTGAAACACCGCTATCGGGGGCAAGCCCCCTCCCACATTTGCCCTCCAGTGTTTGGAAGAATGGGTTTCACAGGCATGAAGAAGGCGACCCGAAGGTCGCCTTTTGTCATTGCGCGTACTGCTTGCTCAAGCCCGGCGGCACGCCCTGCACGTCGGTGTCTTCCCAGGGTCCGTTGGGGCTGATGGAGCGGCTCCAGCCGTTGCTCCAGCGGTAGTAGGTGCGCTGGCGGTAGAAGGTGTCGGGCTGGTCGTCGAGCACGTACACCTGCATCTTGCCGTCCCAGTGGCTGGCGGCGCCCGGTGGTGGGGCGAAGGTGGGCGATTTGGTCGGCAGTGGCTTCGGCGGCGGGGTCACCGGGCCAGAGGGCCTGGTGCTCGGCTGGGTCGACGGGCCTGACGGCGGGATGGTCGGGCCGGTCGGCGCAGGCGGTGGGCGGTGGACCGCACAGGCGCTCAGGCCCACTACCAGGCTGAGCAGGGTGATGCGTGCAAATGCGGTCATGGGCGTTTCCTCGAAATTACTTGTCCGGACTGTCGATGGTCAGCTGCTGCAGCGCAGTGGTGGTGCTGGCCAGGGGTTGGCTGCGGCCGATCCACTCGCCGGTGGTCGGTTGACCGGCCCGGGATATGCGCGCAACCAGTTGGACTTCGGGGAAGTTGGACAGTTTCAACTGCGGCATCATCGCGTCGGCATCGCCGAGTTCGACGGTGACGGGCAACTCGGCAACGGTGACGCGCTTGGCCGCCAGGGGTGCCGGCGGGCCTTTTACCGCGCGGGCGAAGATGAATACGCTGTCGCTGGGCAAGGCCTTGGCCTTGACCTCGGCGGACAGGTCCACGCGGACGTTCATCACCGCTTTCTGCGCCACGCTACCGCCGCCTTCCTTGAGTTTTTCCGCAGCACGGTCAATGCCGCCTTGCAGCGCCACGCGGGAATTGTCTTGCGGTGGCAGTTGCGCCAGCAGGCGGCTCCAGTAGTCGATGGCCTCTTGATAACGCTGGCCTTCAAAGGCGGCGATACCGAGCAGGCCGAGGCTGGTGACTTCCTTCGGGTCAAGCTTCAAGGCTTCGTCGGTCAGCGCCTGGACCTTGGGCGACCACTGTTTGTGGTCGGCAAAGTACTGCGCCTGGGCCCACTGGCCGAGCAGTTCCGGCTGGCGCCCGGCCAGCGCCACGGTACGCTCGAAGACCTTGGCGGCATCGGCGGAACGGTCCTGGGCCATATAGGCGCGACCGAGGAAGTACAGGCCTTCCGCCGAGTCCGGTTGGGCGGCGGCGGCGCGTTCCAGGCGCCGGGTCATGTCTTCCATGGACACCGGCGGCTGGGAAAATTCGCGGGTCAGTTCAACCTTGTCGCTGGCACCGAAATGCATATACAGGCCCAGGCCAAGCACCGGCACAAGGACGGCGGCGAGCAAGGGCAGCGGCTTGCCCAGGCGCGATTCGCGGGGCTTTTCCACGCCTTCGGTGTCGGCCAGCAGCTCGCGGGCGGCTTCGGCGCGGCCGCTGTCGAGCTGCGCGGCGTTGAGCACACCTTCGTCCTGCTGCACTTGCAGCTCGGCCACACGTTCTTGGTAAAGCGCCACGTTCAGCGCGGTGCGATCCTCTTCACGCTGGGCGCGGCGGCCGCGCAACACAGGGATCAACAGGAAACTCAGGGCAATCAGAAGCAGCAAGCCGGCTGCGAGCCAGAAATCAATCATCAGTCTTGGTGTCCAGCAATTGGTCGAGGCGTTTACGCTCTTCGGGGGATAGCGCGTCGGAACCATCGGTAGTCGCGGCGCGGCGACGGCGGACGATCACGGCCATCACCACCACGCCGGCCAGCAGCAGCCCGGCGGGGCCGAACCAGAGCAGCGCGGTCTTGCCGGTGAGGGCCGGTTTGTAGCGCACGAAATCACCGTAGCGGTCGACCATGAAGTCGATGATCTGCTGGTTGTCCTTGCCCTCCCCCAGCATGCGGAAGATTTCCTTGCGCAGGTCGGCGGCGATGGGCGCGTTGGAGTCGGCGATGTCCTGGTTCTGGCACTTGGGGCAGCGCAGCTCCTTGGTCAATTCGCGGAAACGCTCGCGGTCACTGTCCTTGGCGAATTCGTAAGTGTCGATCGCGGCGTGGGCCATCCCGGCCAAGCCCAGCGCCAGCACGGCAGCGGCTAACAGGCGCTTCATGGCTTGGCCTCGTCGACCAGGGCCTGGTACTTGGCGGCCAGTTGCTCGCGCCAGACCACTTCGTCGATCACGCCGACGTATTTGTCGCGGATCACGCCCTTGGCGTCGATGAAGAAGGTTTCCGGGGCGCCGTACACGCCGAGGTTCAAACCGAGGTTGCCGTCTTCATCACGGATATCCAGCTGGTAGGGATTATGGAATTCCGCCAGCCACTTCAAGGCCGCCGCGTTGTCGTCCTTGTAGTTGATGCCGTAGATCACCACGCCCTTCTCGGCCAGCTTGTTCAGCACCGGGTGCTCGACGCGGCAGGAGATGCACCAGGTGCCCCACACGTTGACCAGCGCCGGTTTGCCGAGCAGGTCGGCCTGGGTCAGGGTCTTGTCACCCTGCACGGTCGGCAGGCTGAACGCGGGGAACGGCTTGCCGATCATCGCCGAGGGCAGCTCGGCCGGGTCCAGGTACAAGCCGCGATACAGGAATACCGCCACTACCAGAAACAGGGCCAGCGGCACGACCATCAACCAACGCTTCATACCGCCGCTCCTTGCAGGCCCAGCGCTTCACGCACCCGGCTCTTGACCTTGACCCGATACCGGCGATCCAGTGCCGCGAGCAAACCACCAAAGCCGGTGAGCAAGCCACCGAACCAGATCCAGCGCACAAACGGTTTCACATGCACGCGCACGGCCCAGGCGCCATCGCCCAGGGGTTCACCCAGGGCCACGTAGAGGTCACGGGTGAAACCGGCGTCGATACCGGCTTCGGTCATCATCGAACTCTGCACGGTGTACAGGCGTTTTTCCGGGTGCAGCACGGCGATCTCTTTACCGTTACGCACCACCCGCACGGTGCCTTTGTCTGACGTAAAGTTCGGCCCTTCGAAGTGCCTGGCGCCTTCGAAGATGAACTGGTAACCGGCCAGGTCCATGGACTCGCCCGGCGCCAGGCGCAGGTCGCGCTCGGCACTGTTCTGGCTGGACAGCACCACACCGAGGGCGCACACGGCGATGCCGATGTGGGCGATCTGCATGCCCCAGTAGCTGCGGGTCAGGGTCGGCAGGCCTTTGACCAGGCCTTTGTGGCGGGTCTTGTCGACGATGTCACGCACACCGGCCAGCAGTACCCAGGCGGCGAGCAGGAAGGTGGCGAGCACCGCCCAGTTGAAGTCGCCATAGGCGATACCGGCGACCACGGCCAGGGCCACGCTGCCGAGCAGCACCGGCATCAGCATACCGGCCAGCCATTTGACCGGGGTGTCCTTCCAGCGCACCAGCACACCGACCGCCATCACCACCATCAACAGCCCCATCAACGGAATAAACAACGCGTTGAAGTACGGCGGGCCGACGGACAGCTTGGCGCCGCTCAGGGCATCCAGCACCAAGGGGTACAAGGTGCCGAGCAGGATCATCGACGCGGCCACCAACAGCACCAGGTTATTGCCCAGCAGCAGGGTTTCCCGCGACCACAGGTTGAAGCCGACCTGGCTCTTGACCACCGGTGCGCGCAGGGCGAACAAAGTGAGGGAGCCGCCGACCACAAACAGCAGGAAGATCAGGATGAACACACCGCGCTCTGGGTCGGACGCAAACGCGTGCACCGAGGTCAACACGCCCGAACGCACGAGGAAGGTGCCGAGCAGGCTGAGGGAAAAGGCCGCGATGGCCAGCAACACGGTCCAGCTCTTGAACACGCCACGTTTTTCGGTGACGGCCAGGGAGTGAATCAGTGCCGTGCCGACCAGCCATGGCATGAACGAGGCGTTTTCCACCGGGTCCCAGAACCACCAGCCACCCCAGCCGAGTTCGTAGTAGGCCCACCACGAACCGAGGGTGATGCCGATGCCGAGGAACGCCCAGGCGACGATGGTCCACGGCCGCGACCAGCGCGCCCAGGCCGCATCGAGACGCCCGCCGAGCAAGGCGGCGATAGCGAAGGCAAAGGCCACGGAAAAACCCACGTAGCCCATGTAGAGCATCGGCGGGTGCACGATCAGGCCGATGTCCTGCAGCAGCGGGTTGAGGTCGTGACCGTCCGCCGGGATCTGCGGCAGGATGCGGGTAAACGGGTTGGAGGTCATGATCAGGAACAGCAGGAAGCCGATGCTGATCATGCCCATCACCGCCAGCACCCGTGCGAGCATGACTTGCGGCAACTGCCACGAGAACACCGACACCGCGAAGGTCCAGCCGCCGAGGATCAACGCCCACAGCAGCAGCGAGCCTTCGTGGGCGCCCCACACCGCGCTGAACTTGTAGTACCAGGGCAAGGCGCTGTTGGAGTTATTGGCTACATAGGCGACGGAAAAGTCGTCGGTCATAAAGGCGTAGGTCAGGCAGCCAAACGCAAAGACCAGGAACGCACACTGGCCCCAGGCGGCCGGCTGCGCCAGGCTCATCCACAGGCGGTCACCGCGCCAGGCACCGAGCAACGGCACCACTGCCTGGACGATGGCAAAGCACAGGGCGAGGATCATCGCCAACTGGCCCAGTTCCGGAATAAACAATGCAGACGTCATCACTTAGCCCTCCTTGGCGGGGGTGGGTGCGGACTGGCCGCTGTCTTTCAAGGCCTTGGTGACTTCCGGCGGCATGTATTTCTCATCGTGCTTGGCCAGCACTTCATCGGCCACCACCACGCCGTCGGCGTTGAGCTTGCCCAGGGCGACGATGCCCTGGCCTTCGCGGAACAGGTCCGGGAGGATGCCGCGGTAGGTGATGGTCACGGCCTTGTTGAAATCGGTGACCACGAAGGTGACGTCGAGGGAGTCGCCGGAACGCTTCAGCGAGCCCTTCTCCACCATGCCGCCGGCGCGGATGCGCGTGTCCAGCGGCGCTTCGCCGTTGGCGATCTGGGTCGGGGTGTAGAACAGGTTGATGTTCTCCCGCAGGGCGCTCATCGCCAGGCCCACGGCAATACTGACGCCGGCCAGGATGGCAAGGATGATCAACAGACGCTTTCTACGCAGCGGATTCACTTTTCGGTCTCCCGGCGCAGACGACGCGCCTCTTGTTGCAGGTAACGCTTGCGGGCCAGGATCGGCGCGGCGACGTTGAGGGCCAGCACGGCCAGGCAGATGCCATAGGCCGTCCAGACATACAGGCCGTGGTGGCCCATGGCGAGAAAATCACTGAAAGAAGCAAAACTCATCCACGCGCTCCCAGGCAGCTTTGCACTTCGGCCTTGACCCAGCTGGCGCGGGCTTCACGCTTGAGCACTTCGAGGCGCATGCGCATCAGCAGCACGGCGCCGAAGAAGCAGTAGAACCCCAGCACCATCAGCAGCAACGGCGCCCACATTTCCACGGGCATCGCCGGTTTTTCGGTGAGGGTGAAGGTGGCGCCCTGGTGCAGGGTGTTCCACCACTCCACCGAGTACTTGATGATCGGGATGTTGATCACGCCGACAATCGCCAGCACCGCGCAGGCCTTGGCGGCGCTGTCACGATTGCTGATCGCGTTGCCCAGGGCAATAAGACCGAAGTACAGGAACAGCAGGATCAGCATCGACGTTAGTCGCGCATCCCACACCCACCACGAACCCCAGGTGGGTTTGCCCCAGATCGCGCCGGTGACCAGCGCCACGGCGGTCATCCACGCACCGATGGGCGCGGCGCATTGCAGGGCGACGTCCGCGAGTTTCATCTTCCACACCAGGCCGACGACGCCGCACACCGCCAGCATCACGTAGCAGGACTGGGCCAGCATCGCGGCAGGCACGTGGATGTAGATGATGCGAAAGCTGTTGCCTTGCTGGTAGTCCGGCGGTGCAAAGGCCAGGCCCCAGACCAGGCCGATGCCGATCAGCAACACGGCGGCGAGGCTGAACCAAGGCAGCAGTCTGCCACTGATGCCGTAGAACCATTTGGGCGAGCCGAGCTTGTGAAACCAGGTCCAGTTCATTGCTGTTTCCATCACGGTTGCTTCTTGTCTTGGCAAGAAGCGTAGGGTCTTTACTGACTATGCGTATACCGCCCAGTCAGACCTCATTATTCACCGACGCTGATCTTCAGGCCGGCGGCTATAGCAAAGGGTGTCAGGGTTACCGCCAAGGCGGTCAGGCTGCCAAGCCACAGGAGGTAACCGGTCGCCGGCATGCCCATGAGCGCGGCTTGCAACGCGCCGCTGCCCAGGATCAGTACCGGGATGTACAAAGGCAGAATCAACAGGGCCAGTAACAGGCCACCCCGTTTCAAGCCGACGGTCAACGCGGCACCCACCGCCCCCAACAGGCTGAGTACCGGGGTGCCGAGCAGCAGGCTCAGCAACAGGATCGGCAGGCATTCGCCGGGCAATCCCAGCATCATCGCCAGCAGTGGCGAGAGCAAGACTAGCGCCAGGCCGGAAAAAGCCCAGTGTGCCAGTACCTTGGCCAGGACCAGAAGTGGCAGGGGGTGCGACGAAAGGACCCACTGTTCGAGGGAACCGTCTTCGAAATCACTGCGAAACAGCCCGTCCAGCGAGAGCAGGACGGACAAAAGGGCCGCGACCCACACCAGTCCCGGAGACAAGGTTTGCAACAGTTTAGTCTCCGGGCCGACCGCCAACGGGAACAACGCAATCACGATGGCAAAGAACACCAGCGGGTTGGCCAGTTCGGCCGGGCGGCGGCACAGCAAGCGGGCTTCGCGGGCGATCAACAGGGCAAACACACTCATACCGACCACCGCCCCAGGTCGAGGTCGCGGTAACCGCCGGGCATGCGCGCCAGGGTGTGGTGGGTGGTGAGCACCACCTGGCCGCCCTGCTCGCAGTGCTGCGCCAGGTGCTGTTCCAATTGGGTGACGCCTTGTTTGTCGAGGGCGGTGAAGGGTTCGTCGAGAATCCACAGCGGCGGGCCAGGCAGGTACAGGCGCGCCAGGGCCACGCGGCGCTGCTGGCCGGCGGACAGGGTGTGGCAGGGAACGTCTTCGAACCCCTTGAGGCCGACGGCGGCCAGGGCTTGCCAGATGGCGTCGCGGGTCGCGGGATGATGCAGGGCGCTGAGCCAACTGAGGTTTTCTTCGGCGGTGAGCACATCCTTGATCCCGGCGGCGTGGCCGATCCAGATCAGGTTGCGTGCCAGTTCGGTGCGTTGTTCGTCGAGGGGCCTGCCGTTGAGTCGCACTTCACCGGCCGTGGGTTGCATCAGGCCGGCCAGCAGGCGCAGCAAACTGGTCTTGCCGCTGCCGTTGGGGCCGCTGATCTGCACCATGTCGCCGCCCGCCACACGCAGGTCGAGGTGCTCGAACAGCAGGCGCAGGTCGCGTTCACAGGAGAGCGCTACGGCTTCAAGAAGAGGGCTGGTCAAGAGATCACGGGCCTTTACGGTTCAAGTCGGCGGTGCAGCGGCCGTTATAGAAAGAAGCACAATAACGGCTTTGGCGACCGATTTTAGAGAGCTGGATCAAATAGTTGTGAGGTTTTTACCGCTCTCTTTGCAGACGGGCGGCATTATACATGCGATGCCCTACGCTAAAGAGGGCTATTTCCCCAGAGACGATGCGCACGATGACCGGCGAGATCAACCTTCCTACGCTTCCTCCCACCCCGGCAACCGGGCAAAGCCCTGCGCCTGCGCCCGGGGCGCTGCTGAAACTGCTGGAGCCGCAGATCGGGCTGATCGACCCGGGCAAAACCGTGAATGCCGAGGTGCTCGCCCTGAAACAAGGCGGTGAGGCGTTTCAGCTGTTGCTCAAGCTGACCCTTGAAGGCGGCCGCCAGACGCTGGTGCAAGCCAGCAGCCCACAACCCTTGCCGTTGGGCAGCAATGTGGCCGTGAGCCAGACGCCCGCAGGCAACCTGGCCATCAGCCTGCAACAAGCCCTGAGCGCCAATGTTGCCGCCCTCACCCGTATCGATACGGCCAGGATGCCGGAAGGCACACTGCTGCAGGCCAAGGTGCTGACCACCCAGGCCCTGCCCCAAGGCAGCGCGCAGCCGGCGATCTACCGTTCGTTGGTGACCGTACTCAATAGCGCCCTGGCCGGCGCGACCCTGACACTGGAAAGCCCGCAACCGTTGCGCGTGGGCAGCTTGCTCAGCGCCGTGGTGCAGAACGCGCAAACCCTGAATTTTGTGCCGTTGAGCGGGCTCAAGGATCAACTGGCCGTCACCCAGCAACTGGCGACCCAGCAAAGTCGCCAGGGCTCCCTGGATGCGGTGTTCACGGCGTTGCAAAATCTGCCCCGCGGCGACAGCACCTCCGCCGACCTTCGCGCTGCCGCCGACCGTTTGCTGGCGGCCTTGCCCGACCTGGCACAGGTGAGCAACCCCAAGGTGCTGGCCCAGGTGATCCAGAACAGCGGCGCCTTTCTTGAAGCCAAGTTACTCGCCGGGCAAAACCCGCAGGTGCCACCGCTGGATATGAAGGGCGCGCTGCTGCGCCTGGTCGCCGACCTGCTGCCCGCCCTGCCCGCGAGCACCAACCTGAATGCCATTCTTGCCGCCAACACCCTGGCCCAGGTGCTGCCCAACTTTGTGCGCAGCCCATTGGGCACCCTCGGCCAGGTCGGCGCGCGGCAGGCGCCGGTCAGCTTCCCACTGCCGGAGCGGCTGATGGCGAAACTGGAGGGCGAAGGCGACCTGGAAAACCTGCTGCGCCTGGCCGCCGGGGCCATTTCCCGCCTGCAGAGCCACCAGCTGTCGAGCCTGGAGCAAACCGGCACCACCGCCGATGGCCGCCTGCAAACCACCTGGCAGTTGGAGATCCCCATGCGCACCCTGCAGGACATCGTGCCGTTGCAGGTCAAGTTCCAGCGCGAAGAGCCGGCGCCGGACAAGGACCAGCCCGAACGCAAGGATTCCAAGGAGCCCAAACAGATGCTCTGGCGCGTCGAACTGGCCTTCGACATGGAGCCCCTGGGGCCGTTGCAGGTCCAGGCGCAACTGACCCAGGGCAAGCTGTCCAGCCAACTGTGGGCAACCCGCGCTTTCACCGCCAGCCTGATCGAAAGCCATTTGGGCAGCCTGCGCGAGCGCCTGGTGTCGTCGGGGCTGAATGTCGGCGACCTGGACTGCCACCTGGGCACCCCGCCACGCGGGCCGAAAACCGGACTGGAACAACGCTGGGTGGATGAAACCGCATGAACAACGCCAACCCGCCACGCCAGGCGATTGCCCTCAAGTACGACGGCCAGCAGGCGCCGACCCTGACCGCCAAGGGCGACGATGCCCTGGCCGAAGCCATCCTCAAGTTGGCGCGGGAAAATGAAGTGCCGATCTATGAAAATGCCGAGCTGGTGAAACTGCTGGCACGCATGGAACTGGGCGACAGTATTCCGGAGGAGTTGTACCGCACCATCGCCGAGATCATTGCATTTGCCTGGACGTTGAAGGGCAAGTTCCCGGTGGGCTATGACCCGGATGCGCGGCCGGTGGAGCGGGATGTGACCGAGCGTGGCGACGATTACTGAATCGTCGCACCGCCCCTCCCACATTTGGATCCGCGGTCAGTTGAGCAATTCGCTTAGCGGAATGAAACTGACCCGATCACCCACCTCCAGCGTCGTCCCTTCCAACACCTCCACAAACCCCTCCGCCCACGCCGCGCTGCGCAGCACGCCGGAGCTCTGGTTGCGGTAGATGATCGCCTTGCCCTGTTCGATGCGCCCGCGCAGATACTCGCGGCGGTTGCCCGGCTTGGGCCAGGTGAACCCCACCGGCACGTCGAAACGCAGCGGCTCCACGTCTGCCACACCCTGGCGGCGCAGCAAGTAGGGGCGCGCCAACAGCGCAAAGGTCACCAGGGTCGAGGCCGGGTTGCCCGGCAGGCCGATCACCGGCACGCCACGGAAATGACCAAAGGTCAGGGGTTTGCCCGGCTTGATCGCCAGCTTCCATAACGCCAGCTCACCCTCCTCGCGCAGGGCGATACCGAGGAAATCCGCCTCGCCCACCGACACACCGCCCGTGGACAAAATCAGATCAACCGCGCTCAAGCCTGCCAGGCGCGAACGGGTCTGCTCCAGGTCGTCCGGCAGGATGCCTGCGTCGATGACTTCGCACCCCATGCGCTCAAGCCAGGAACACAACACGCGGCGATTGCTGTTGTAGATCTGGCCCGGACCGAGGGGCAAACCGGGCTCGATCAGTTCATCGCCGGTGGACAACACGGCGACACGCGGGCGGCGGATCACGTCCAGCCGATCACGGCCAAGGGACGCCGCCAGGCCCAGCTCGATCGGGCCCAGGCGCGTACCGGCCGCGAGCACCAACTCACCGACGGTGGTTTCCTGGCCTTGGGGGCGGATGTTCTGGTTGGGCTGCAACGGTTCGCTGAAGCTCACGCGCTCATCGGCGTGGACCACGGCGTTTTCCTGCATTTCCACGCAGTCCGCGCCTTCCGGTATCGGCGCACCGGTGAAGATGCGTGCACAGGTGCCGGCCGCCAGCTGCTGCGGCGCCTGGCCGGCAAAGATGCGCTGGCTGACGGGCAAGGGTTCACCGGTCCAATCCGCCAGGCGCACGGCGTAACCGTCCATGGCGCTGTTGGGCCAGGGCGGCAGGTCGAGGGTGGAGACCAGGTCCTGGGCCAATACACGGCCGTCGCACTCGGCCAGGGGCAGCACGTGCTGATCGCGGATCGGCGCGGCTTCGGCCATCGCCAGCAGCTGTTGCAAGGCTTGTTCTACCGGCATCAGGGCGCCGGTCTTGCCGGGCTTACCCACGGGATTCACAGGGTTCGGCCAACTTCAGGTGCGGCACGAAGTTGCACGGCCGATGACGGTTATCCAGTTGTTCGGCGAGGATGCCATCCCAACCGGTGCGCACCGCATTGGTGGAGCCCGGCAGGCAGCACACCAGGGTGCCATTGGCCAGGCCGGCCAGTGCACGGGATTGCACGGTGGAGGTGCCGATGTCGGCCACGGAAATCTGGCGGAACAGTTCGCCAAAGCCGTCGACTTGTTTGTCGAGCAGGCAGCCGACCGCTTCGGGGGTGCTGTCGCGGCCGGTGAAGCCGGTGCCGCCGGTGATCAACACCACTTGCACCACGTCTTCAGCGATCCAGTGGGCGACCTGGGCGCGGATCTTGTAGAGGTCGTCCTTGAGCAGCACGCGCTCGGCCAGGTGGTGGCCGGCGGCGGTGAGGCGGTCGACGAAGACCTGGCCCGAGGTGTCGGTGTCCAGGGTGCGGGTGTCGCTGACGGTCAATACCGCGATATTCAGGGGTACGAAGGGTGCATCGGCCTTGGCTTTCATGGCACGGTCCGGTTGTCGAAGGAACGGCCCGATGTTATATCACAGGCCCCTGTTCAGCTGCCTGCGCGGAACCCACATGCCACTCGATTCAATCCCCCTGCCCTGTTCGATCCTGCTGTTGGCCGGTGGCCGCGGCCAGCGCATGGGCGGCCAGGACAAAGGCCTCCTGGACTGGCACGGCCTGCCCTTGATCGCGCACGTGCAGCGCCTGGTACGGCCACTGACCGATGACCTGATCATCTCGTGCAACCGCAACCAGGCGCAGTACGCCGCCTATGCCGACCAGCTGGTAAGCGACGACAGCCCGGATTTTCCCGGGCCATTGGCCGGTATCCGCGCAGGACTGGCCGCCGCGCGCCATGGGCACCTGCTGATCCTGCCGTGCGATGTGCCCCATATCGACGCTCGACTCCTCGCCGACCTGCGTGAAACCGCACAACGCCATCCCTTGTTGCCGGTGATGGTGCGCCACGGTGAATTCTGGGAACCCTTGATCTGCATCATCCCCATCGACCTGCGAACCGAGGTAGAACAGGCCTGGCATGCCGGTGAACGCAGCCCGCGAAAGATCCTCCTGCAATTGGGCGGCGTCGGCGTGGAATGCCCAACCGATGACCCGCGCCTGGCCAACCTGAATACACCAGAGCTGTTGCGCCCAAGGTCTGACGTGTCAGAATGAACCTTCGCACAAGGAACTTTGGCGACGTCTCACACGTCACAAGGTCAGCAATCAAAAAGTATTCTCTTGGAGACAACACCCATGACTCAACGGACCATCGCCGCTCTCATGCTTGCACTGGGCCTGGCTACCCTCGCCGGTTGCGCCTCGCCGACAGTGATCACCCTGAATGACGGTCGCGAAATCCAGGCCGTCGACACCCCGAAATACAACGAAGATTCGGGTTTCTACGAATTCGAACAGCTTGATGGCAAGCGTACCCGCATCAACAAAGATCAGGTTCGCACCGTTAAAGACCTGTAAGCCTCAGCGCTTGCACACAAGGCCCGCCTCGCGCGGGCCTTGTCGTTTCCGGGGGTTACCAGTCGAGGGTGATCTGGCTGCAGAAATGGCGTTCCTCACCGGTGACGGGGTCGATAAACCGCACGCCCTGGGCCAGCAGCTTGAGGGGATTGGCGTAATCGTCCACGGCATCCTTGATCACGTCCGGGTAGAACGGATCGTTGCAGATGCTCGCCCCCAGCGCGGTCATGTGCACGCGCAGCTGGTGCTTCTTGCCGGTCACGGGAAACAGGCCGTAGCGCCATAAGTCGCCGTTCTTTTCCCGCACCTCCACGGCTGTTTCGGTGTTGCTGGCGCCAGGGCCTTCCTGCATGCGGAAGAACGGTTCGCCATCCACCAGGCGGCTTTTGTGTAGCAACGGGAATGTCAGTCCCGGTAAGGCCGGGGCAATGGCTTCGTAGAATTTATCGATCCGGCGCGTGGGAAACAGCTGCTGATAGGCCGAGCGGCTGGCCGGGTTGGCCGAGAACAGCACCAGCCCGGCGGTGTGTCGGTCGATGCGGTGCAGGGGTACCAGCGCCGGGTTGTCCAGGCGGCGAATCAGGCGGCGCAGCAGGGTTTGCTCGACGTACTCGCCGGCCGGGGTCACGGGCAGGAAGTGCGGTTTGTCCGCCACCACCAGGTGCTCGTCGGCGTAGAGGATGGTTTCCTGCACCGGGATGACTTTTTCGTTGGGGACTTCACGAAAGTAATAGATGCACAGGCCTTCCCTGTAGGCCAGGTCCAGGGGGATCGGGCTGCCAGTGACATCCAGCACCCGCCCACGGGCGATGCGGTCCAGCCAATGTTCGCGACTGATCGCCGCAAAGTGCTCGCACAGGCACTCCAGCACCGTCGCCCAGGGGCCAGGTGGCAGGTACAGGGTGCTGGCCTGGTGCTGGGACGCGGAAAAAGCGGATGTGGACATGCTCGAAGCCTTGAAAAAACAGGCGGGCATTATCCCGCATCAAGCGGGATGAAACCTAGGGCGGATCTCAGGCCTTGGCCAATTCCGCGCGCAGGATCGGCGAAGCACTCGCCGCCTCGGTGAACTCCTTGAGCCAGCGCAGCACGTCCACCGCTTCCCAGCGGCCGGGATCGTACAGCGCGTACAACAGGCCCTGGTAACCCACCACATCGAGCTGCTTGTGATAACCGGCGCGCTGGAACAACGCCTCGATCTCGGCAAAGCAGGTATTGAAATGCACTTTGTTAAACGGCGTCTTGCCTTCCGTGACCAGGCCGTCGAGGCGCAGCTCGTTCACCGCGTCGCGCACGACATCGGCAGACATGCGATTGACGCTGCTTTTCAGTTGTTCAACATTCACCACGGGCGTTCCCTCTATTCAATCACTGTACAAAAATACAGTAACGTAATATTCGGAAACCCGCCATCGCATAAACGTCAGCGCAGGAAGGCGACAACCTGATCCGCATCGAAGGGCCAATCCAGTTCAGCCCCCGTGTCCACCCGCCGAAGCACCGGAATCCTTAGGCCGTAGGCGTCGGTCAGGTCGTCGGGGTCGGTGATATCAACCAACTCGACCAGCAACCCGCGTTCGACGAGCGGCATGATTTCGGCTTCGGCAATTTCACAAAGATGGCAACCCAGGGTGCCGAACAACTGGCATTCAGGAAGCATGGCGAATGGCCCTGATCAGTAAGTAGACGAGCATTCTAAGCCTGACAAAAACCTGTGGCGAGCGGGCTTGCCACAGGTACAGCGTTCGCTCTCCGGAAATCCGCCGGCCACAATAAACCCTGACCCAGATCACCATGGCCTATAACTGATTCAGCGATTCTCGCGGCTTTTTGCCCGCTCACCCTGCAACGGAGATGCTTGTGTTCGCCAATCTGCTGATCATTCTGGCCTCATCCCTGGTGGTGATTGCGCTGTTTCGCCGGCTGCAACTGCCACCCGTGCTGGGCTACCTGTGCGTGGGCCTGGCCGTGGGGCCGACTGCGCTGGACTGGGTGAATGACAGCGAAGAACTGCCCGACCTCGCCGAACTGGGCGTGGTGTTCCTGCTGTTTTCCCTGGGCCTGGAGTTTTCCCTGACCAGGATGCTCGCCCTGCGCCGCGTGGTGTTTGGCCTCGGCAGCTTGCAGGTGCTGGGGTGCAGCGTGCTGCTGGGGGGCCTGTTGATGGCCTTTGGCGTGGCGCCGGGCATCGCCTTGTTGCTGGGTGCGGGCTTGGCGCTCTCGTCCACGGCGATCGTCAGCAAGGAACTGACCAGCCTCGGCGAAATCTTCAGCAGCCATGGCCAGAATGCGATCGGCGTGTTGCTGTTCCAGGATGTGGTGGCGGTGTTGCTGCTGACGCTGGTGCCGGTGTTCGCCGGCAGCAGCGAGCAGGCCTGGTACTGGGCGTTGCCGCTGACGCTGGGCAAAACCGTGGTGTTGTTCGTGGGCCTGTTGCTCGCCAGCCGCTGGTTACTGCCGCGCTTGTTTCATGAGGTCGCCGCTTCCCATTCGGCAGAGCTGTTTGTGCTGCTGGCGCTGGTGATCGTCTTGCTGACCGCCTGGCTCACCCACTTGCTGGGCCTCTCCCCTGCCCTCGGTGCCTTCCTGGCCGGCATGCTGCTGGGCGAAAGCCATTACCGCCATCAGATCGAAGCGGATATCCGGCCCTTTCGCGACATCCTGCTGGGGCTGTTTTTCGTCAGCATCGGCATGCTCATCGACCTGCAGTTGTTCGTCAGCCACAGCCTGTTGATCCTCGGCATGACCCTCGCGCTGATGCTGATCAAGGGCGGTGTGGTGGCCGCGCTGGTCAAGCTGCGCGGCAGCGACAGTGAAACCGCCTGGCGCAGCGGCCTGGCCCTGGCCCAGGGCGGTGAGTTCTGTTTCGCCCTGATGGCGCAGATGCAACAGAGCCGGCTGATACCCGATGAGTTCAACGGTTTGCTGCTCGCCGCGACGTTCTGTTCAATGCTGTTGACCCCACTGCTGCTGCGCGCCGCACCGGCGATGGCCCTGCGCCTGCACCGCAAGCCCAACCAACAGGTACAACTTGAAGAAATTACCGCCCTCAATGCGCAATTACACGGGCATGCGGTCATCTGCGGCTATGGCCGGGTCGGGCAATCCATCGGGCGCTTTCTGCGCAATGAGCAACAGGCGTTCATCGCCCTGGATGACGACCCGGAACGGGTCCAGGAAGCCGCCACCGAAGACAGCAGCGTGCATTACGGTGACTGTCGCCGTGGCGCCTTGCTCAGTGCCGTGGGCCTGGAACGCGCGCGCCTGGTGGTGATTGCCGTGGACAACAGTGATGTGGCCCTGGCGGTGCTCAAGGAAGCCCGCCATATCAACCCCGACGTGCCGATCCTGGTGCGCACCCGCGATGACAGCCAGTGGGCTGAATTGAAAGCAGCGGGCGCCAGCGAAGTGGTGCCCGAGCTGCTGGAGTCAAGCCTGATGCTCGCCTCCCACGCCTTGATCCTGCTGGGCCTGCCAGACCAACAGGTGCAGGCGCGGGTCGATGAAGTCCGGCATAACCGCTATCGCCTGCTGCACGGTTTCTACACGCACCCGAGCACCGACGAAGAGGCGCCGATCAATCCTGACTGACCGCACCGATCTTGTGGATCGACAGATCTGCGCCGTAATACTCCTCTTCCTGGCTCAGGCGCAGCCCGTGCACGCGCTTGATCACGCCGTACACCAGCAGGCCGCCGCCAAACGCGACGACCACACCGAGCCCCGTACCGATCAATTGGCTGATCAGGCTCACACCGCCCAGTCCACCCAGCGCGGTCTGACCAAAGATGCCGCAGGCAATCCCGCCCCATACACCGCACAGGCCATGCAGTGGCCACACCCCCAGCACATCGTCGATCTTCCAGCGGTCCTGGGCGGCGATAAAGCACCACACAAACAACCCGCCCGCGACCACGCCGGTGACCAGCGCGCCCACCGGATGCATCAGGTCGGAACCCGCGCAGATCGCTACCAGCCCGGCCAACGGACCGTTATGCAGGAAGCCGGGGTCGTTGCGGCCGATCACCAGGGCGGCGACGGTGCCGCCGACCATGGCCATCAGCGAGTTCACCGCCACCAGGCCGCTGACGCCGTCCAGGGTCTGCGCGCTCATCACGTTAAAGCCGAACCAGCCGACGATCAAAATCCACGACCCCAGGGCCAGGAACGGAATGCTCGACGGCGCGAATGCCACCAGGCGCCCTTCGCGGTAGCGCCCATTGCGCGGGCCCAGCAGCAGCACCGCCGCCAGCGCCAGCCAGCCGCCCATGGCATGCACCACCACAGAGCCGGCAAAGTCATGGAAGCTGGCGCCGAACGCCTTGAGCAACCAGGCCTGCAAACCGAAATTGCCGTTCCATACCATGCCTTCGAAAAACGGGTAGATAAACGCCACGATCAACGCGGTGGCGCACAACTGCGGAGCGAACTTTGCGCGCTCCGCAATACCGCCGGAGATGATCGCCGGGATCGCTGCCGCAAACGTCAGCAGGAAGAAGAACTTCACCAGGCCATAACCATGGTCGGCGCTGATCACGGCCGCCGGTTGCATGAAGCTCACCCCGTAGGAGATCCAATAGCCTATAAAGAAATAGGCCAGGGTGGAGATGGCGAAGTCGCTGAGGATCTTCGACAGGGCGTTGACCTGGTTTTTCTGGCGCACCGTCCCGACTTCCAGAAACGCGAAGCCGGCGTGCATGGCCAGGACCATGACCGCACCGATCAGGATAAACAGGGTATTGGAGCTGTGGACCAGAGTGTCCACCGCACTTTGCAGATTTTCCATGGAGGTTGGCAGGCCTGTGTAAAGGCAAAAAGCACCAAAGCGGTTCAAGCCAGGGGTTGCGCGCACTAAATTGGCACCACCGGCACCGCCCCTCTTCAGAGGGCGTGAACCGCTTTAGCGCAGCGTTCAACACAACCGGCCGTTGCCGACAGGGTTTTTCCGCGAGTTTGAGTTATTTAGGGTAAGGTTTTTCGAGACCTGCGCCCCGACCGCCCGGATTCAGCGCAAGCCACGGGGCGTGCGCACCAAGGCAAAGCAAAAGCTGTACCAGACAATTGCACTGAACCTTCACCGATACCGGTGACTCGAAACCACACGTACCGATCAGCCAATCACGGAGATAACCATGGCCAGAAGAACTGCAAAGACTGCTCAAGAAATACTGATGGCGGATTTTCAAACCCTGGTGACTGACACCGAAAGGTTGCTGGACGACACCAAGGTGCTTGCGGGCGACCAGGCCGATGAGCTGCGCGCCAAGATTCATGACACGCTGTTGCAGGCCCGCGAAACCCTCAAGCAAACCGAAGACTCCCTGCGCGAACGCGGCCAGGCGGCGGTCACTGCGACCGAAGATTACGTGCAGGCCAACCCTTGGCAGTCGGTAGGCATTGCCGCCGGCGTGGGCTTTCTGATCGGCCTGCTGGCCACAAGGCGCTAATCATGTCTATCGGCGAAACTGGCTCGTCCACGGGTACCACCTCACGACGCCTGGGCGCGGCCGTTCTTGGCTTGCTGCACAGCCACGTCGAACTGTTTGGCATCGAATTGCAGGAGCAGAAGGCCCGTACCGTCAGCCTGCTGCTGTTTGCCGGCCTGGCGCTGGTGTTTGCCCTGTTGTTGCTGGTGGGGTTATCGACTCTGGTGATGATCCTGGTATGGGACACCGGCTACCGCCTGACCGGGATCATCTGCCTCTGCGTGTTCTACAGCCTGGCCGCTGCCTTCTGCGGGGTGCGCTTGAAAGCGGCGGTGTTCGATGAGTCCACGCCGTTCCACGCCACCCTCGAAGAGCTGGCCAATGATCGGGAGCGCCTGCTGCCATGAGCTCGAATGAAATCCAGCAAACCTCCCGCCGGGAAATGCGCAAGGCTTTGATCCGCTTGCGCATGGAGATGCACCGCCAGGAGATACGCCACGAATCCCAGCAATTGATGGCGCCGCTGAACAAGGTGCGCAACCTGGGCCAAAACTTTCAGGGCGGCCTGGGCATCAAGCACGCGCCGCTGTGGGGCGTGGCCGCTGTAACCCTGATCGGTTTCTTCACCGGCAAGGGCGCCAAGGGCGGCGGTATCAGCAGTGTGACGCGCCTGGTGCGCCTCGGTGCCGGCCTGATCCCGCTGATCAAACTGGCCATGCAGGGCAATTCACGCAAAGGTTGAGCCTGCTGGCTGCATTCTTGCTAACAGAATGGCCCGGTCCTCGTTTTCGAGGGCCGGGTCTTTTTTCGCCAGTGTTTTTAAGGAGGCCCCGTGATCGACGGGCAACCGCTCGCCTGCTTCCAACCGTTTATCGATACCGCCACCGGGCGCATTGCCGGCGTCGAGGCCTTGGGGCGTCTACGCCAGGCTGATGGCCGCCTGCAGTCCGTTGGCCCGCTGTTCGCCGACCCACGCACGCCAGGCGCGAGCTTGCGCCGTCTCGACCGGCAGATTCGCGACAACGCGTTAAGCCGCCTGCATGAAGCCCCCGAAGACTGGTTCCTCAGCCTGAATATCTCGCCGCGCTGGATCAACCAACTGCGCCCGGGCCAGGCGCTGCCGAGCCTCAAACAGATCCACAGCCATGGCGTCGACCCGCAGCGCATCGTGTTCGAGATCACCGAACTGGGCGGCGACATCCAGCGCCTGGCCGAGGTGGTGGCACGTTATCGCGAGGCCGGTGCGCGCATCGCCATCGATGATTTCGGCGCCGGCTATTCCCAGCTTGACCGGGTATTGGCGCTGCAGCCGGACATCCTCAAGCTGGACATGCGCCTGTTCCAGCAAGCCGCCAGGGGCGGACCGAGCAGTGACGTCGTGCGGGCGCTGGCGCAGATGGCGGAAAAGACCGGCTGCTGGATCATTGCCGAAGGCGTGGAAACCGAGGCGCAGCTGAGCTTCGCCCTGGAATGCGGTTCGCGCTACGTGCAGGGCTATCTGTTTGCCCAGGCGCAATTGGACTGGTTCGCCACCGACGCCTTCGTGCCGCGCTTTGACCAACTGCGCGCAGCGTATGTCCAGCAGAAGCTGGCCGAACGCGGGCGCATCATGCAACTGCGCCAGCAATTGACCGAACTGATGAAGATCCTGCAATCCTGGGCACAGGCCCAAGCCCCGCTGGATCACTTGCCCCAACTGCCGGCCTTCCCCTGGCTGCTGCGCTTTTACCAATGCGACCGGCATGGCACCCAGTTGACCCCCAACTTCGAATGGCGCCAGGACGCCTGGCAGGCCGACAGCCGCTACCTGGGCCACAACTGGTCATGGCGCCCGTACTTCTATCACCTGCTGGCCGAAGGTTGGGAAGAGCGTCGCCTGACGCTGTCCTCGACTTACCGCGACGCCACCACCAACCAGTACTGCCTCACCGCCGGACAATTCTTCGATAACGGTCAGCGCTTGCTGTTAATCGATATCGACGCGGCCGGCCTGTAGATTTTCGCTTGCCCCGCCAAGGCGGAACCGGGAAGCTGGGCGGGTCATTCACCGTACGGAGAGTACCCGCCTTGGATTGGCCCACCCTGCTTACCCGCGAACGCCTTGGAAAACCCCTGCACAGCCCGGAAGAACTCGGCCGCAGCCCGTTTCACAAAGACCATGACCGCATTATCTTCTCCGGCGCGTTTCGCCGCCTGGGCCGCAAGACCCAAGTGCACCCGGTGTCCAGCAACGACCATATCCATACACGCCTGACCCACTCCCTGGAAGTCAGTTGCGTAGGCCGCTCCCTCGGCATGCGCGTGGGCGAAACCCTGCGCAGCGCCCTGCCCGACTGGTGCGACCCGAGCGACCTGGGCATGGTGGTGCAATCGGCCTGCCTGGCCCATGACATCGGCAACCCGCCGTTCGGGCATTCCGGCGAAGACGCCATCCGCCACTGGTTCCAGCAGGCAGCGGGGCGCGGCTGGCTGGACGACATGAGCAGCGCCGAGCGCAATGACTTCCTCAACTTCGAAGGCAATGCCCAAGGCTTCCGGGTACTGACCCAACTGGAATACCACCAGTTCGACGGCGGCACGCGCCTGACCTACGCGACCTTGGGCACGTACCTCAAGTACCCCTGGACCGCCCGCCACGCCGACTCCCTGGGTTACAAGAAACACAAGTTCGGCTGCTACCAGAGCGAACTGCCGATCCTCGAACAGATCGCCGGCAAGCTCGGCCTGCCGCAACTCGAGGAACAACGCTGGGCTCGCCATCCACTGGTCTATCTGATGGAGGCGGCAGACGACATCTGCTACGCCTTGATCGACCTGGAGGACGGCCTGGAAATGGACCTGCTGGAGTACACCGAAGTCGAGTCACTGCTGCTCGACCTGGTGGGCGACGACCTGCCGCAGACCTACCGGCAACTGGGCGCCCAGGACTCGCGCCGACGCAAGCTGGCGATCCTGCGCGGCAAGGCCATCGAGCACTTGACCAACGCCGCGGCGCGCGCCTTCGTCGAACAACAGGAGGCCTTGCTTGCCGGCACCCTGCCCGGCGACCTGGTGGAGCACATGCACGGCCCCGCCAAACGCTGCGTGCTGGATGCCAAGGACATGGCGCGCAAGAAAATCTTCCAGGACAAGCGCAAGACCCTCCACGAGATCGGCGCCTACACCACCCTGGAAATCCTGTTGAACGCCTTCTGCGGCGCGGCCCTGGAGCAGCACGGCGGACGCACGCCGTCGTTCAAGAACCGGCGCATTCTCGACCTGCTGGGCAACAACGCGCCGGACCCTGCGTGGCCGCTGCACAGGTCGTTCCTGCGCATGATCGACTTCATCGCCGGCATGACCGACAGCTATGCCACCGAGATGGCACGGGAGATGACCGGGCGCTCCAGCCCTCAATAACCTGGCTGATCACGCCGCCTGTTCACTGAACAGAATCTGCCTACGATGGGAACAGAGCGGCCTGATCGAATTCGCACAAGCGCCCGAAGAATAATCGCGCACGCTCCGGGCAGGTCTGGCGAACAGTTCCTACGTGCCCCCTATCGACGCTTGACTCACCGTGTGCCTTCTATGCCCCACTACCCCTTTCGGATCCTGTTGGTGGAGGACCATCCCTTTCAGCTCCTCGCCACCCAATGCCTGCTGAGAAGCTTCGGCTTCGAGCACCTGGCCCCGGCCGAAAACGCCGAGCAGGCGATCCGTTTGATGACCCAGGCCGAGGCGCCCTTCGACATCATCCTCTGTGACCAGTGCCTGCCCGACCTGCCCGGGCTTGAATTGATTGAAATCGCCAGTCGCCAATGCTTTATCAAGGCCGCCATCCTGCTCAGCGGACTTCCCGAGGCAGAACTTTCAGCGTTGCAAACCCAGGCCCTCAAACGTGGCCTGCCCTTGCTCGGCTACTTGCCAAAGCCGTTGAATAAAGATGAGCTTGAACATTTGACCCATACATTACTCACGTTATAAATGTAGGACTTTAAACAGATCGACCGGTCGGAAAAATCGCGCATAACCACCGTAAAGTCCTTGCCATGTTCCTTCGGCCCATGCCCCTGCGGAACCTTGGCCTCTTGCGTTACAGCTCCTTAGAGACAGGTAGGCTTTTACCTTTTTTAATGTAGGAACTTTCCTGTTTTATACCTGCCACCCCCCAAGTTCATGCTTACCCATCGGCTTCTGAGCTAATGTGCCCGCTTTATTTGTACTTGCATGGAATATGATCATGAATACAGTTTTTATTATTGACGACCATCCGGTGATAAGACTTGCCATACGAATGTTGTTGGAACATGAAGAAAACTTCAAAGTAGTCGGCGAAACGGATAACGGATGCGACGCCATACAAATGGTCCGCGAATGCATGCCGGACCTGATCATCCTCGACATCAGCATTCCAAAACTCGACGGACTGGAAGTGCTTTGCCGATTCAACGCCATGAACGCGTCGATGAAAACCCTGGTGCTGACGGCTCAATCCCCCACCCTGTTTGCCACGCGTTGCATGCGTTCGGGAGCCGATGGCTACGTGTGCAAGGAAGGTGACCTGAGCGAACTGATGAGCGCCATCCGCGCTGTACTGTCCGGTTATAACTACTTCCCCAGCCAAGCCTTGAACCCCAACGATGAGGCCTGCAAGGAACTTGAACTGTTCAAGGCGGTTAACGACCGGGAGTTGATGGTACTGCAACTTTTTGCACAAGGCCGCACCAACAAGGAAATAGCCAAAGGTATGTTCCTGAGCAATAAAACAGTAAGTACTTATAAAAAGAGACTGATGCAGAAACTTCAAGCCAAGTCCTTGGTAGAACTTATCGAGATGGCAAAACGGAACGCGCTAGTGTGAGAAACCGGATGCCCAGGCGTATAAAGGACTATTTGATTATATTGAGTGCCGGTTTGTGCTTCAGCACCGCCGTGCCTGCCACCCCTCCAGCAAGCCCGGAGCATTTCAACCTTTTGAGTCGTGCGAGCTCCGTGCAGCTGGAACCCTACCTGAACAAGGCCCAGCGCCAATGGCTCCAGAACAAACGCGAACTGGTACTGGGCGCGGCGTTTCCTGACTACCCGCCTTTTGACCTCACCTCCAGCGGGCGTGACTATGAGGGACTCACCGCCGACTACGCCGGCTTGCTGGCAATGGCGCTGGACGTACCGGTAAAAGTGTTGCGCTACCCCTCCCGAGAGGCCGCCATTCATGCCCTCGAAGCGGGTGAAATCGATTTACTGGGTTCCTCCAACAGCTTTGAAGCGGCAAATCCCAACCTGACCCTGTCGGAGCCGTACGCCGTGGACCGGCCAGTGCTGGTGACCCGCGAAGGCGAAACCCGCAGCCTGGCTGATGGGCTGGCCGGCATGCGCCTGGCACTGGTCTATCACTATCTGCCACTGCACGAAGTGGAAAGGCTCTACCCCAAGGCAATCATCCGTGCCTATCCTTCTTATCAAAACGCCTTGAATGCAGTGGCCTTCGACCAGGCAGACGTCTTTCTCGGCGATACCATTTCCACCCACTACATGATCAACAAGGGTTACCTGAAAAACATTCGCATGGCGAACTTCGGCAAACATGAAGCCTATGGATTCAGCTTTGCCATGCCCCAGGAACAGCAGACGCTGTTGAGCATCGTCGACGCCGTCCTGAGGGCCGTGCCCGCTGCCGAACGGGAAACCATTGCCAAACGCTGGAGTGCTGGCAGCGACATCCTCCTGACCGACCAAAAGCTGCAACTGACCCTTCGCGAAGAACGTTGGCTGAGGGAAAACCCGGTCGTCAAAGTGATCGTGAACCCTACCTTTGCGCCGCTGACCTTCTTCGACGCCGATGGCAATTTTCGCGGCATTACCGCCGACCTGCTGGAACTGATTCGCCTGCGCACCGGGCTGCGCTTCGAGATCCAGCGCGGGCGTGATGTGAACACCATGATCGAGCATGTAGAGAGCGGCAAAGCGGACATCGTCGGCGCAATCATCCCCAGCGTCGAGCGAGAAGCCCAACTGAACTTCAGTCGTCCCTACCTGGAAAACTCCTACGTGATGCTGACACGCAAGGACGGCCAGGCCCCCACAGGCCTTGAGGAAATGGAGGGCAAGCGCCTGGCGATCACGCAGGGCAGTCCGCTGAAAAAATTCCTGCGTGAGCACTTCCCAAAGATTCAGCTGGTAGATACCGGCGACACGTTCAAGTCAGCCGAACTGCTGGTACAAGGCCATGTAGAGGGCGCGGTGAATACCCTGGTGGTCGCCAATTACTTCCTGTCCTCGCAGATACTCCAGGACAAGATCCAAATCAGCTTCAGCATCGGCACGATGCCGGCCACCTTCGGGCTGGCGACGTCCCGCAGCGCCACCGAGCTCAGCTCGATTCTCGACAAGGCGTTGCTCAGCATCGCCCCGGACGAACTCGGCGTGATCAACAGTCGTTGGCGCGGTTATACCGCGGCCTCGGACAGTTACTGGCGCGACTATCACCAACTGATTGCGCGCATCGTCATCGGGACCGGCCTGCTGCTGCTGATTTCCCTGAGCTGGAACGCGTACATGCGCCGCCAGATCAAGCACCGGAAAATGGCCGAGCGCGCCCTCAATGATCAGTTCGAGTTCATGCGCGCCCTGGTCAATGAAACCCCGCACCCGATCTACGTGCGTGACAACAAGGGGCTGCTGCAGACCTGCAACGACAGTTACCTGCAGGCGTTCGACGTCAAGCGCGAGGACGTGATAGGTAAAAGCGCGGTCCAGATCAGTACAGCCCTTGCAGTCGAGGCGGCGCAATACCATGCCGACTATCAGCGCGTGGTGGCCGAGGGCAACCCGCTGATCCTGGACCGCACCCTGCATATTCGCGGAAAAAAACTGACGATCTACCACTGGATCCTGCCGTACCGCGACTCCGTCGGTGAAGTCCAGGGCATCATCGGTGGCTGGATCGATATCAGTGAACGACGCCAGTTGTTCGACGAACTCCGCACCGCCAAGGAGCGAGCCGACGAAGCCAATCGGGCCAAGAGCACGTTCCTCGCCACCATGAGCCACGAAATCCGCACGCCGATGAACGCGGTGATCGGCATGCTCGAGCTGACCCTCAAGCGGGCGGACCAGGGCCACCTCGACCGCCCGGCCATCGAAGTCGCCTACAACTCGGCCAAGGATCTGCTGGAGCTTATCGGCGACATCCTGGACATCGCGCGGATTGAATCCGGGCGCCTCAGCCTGGCACCGGAACGCGTCAACCTGAGGGAGGTGATCGAGTCGGTGGTGCGTGTCTTCGACGGCCTGGCACGCCAGAAGACCCTTAGCCTGTTGCTGGAGTTCACGCCTGATCTGGAGCACACCGAAGTGCTGATCGACCCGCTGCGCTTCAAGCAGGTGCTGTCCAACCTGATCAGCAACGCCATCAAGTTCACCGA
This sequence comes from Pseudomonas sp. GV047, assembly GCF_003058245.1. Lineage (NCBI taxonomy): Bacteria > Pseudomonadati > Pseudomonadota > Gammaproteobacteria > Pseudomonadales > Pseudomonadaceae > Pseudomonas > Pseudomonas sp. GV047. The sequence continues at coordinate 50,129 of NZ_QCWA01000011.1, read as the reverse complement.
ACGTGGCCAGGTAAAGATCAAGGTGGAAGTATCGGCCACCGAACTGCCGCAGCAGGTCGAGATGAAACTGGTGGTGGAGGACACCGGCATCGGTATCAGCCGGGACGACCAGATGCGCCTGTTCGAACCCTTTGCCCAGGCGGACAACTCAGGACAGCTGGCCAGGAGCGGTGCGGGCCTCGGGCTGGTGATCTGTCGCAGCCTGTGCGCGATGATGGGCGGGCAACTGAGCCTGAGCAGCGTGCCCATGGTGGGCACCCAGGTGCATGTGAGCCTGAAGATGAATCGCCTGCAGGCGCTGCAGGTGGCCGAAGAACTCAAGCCCGCCGAGACCTCGAACGTGCCGGTGCTCAATGTGCTGGTGGTGGACGATCATCCGGCGAATCGCCTGTTGATGTGCCAGCAGCTCGGCTACCTGGGCCATCAGTACACCGCCGCCCAGAACGGCGCCTCCGGCTTCCAGGCCTGGCGCCAGGAGCACTTTGACCTGGTGATCGCCGATTGCAACATGCCGATCATGAATGGCTACGAACTGAGTCGTTCGATCCGCGAATACGAGGAGCGCGAACAACTGACGCCTTGCGTGGTACTGGGTTTTACCGCCAATGCCCAGCCCGAAGAGAAACAACGCTGTGCGCAGGCGGGCATGAATGACTGCCTGTTCAAACCCATCAACCTTACGGCGCTGGAGCTGCAACTGGCGAAGATCAGTCCTCAACCCAGCGGCATGACCCTGGACATCGGCAACTTCGAGGCCCTTACCGGTGGCGATCCACACATGAGCCGCCTCTTGCTGGAGGAGTTGCTGAGCAGCAGTCGCCAGGATCGCCAGGAGTTGGTTGCACTGATCGCTGCGCAGGCCTTGCCCGAAGAGATCATCGAACAGGCTCACAAGATCAAGGGGGCCGCGCGCATCGTTCAAGCCTCTGCGCTGGCCTCGCAATGCGAAGCCGTCGAACAGGCCTGTGCCCGGGGCGATGATCGGCCCCTGATCGAAGCGGGTGTGAAATCCCTGGAGAAGCTGATGCTGGAGTTGGAGAGGATGCTGCAAGTGCGGCTTGACGAACTGGATGGCCGATAAGGGGCGGGGCTGCGCCCCCTATTTCGATCAGCAGTCGGTCAAACGCAGGAAAATCGCCGCCAGCTGTTCGATACCGGCCTGATCCTGGGGGGTAAAGCGGGCCAACGACGGGCTATCGAGGTCAAGGACACCAATCAATGCGCCGTCCTTGACCAGTGGCACCACCAGTTCGCTGTTGGACGCGCTGTCACAGGCGATATGCCCGGGGAACGCGTGCACATCGTCTACGCGCTGGGTTTGCCGCGAGGCCGCGGCCGCGCCGCACACCCCACGGCCGAACGGAATACGCACACAGGCGATCTGCCCCTGGAACGGGCCAAGCACCAGCTCTTCATTGCGGTTGAGGTAAAAGCCCGCCCAGTTCAGGTCATCCAGCTGGCTGAACAGGAAAGCCGAAAACTGGGCGCTGTTGGCGATGAAATCACGCTCATCGGCCAGCAGCGACTCCAGCTGGGCACTCAGCAGGGCATAGCCACCGAGGCCGGCGCCGGCTTGTTGTAAATCGATCATGGTTGACGCTCCAGCAATTTAAGACCCACCCAGTAACGGGCGAATTGATACGCGCAACGACCGTTGCGGTTGCCGCGCCCGGTGGCCCAGCGCACGGCAAGAATGTCGAGGTCCTCATCGCGCTGCCACTGCAAACCCGCCTTGTTCGCCAGCTCACCGATCCAGTGCTCGACCACGTCCAGGAAATGTTCCTGGGTGAACGGGTAGAACGACAGCCACAAGCCAAAGCGGTCGGACAAGGCAATCTTGTCTTCCACCGCCTCGCTTGGGTGCAACTCACCGTCCACGCGCTTCCAGTTATCGTTGTCGCTCTGGTTTTCCGGCACCAGGTGGCGGCGGTTGGACGTGGCATACAGCAGCACGTTTTCAGGGGCCTGTTCCAGGGAGCCATCCAGCACGCTCTTGAGTACCCGATAGTCGCCTTCGCCGGCTTCGAACGACAAGTCGTCGCAGAACAGGATGAAACGTTGCGGCAACTTGAGCAATTGCTCGACCACACGCGGCAGGTCGGCCAAGTGGTCACGCTCGATTTCGATCAGGCGCAGACCGGCCTTGGCGTGTTGAGCGAGCAAAGCGCGCACCATGGACGATTTACCGGTGCCCCGCGAACCCCACAGCAACGCATGGTTGGCAGGCAGGCCATCCAGGAACTGCTGGGTGTTGCGCGCCAGGGTTTCACGTTGCTTGTCCACGCCGATCAGGTCGGACAAGCGCATGTCCAGGCTCACGTCCAGCGGCAACAGGAAGCCACTGCGGCCCTCGCGCTGCCAACGGGCGGCCAGGCACTGGTTCCAGTCGATGGTTTGGCGCGGCGCGGGCAACAAGGGTTCCAGGCGGGCGAGCACGGCATCGGCTCGCTCCAGAAAGGCACTCAATCGAGAATCCACGATTATTCCTCTGGCAAGTTCTTGCAAAAGATGGCGTATTGGCAACCCTGCGACAGACCGCTTGGGGCTGCGTAAAAAACGATTCATGCCGGGCAGGCCTGGGCGTGTGGATGTTCAGCTATGCTTGCCGGGCGAAGGGAAACGTGAAGTGGTTCAACACTCAATGGATATCAAGTTCGCCCACCGCTTGTCTTATAAACAAGCCAGATTGACGGTGCTGGTCGGTTTCGTCTTGGGAACCTTGCTCAGCCTGATCCAAATCGGCATTGATTATGCCAGCGAAGACGCATCCATCAACCGCGAAATACGTTCGCTGATCGAAATCAGCCATAACCCCGCGTCACGTATCGCCTACAACATCGATGCCGAACTGGCCCAGGAACTGACCCTGGGCCTGCTGCACTCCCCCGCCATCATTCGCGCGCAGTTGATCGACAACAATGGCGTGGTGCTGGCCGATGTCGACCGGCCACGCAAGGAAAGCACCTACCGCCCTATCAGTGACTTCATGTTTGGCGCCAACCGCCAGTTCGAAGATCAACTGTTCCTGAGCCACATGCCCAACGAGTCACTTGGCGTACTGCGCCTGGGAGTCGACACCTACGCTTTTGGCAGCCGGTTCCTGCGCCGCGCCGAGATCACCCTGCTCAACGGGTTCGCACGCAGCCTGTTGCTGACCGGGATTCTGCTGGGCCTGTTCTACGTCATGCTGACCCAACCGCTGGTGCGCATTATTCGTGAGCTGAGCACCCGCAAGCAGGCACGCCTGGACTGCCCGCCGGGGCATGAGCACGATGAAATCGGGGTGCTGGTGGACGTCGCCAACCAGCAATTCGAAAACATGGAAACCGAAATCCAGCAGCGCCGCCACGCCGAGGATCGGCTGACCGAATACCTGGGGCAACTGGAACATATCGTGTCCGCGCGCACCCTTGAACTCAAGGCCAGCAACCAGCGGCTGACCCAGTCCAACGATGAGCTGGAAGCCGCCAAGATGCATGCATTGGGCATGGCCCAGGCCCGGGCGGCCTTCCTGGCGAACATGAGCCACGAAATCCGCACCCCGCTCAACGGCCTGCTGGGCATGATCGCACTGTCGCTGGACAGCCCGTTGAACGCCGAACAACGCCAGCAACTGTCTATCGCCCATGACTCCGGCAAAGTGCTGGTGGAACTGCTCAACGATATTCTCGACCTGTCCAAGTTCGACGCCGGCCAGTTGGAGCTGGAGCGCATCCCCTTCGACCTCGGCGCGCTGGTGGAAGACACCGCCAACCTGTTATCGCAGAACGCCGCACCGAGCGTGGAGCTGAGCTGCCTGATCGACCCGCAGTTCCCGGCCCAGGTGCTCGGTGACCCGACCCGTGTGCGGCAGATTGTCAGCAACTTGCTCTCCAACGCCTTGAAGTTCACCCGCTTTGGTCGGGTTGATGTGCGCCTGCGTACCCACGACGGCGGCGTACGCATTGAAGTCTGCGATACCGGCATCGGCATTGCGCAGGAAGCGCAGGTGAAAATCTTCCAACCGTTCACCCAGGCCGGCGCCGGCATCACTCGCCAGTATGGCGGGACGGGCCTGGGCCTGGCACTGACGCACAACCTGTGCGAAGCGATGAAGGGGCGCTTGAGTATCAGCTCGGAAGTGGGCTTTGGCAGCCAGTTCTGCGCAGACCTGCCACTGCCGGCCCATTTGCCCGCGGTGCAGCCAGCGCCTCTCAAAGGCGAGGTCATCGCCATCACCAACGCCGGCAGCGGCCTGACAGAGTTGCTCACGGCCCTGCTGCCCTGCTGGGGACTGTCCCTGCGTTGTTTCACCATGGATGACGATTTGAGCGGGCAAACCCCCGACCTGCTGATTACCGACTGCCCGGAATGCCTGTTCCGCATACGGCCGGGCATCACCGCGCCCATCCTGCTGGTGACCGCCTATGGCAACTTCATGCCCAGCGAAGAAGTGGCGGCACTGGCGCCGTTGCACCAACAGGCACGCCCCTTGAGCCGCAACGCGCTGTACCAGATCCTGCAACGCAACTTGCGCACCGACGCGCACCTGGTGCTTGACCCCGTCCAACTGGATGCCGCACCGCTCGCACATCGGGCGCGCATCCTGCTGGTGGAGGACAACCCGGTCAACCAACTGGTGGCCAAGGGCATGCTCAGCAAACTGGGCTGCGAAGTGATCGTGGCTGCCCACGGTGGCGAAGCGCTCACGTTTCTTGAAGAACAACGCTTCGATATGGTGCTGATGGACTGCAACATGCCGGTGATGGATGGCTATGAGGCCAGCCGGCAGATTCGGCGCAGCGGACGCTGGCCGGACCTGCCGATTGTCGCGTTGACCGCCAATGCCCTGTCCGAAGAGCGCGAGCGCTGCCGTGCGGCGGGGATGAATGATTACCTGGCCAAGCCGTTCCGCCGCGAAGAACTCAATGCCCTGCTGGACTTGTGGGTGCCTGGGACGACAAGTCTTTAAGCTGCGCAAGCAACTGGTCGAGACCATCGCGCAAGGCATCGGCCTGATTCAGGTCGATGCCGCGATCACACAACAGGCGGGTCTTCAGGCCATGGGCCTGGTCCCGCAGTTGCACACCGGCCTCGGTCAGGCTCAAGTGCACTTCACGCTCATCCCTGGCACTGCGCCGACGCGTCACTAACTCAAGCTGTTCAAGGCGCTTGAGCAGCGGCGTCAGCGTGCCCGAGTCGAGCATCAGGCGCTCCCCCAGGGCCTTGACCGTCGGCTGCAGCGCAGGCGTGGCGTGCCACTCCCACAACACCAGCATCACCACATATTGCGGGTAGGTCAGACCCAACTGGTCGAGCATCGGCTTATAGGCACGGGTGACAGCGCGTGACGCAGCGTAGAGCTTGAAACACAGCTGGTTGTCCAGGGCCAGGGACACGCTGGGCAGGTCGGTCATTTGAGCAAGGCTTCGATCTCTTGGGTCAAGTCCTGCGGCTTGGTGGCAGGACCGAAGCGCTTGACCACCTGGCCGTCGCGGCCGATGAGGAACTTGGTGAAGTTCCACTTGATGCCCTTGGACCCCAGCAGGCCCGGTGCCTGTTTTTTCAGTTGCACGAACAGTGGATGGGCATCGCTGCCATTGACGTCGATCTTCTTGAACAACGGGAAGCTGACACCGAAGTTCAGCTCGCAGAATTCGGAAATCGCCCCTTCGTCACCGGGCTCCTGCTTGCCGAACTGGTTGCAAGGAAAGCCCAATACCATCAGGCCCTGGTCCTTGTACTGCTGCCAGAGTTGCTCCAGGCCCTTGTACTGCGGGGTGAAGCCGCATTTGCTGGCGGTGTTGACCACGAGGACGGCCTTGCCGGCGAAATCGGCCAAGGTCTTTTGCTCACCCTTGATGGTGGTGCAAGGGATGCTCAGCAGGTTGTTGCTCATGGCAGTGCCTCGATAAGGGAGAAAGAGGATGAAACATAGTAGGCAATTCAATTGCGTGCAATTTAATTGACCGCACTGATGACACCTCATCAACACTCTGTAGGAGCGAGCTTGCTCGCGAAAAACTCAAGGACACCGGGCTGAACCAGAATGCCCGTGTAATCGTTGACGACTTTCGCGAGCAAGCTCGCTTCTAAAGGGGCCCGACGCCAGTCGAGTTAACGGGGCACAAGATCCAGGCACACCGAGTTGATGCAATACCGCAGCCCCGTCGGCGGCGGACCGTCCGGGAACACATGGCCCAGATGCGCATCGCATTGGGCGCAGGTGACTTCGGTGCGGATCATGCCGTGGCTGACGTCACGGATCTCGATCATTGCGCTGTCGGCGATCGGCGCGTAGAAACTCGGCCAGCCGCAGCCGGAGTCAAACTTGGTGGTCGAATCGAACAGTGGCGCATTGCAGCAGATGCAGTGATACACGCCATCGGTCCGGGTCTCATTGTACTTGCCGCTGAAAGGACGCTCGGTGCCCTTGAGACGGCACACGTTGTACTGCTCCGGATCGAGCATTGCCTTCCATTCTTCAACGGTTTTCTGCAACTTTTCCATCGGTACACCTCGGCAACTGAAAAAGCCTGATCTGTATCTTTTCCATGGATCAGGCGGCACGTATGATTGCGCCTCTTCAAAACGCCAGTCTGGCACCCGCGCTACCGGCATTCAAACGTATTTATGGGTGCGGGCCTTGCAGCATTCACAGTACGGTAGTGCCCACACCGTCTGGATCGTTCATTTTCAGGATCACATCGCCATGCAGGTCAGCAAATCGAACAAGCTCGCCAACGTCTGCTACGACATTCGCGGCCCGGTGCTCAAGCACGCCAAGCGCCTGGAAGAGGAAGGCCATCGCATCCTCAAGCTGAACATCGGCAACCCGGCGCCCTTTGGTTTCGAAGCGCCGGATGAAATCCTCCAGGATGTGATCCGCAACCTGCCCACCGCCCAGGGCTACAGCGACTCCAAGGGCCTGTTCAGCGCGCGCAAGGCCGTGATGCAGTACTACCAGCAGAAGCAGGTCGAAGGCGTCGGCATCGAAGACATCTACCTGGGTAATGGCGTGTCCGAGCTGATCGTGATGTCCATGCAGGCCCTGCTCAACAACGGCGACGAAGTGCTGGTGCCAGCACCCGACTACCCACTGTGGACCGCCGCCGTGACCCTGGCCGGCGGCCACCCGGTGCATTACCTGTGCGACGAGGGCGCCGACTGGTTCCCGGACCTGGCCGACATCAAGGCCAAGATCACGCCGAACACCAAGGCCCTGGTGATCATCAACCCGAACAACCCCACCGGTGCGGTGTACTCCAGGGAAGTGCTGCTGGGCATGCTCGAGCTGGCACGCCAGCACAACCTGGTGGTGTTCTCCGACGAGATCTACGACAAGATCCTCTACGACGATGCGGTGCATATCTGCACCGGTTCCCTGGCGCCGGACCTGCTGTGCCTGACCTTCAACGGCCTCTCCAAGTCCTACCGCGTGGCGGGCTTCCGCTCCGGCTGGATCGCGATTTCCGGGCCCAAGCACAATGCCCAGAGCTACATCGAAGGCATCGACATGCTGGCCAACATGCGCCTGTGCGCCAACGTGCCGAGCCAGCACGCAATCCAGACCGCCCTCGGCGGCTACCAGAGCATCAATGACCTGATCCTGCCCCAGGGCCGCCTGCTGGAACAGCGCAACCGTACCTGGGAGCTGCTCAATGCAATCCCGGGCGTGAGCTGCGTCAAGCCCATGGGCGCGCTGTACGCCTTCCCGAGGATCGACCCGAAGGTCTGCCCGATCCTCAACGACGAGAAATTCGTGCTCGACCTGCTGCTCTCGGAAAAGCTGCTGGTGGTCCAGGGCACGGCGTTCAACTGGCCGTGGCCGGATCACTTCCGAGTGGTGACCCTGCCCCGCGTGGATGACCTGGACATGGCCATTGGCCGTATCGGCAATTTCCTCAAGTCCTATCGCCAGTAACCGACGTGGCGCTGTACGACCGGCATTCGGTCGTACAGCGATTATCTGGCAACACTTCTCTGGCTATGCACATTCCCCGTACTGCATTTGCGTTTCTACATCCACAAGCCCCTGTAGTTACGGGCCCGTAAGGCAAAAAATAGCTTTTCACGGGTAGTATTCATCATCGGAAAATCCCTTCAAGGCTCTACATTCAGGCTGTAGGACACAGTTTGAAATAGTCGCTCGGTTGAATCACCCCAAGCCGCACCTTATATACCCCGCAGTACGCGACATATTAAGCATGAGGAGAACTCTACAACCATGATGCGCATCCTGCTGTTCTTGGCTACCAACCTGGCGGTCGTGCTGATTGCCAGCATCACCCTGAGCCTTTTCGGCTTCAACGGGTTCATGGCGGCCAACGGGGTTGATCTGAACCTCAATCAGCTGCTGATTTTCTGTGCGGTCTTTGGTTTTGCCGGTTCGCTGTTCTCGCTGTTCATCTCCAAGTGGATGGCGAAGATGAGCACCAGCACCCAGATCATCACTCAACCACGCACCCGCCATGAACAATGGCTGATGCAGACCGTGGAGCAGTTGTCTCAGGAAGCAGGTATAAAAATGCCCGAGGTCGGGATTTTCCCTGCCTACGAGGCCAACGCCTTTGCGACGGGCTGGAACAAGAACGACGCCCTCGTGGCGGTCAGCCAAGGGCTGCTCGAGCGCTTTTCACCCGATGAGGTGAAGGCGGTCCTCGCGCACGAGATCGGCCACGTAGCCAACGGCGACATGATTACCCTTGCGCTGGTGCAGGGCGTGGTGAACACCTTCGTGATGTTCTTTGCGCGGATCATCGGCAACTTTGTCGACAAGGTGATCTTCAAGAACGAAGGCGGCCGCGGGATCGCCTACTTCGTAGCGACCATCTTTGCCGAAGTGGTGCTGGGTTTCCTGGCCAGCGCGATTGTGATGTGGTTCTCGCGCAAACGAGAGTTCCGTGCAGACGAAGCCGGCGCGCGCCTGGCTGGCACCAGTGCAATGATCAGTGCGCTGCAGCGCCTGCGCTCCGAACAGGGCCTGCCGGTGCATATGCCCGACAGCCTGACCGCCTTTGGCATCAACGGTGGTGTCAAGCAGGGCCTGGCTCGCATGTTCATGAGCCACCCGCCGCTGGAAGAGCGTATCGACGCGCTGCGTCGTCGGGGCTGATACCCGGTAATGCAAAAGGGGCGATTGGATCGCCCCTTTTTTGTGCGCGGGTTTTACCCCTTGGTGAGCCGATAAACGCGCTCTTCAAGACACGTGACACCGTCCTGCACGAACTTCCAGCTCTCACCCAGGATATCCTGGGCTTCGAGCACCTCCAGGCGCCACTGCAAACCCAGCAGCACCTTCACCTCATCATCCGGCACCGCAAAGGGCGGGCCGGCTTTTTGCGTCTGGTCGTAGTCCAGGGTGATCAGCAGTCCCTGGCAGCCTGGCCGCAACAGGCTGTTCAACTGCTCGGCGTACTGCGCGCGCATCAGCGGCGGCAGGGCGATCAGTGCGGCACGGTCGTAGAGCGCCGTGCAGTCAGCCAGTGCCCCGGCATCCAAGGCAAAGAAATCGCCGCACCATATTTCGATCAAATCAGCCTGGTACACCTTGAACACGCCGTGCCGAGTGATGCGCGGCGTCAGGTTCTGCTCGCTGAAAAAGGCTTCTACCGCCTGCTCCGACAGCTCAACGCCGAATACGTGATAGCCGTTGCTGGCCAGCCACATCAGGTCCAGGCTTTTACCACACAGCGGCACCAGCACCTTGGCGCCCTGGGCAAGGCCAAGCACAGGCCAATACCGCAGCAGGTAAGGATTGACCTCGGGCAGGTGAAAGCCAATCTGATTGCGCGCCCAGCGCTCCTGCCAAAATTTGGGCTCCATGGAATCACCTCCGAAAATTCGATCAAAAAGCGCTAAAACTTATATTAGATTTAGATCAATGATCTGATTGAAGATGGGCCCATGTTAAACCTCAGGACCTTCCTTATGTTGCCCAGCCTGTTTATCTCCCACGGATCGCCCATGCTTGCCCTGCAACCCGGCGCCAGCGGCCCCGCCCTGCAGCGCCTGGCCGCTGAACTGCCGCGGCCGAAGGCAATTGTGGTGGTGTCGGCACATTGGGAAAGCCAGGAACTGCTGGTCAGCGGCAGTGCCGCGCCCGAGACCTGGCACGACTTCGGCGGTTTCCCCCGGGAGCTGTTCGCCGTGCAGTACCCGGCACCGGGCGACCCGCAATTGGCCGGCGAAATTGTCGAACTGCTTCATGCCGACGGCTTGCAGGCGCGAATCGATGAGCGCCGCCCGTTTGACCATGGCACCTGGGTGCCGCTCTCGCTGATGTACCCGGCAGCGGATATTCCAGTGGTGCAAGTCTCCTTGCCCAGCCACATGGGCCCTGCCCTGCAAACCCGCATCGGGCATGCCTTGGCCAGCTTGCGCGAACGGGGCGTGCTGTTGATCGGCTCCGGCAGCATCACCCATAACCTGGGGGAGCTGAACTGGCAGGCCGGACCTGAGAGTATCGAGCCTTGGGCACGCGACTTCCGTGACTGGATGGTGGAGACACTCGCCGCCAACGACGAGGCGGCCTTGCATGATTACCGTCGCCAGGCGCCCCACGCCGTGCGCAGCCATCCCAGCGATGAACATTTGTTGCCGCTGTACTTTGCGCGCGGCGCCGGGGGTGACTTCAGCGTTGCACACCAGGGGTTCACCATGGGCGCGCTGGGTATGGACATCTACCGCTTCGGTTAACAGCGGACAAAAAAAATCCCCGAACCAGTCGGGGATTTTTTATGTGCGATCAATCAGCCCAAGGGCGGATCAATCTTCGCGGTAGCGACGCAGCTTCAATTGCTTGCCGGCAACGCGGGTGTCTTTCAGCTTGGTCAGCAGTTTTTCCAGACCGTCTTCCGGCAGCTCCACCAGGGAGAAGCTGTCACGGACCTGGATGCGACCGATGGCTTCACGTGCCAGGCCACCCTCGTTGAGGATAGCGCCCAGCAGGTTCTTGGCAGCGATACCATCACGTGCGCCCAGCGCGGTACGGCAACGGGCACGGCCTTCTGCCAATGGAACCGGAGCGCGACGCTCACGATCACCACGGTCCGGACGGTCGCCGGTACGCTCTGGACGATCACCGCGTGGCGCGTTGTTCGGCACCAGTGGGCGCTCTTTCTCGATGGCCGCCAGGGTCAGGGCCTGACCGTTGGTAGCCTTGCGCAGCAGGGCTGCAGCCAGGGCACGCGGGGTGCAACCGATATCGGCGGTCAGGCGGTCCAGCAGGTCGCCGTGGGTCGATTCAGCGTCAGCCACCAGCGGCGACAGGCTGTTGGTCAGTTTCTTGATGCGGGCATCGAGAACGGCCTGGGCATCCGGCAGGCGGACTTCGGCGACTTTCTGACCGGTTACACGCTCGATCACTTGCAGCATGCGGCGCTCACGTGGCGTCACCAGCAGCAGTGCACGACCTTCGCGACCGGCACGGCCGGTACGGCCGATACGGTGAACGTAGGATTCCGGATCGTAAGGCATGTCAACGTTGAACACGTGGGTGATACGCGGAACGTCGAGACCACGAGCCGCTACGTCGGTCGCCACAACGATGTCCAGACGGCCATCCTTGAGGGAGTCGATCACGCGCTCACGTTGGTTCTGGGCGATGTCACCGTTCAGCGCAGCGGCTTTGTAGCCTTTGGCTTCCAGGGCACTGGCCAGGTCCAGGGTCGCTTGCTTGGTACGCACGAACATGATCAGGGCGTCGAAGTCTTCGACTTCCAGCAGGCTCAATACAGCCGAGGTCTTCTGGTCAGCGTGAACCAACAGGTGAGCCTGTTCGATCGCGGTAACGGTCTGAGTCTTGGTCTGGATCTTCACGTGTTGCGGATCGCGCAGGTGGCGTTCGGCAATGGCACGGATCGACTGTGGCAGAGTGGCCGAGAACAGGACGGTCTGACGGGTCGGAGGCAGTGCCTTGAAGATGACTTCCAGGTCATCCATGAAGCCCAGCTTCAACATTTCGTCGGCTTCGTCCAGAACCAGGTGGTTCACGGTCGACAGGACTTTCTCGTCGCGACGCAGGTGGTCGCACAGACGGCCCGGGGTGGCCACGACGATCTGAGCGCCATTACGGATGGCCTTCAGTTGCGGGCCCATCGGCGCGCCGCCGTAGACGGCAACAACGGTAACGCCTGGCATTTGCTTGGCGTAGGTTTCAAAAGCGGTTGCTACTTGCAGCGCCAACTCACGCGTTGGCGCCAGGATCAGGGCTTGCGGCTCGCGCTTGGCAGGATCGATGCAGTGCAGGATAGGCAGGGCGAACGCGGCGGTTTTACCGGTACCGGTTTGCGCCTGGCCAATCATGTCCTGGCCGGCCATGATGATCGGGATCGATTGCTGCTGAATCGCCGAAGGTTCTTCGTAGCCGGTCGCGATGACGGCAGCGAGAATGTTCGGGTTAAGATTAAAAGCGGCGAAGCCGCCGGTTTCCTGGGTCATGGGTCTGCCTCTAAGTGCATCCGCAAAGACCCATGCTCCAAAGCTGCGCATGCCGTGTTGAGACTCAAGAGTCGCCCTGGCTGCTTTGTCGGCGGGGATTTGCGAAAACGAATGAATGAAAAAGATTCGTCAAGGGAGAGTCCGCTGTGCGGACGTGCAGCCGAAGCTGACTTCGGGGAATTGCGCTACCTAAACGCGGCCCGGTTAAAGGCCGGCGCGCACTATACCGGAAATACCTGAAAAAGGGAGCTTTTTTTATCGCCAGGCGCCGATAAACCGCGCTGCATCACAGTCTTTGCAGATAAGCGCGGCAGGGTCTATTTTTCAAAGGCCCGGCCCTGCTGGTCATAACGCTTAAACGGTTCACCTTGCATCGAGACCCTTTGGTCTGAAACCCTTCATTGCGCCCGAGGGCACACCCGATGAATCAAGCCAGCAGCAGCCGCGTCAGCCGTGAACTCCAGGGCCATGTCCTGCTGTTGGGACTGGATCGGGTCGCCAAGCGCAACGCCTTTGACCTGGACCTGCTCAATGAACTGAGCCTGGCTTATGGCGAATTTGATCGAAATGACGAAGCACGGGTGGCCGTAGTATTTGCCCACGGTGACCACTTCACCGCCGGCCTGGACCTGGCCAATGTCAGCGCCGTGATGGCTGGAGGCTGGCAACCGCCCCTGGGCGGTTGCGATCCCTGGGGCGTTTTCGCCGGCCCCAGGGTCAGCAAACCGGTGATCGTCGCGGCCCAGGGCTACTGCCTGACCATCGGTATCGAGTTGATGCTCGCGGCGGATATCAACCTGTGCGCGAGCAATACCCGCTTTGCGCAGATGGAAGTGCAACGTGGGATTTTTCCGTTTGGAGGCGCGACATTGCGCTTTCATCAGATCGCCGGCTGGGGCAACGCCATGCGCTGGCTGCTCACCGGCGATGAGTTCGACGCCCATGAAGCCCTGCGCCTGGGCCTGGTGCAGGAAGTCATGGCCAGTGAAGACCTGCTGCCCCGCGCCATCGAACTCGCCAGCCGCATCGCGCGCCAGGCGCCGCTTGGCGTCCAGGCCACCTTGATGTCGGCCCGCCTGGCACACATGGAAGGCGAAACCGTTGCCGCCGCCGCGCTGCCGCCGATGGTGGATAAATTGCTGAACAGCGAGGATGCCAAGGAAGGCGTGCGGGCGATGGTCGAGAAGCGGCCGGGGGTGTTCAAGGGCATCTAGCTTATGTAGCCGGACGAATCGCCTTGATCAACGCCTGCAACGAGTAACCCAGACGCGGCGCCAACAACTCAGCCCGAGCAGAAAGCGCCTCCATATCCAGCGCCTGGTCCAGCTCCGAAGGCACCAACAGGATCACATTGCCCTCCTTCACCGGCAGTTCCCAATAATGCCGGTGGTACAAACCACGCAGCAGCGCCGCGCCCAAGGGTTTGCCATCGTCGGTGGCCCACTGGTTGATCACCAGCCAACCGCCGGGGTTGAGTTTCTTCTGGCAGTTTTCCAGGAAGGTCCAGGCCAGGTGTCCGACGCCGGGACCGACATCCGTGTAGAGGTCGACGAAAATCAGGTCCGCCGATTCAGCGCTCTCCAACAGTTCCAAGGCGTCGCCGATGCGGATATACAGGCGCGGATCATCATCCAGCCCCAGGTATTCGATGGCCAGGCGCGGCACATCGGGGCGCAGCTCGATGGCTTCGACATCCTCCAGCGGCAGGAACTTGAGGCAGGCCTGGGTCAAGGTGCCAGCTCCCAGGCCGAGGAACAGTGCGCTCTCCGGCTGCTCATGGCACAACGCGCCGATCAGCATCGCGCGGGTGTAGTCGTACTCCAGCCAGCTCGGGTCAGCGGTGAACACGCAGCTTTGCTCGATGGCGTCGCCAAACTCGAGAAACCGGTAATCGGCCACCTCGAGCACACGAATCATGCCGAAATCATCATGGACTTCGGCCAGCAGGCGCTCGACACGCTCCTCGCTCATCACTACTCCTAAAGGGGTTACCCCACGGCAAAGGCGCGATTGTCGGCCAACCGGCGGCAACAGGTCACGCACTAATTGCTGATAACATTGGCGCCCGACCGTCAACCACCCAATCGAGTTCATGATGAGCCAACCCTGGAGCCCCGACAGCTGGCGCGCCCTGCCAATCCAGCAACAACCCCAGTACCCGGACGCTGCGCACTTGTTGCAAGTGGAGCAGAGCCTGGCCAGCTATCCGCCGCTGGTGTTTGCCGGGGAAGCCCGCGAGTTGCGCCGTCAGTTTGCCGAGGTGACCCAGGGTCGCGCGTTCCTGCTGCAAGGTGGCGACTGCGCCGAGAGCTTTGCCGAGTTCTCCGCCGCAAAAATCCGCGACACCTTCAAGGTGCTGCTGCAGATGGCCATCGTGATGACCTTCGCCGCCGGCTGCCCGGTGGTGAAAGTCGGGCGCATGGCCGGCCAGTTCGCCAAGCCGCGCTCGGCCAACGATGAGACCCTCGACGGCATCACCCTGCCCGCCTACCGTGGTGACATCGTCAACGGCATCGGCTTCGACGAAAAAAGCCGCGTGCCGGACCCGGACCGCCTGCTGCAGTCCTACCACCAGTCCACCGCCACCCTCAACCTGCTGCGCGCCTTTGCCCAGGGCGGTTTTGCCGACCTGCACCAGGTGCACAAGTGGAACCTGGACTTTATCGCCAACTCCGCCCTGGCCGAAAAATACAGCCAGTTGGCCGACCGCATCGACGAAACCCTGGCGTTCATGCGCGCCTGCGGCATGGACAGTTCGCCGCAGTTGCGCGAAACCAGCTTTTTCACAGCCCATGAAGCGCTGCTGCTCAACTACGAACAAGCCTTCGTGCGCCGCGACAGTCTGACCAACGACTACTACGACTGCTCGGCCCACATGCTGTGGATCGGCGACCGCACCCGTCAGTTGGATGGCGCCCATGTCGAATTCCTGCGCGGGGTGAACAACCCGATCGGCGTGAAGGTCGGCCCGAGCATGAACCCCGATGACCTGATCCGCCTGATCGACATCCTCAACCCCGACAACGACCCCGGCCGCCTCAACCTGATCGCGCGCATGGGTGCAGGCAAAGTCGGCGACCACCTGCCCAAGCTGATTCGCGCGGTGCAGCGCGAAGGCAAGCAGGTGCTGTGGAGCTCCGACCCGATGCACGGCAACACCATCAAGGCCAGCAGCGGCTACAAGACCCGCGACTTTGCGCAGATCCTCGGCGAGGTCAAGGAGTTCTTCCAGGTGCACCAGGCCGAGGGCACGTATGCCGGCGGGATTCATATCGAGATGACCGGGCAGAACGTCACCGAGTGCATCGGCGGCGCACGGCCGATCACCGAAGATGGCTTGTCGGACCGCTACCACACCCACTGCGACCCACGGATGAATGCCGATCAGTCGCTGGAGTTGGCGTTCCTGATTGCCGAGACCTTGAAGCAGGTCAAACGCTAGCAGACGTTTGGAAAATAGGGCTTGTTGTGGCAAGCCCGCTCGCCACGAAAGTACCTTCCTCCTACACGTGCAGCATGGCAAACCGCAGCCGGTCGGCACTCGGCCGCTGGCAATTGAGCTGGACCTGTTCCAGCCCCAGCCAGTCGGCCATTTGCCGCAGGTTCAGGGCCAGCGCCTGCATTCCCTCATCATCCAGCCCCGGCTCCTCTTCGTGCACCCCATGCACGGCCAGGCGCCCGTTGGCGCGTTCGGCCCGCAGGTCGATACGTGCAGCGATCCGCTCGTTGTGCAAAAACGGCAGCACGTAGTAGCCGTACACCCGTTTGTGTTGCGGGGTGTAGATCTCCAGGCGGTAGCGGAAATCGAACAGGCGCTCGGTGCGGCTGCGCTCCCAGACCAGCGAGTCGAAGGGCGACAGCAGTGCGCTGGCCGACACCTTGCGTGGCACTTTTGGCCCGGGCAGGCAGTATGCTGCCTGCTTCCAGCCTTGCACCTGGCACACCTGCAATTGCCCGTCCTCGACCAATTCCGCCAGGCGACTGCGACTGTCGACGGGGTCAAGGCGGAAGTAGTCGCGCAGGTCTTTTTCGGTGCCTACACCCAAGGCGGTGGCGCTGTGCAGCAACAGGCCACGCTGGGCCTCGGCCTCGGTCAATGGCGTCTGCTGGAGGATGTCAGCCGGGATGACGCGCTCGGGCAAGTCATACAGCCGCTCGAAACCACGCCTGCCGGCAACGGTCACCAGGCCGGCGGCGAACAGCCACTCAAGCGCGTGCTTTTCATCGCTCCAGTCCCACCAGGGTCCGGCTCGCTCTTCGCGGGTCGACAAACTGCCCGCGCCCAGCGCGCCCTGCTGTTCGACAGTCTGCAAAACGCGCTGGATCGTGGCCTGTTGCTCACGACCGAAGCGCGCCATCTGCGAATAGATGCCCCGTCCCTGCTGCGCCCGCTCCATACGCCAACGCATCAAGGGATACAACGCCATCGGCAGCAACGAGGCCTCGTGCCCCCAATACTCAAACAGCGAACGCCGCCGGCCCTGGCTCCAGGCCGCCTGTTCAAGCATCAACGGCGAGTAACCGCCCAAGCGGGAAAACAGCGGCAAGTAATGAGAGCGCACCAGCGCATTGACCGAGTCAATCTGCAACACGCCCAAGCGCTCGATCACGCGGTTGATGTGCGCAGCTTTTATCAGTACGGGCGCCTGGCGCCCGGAAAATCCCTGGGCCGCCAGCGCCATGCGCCGAGCTTGCTTGAGGGAAAAAGACAGGTCGGCGGCCATGAGGTTCTCCATGTGGGCTCGCCAACCACCCTACTGCATCCGGGGTCATTTTCGCAGCGGGTCTTGCCAGAAATGCAGATGGCGATCCTGCTCAACGTCGCCGCGATTGAGCCCGATGTCCTTGAGCGCATCATCGCTCAAGCTGGCCAGGACCTGGCGTTCCCCATGCAGCGCCTGCCAACGGGCAATCCTGTGAAACAGCCCGGAAAACGGACGTTTTGCCATCAACACAAAGCCTCTTTGACCTTTCATCTTCTCGCCCTCCAATGGGGATGACGCGAGTGTGTGCCTGGCCTTAAGATCAATCCAACGAATGTTTCTTATGCAATACATCTCGGAGATTGATCAATTGTCCGGCTAC
Organism: Pseudomonas sp. GV047; assembly: GCF_003058245.1. Taxonomy (NCBI): domain Bacteria; kingdom Pseudomonadati; phylum Pseudomonadota; class Gammaproteobacteria; order Pseudomonadales; family Pseudomonadaceae; genus Pseudomonas; species Pseudomonas sp. GV047. The sequence goes on along the minus strand of NZ_QCWA01000011.1, from coordinate 32,624 downwards.
CCGAGCATCGACACTGAGGTACTGCGCACTTTCGTCGCCATCGCCGACCAAGGCGGTTTCACCCGCGCCGGTGAACGGGTCAACCGCACCCAATCGGCGGTGAGCATGCAGATGAAGCGCCTGGAGGAAGACGTGCTGCAGCGCAAACTGTTCGAGCGCGATGGCCGGCAAGTGCGGCTTACCCCCGAGGGCCAAGTGCTGCTGGGCTATGCGCGGCGCATCCTGAAATTGCACAGTGAAGTGTTCAACACCCTGCGTGAGCCGCATATGGTGGGGCTGGTACGCATCGGTACACCGGATGACTACGTGATGCGCTTCCTGCCGGGGATTCTCCAACGGTTTTCCAAGGCGTACCCGCTGATCCAGATTGAGATGCACTGCGAGGCGTCCACGGTGCTGATGCAGCGCCGGGACCTGGCCCTGACCGTGATCAGCCGAGAGCCCGGGAATGATGTCGGGGAACTGTTGCGTTCCGAACGCATGGTATGGGCCGCAGCACCGTGCTTTTGCGTAGACGAGCACGACGCCCTGCCCCTGGCGATTTCCGGTGCTGACTGCCTTTACACCCAGTGGGCCCTGGGGGCACTGGATTCGGTCGAGCGCAGTTATCGCCTCGCCTATCACAGCACCAATGGGGCGGCGATCCAGGCAGTCGTCAGCGCGGGCTTGGCGGCCATGGTCAGCATGGAAAGCCTGGTGACTGCAGACCTGCGCATACTCGGCAGCGAGGAAGGGCTACCGCCCTTGCCGTCAATGAACCTGCGTTTGCTGCGTAACCCCCTGATGGCCTCACCGATCACCGATTGCCTGGCGGAGTACATCCTCGAAGGCTTCAGACTTTAAAGGTCAGCATTACCGCACACAGCACCAGGAAGCCGCAGAACAGGCCGCGCAACAGCCTTTCCGGCAGGGCGTGGGCGACTTTCACGCCCCAACTGATACTGAGCAGGCCACCGACAGCCAGGGGGATGCCGATCAGCCAGTCCACTTCGTGGTGCCAGGCATAGGTGACCAGGGTCACCCCGGTACTGGGCAGGGCCAAGGCCAGGGACAAGCCCTGGGCGACCACCTGGGTGGTGCCGAACACACTGGTCAGTACCGGCGTGGCCACCACCGCGCCGCCCACCCCAAACAAACCGCCCATGGAACCGGACGCCGCGCCCAACACGCCAAGCCAGGGCCAGGAATAACGCATGTGTGCCGTCGGCGGTGCATTGCGCGTGAACATGCGCAGCAGGTTGTAAGCCGAAAGCGTCAGCAGGAACACGATAAAGCCGATGCGCATGGCGCCTGCATCCAGCCCCACGGCCCAGATCGAGCCGAGCCAGGCAAAGCTGAAGCCCATGATGCCCAACGGCAGGGCGTGGCGCAGTTCGATGCGATTGCGCTGGTGGTAACGCCACAGGGCCAGCATCACGTTCGGCACCACCATCACCAGCGCCGTGCCTTGGGCAAGTTGTTGGTCCAGGCCGAACCATACGCCGAGGACCGGGATCGCAATCAGCCCACCGCCGATACCAAACAGGCCACCGACCGTGCCGAGGGCCACGCCCAATACCAGATACACCGCTAAATCCAACACCGCTCGCTACTCCACATTCCCAGGCCCTGCATGCTACGCAGTCGACCCTGGCGCGGAAACGCACAGCAACGCACAATGGCTGTGCCAATCTCGCATAAGCGCGCATCGATGAATCCCAACACGCTGACCGATCAACTGAGCCTGTTTCTCGATGTACTGGAAACCGGCAGCTTTTCTGCCGCAGCCCGTCGCCATCCGCTGACGCCCTCGGCGGTGGCGCGGCGCATCGACAGCCTGGAAAGCTCCGTGGGCAGCCGCCTGTTCCAGCGCAGCACTCACGCGGTGGTGCCGACCCCGGCGGGCCTGGCCTTCGCCGAGCGGGCACGACGGATTGTCAGCGAGCTGCAACTGGCGCGGGCGGAAGCGGTCTCCTTGAGCCATGCACCCGAGGGCTTGATCCGCGTGGACGCACCGGCAGCGTTTGGGCGACGGCATCTGGCGCCCGTGATCGCCGACTTCCTGAATGTGTACCCGGGCTTGGATGTGCACCTGCATCTGATCGACAGCTTTGTCGATATGCAGGGCGCGCACTTGGGCAAGGTCGACCTGGTGCTGCGCGCCGGGCATATCGTCGATACCCGGCTGATCGCCACGCCCCTGGCCAGTATCGTGCGCATCGCCTGCGCCAGTCCGGCCTACCTGAAAAGCCGTGGCACCCCGGCCCACCCTCGCGAATTGAGCGAGCATGACGGCCTGGACTGGGACGGCCTGGCGCCGATGTTCGCGTGGCGCTTCGAGTTGGACGGGCGACGTGCAACGCATCGCCCACGGCGCATCCGCATGAGCGCCAACAACGCTGAAGCGCTGTTATCGGGCGCTCTCGCCGGGCTGGGGATCGCCCACCTCCCCACCTGGCTGGCCAGTGAGTACCTGGTGCGCGGCGAGTTACTGCCGCTGTTTTGCCAAGACGGCCTGCCCACCCCGGAGACCACCGGGATCTATGCACTGCGCCTGGAACAGCAGCCCAATGCGCGCAGCCGGTTGCTGCTGGAATACCTCAAGTCCCGATTCAGCCCCGTGCCGCCTTGGGATCTGGCACTGCAAAGCGGACTGGTCTGACCACCCGCACAGAATTATCTGGCGCATTAAAGATTTGCCCGCTAGATTCCAGGCAGACACGCTTTTTTGAGGCACCACCATGAGCAAAAATCCCGCCCCGTGCGAATCCCTGTTGCTGGACAACCAACTGTGTTTCGCCCTGCACTCCACGTCGCTGCTGATGACCAAGGTCTACAAACCGCTGCTGCAAGCCCTCGGCCTGACGTACCCGCAGTATCTGGCCATGATGGTGCTGTGGGAAGAAGATGGTTTGACCGTCGGTGAAATCAGCAGCCGCCTGCTGACCGACCCGGGCTCCCTGACGCCACTGCTCAAGCGCCTGGAAGCCGAAGGCCTGCTCAGCCGCACCCGCAGCCGTGAAGATGAGCGCGTGGTGGTGGTGGAACTGACCGGCGCCGGGCGCGCCTTGCAGGAAAAAGCCATGGGCATTCCACAGTGCATTCTCGGCGCCAGCGGTTTGGAGCTGGACCAATTGCGCACGCTGCAGGCTGACTTGCTTGCGTTGCGGGGCAACCTGCAGAACGCGATCTGAACACGGCAAAACACTCAACCTGTGGGAGGGGGCTTGCTCCCGATAACGGTTTATCAGTCGACGAATCTTTTGACTGAAACACCGCTATCGGGAGCAAGCCCCCTCCCACATTGGTTTGCAGCGACTGAAAAATATTTATGCATTTATCTTGCGCGCTAAACATTAGCGCTATACATTTGCCTCACCAACTACTTAGCGCGCAAAACTTTAGCGCTAAAAACCAAGAGGACGACACCATGCAAACGCTCTATACCGCAGTAGCCACCGCCACCGGCGGCCGTGATGGTCGCGCTGTTTCCAGCGACAACATTCTCGACGTCAAACTCTCCACCCCCAAGGAATTGGGCGGCGCCGGCGGCCAGGCCACCAACCCGGAACAACTGTTTGCCGCCGGTTACTCGGCCTGCTTTATCGGCGCCCTGAAATTCGTCGCCAGCCAGACCAAACGCAAAATCCCGGATGATGCCTCGATCACTGCCCACGTCGGCATCGGCCAGATCCCTGGCGGTTTCGGCCTGGATATCGACCTGCATGTCAGCCTGCCAGGCCTGGCCGAGGACGATGCGCAAAGCCTGGTCGACGCCGCGCACCAAGTCTGCCCGTACTCCAACGCCACCCGTGGCAACGTCGATGTGCGCCTGCACGTAACCGTCTAACCACTGCCGCTGTCACTGGAGAAGAACATGAACACATTTGCCAACGTGCTGACCGGCAGCCTGCTCGCCCTGTCCGTCACTCACGCGTTTGCCGCCAATGGCGACGTTGAACACAGTACCCAGGCCTTCCTGGATGTGTTGAACGCCGGCACCGGCAAACCGATGGAACAACTGACACCCACGCAAGCCCGTGCCGTGCTGACGGGCGCCCAGGCCGGTGTGAAGTTGACCCTGCCCAAGGCGGACGTGAGCCAGAAGACCATTCAGGTCGATGGCCAGCCGCTGGACCTGACCATCGTGCGGCCAGCCGGGGTCAAGGGCACATTGCCGGTGTTCATGTTCTTCCACGGCGGCGGCTGGGTGTTGGGGGATTACCCGACCCACGAGCGCCTGGTGCGCGATCTGGTGGCGGGTTCGGGGGCCGTGGCGGTCTTCGTCAACTACACGCCTTCACCGGAAGCCCGCTATCCGGTGGCGATCAACCAGGCCTACGGCGCAACCAAGTGGGTCGCCGAGCATGGCAAGGACATCAACGTCGACGGCAAACGCCTGGCGGTCGCGGGCAATAGTGTCGGCGGCAATATGGCAGCCGTCGTCAGCCTGATGGCCAAGGACAAGGGCACACCTGCGATCAAGTTCCAGCTGCTGTTATGGCCGGTGACCGATGCCAACTTCGAGACAGCGTCCTACAACCAGTACGCCGAAGGGCACTTCCTCACCAGGAACATGATGAAGTGGTTCTGGGACAACTACACCACCGACGCCAACCAGCGGGCCGAGATCTACGCCTCGCCGCTGCGGGCGACCGCGGATCAGCTCAAGGGCTTGCCGCCCGCGCTGATTCAGACCGCCGGTGCCGACGTGTTGCGTGACGAAGGCGAAGCCTATGCGCGCAAGCTGGACCAGGCCGGGGTTCCAGTGACCGCCGTGCGCTATAACGGCATGATCCACGACTACGGCTTGCTCAACGTGGTCAGCCAGGTACCAGCGGTGCGTTCGGCCTTGCTGCAGGCATCCGACGAGCTCAAGCAACACCTGAAGTAAAAAAGCAGCGCCCACGAAAAAGCCCGACGCTAGGTCGGGCTTTTTTCGTATCGGCGGGGCCGGAATTACTTCTTGGCGCGACCTTTGTACGAACCACCTTCGCGGGTGTCGATCTCGATCAGGTCGTCGATTTCGATGAAATCGGCTACTTGCAGTTCGGTACCGTTGCTCAGCTTGGCAGGCTTCATTACTTTGCCCGAAGTGTCACCGCGAGCGGAACCTTCGGTGTAGGCAACCTTACGCACGATAGTGGTCGGCAGCTCTACGGAAACCAGGCGCTCTTCGAAGAAAATAGCTTCGCAGACGTCTTCCATGCCTTCTTCGATGAACGGCAGAACGGCTTCGATATCTTCAGCGTTCAGCTCGTACATGGTGTAGTCGGTGGTGTCCATGAACGTGTAGGTGTCGCCGCTGATGAAGGACAGGGTCGCTTCCTTGCGGTCGAGGATCACGTCGTCCAGTTTGTCATCGGCGCTGTAGACGATCTCGGTCTTGTAACCGGTCAGCAGGTTCTTCAGCTTGGTCTTCATGATTGCGCTGTTACGACCAGACTTGGTGAACTCAGCTTTCTGAACCAGCCAAGGGTCGTTTTCGAGACGGATCACTGTACCGGGTTTCAGTTCTTTACCAGTTTTCATTGCGTATATCCGAAATTTGGATGGGATTACAAAAATCAAGGTCGCGTATCATATCCAACTTTCATAAAACTGTACCAGCGCCGTCGCAAGATCGGCCTGCAAGCCTTGTTCCAGACACCACGTCTGCGCGTGCTGGCTTAACTCAGGCCAGTGCGCCAGCAGCATTTTCCACGCTTGTGCCATATCGCCATCAGTGTTCCAGGCTTGCCAGAGCTCGACCAGGGCAGCCTTTGCGGCCGGTGACAGGGCGGCGGTGTACAGGTCCAGGAAGGCGTCGAGCTTGTCCAGGTGGATGTCTTCGTCCTGGCGATAGATGTGCCACAGCAGCGGCCGCCCGGCCCATTGGGCGCGCACGAACGAGTCTTCGCCGCGCACGGCGTTGAAGTCGCAACACCACAGCAGGCGGTCATATTGCTCCTGGCGCACAAACGGCAGCACCTGCACGGTCAGGGCGTTGCGTTGATGGACGTCCCCCACCGCCAGGCCTTCGACACCGAGCCAATGCTGTACATCACCGAGGATGCGCCCTTCCGGCACCAAGAGATGAGTGGTGTGCCCGTCGGTCGAAAGTGCATCCAGCCAACTGGCCAGCCCGGCGTTTTCGTAGGCGAACAACGAGATCAGCCGCGCACCCGGTGCCGGAAACACACCCAAGCCTTGCAGGAATTGCCGCTGTGCAGCGGCATCCTGCTGAAACGCCTGACGCTGTTCCAGCAACCCGGCCTCGCGTAACAACCCGCCCGTACCGGGTCGGAACCCTGGGAAAAAGAAGTACTTCTGCACGCCCTTGAACTTCACCGACGGCAACCGATGGCACCCCACTACCCAGTCTTCGGCACTGAGGTAATCCAGGTTCATCCACAACGGCGTGCGTTCACGCGCGGCCATGGCTTCCATGTAGTCAGGCGGCAACTGGCAGGCGAAGGCGGCGATCACCACATCGGCTGCCGGTGCGCTCGACCACACGGCCGGCCAATGGCGCACATCGACACCCTCTTGCCATTGCTGGTCCAGGCGCACATCAATCTCGGGGCACATACGCTCGAAGGCGCGCAGGTCGTCGACCCACAAGCGCACCTCGCAGCCCTGCTCCGCCACCAATTGCCGGGCCAGGCGCCAGGTCACGCCGATGTCGCCATAGTTATCGACGACGCTGCAAAAAATATCCCAGCGGGCTTTCATTCCGCGCTCCAACGCTCAAAGGCTCGATTGTCCGCATAAATGCGCCAATGCAGAAGGCTTGATCGCGATTATTCTGCACAGTGGCTGTGCGACAATCGCCGCCATGCCGTTAATGCCTGCCAGGAGGCCATCATGTCCGATCGCTCGTTGTCGCTGCCCAAGCTCACGCTCGCCATTGCCCTGGGGGTGTGGCTGGGATTTATCGCCATTGCGCTGACCAGTTGGCTGGCGTCGCGCTACCTGTTCCCGCAAAGCCTGGCGCCTGTAGCCCAGGCCGTTGAGCAACTGGGTAAACCCGCACCGGTTGCGCCGGAGCCGCCGAACCGTATGTTCGAGCAATACCAACAGAACCTGCAGAAGCATGAACAACAGCAGGCCCTGGACCAGGCCCGCAATAACGCACGCAACCTGTCCAACCCAAAATGCCAGTTCTGGCTGCAGCAGGACCAGAACGCACCGAATGAAAAGACCCGGGCCAATGTCCTGCAATTCTGCGATTGATGACCGTGAATAAACACGCCGTTCACCAGCTGATCCTGGAAAAACTCACCGTCGACCTCGACATCGCCCAGCGCGCCGCGCAGACCGCCTACGAAACCGCGACCCACGAAGAAAATATCGCCGAAAACAAATACGACACCCTCGGGCTGGAGGCGTCTTACCTGGCAGCCGGGCAAGCCAGGCGCGTCGAGGAAATCAAGCAGGCGCTGGCGCTGTGCCAGAACCTGCCACTGCGTGCGTACGATGATCAACGTGGCATAGAAGTCGGCACATTGCTGGGCCTGGAAGACGAGAACGGCCGCCAGCAGTGGCTGTTCCTGGCACCGGATGCGGCGGGTTTGAAGGTGGACGTGGTCGGGCAACCGGTGACCGTCATCACCCCGCGTTCACCCTTGGGCAAAAGCCTGCTGGGCAAGTTCGAAGGTGATGAGGTGGAGATTCTGGTGGCAGGCGCCCGGCAACACTTTACGGTTACCGAGGCCAAGTAACCCCCCTTAATGGACGGGCAATTCCACGCCGTCGAACAGCTCTTCCAGTTCCTGCTTGTTGTGGCACTGGATTGCCTTGGCCATGACTTCGCGGGTCAGGTGCGGGGCGAACTTCTCGATGAAGTCGCACATGAAGCCCCGCAGGAAGGTGCCACGGCGGAAGCCGATCTTGGTCACACTGGACTCGAACAGCTCGCTGGCATCCAGCACCACCAGGTCTTTATCGAGGTTGGTATCGACGGCCATCTTGGCGACGATGCCCACGCCCAGGCCCAGGCGCACATAGGTCTTGATGACGTCGGCGTCGGCGGCGGTGAACACCACTTTCGGCGTCAGGCCACGATGGCTGAAGGCTTCGTCGAGCTTGGAGCGGCCGGTGAAACCGAAGACGTAGGTGACGATCGGGTATTCGGCCAGGGCTTCCAGGGTCAGCTTCGGCAACTTGGCCAATGGGTGGCCCTGGGGCACGACGACGCAACGGTTCCAGCGGTAGCACGGCATCATCACCAGGTCACCGAACAGCTCCAGGGCTTCGGTGGCGATGGCGAAATCGACGGTGCCGTCGGCGGCCATCTCGGCGATCTGCATCGGCGAGCCTTGATGCATGTGCAGCGCCACGTCCGGGTATTGCTTGATGAAATCGCGGATCACCGGCGGCAATGCGTAACGCGCCTGGGTGTGGGTCGTGGCAATCGACAAGGTGCCTTTCTTCTCGTTGGAGAATTCCTGGGCGATCTGCTTGATGCTCTCGACTTTGCGCAGGATCTCGCCGGCGGTGGTGATGATGCGTTCACCGGCCGGGGTGACACGGGTGAGGTGCTTGCCGCTGCGCGCGAACACTTCGACGCCCAGCTCGTCTTCGAGCAGGCGGATCTGCTTGCTGATACCGGGTTGGGAGGTGTAAAGGCTTTGAGCGGTAGCGGAAACGTTGAGGTCGTGGTGCGCCACTTCCCAGATGTAGCGCAGTTGTTGAAGCTTCATATGTGTCCCTCAAAGCAGATAGACGCCACGGGTATCAGCGACGGTATATAACTATATTAAAGGTTTGACGGATAAATCTAGAACTTTTTATCGTTTTTTACCCGTCACACGTCATCACTGCGTCGACGCTGTAACGCAGGCACGAGGTAAACCGGCACGCTAGACAACTGCAGCACCCGTGCGGCGGTGCGCCCAAGCGGTGTGGCGGCCGCCGTGGCATGGCTGTGGCTGCCGACGATCAACAGGTCGACGGACAATTTGCGCAACTGCTCGAGTATCACTTCGCAAGGGTCGCCCTGAATCACCCGTACCGAGCGAATCAGTTCAAGATCCTGGCCCTCATCCCCCAATTCTTCGCGAAAACTGTCCAGCACCCGTTGCTCGATGGTCGCCATGACAGTACTCAGCCCCTGGCTCTGCCATTCACTCAAGGCCTTCTCATCAAGGTAGCTCTGCAACACCGATTCGGCGAACAACCCGATGGGCTCGACCACATGAATCACATCCAGGTCAGCCTTGAACGTTCGTGCCAGCGCCAGTGCATGTTGCATCACATACGGCGCATACAGACCGAGGTCTGTGGCGTACAGCATCGAACGAATCATAAAACCTCCCGGACGGCCAGGATGGAGGAGATTGAATGAGCTTAGCAGCGCGCCTAGGTCTCGGCCTGAATCCTCACCTCGTTACTGATGCCATGGGGCACATGCCCGGTGGCCACCACCTCCCTGGCTTTCTCGCAGTGACCGGCCTGGTCATCGAAAAACACATCCGCGGCAAACGCCTCCAGGAAGGCGGACTTTTCCAGGCCGCCGAGAAACAGTGACTCATCCAGGCGGATGTCCCACTCACGCAAGGTCCGGATCACCCGCTCGTGGGAAGGCGCCGAACGGGCGGTGACCAAGGCTGTGCGGATCGGGCAGGCCTCGTCTGGAAACTCACGCTGCAACAAGTTGAGTGCCGCCAGGAAACCCTTGAACGGGCCACCGTGCAAAGGCTGGCGTGCCGACTCGCGCTCGCTGGCCTGGAACGCCTCCAGCCCACCGGCCTGGTACACGCGCTCCGACTCATCGGAGAACAGCACCGCGTCACCGTCGAAGGCGATCCGCAGCTCTTCGCTGGACGCCCGGCGCGGACCGCCCGACAGAATCGTCGCGGCGGCAAAGCCGGCATCGAGGGCGCTGCGTACATCTTCAGCATGGGTGGACAGAAACAGGTGACAGCCAAACGCTGCCAAATAAGGATAAGGACTACGCCCACCGACAAAGGCTGCGCGGGAAATATCCAGGCCGTAATGCTGGATGGAATTGAACACGCGCAAGCCGGTGTCGGCACTGTTGCGCGACACCAGCACCACCTCGACCCGAGCACGGCCCAGGCTGGCATTGAGGCTCAGCAGCTTCTTGACCAGCGGAAAGGCGTCACCGGGCTCGAGGATCTCTTCCTCGTGTTCGATCTGGTATTTACGGTAGGCCTCCACCCCTTGGGCAAGGTAGACCTTGTGGCTGTCGCTCAGGTCGAACAGGGCCCGCGAGGAAATCGCCAGCACCAGTTTGTCGCCCAATCCCTTTGCCATGGTACGTCCCCCGAATCAGCGGTTATGCCGATCAATAAAGCTCAAGGCCTGGTACAGCGCCTGCATTCGTGGCAATTCGCAACCTGCGGCCTTGGCGGCAGCGAGCGGTCGCCCATAGATCGCCGCCAGTTCCAGCGGGCGTTTATGTATATGGTCGTGGTACATGCTGGGCAGGTAATCGTCCATGGTTTCCGTCATGGCGAACATCTGCTCGGCGTAACTGTCGGGGATTTCATGACCGCAGGCATGGGCGCCCTGCACCACTTCGGCCATCAGCGCCTGGATCAGCTCGCGGCTGGATTCGTCCGCCATCATTGCCGTGGTACCCGTTCCCAACAGTACGGAGAGGCCATTGTAAGGCACGTTCCACACCAGCTTGTGCCAGCGGGCCTGATGCACATTGGCCATGGCCTGGGACTCGATGCCGGCCTTATGAAACAACGCGGCACCGGCTTCGACAATAGCCTTCTGACGGGCCTCATCGTTGGCGGCCGTGCCGCTGTGGTAGCCCAGGTTGACCCGGCCCAACGCCTGATGCTCGACGACGCCAGGCGCGGAGCGGTGTACGCCGATGTAGCACAGCCCGCCCAGTAGATGCAGGGATGGCGGCAGGTGTTCACGCAGACTGTCTTCGACATCCAGGCCGTTTTGCAGCAACACCACCTTGGCGTCCGGCGCCGCGACCTGGGCGAGGGTCGGGGCCAGCTCGACATTGCCGGTGGACTTGGTGCCCACCAGCAACCAATCGCACGGCGGCATGTCGGCGGCATGGGCGTAGGCCTGCACCGGGCGCAGTTGCAGGTTGCCATGCACACGGCTATTGACGCGCAGGCCGTGCTCGCTGACCGCCGCGTATTCGCTGCGCAGCAGGAAGTGCACGTCGAAGCCCGCGCGTGCCAGCATCACGCCATAGAAGCCACCGATGGCGCCGGTGCCGATAATGCCGATACGTGGCGACTGTACTGTCATGGCAGTTCCTCCGGAGTGCGGCTAAGTGCTTGGTCAATGGTTTCGGTCAGGTCAGAAAGCGTAAGACGTGTCTGTATTTGCCCGAGGAACTGACCCTCGCACACCACGAACAACGCCGGCAAATGAAAGATCTGGTAGCGTTCGACCGCACCGCCATTGTGCCCGGCATCCACCCAGCACACGCGGTCCACCGGCAAACGCCAGCCCGGCAACTGCTGGCGTGCCCAACGGCAGCTGGAACACCCCACGCTGGTGAACACCACCAGCGAAATACCTGGCAATCCCAGCAATTGCTGGTCAATATCCAGGTCGGTCAATTCCAGTTCCTTCACTATACTGCTGCCACCGCCGTCAACTGGACGGTGCTCGGAGTCCGTGTACATGGGTCGTTTTTTACCTCACCCTGATGATGTCGCTGTCGAGTTAATCCAACGCCCCTCTCCCGCCATCCCCCGCCAACGCCTGCACACTATCGGACTGGGCGGCGTTGCCTGCAATTGGCCCCGCCCATGGCGCCAGGGCACGGCCGTTGACCTGCACATTCCCTCCCTGGGCGCCACGGCCCGCTATCCGGGGTATGTGGCGTGGTGTCGCAAGGTGGAAAACGGCTACCGCGTGGGCATTTCGTTTACCGATGAACATGCGTTGTTCGGTGCGCGAATGGGTGAACAAGCATGCCGGATAGAGCGCTACTGCCGCCAGCACGAAGATGCCGAGCCCACCCCGCAGCAACTCGAAGCCCTGGCCCGTGAGTGGGTGGCGCGCCATGCCGGCGAGTTCGCCCACGAGACGTTTGTGCGGCCAGCGCTGGATTAAAGCGGGCTTTGCCCATTGTCGCGGGCCCGTGTTACGCGCTAAGGTTCCTCCCCCCTGCATTCAAATCATGCTGTGCCCGCCGCACGGGGATGGCTGGCGGCCGGCACCCGTGACCCTGGCGAGTAACACGATGGCTGATTTACCGATCAATGACCTAAACGTCGAATCCAACGAGACCCTGATCACACCCGATCAGCTCAAGCGCGAAATCCCTCTGAGCGACGCTGCCCTGCAGACCGTCACCAAGGGCCGCGAAGTCATCCGTGACATTCTCGATGGCACCGACCACCGCCTCTTCGTCGTGATCGGGCCTTGCTCGATCCACGACCTCAAGGCTGCCCACGAATACGCCGAGCGCCTCAAAGTGCTGGCGGCGGAAGTGTCCGACACCTTGTACCTGGTGATGCGCGTGTATTTCGAGAAGCCGCGTACCACCGTGGGCTGGAAAGGCTTGATCAACGACCCGTACCTGGACGACTCGTTCAAGATCCAGGACGGTTTGCACATCGGTCGCAAATTGCTGCTGGACCTGGCCGAAATGGGCCTGCCCACCGCCACCGAAGCCCTCGACCCGATCTCCCCGCAGTACCTGCAGGACCTGATCAGCTGGTCGGCCATCGGCGCGCGCACCACCGAGTCGCAGACCCACCGCGAAATGGCATCCGGCCTGTCTTCGGCCGTAGGCTTCAAGAACGGCACCGACGGCGGCCTGACCGTGGCGATCAACGCGCTGCAATCGGTCTCCAGCCCTCACCGTTTCCTGGGTATCAACCAGGAAGGCGGCGTCTCCATCGTCACCACCAAGGGCAATGCCTACGGTCACGTGGTGTTGCGCGGCGGCAATGGCAAGCCCAACTATGACTCGGTCAGCGTGGCGCTCTGCGAGCAGGCGCTGAACAAGGCCAGGATCAAGCCGAACATCATGGTCGACTGCAGCCACGCCAACTCCAACAAGGATCCGGCCCTGCAGCCGCTGGTGATGGAAAACGTCGCCAACCAGATCCTCGAAGGCAACCAGTCGATTATCGGCCTGATGGTCGAGAGCCACCTGAACTGGGGCTGCCAGGCGATTCCAAAGGACCTGGCCGACTTGCAGTACGGCGTGTCGATCACCGATGCCTGCATCGACTGGTCCGCCACCGAGAACACCCTGCGCAGCATGCACGCCAAGCTCAAGGACGTATTGCCGAAACGCAAACGCAGCTGAACCTGTATCTGAAGGGTGCGCACACAAAAACGCCGGGCTGAGCCCGGCGTTTTTCATGCTGCATTTTATGTTGTGCGTTATAGCTTCGCGGCATGGCGCTGGTGGCGCTCCATGTAGCGTTCGACATAGGAACACGACGGGATCACCGTGTAGCCTTGCTCTTCGGCAAACTTCAACGCTTCCTCGGTCAACGCGGCAGCAATGCCACGGCCGCGCAGTGCGTTGGGCACGAAGGTCCGATAGATGTCCAGGGTCTGCTTCCCGAGGTCCATATAGGTCAGATAGGCACGATGACCGTCCACATTGGTCTCGAACTGATGACCAGCCTGGTCATGGTGGATGGACAACGCCTCGCTCATCACTACTCCTCGCGGGTCTTGGATTCTGACCCCTACCTTACCGATGTTTTTCCGGCGAAGGAACATCTACGCCACCCCGTGCCGGTTTCGACAACGAGAAAACCTTGAGCGCTCACAACCAGCACGTAGGGAATAGTAGGCAGCAATCCTGTAATTGCTCAAGGCGTGCCCGTCATCCCTGCCGCTGGTGGATATAGAAAGGGCCTCGATCAACCGGTGACCGAAAGCCTGAACATTGCCGGCAGTTGAACCTTGAGACGAACAGGCGCTCTTAAAGTCACCTCTACATGCGTAAAAGATGCTCGGGCAAGCATCCTCAAGCCTAACCAAAGTGTCGGCGTGGATATATAAATTTTCATCTGGTTGCCAGGCCCGGCACATGCGGGCTGGCCCTTTCAGCCTGGATCCAATTTTCATCCGAATGAAAAAAACTGGACAGTTTTTATACAAACCTCAAAAAGGTTAGCCAAAATAGATTCGGTACAAGAATTTTTTTTGCTTCTTGCGCTACGTCAGTTTACTTACTACAAGTAATGGGTAGTATGTACGCCGGCTATTAGCTCACTCTGAGAAAGTAGCCATTTAATAGAAAGTCCTTGAAGGGGAACACGATGAACAACGTTCTGAAATTCTCTGCTCTGGCTCTGGCCGCAGTTCTGGCTACCGGTTGCAGCAGCGTCTCCAAAGAAACCGAAGCTCGTCTGACTGCAACTGAAGACGCAGCAGCTCGCTCCCAGGCCCGTGCAGACGAAGCCTACCGTAAAGCTGATGAAGCTCTGGCTGCTGCTCAAAAAGCACAACAGACTGCTGACGAAGCTAACGAGCGCGCTCTGCGTATGCTTGAAAAAGCTAGCCGCAAGTAATAATCCCTCGGGATTGTTATCAAGCCGATCCATTCTTGGATCGGCTTTTTATTGCCTGCGATTCGGACCAGAACCCCGCGCAATAAAAAGCCCGCCGCAGCGCAAGGCCGTGGCGGGCTCAGCAGCGGACCGGACGCTTATTGCTGCAGGTCGATCGGCGCGCTGGAAGCTATCGGTGCAGCACCTGGCACACCGATCTCGGTGGGCAGGCCATCTTCGGCCGCGACCACATCACGCACCTGATCCCAGTTCACCCGCAAGTTATTGGCCAGGTCTTCACGCTTGAGCAAGGCGTTGATCACTGCCGTGTGCTTGTCGACCACCGACGGCGTGCCATCGTCGTTCAAGGGCGTATGCGCCTCGAGGTAGACCTTGCCGCCGCTGCTGCCGAACTTGTAGGCATCGTTGATGATGCGCACCGACGTCCCCACCGGGACCATGCCGGCCATTTCCAGCACGTTGTTGTTGAACATGCGGAAGCAGCCGTGGCTGGTACGGGTGCCGATGCCGAACTTCATGTTGGAACCGTGGATGAGGTAACCCGGCGTTCCCAGGGTGAACTTGAACGGCCCCAGGGGATTGTCCGGGCCGGCCGGCACCACATTGGGCAACGGGTCGCCGTTGGCGGCGTGCTCGGCCTTGATCGAGGCCGGCGGCGTCCAGGTCGGGTTCGGCGTCTTGGCGATGATGCTGGTGTGCGCAATGGGCGAGCCCCAGCCTTCACGGCCAATCCCAAGCGGGAAGGTGTAGACCACGTCCTGCCCCTTGGGGAAGTAGTAGAGCCGGTATTCCGCCAGGTTGATCACAATGCCCTCACGGGGCCCCGGCGGCAGGATGAAGCGCGTCGGCAGGACGATCTCGGTCCCCGCCCCCGGCAACCAGGCATCGACGCCCGGATTGGCCGCGACCATTTCCGAATAGCCCAGGTCGTAGGTGGTACCCAGGTCGGCAAAGGTGTCTTCGTACTTGGCCTTGATCACCTGGACCTGCCCGACGATGTCTTCGCCGGGTGGAGGCAGGGGCAACTGCAAGGCGGCGGCAGGACCGGCCGCACACAAGGCAGCAAGAGACAGGCAGCAGGTGACGACGGAAAGGCGCGACAACATCCGGAAAATCCTTCGCAGAACGACGGGTAGGTAAAAATCGATTGTATACGTGAAGCGGACTTCTAGCTGCCCCCTACAACTCGAAACGCAACTCGGGCCAGATTGGCGGCGTGCCACGCTTCTGCGACTCCAGGATCGCCCGGCACAAAGGGCACAGGCGCTGGTCCTGGAAAATCGAACGGTCGACCAGGGACCAACGCGGCTGCGCCGGCAATAACGTACCGCACAGGGTGCGGTCGATGGAGCCGCCCAGTTCCAATTGACGCGTCACCAGATGCACCCGCACTTCCTGGCAGGCGAACAGATCCAGCTGCTCGTCCGGCTCGATCAGTTGGTAGTTAAACAGGGACCAGGCAGGACGCGACATCGGGGGCTCCAGATCGGGGGGGCGCCACCTTAGCCGAAAGCCTGCCGGTAGAAAAGCGTCATAGCAGCGGTTTTAGCGTCGGCCAGACATTTTCCAGCAATTTGCCCTGGGCGCCGACAGCCGGGTGCAGTCCATCAGCCTGCATCAACGCCGGGTTGCCACCGATACCCTCCAGGAAAAATGGCACCAACGGCACCTTTTTGGCCGTTGCGACGTCATTGAATACCTTGGCGAATGCATCGACATAGCGCTTCCCGTAATTGGGCGGAATCTGCATGCCCAGCAACAGTACCTTCGCACCGCTGGCCTGGGACTGCTCGATCATCGACGCAAGATTTTGTTGCAATTGCGCCGGCGGCTGCCCGCGCAAGCCGTCGTTACCACCCAATTCGATTACCACCACGTCCGGCTTATGCGCTGCGAGCGCCGCCGGCAGGCGCGCGAGGCCTCCGGCACTGGTGTCGCCGCTGATGGAGGCATTGACCACTTTATCGTCGAAACCTTCCTTCTTGAGCCGTTGCTGCAGCAATGCGACCCACCCTTTGCTGGTATCCAGGCCGAAACCGGCACTGATACTATCGCCAACGATCAGGACTGTACCCGCCGCTGCGTTCTGGGCCATGCACATCAAGGCCAGGCCAGCACTCAAAAACCACATTCGCATCGGATTCTCCATGGGCGCAAGCATTCTCACCGCGCGGAACCTCAGCAAAGTGGTTCCCAGCGCGGAAGGTGAACTGACTATCCTGCACGAACTGAGCCTGGAACTGAACAAGGGCGATAGCCTGGCTATCGTCGGCAGCTCCGGCTCCGGTAAATCCACCCTCCTCGGCCTGCTCGCCGGCCTCGACCTGCCCAGCAGCGGTGAAGTCACCCTCGCCGGCCAGGCGCTCAGCACCCTCGACGAAGACCAGCGCGCACGCATCCGTGCCGAACACGTAGGCTTTGTGTTCCAGTCGTTTCAACTGCTCGACAGCCTCAATGCGCTGGAGAACGTCATGCTGCCGCTGGAGCTGGATGGCCGCAAGGACGCCCGCGAACGCGCCAGACACCTGCTGGAGCGCGTGGGCCTCGGCCAGCGCCTGACCCATTCCCCACGCCAGCTTTCCGGGGGCGAACAGCAACGGGTGGCGATTGCCCGCGCCTTTGCCGCCGAACCGGACGTGCTGTTTGCCGATGAGCCCACCGGCAACCTCGACAGCCACACCGGCGAGCGCATCAGCGACCTGCTGTTCGAGCTCAATAAAGAAAGCGGCACGACCCTGGTGCTGGTTACCCATGACGAGCGCCTGGCTCATCGTTGCCGACGCCTGATCCGCCTTGAAGCCGGCCTGATGGTCGCCCCCCTGGAGCCTTGATGGCACGTTTGCCGCTGTTGCGCCTGTTCAGTCTTGCCCTGCGCCAATTACTGCGCGATGCCCGCGCCGGCGAATTGCGTGTGTTGTTCTTCGCCCTGTTGGTGGCCGTGGCCGCCAGTACCGCTATCGGTTATTTCGGCGCCCGCCTCAACGGCGCCATGCTGTTGCGCGCCACGGAGTTCCTCGGCGCCGACCTGGTACTCGAAGGCAGCTCACCGGCCCGCCCCGAACAAATCAGATCCGGGACCGAACTGGGCCTGGATCACGCCCGTGTGGTTGAGTTTTCCAGCGTCATTGCCACCGATAATGGTATCCAGCTCTCCAGCATCAAGGCGGTCAACGAGCAGTATCCGCTACGCGGTCAACTCAAGAGCGCAGCAGCCCCCTTTGGGGACGAAATCCCGGGCGGCGGGCCGAAACCCGGTGAAGCCTGGGTCGAGTCGCGGCTGCTGACGGCACTGGACCTGAACGTCGGCGACAGTATCGATGTGGGTATGAAGACCTTGCGCCTGGCACGCGTACTGACCTACGAGCCGGATCGCGCCGGCAACTTCTATAGCCTGACGCCCAGGGTGATGATCAACCTGGCGGACCTGGACGCCACCGGCGTAGTCCAGCCAGGCAGTCGCGTCAGCTACCGCGAGTTGTGGCGTGGCCCGCAGGCCAGCACCGCGCTGCAAACCTATCGTGACCTGATCAAGCCGGGGCTCGCTGCCAACCAGCGTCTTCAGGATTCACGGGACGGCAACCAGCAGATCGGCGGCGCCCTGGGCAAAGCCGAGCGCTACCTGAACATGGCCAGCCTGGTGGCCGTGCTGTTGGCCGGCGTCGCCGTGGCCCTGTCGGCCAACCGCTTTGCCACCCGCCGTTTCGACGCCAGTGCGTTGCTACGTTGCCTTGGGTTATCGCGACTCGAGGCCATGTTGCTGTTCAGCCTGCAATTGAGCGTACTGGGGTTGCTGGCGAGCCTGGCCGGCGCCCTGCTCGGTTGGCTGGCACAGTTTGGCCTGTTCTATTTCCTGCACGACCTGTTGCCGGCGGATGTTCCGCCTGGTGGACTGTTGCCGGCCATTGCCGGGATCGGCACCGGGCTGGTTGCTCTCGCGGGATTCGCGCTGCCACCGTTGGCCGCCCTCGGTCGCGTGCCGCCGCTGCGAGTGCTGAGGCGCGACCTGCTGCCTATCCCGTCCAGCACCTGGATGGTCTACGGCGCCGCGTTGTTCGCCCTGGGCCTGATCATGTGGCGCCTGAGCCTCGACCTGGTGCTGACCTTCGCCCTGCTGGGCGGCGGCGTGGTTGCCGCGCTGGTTCTGGGGGGCTTGCTTCTGCTGCTGTTGCAAAGCCTGCGACGCCTGTTGGCCCGGGCCTCCCTGCCGTGGCGCCTGGGCCTGGGCCAATTGCTGCGCCACCCGCTGGCGGCGGCGGGCCAGTCCCTGGCATTCGGCCTGATCCTGTTGTCCATGGGCTTGATCGCCCTGCTGCGTGGCGAATTGCTGGACACCTGGCAAAACCAGCTGCCCAAGGACGCCCCCAACTATTTCGCCTTGAATATCCTGCCGGCCGATAAGGACGCCTTTGGTGCCCGCCTGCTGGAAGTGCAGGCGCAATCCGCGCCGCTGTACCCGGTCGTGCCAGGTCGGTTGATCAGTATCAATGGCGAGCCGGTACAGGAAATAGTCAGCAAGGACTCCAGCGGTGACCGCGCTGTACAACGGGACTTGAGCCTGACCTGGGCCGCCGACCTGCCGCCGGGCAATACCCTGACCGAAGGCTCATGGTGGTCGCAACAACCCCCCGATGGAATGCCCGGAGTCTCGGTAGAAGCCAAGGTCGCGCAGAGCCTCAAGCTCAAGTTGAACGATCACCTGGTGTTCACCATCGCCGGGGAAAACCGTGAGGCGCGGGTTGCCAGCCTGCGAACCATCAACTGGGATAACTTCCAGCCGAACTTCTTCATGATTTTCCAACCGGGAACCTTGACGGACCTGCCGGCCACCTACCTGACCAGCTTCTACCTCGCGCCAGGGCATGATCAGCAGATCGTTGATCTGTCCCGCGCCTTCCCGGCGGTGACCATCCTGCAGGTCGAGGCGCTGCTGGAGCAACTGCGCAGCATCCTCGCCCAAGTGACACTGGCGGTGGAGTACGTGTTGTTGTTTGTGCTGGCCGCTGGGATGGCGGTGCTGTTCTCCGGCCTGCAAGCCACCTTGGATGAGCGCATTCGCCAAGGTGCACTGCTCCGGGCACTGGGCGCGGAGCGCAAGCTGCTGGTCAAGGCGCGGCGCATCGAGTTCGGCTTGCTGGGCGCAGTCAGCGGCTTGCTGGCGGCGCTGGGTACCGAGTTGGTGACGTGGGTGCTGTACCGCTATGCCTTCGACCTGGCCTGGCAACCGCACCCCTGGCTATTGCTGCTGCCTGTGATCGGCGCCGTATTGATCGGCGGTGCCGGGGTGTTCGGCACGCGCCGTGCGCTGAATGCCAGCCCGCTGACGGTTTTGCGCGAGGGCTGAGCGGTCAATGACCCGCCTGCCTTGCGGGGGGCGGGTCAACGTCGCTTACTTCACGTACTCGATAGCGGTGATCCACCAGCACACCTCGCCTCCCGGGGTCTGCACAATGGCCTCATCGTCGACTTCCTTGCGCAGCAGCGCACGGGCCATCGGTGAATCGATGGAGATATAGTCCATCCGATCATAAATCTCGTCATAGCCGACGATACGGAAACGCTTGGTCTCGCCCTGTTCGTTTTCAATCTCGACCCAGGCGCCGAAAAACACCTTCCCTTCCTGCTCGGGCATGTATTCCACCACACGCATGTCTTCCAGGCGCTTGCGCAAGTAACGCACCCGCCGGTCGATTTCGCGCAGCAGCTTCTTGTTGTACTGGTAGTCGGCATTCTCGCTGCGATCCCCCAGGGAAGCAGCCCATGTCACCTTGCGCGTGGTATCCGGGCGCTTTTCGCGCCACAGGTAATCCAACTCTTTCTTCAGCGCTTCATGACCTTCTTTGGTTATCAGCTTGGTACTCAAACGCATGCATCCCCAGGCAATGTCCATAGGTACCGATAAGGCAGGAAATCACATCCAGGCGTCGGTTCGCTGGCGCTGATGATAAATGAACCCAGGAAAGTAGCCAGGCCTGTCTAGCTATCCAACGTCTGATCCAATTCAAGCAGCACGCCCCGCAAGCTCTGGCGTAAGCTCGAGACTTGCGAGGTCATCACCTTCAGGGCTTCGGTCCGTTGACTGACGGCCAGGGACTGGTCATGCAGTTGAGCGGTGCGCTGCTCCAGATCCCGGACCCTTTCATCCAACTGGGTTTGCTCCTGCTGCAAGCGGGCCTGCCATTGATCAAGCGCGGTTTCCCTCTCCGACGCAGCGAGTTTCTGTTGGGCCAGCTCCTGAGCAACACGAGCCAGGTTGGTCAGCGTACTGCCTACTTCAAACAAGTGGTCGTCGTCCGCGGGCGCCGAAAGCTTCGGCTGCGCCGGGGCGCTTGGCTCATTCAGGACAACAGGTACATCCTGGACGATGGCCACAGGCGCGTCGACCAACATCTGCCGGGGCTCTTCTACGACAGGTTCAGGTACGGGAAGCGGAGTAGGCTCGGGTGGATTCGCCCCCCTGACAGATGAACTCATTTTCGACGAGAAACGAATGGAAGGCACAATTAATGAAGCACTTTCGATTGCCGGCAGCACCGGCGCAGACATTCCCAGGGAGATCACTTTCATCACCAGGGCCTTCTTGATGATCACCGAATGATGCTCTTCGGGCCTCGCAGGCGGCAGCTTGCAGCCTTTTAAATCGATAAAATGATAAGGCACCTGAGTTTCGGTAACACCGGCTTTAGTGCCTGCCGCCGCCGAGGTAAGAATTTGCTTGAAAACATGCATTGCCACATGCAGGTCCTCCTTGGACTCCACTCCCCCCAGAAAATACCGATCAAGTTTTTTGCGCAAGGCTGCGACATACACCCTGGAACTCGCCGGCTCAACCTCTTCATCCAAGCTATAAACAAGAAAGTTGGAGGCAATCTGGCCTACAGCAAACCCACAGAGCAATGCACCGTTAACCGGAGCATCTTGACCGTCGCGTTCAAGAACAAGGGTACGTAGAAGCATCATGGTGATCGGGCCTCATTACAAAATTCGAAAAGTCTCTATAACCTTCAGACCATCACTCAATAATTAAAGGTTAAAAACACAAAACAATTGTTTCAGCGACTTGCCTAGCGCGCCCGTAGGATTTTTCCTATTAATGCTGAGCGGCGTTCCCAAAAACAGATATTGCTCGTACCCTTTTCAAACTCTCCCTCCACGACCACACCACGCTAAATGATCGAAATCATCAATCTGACAAAACATTTAAACAATAAGAAAATAATCAGCGATTTTTCATTCAGCGCAAACAAACAGGAATGCCTGGGACTATTCGGAGAAAATCCTACAGTTAAAACGGCCCTTCTCGACGTAATATCGGGCTCGACCACGCCTTCCAGCGGGCATATAAACATCCAAGGCTTCAATACTAAAGCCCATCCATTAAGAGCAAAAAAACTCATCGGCTACCAACTTCACAGATGCGTCAGTCATCCTACGATGTCGGTTAAAGAATTCCTTGACTACATCGCGGCCCTTCGCGGACTGCGCGGCACCGAAAAACGCGCACAGGTGGACTATGCCGCTACGCAACTGGAGTTGTTGCCGGTGCTCAACGCTCCCCTCGAGGCTCTCTCCATCGGTTTGAAGCGCAAAGTCACCATTGCCCAGGCCATCCTGCACGCCCCTGCCTTGCTATTACTGGATGAACCGACCGAGGGGCTGGCACCTGATCAGAAATACAAATTCAGGAGCCTCATCCAGTCATTGACGCAAGAAATGACCGTGATCGTCGCTTCCCGACACTGCGATGAATTATCCGAACTCTGTACACGCGCCCTGGTGATCGCAGGTGATCGCCTGGTGGCCGATACCCCCATGCCAGATCTGCAACGCGACTCTCGCCATTTCCAGGCGGTCACCCTCGCCGCAGATGCCCCCTTGGACCTGCTGGCTCTCGCCGTACTGCCGGGGGTGGCAGGCATCGAAGAACATCGGCACGCACCCGGCACGGTGACCGTCCTGGCCATGCCGGGGCACACCATCTACCCCCATATCAATACGCTCATTGCCAATCGTCGCTGGAAAATCAACTCACTGAGCCTGGAGCCTGGTCGCCTCAGCGACGTAGTTCATTATCTGAGCCGAGAGACTCCCCTTTGAAACTGCTGCCCGTCATCTTCAAGCGTCAACTCGTCCACTACGCCGGTACACCCGGCACCTATCTGAGCATTGCCATTTTTTCAGTACTGTCCGTGGCATTGGGGTTGCACATGAGCGCCTGGCCAGAACAGGACAGCAGTCACTTGCAGGTTTTCTTCCAGCTACACCCCTGGCTCTATTTATTGCTGATTCCAGTACTGGCGGCACAACTCTGGTCGGACGAGTCCAATGCCGGTTTTCTCGACCTGATGAAAACATTACCCATCACCACGTTTGAATGGGTTATCGGCAAATTTCTAGCAGCCTGGGTCGTGGCGGCCACAGCCCTGATATTGACCTTCCCTCTCGTGATCATTGCCAACTACCTGGGAGTGGCGGACAACAGCGTTATTGCCTCGCAATTTATATCGAGCTGGCTACTGGCGGGCAGTTATCTAGCCGTCGGTTGTTTTATTTTCACACTGGTACGGCAACGCACTGCCCTTTTCATACTGACTGTGGGCTTTATGCTTATCGTCAGCGCACTCTCTTATTTGCTCGATGCACTTGAACATCAAGCCCCCATCTGGGCGGTGGACAGCCTGGTCTCCCTCAGCCCTTTTTCGAGGTACAGCGCTATCGACAATGGAAAGTTCACGCTTCGTGACATGCTTTACTTCATCAGCATGATCTTGGCCTTTCTCGCAGCGACGACCGTCACTCTCAACTATAGACACAGCTGAGAAGGAAAGCCCTCCATGCGACCTACTCTGCGCACCGGCATGACACTCACTGTTATCCTGTTACTATTCCTGGCGTTTAACTTAGTTTGGGTAGGAAAAATTCCAAATATCCGATGGGACTTCTCACAAGGAAAAACGCATACCCTATCGCCTCAAGTACGACAGTTACTCGCGTCATTGGAAAACCCTGTGGATTTGTATTATTTCAATGCCCATGACAGCCCTGGACGAAGCTACACCTTGAAACGCTATGGCAAGCGCATCGAAGACCGGTTGATGGAGTACGAAAAAGCAGCAAAAGGCATGATCAACCTGCACCTTATTGATCCCATGCCTTTTTCAGAGGACGCCTACAAAGCCAGGTTGTTTGGCCTCGACGACAATGCGGGATTCATGGGCCTGATCGGCACCCGAGCCGGCTATGGAGCGCAACGCATCGAATCATTCAGCCTGGATCGTGAGCCATTGCTCGAATATGAAATCAGTCATTTGATCTACAAGTTGCAGCATCCGGAGCGCCCCGCTATCGGACTGCTGTCAGGGCTGGCGATGGGAGAATCCGCGGGCCGATTGTTGAAGGAACTGCAGCGACATTTCAACCTGGTCAATCTGGGAGCAAGCACCGAGCGCGTGCCGGAACAGGTCAAGACGCTCATGGTCGTGCATCCACAGGCGCTGCCTGAACAATCGTTATATGCGGTTGAACAATTTGTATTGAAGGGCGGTAAATTGATGGCATTTATCGACCCGTTTAGTGAGCAAAGCTCGAACACCCCATCCGCCAATACCCGACTGACTGATTTGCTTGCCGCTTGGGGAATACAGATGCCGGCGAACAAGTTTCTGCTCGATCACCGCTACGCCGCGTCGCACACACCTGTGAAAGGGAAGTTCACAGTGCAGCATCCGGGCAGGTTGAACCTGCCCCGGCAGGCAATGAACACAGGCGATCCGAGCACCTGGAAATTGAATAACGTGACGGTATCAAGCAGCGGCGTGCTGTTTCGCCGCCAGAAAGGCCGCACGACGCTGACCCCTCTCCTGCAAAGCTCCCTGCAATCCGAGTTGCAGGAAACCGACCGGCTTGCCTCGGCAACCGAGCTCGATTCAACGGCCGATGAGGCCTCCAGCCAAACACAACGCCATGTGATTGCAGCCCGTATAGAGGGGCCTGCCTATTCAGCATTCCTCGATGACGTGGAAGGACAGCCGGCAGCAGTGCAAAAAGCGGCGCAGATCCATGTGGTGGTAGTCGCCGACACTGATTTGCTCACGGATCAAGTCAATAGCCCAGCGCCCGACAGCAACACACTGTTTATCTTGAATACGCTGGATAACTTGTCCGCCAGTGATGTACTGACCAATATTCGCCCGCACGCGTCGGCGCAAAGATCGCCAAACAGGCTGGAACGGATGCGCGACAGCGCCGTACACGCCTACACGCAGAAGGCGACTGAATTGGAACAACGCCTGCTACGGACAGAACATGAATGGCAAATGCTGCGCACAACGGAGGTGCAGCTCGGCTCCCAGACCGTGGACACCACCACCCAATTGGTTGCACTCAACAAGGAGCGACTGCGCTTGCCAATGGAATTACATGCCTTGAAAGCCGAGGCATACGCGCAGGTACATCGCCTGGAGTTCGCCATAAAAATGCTCGTGGCACTGGCGATACCCCTGATGCTATGCCTGGTTGCCTGGGTGGTTTTCCTGTGCAATCGACGGCGTCGACTACAGGCGAGCGTCGCGCTCTACTGAGTTCAACGCCTGGCAATCAGCCCCTGCCGGGCAATGCGGGTCAATTGTCGGATGACTTCCTGCGCGTCGCTGGCGCTGGGGGCCTGGATAACCGCAAGATCGAAGCTGTTATTCGCAAACCGGGCAAGAGAATCGCCATCTTCCACAAACTGAATCAAGAATGCCGATGGCCGTCCGCTGCGACGTGGCCACCCGTCCAGATAACGCAAGAGCGTAGGCTGATGCTTGCCGCCCAGGAGGATTTTTGGATTGCGTTGGGTGAGGTCCGCGGTGATCGGGGCCAGGCGTATCAGGGGGCGTAGTGCATTCATCGTGTCGTGTCTCTGCCTCAAAAGTCTGCGGGCAGGTGAGAGGCAACACCGAACCAGCGCTTTAGCGGTATTTCGAAGTTGCCTCCCCAGGGGAGAACAAGCTTCTGTCGGGTTCTATCAAGACCCAGTGGCGCCCCGCAATTAGCTGTTTAAATCGGCGCATGGGCAGCATCCTAGAGAAGCCGGTGGGGCGGTGTCAAGAATCCCGAGCAACGAAAAGGCCCACACAGTGGTGGGCCTTTTCAGAGTTTTGCGCCGGTGTCAGTTGGCGATGGCGCGGTCGGCAGACAGTTTGCCAGCACCTTCCAGCAGCACCGCCAGGGAGCCGCCCAGCAGGGCCAGTGCGAACTCATAACCGTTGTTGGCCATGAACAAGCCGTTATGGATATGCACCGAGAAGATCGCCACCAGCGACAGAATGGTCAGGCCCAATGCCGCCGGGCGTACCAGCAAACCGATGATCAGTGCCAGGCCGGCAAAGAACTCGGTTCCGCCCGACAGCAGCGCCATCAGGGTACCCGGCGCCAGGCCAATGCTTTCCATCCACTGGGCGGTGCCCGCCAGGCCATAGCCGCCAAACCAACCGAAGAGTTTTTGCGAACCATGGGCGGCAAAGATGATGCCGACGACGATGCGCAGGATGGTCAGGCCGTAGCCGGCACGAGTGGACAGTACGCTTTTGATCATTGGGCTCATGGGGTGGATCCTTTTCGAAGTAGGGGTTGGTTGGCCGCTATATTAATCAGTTTAAGCAATGATAAAAGCCGAAAAACTGCCTGATTAACATCGAAAAAATAGATTATTTCCGTGAGGCGATTTTCGGCGCCTGCGGTTCCAGGGACTCTCGCTCCCGATCGAACGCCAAGTAGTACTTGTTGACGCTATTAACATAGCTGACGCCCCCCATCCCCACCTGCTCCATGGCGATGCGCTCCACCTGGAAGAACCATTGATTGGGGTTCAGTCCCCGACGCCTGGCCTCGGTGCGCATGCCCTGCACCCGCTCCGGCCCCATGTTGTACGCGGCCAATACGAAGGCCATGCGCTCGCGCTCGTTGAGCTTGGGGCTGGCGAAGAATTTGCGACGGATCAACGCCAGGTAACGCGCGCCGGCCTGCACATTGCTGTCGAGACTTTCGATGTTGTTGACGCCCACCCGCTGCGCTGCCGAAGGGGTGATCTGCATCAGGCCGGTAGGGCCGCCGCTGTTGCGCGCACCCGGGTCGAAAGCCGACTCCTTGAACGCCAGCGCCGCGAGGTTCAGCCAGTCCATGCCTTGCTCACGGGCGTGCTTTTGCAATACCGGGCGCAGTTTTTCCAGGCGCTGGCGGTCGACGCGGGCCAGCGGGTTGCGCACCTGGTAGAGGCGCCGATAGATGCGCTGGAATGCCACATCCTGGTCGGACGGCGTGCGATAGGTCTTGAGAAATCGATCAATACTGGCCCGCAGCATCGAGGCATCCTGGCGCACAAACCAGTACTCGTCGCCCGGTTCGCTGATTGCCACCTGCTTGTCGAAGCGCAACTTGGGCAGGATCTTCGACCAGCGCTCAGCAATCGGCTTCTCGACAATAGTCAGGTGAAAAATGCCCGCCTGGACCATCTCCAGCACATCCTCCACCGCCAGGGTCGGGTCCACCCATTCCACCTTGACCGGCGGCTGTTTGTGCAAGGCCAGTTTCTGGTTGACCTGGCTGATGGCATCCGCCGCCGCGCTGCCGGTGGTCAGCGCCAGGGTACGCCCGGACAGTTGCTCCAGCTTGGTAAACCGCCGCTCACCCTTCACCCCCACCAGCCATAACGGCACACCGCTGGCGATCGGATCGCTGGTGCTGATCTTGTGTGCGGCCTTCACATCCAGCAATTCACCGGGGGCCACCAGGTCGCCTTCGCCACGGGCGAGTGCGCCGAGCAGTTGGTCCTTGGCCTTGGGAATGATCTTGAGGTTGATTTCCTGGCCATCACGGGCGTGGCCATTGAGGTATTGCTCGAACGCACGCAAGCGATGGTATTCGACACCGATGGCCTGGCCCTGGACCTCGCCGGAACTGTTACGGCTCTGGTTCACCAGTACACGCAGGGTGCGACTCGAGCGAATCTCCGCCAGGTCGCGCACCTTGCCGGGCCTGGTCACTTCCAGCGGCCCGTCCAGACGCGCGAGCGCCGCCGCGGGCAGCAGCAGCGTCAGGCACAACATAAGCAACGCCGAGGGTCGGATCATCCGCTCTCCGGAAAGAATACTGGCCAACACCCTCGCGAAAAACGAGGCGTTGGGGGTCAGAAACAGAGCGCTTTAAGCGCTGGCAAGACGCGCAACGGTGGCACAGTGCAAGGCGTGCAGCCAATCACGATGTCACTTGCGACGTTCAAAGACAGCTATAACTCGTTGTAGTTCTTCGTTTTTCTTATAAATCTACAGCTCTGATATGCTTTCCGGCCGCAGGCGGAGATAGCACCATGCAACTCATTGATATCGGCGTCAACCTGACCAACCCCAGTTTCGACGAGAAGCACCAGGCCGTTCTCGACCGCGCCTATGCCGCCGGGGTGCAACAATTGGTGCTCACCGGCACCAGCGTCGACGGCAGCGAACAGGCCTTGGAACTGTGCGTCAACCTCGATGACAGCGGCCAGCGCCTGTTCAGCACGGCCGGCATCCACCCCCACTCCGCCAGCGATTGGAACGGCGATAGCGCCAGGCGCCTGCGTGGTTTGCTCAACGAAAGCCGCGTACGTGCGGTGGGCGAATGCGGGCTGGATTTCAATCGGGATTTCTCTCCGCGCCCGCAACAGGAAAAAGTCCTCGAAGAGCACTTGGCTCTGGCGGTTGAGCTGAAACTGCCGGTGTTTCTCCACGAGCGCGACGCCAACCAGCGCCTGCTGGAGATCCTCAAGGACTACCGCGACCACCTGAGCGCCGCCGTGGTGCATTGCTTCACCGGCGAACAACCGGCGCTGTTCAGCTACCTCGATCTCGATTTGCACATCGGCATTACTGGCTGGATCTGTGATGAGCGCCGTGGGACGCACCTGCATCCGTTGGTCAGGGAAATTCCCCGTGGTCGTCTGATGCTGGAGAGCGATGCGCCCTACCTGCTGCCGCGCACCCTGCGTCCAAAGCCGAAAAACGGCCGTAACGAACCCGCCTACCTGCCGGAAGTGCTGCGCGAAGTCGCCCTGCACCGCAACGAAACGGCCGAGGACCTGGCTCAGCACAGCACCGCCTGTGCCCGCGCGTTTTTTGGGCTGCCTGCCGTGGATTGATGCGGTGCATTGACCCATGTCAAAACCGCTTTGCGGAGTAGCGGCACAATAATGGCACCTTGCCAATGCTGTTTCCGCTATCAGAGAAAACCTTCCATGGGTGCCTGGCTTAGCAATATCTCGCTGAAATACAAATTCTGGGCCGTCAACGCGGTCGCCTTTATCACGACCCTGCTCCTGGTGCTGTACGCCGTGCATCTCGAACAGCAATCGCGCAGCCATGCGTCCCAGGCCTCGGCACAGGCCCAGGCGCAATTGCTCGGAGCCTGGCCGGCCGACAAGGCCCTGCCCAAGAGCGAGCACTGGCTGACGTTTGCCCGCGGCCAAGTCCCACAGCTGGCCGATCAGGATCTGTCAGCCCTGAGCAGCAACACGGGTTGGGTCGAACTCAACCCCATGCCGCTGTTCGGCGAAAACACGCTGATGGGCGCCGAAGTGATCGCCCGCCCTGATGGGCAATACATCGCCGTGCTCGCCCACGCCCCCAGCCTGAGCCAGGTATTCAGTGAACGCTTCGCCAACTATGCCGTGGCGGTGCTGATCCTGATGCTGGCGATGCTCTGCGCCTCGCAATTGCTGATCCGCTTCCTGCTCAGCCAACTCAACACCCTCAAGGACGTGATGCTGCACGTGGAGAAAACCGGCGACCTGTCGGCCCGCGTGCCGTTGGCCTGCAAGGATGAAGTCGGCCAGATGGCCAGCGCCTTCAATGCCATGCAAGCCGGTTATCAGCGCGTGGTCAGCACCGTGGCGCGCACCGCCAGGCTTCTGGACGAGGGTGCCGCTCGATTGGCCAGCAGCATGAATGAGGTACAACACGGCATGCTTGGCCAGCAAAGCGAGACCGACCAGGCCGCCACCGCCATCAACGAAATGACCGCCACCGTCTACCATATCGCTCAACATGCCGGTGCCACCCGCGACTTGTCCCAGGCCGCCGACACCCTCGCTGGCAGCGGTCAGGACGTGGTCACCCGCGTACAGCATTCAATCGCCGGCCTGTCTTCCGGCGTGCAACAGACCGCCGAAATGATCCAGAAACTGGCCGAGGACAGCCAGAAAATCAACAGCGTGGTCAGTGTGATCCACAGCATCGCCGAACAGACCAACCTGCTCGCCCTCAACGCCGCCATCGAAGCTGCTCGCGCCGGGGAAATGGGCCGTGGGTTTGCCGTGGTCGCCGACGAAGTGCGCAACCTGGCCAAGCGCGTGCAAAGTTCCACCGACGAAATCACTCGGATGGTCTCGGCGCTGCAGGCCGGCACCCGCGACGCGGTGGACTTCATGCAGGAAAGCTCGTTCAAGGCCGACGACTGCGTACAACAAGCCCTGGAAGCCGGCACAGCGCTCGCCGAAATCACCAGCGCCGTGGCGCAAATGCGTGAAAGCAACACCCAGATCGCCGTCGCCGCCGAACAGCAAAGCCACGTGGCCGAAGAGATGAACCGCGCAGTGGTGAGCATTCGTGATGTGACCGAGAACACCGTGCAACAAACTGTGGGTTCGGCGACCACCAGCAATGAGCTGGCAACGTTGGCTGGTGAGTTGAGCAAGGCGATTGGGCAACTGAAGCTGTAGGGCTTTTCCACCTGTAATCCGACTCCTACGATCAACTCTGCGTTTACCCGAAGTCTTGGCGAACCCTCCTAGCCGTCCTGGCGAATAGCGCCGACTTCTTTACCTGACGAACCTCTCCAAAGTCTCTCGCCTGATCATTCAGTGCGAGGGACCGCCGATGCACCTACCCGTCAATGCCCTGGTCGTCGGGGCGGCCTCTTGATTCCCGTGATTGCCAGCTTTGTCCTGGCCCCCATGGATGCCAAGGCGCTAGACGTTGAGCGCGTCTTTCGTGACTTGCGTGATTGCCTGAACACCTTTGATGAGTGGGCCGAGGGGTTCTTGAGCGCTTCGGCACTGGAAGTGGATCAGGTGTTCAAAGTTGGGGAAGAGGTGGCGCTGGTGGCGCCGGCTTCCTCCAAAACCCCCAGTAACACCGTCGCCAGGTGCGATGCCCAGGGATCGCTGACCCTGGTGCATATGTTCGAAAGCACTCGGTTTGTACCGATCGGCAATACGCCGGTGATGCTGCAAGCCATTGCCCAGGATGGCAGCCCGCTCGGCGCACCACTGCATCGGACCATCGGCCCCGGCGGCATCCTCGAAATCACCGAGTGTGATCGCAACCAGCCGTACCAAATCACCTTCTATCCCAACGTTTCCAAGGATCACGTCAAGGCGCTGTATGGGTCTTATCAATCGGTGATCGCAGGGTTGGAAAGTCGCCTGCATGAGGAATGGACCAAGACTTTCCAGCCCCTGTGGGACGACTTCGCCAACGCCACGCCGCCCGAGCGTAGCGCGATGCAAGCTTTGGCGTTTTCAAGCGGGATGGCCAAGGCGCTCTACAACCTGTGGGACAACGTCAAGCAGCTGTATGACTTGTTGGCGGACCTTAAGGCCAACAGCCAGAAGTTGTTGGCCTACATCTCCCAGACTGAACTCGATGAACTGCTGAGGCTGGGCAACGACGCCATCGCAAGGGGGCTGTTGGTGCTCAGCGATGAGCCGCTGCTGTTTATCTACCTGTCGGCCATGGTCAGTTGGCTACGCCTGCTGCCGCCGCCCGAGCTGTATGAAGTGCTGGGCGAGATCAGCGGTGAGGTGTTGATCAATCTGTTCCTGATCTGGGCGACCCGTGGCATGGGCGTGCAGATTCGCCTGGGCGCTCAGGTGCTGGGACATATCAAATCCGGACGAGCGCGCCAGTGGCTGGAGAGGCTGGCTGATCAGTTGGTGGGACCGACGTTGGACGCGCATGTCGAGGCAGTGAAGCCTTTGCTGCTCGGTGGCCCCGCGACAGCGATAAAGACCGTACCGGTGGCACCGTTGAAGGCGGGGGAGCATGTGGTTTCGAACCCCGTGCCGGCGGTTCGTAACAAGACACAGAAGACCGTGTTGGTCAGGCAGGAGCCTGTCGATGATGTGCCTGTTTCGGGGAAAAACCCGAACGGGGATGCGGCGGCCCCTTCGGATAAGACCGTCACCAACGGCTGCCCCGTGTCGATGGTTACCGGGGAGGAATTGCTCACCCTCACCGACGGCACGTTGGATGGGATCTTGCCGTTCGAGTGGACACGGTTGTATCGCACCAGTGCGGTGGAAGTGGATGTCGGGCTGGGATTTGGCTGGAGTCATTCGCTGGCGCATCGGCTGGTGGTGTCGGGCGATTCGGTGGTGTGGACGGACCATGAGAACCGCTCGATTGGGTTTCCACTGCCGACTGTTGCTCGACCCGCCATCACCAATAGTTTGGCCGAAGCCGCGATCTATTTGGGCGCGTCGCCGGATGAACTGGTGCTGGCCCAGGCGTCGCGGTTTTATCACTTTCGCGACGGTGTGCTGGTCTCGATCAGTGATGCGTACGACAACCGGCTGCGGATTTCTCGGGATTTTCTGGGGCGGATTGAGCGGCTGGATAACGGTGCGGGGTGTGCGCTGTTCCTGCGCTATGCGTCGGCCCGCATCGTCGCGGTGGACTACCAGGTGCAGCGGGCCGAAGGCCGTGGCCCGTATGTCTGGATTACCGAGCAGACCGTCGTTTCCTACGCCTACGACGACGCTGGCCGACTGGTCTCGGCGACCAATGCGGTAGGTGAAAGCGAGGTTTATCGCTACGACGATCAGCACGTGATTCTTGAGCGCGGACTGGCCGGTGGGGCGAGTTTCTTCTGGGAATGGGAACGGGCGGGCAAGGCCGCGCGATGTGTCCGGCATTGGGCCAGTTTTTCCCAGATGGACACGCGGTATGCCTGGGGGGACGACGGCCGGGTCACGCTGCATAACGCCGATGGCAGTCAGGAAGTGTACGCCCATGACGACCGGGCGCGGCTGGTGCAGCGGATTGATCCGGACGGTGCCCAGCATTTCAAATCCTACGATGCCAAAGGCCGGCTGACGGTTGAGCAGGATCCGCTGGGGGCGGTGACGGCGTATCAGTACGACGAAGCCGGACGCTTGGT